>NZ_JBQFYX010000005.1:0-193901 GCF_056541885.1 Ruegeria sp. AF7 | reverse complement strand
TCCCTTAGCGAAACCGCCTAAACCTCAACCTCAGATGCCCACCGTCTCTCCGGCGCGTCTCAACCGTCTTTCCAGTCCGTCAGGCCAACCTCAGTTGCGCCGGTGAAGGGGTATTTACGGATTAGGCTTCCGACCTGCAACCCCCATTTTGAAAAAACTTCACATTTCTCACTATTCTCTTATTTAAATGTTGTAAATCAATAGTTTAAACAGATGTTTCGCGATTCCCATCGGCCATTTCAGGTGCAGGCTCATCAGAAGAAGAGGGTGAAATCTGCACTTTGGCTGGAATCGTCGACCCCGTCAGCAAACGACGACATCGATATCCGTCTTGAGTCACTCGATCGACGCGGGCGTACCGTTTCGCTGAATGTCGAAGAACACTTGGAAACTGACTTCAGGTCACAATTGTTTTTTTACTCAATTGACGCAGTCTCAGGTGAGCCTGGCTCGGATGGCGAACAGCGGACCGGCACAATAATGGTTCTGATAGTAGGGAAGCCAGCATGGAGTTCGACTATATCATCGTGGGCGGCGGTTCGGCAGGATCCGTTCTTGCAAACCGCCTCACCGAGAACCCGGCTTCACGCGTTTGCCTGCTCGAAGCAGGTGGGAACGGAAACGGCCTGACTGTCAGGGTGCCGGCAGCTGTCGTGGCAGCCCTTCCGGGACGACCCAAAATAAACAACTGGGCTTTTGAAACCATACCGCAACGCGGGTTGAACGGACGCCGGGGGTATCAACCCCGCGGCAAAGCACTGGGTGGTTCGAGCGCGATCAACGCGATGCTTTATGTCCGGGGTCAGCGGCAGGATTACGATGGGTGGGCCGATCAGGGCTGCGACGGTTGGGATTGGGACAGCGTATTGCCGTATTTCAAACGGTCCGAGAACAATGAGCTTGGCGCAGACAGCTGGCATGGTGACAAGGGCCCGTTACAGGTGTCACAGCAAAAGGAACCTCGCCCGATCACCCGCGCGTTCATTGAAGCCGCGCGGCAACTCCAACACCGTCATACTGATGATTTCAACCGAGGCGATAACGAAGGTGTCGGGCTGTATCAGGTAACGCAGTTTCATGACCCGACAAAGAATGGAGAGCGGTGCTCGGCGGCTGCGGGTTACCTGTTCCCGATTGCCAACCGTCCGAACCTGACGATCATTACACATGCCCATGCGAAAGGGCTGGTATTTCAGGGTAAGCGCGCAACTGGCGTTGTTTTCAGGGTCAAAGGCAAAGAGGCAGACACCACCGTTACCGCCACTCGCGAAGTTCTGCTGTGCGCGGGAGCATTAAAAACACCGCAGCTGCTGCAAATCTCTGGGATTGGAGCAAGCGCTGATCTAGAACCGCACGGGATCGCTGTTCTCAACGAACTACCGGGTGTAGGGCGGAACCTGCAGGACCACCTCGACTTTACTCTGACCTACCGGACCAAAGACACGAACAACTTTGGGATCGGCGCAACAGCGGCAGTGCGACTGCTGAAGCACATCCATCAGTGGCGCAAGACCGGTGTGTCAATGGCGGCCACTCCGTTTGCCGAAGGCGCGGCGTTTCTGAAAACCTCACCCGAGCTGGAGCGCCCGGATATCCAGCTGCATTTCACCATCGCAATGGTCGATGATCACGCCCGCAAACTGCATTACGGTTACGGGTACAGCTGTCATATCTGCAAGCTTCGCCCGGAAAGCCGGGGAACCGTTGGCCTGAGCAGCGCCGACCCAATGGCAATGCCTGTCATCGACCCGGGATTTCTTGCAGATGCACGCGATCTGGACACCATGATCAAAGGCGCGCGAATGACGCGAGACATCCTGCAAGCGCCAGCTTTGGCCAAATATCGGCATAAAGAGATGTTCGGAACCGATACGGCCAAATCTGACGCCGATTGGGAGGGGCATATCCGCGCCCGCGCCGATACGATCTATCACCCGGTCGGCACCTGCAAGATGGGTACCGACGATCTGGCGGTTGTGGATCCCGAACTTCGGGTGCGGGGGATTGAGGGGCTGCGTGTAGTTGATGCGTCGGTGATGCCAACGCTGGTGTCGGGAAACACAAACGCGCCAACAATAATGATCGCGGAAAAAGCCTCGGACATGATTAAGGCAGCCGCGCAGTAAAGAACCTACCGGTCCTTCATCAGCGCCTCCAACCCCACCCGGTAGTTCGGGTAGATCAATTCGACACCCAACTCATCCTTGATCCGGTCGTTTCGGACGCGTTTGTTCTCGTTATAAAAACTGCGCGCCATCGGTGTCAGATCGGCCTCGTCAAATGAAACCGCCGGGGGCAGAGGAAGCCCCTGCAACTCGGCGGCATACCCGATGACATCCTGTGGCGGGACAGGCTCATCGTCGCAGACATTGTAAACACTGCCCGGATTCGGCCTTGTCATCGAGGCTTGCAGAACCTGCGCAATGTCATCCACGTGGATACGCGAAAACACTTGCCCCGGCTTGATGATACGCCGCAGCCCACCGCGTGTGAGCTTAGAGAACGGCCCACGGCCCGGGCCGTAAATCCCTGCCAGACGGAAGATGTGAACAGGCAGGCCCGGCACAGCCGCCCATTGCTCTTCAGCCAGCATGCGCCACTTTCCACGCTTGGCGGTCGGTGTTGGCGGGGTGTCTTCGTCAACCCAGGCGCCCTGGTGATCGCCATAAACAGCCGTTGTCGATAAATAACCCACCCAAGTGAACTGACTTGCTCGTTTTCGGATCTCGTCGCCCAGCGCCGCCAGTACCGGATCGCCCGCCTCGCCCGGTGCCGTTGAGATCAGCAAATGCGTCACCCGATCCAGATTTGGAACCTCACCGGGCCAGATCAGCGGGTCCGCGCCAGAGGCACGTATCGCATCTGTGCCTTCGCCATCTCGTGTGGTGCCAAAAATCTGCCAGCCTTTCGGGGCAAGAATTCGGGAAAGGGCCTGCGCAGAATAGCCGTGGCCAAATGAGAAGAGTGTCTTGGTCATGCACCGTTGATGGGCTTCAGCGCATCGGGATGCAAGCGCCGCATGGACGCACTTGAATCGAATCTTCTGATGCGCCTTTCTGTGGATATGAGCAAAAAGAAACCAGACCTGCATTCTGCCTACGCGCTGAGCTCTCCGGACGATAACAAACGCCTTTATGCGGAATGGGCCGGGGACTATGACGACAGCTTTGCCGCGCGTGAGGATTATCAGCTTCATACCCATACCGCGCGGGCGTTTGTGGGCGCGGGCGGTCAGGGGCCGGTTCTGGATGTCGGAGCGGGAACGGGCCTGTGCGGCGCGGTGTTGTCTGGGCTTGGTGTTGGCCCGATTGATGCCACGGATATCAGTTCAGAGATGCTGGAACAGGCTATGCGCAAGGATATCTACCGGGACGCGATCGAGGCTGACCTGACCCATGGCATCCCGGTTCCGCCAGACAGCTATTCCGGCATCGTGTCATCTGGCACGTTCACGCATGGCCATCTGGGTCCCGAAGTGTTGCCTGCGCTGCTTCGCGTCGCACGATCAGGCGCTACGTTCGCCCTGTCAATAAACGCCCGCCATTTCGAAAAGATGGGCTTCAAGGGCAAGCTGCACGAACTGGAACAGGACCAGATCCACAACCTGACCCTGCCCGAGGTTCGCATCTATGGCGATCTTGCTGCAGGAACCAATAAGGATGACACGGCCTTCATTGCATTGTTCGAACGGGTTTAGTCCCCGGACAGAACCAGCCGCGTCAGGTATACATCTGCTTTTTGTAGGCCCGCGTGCGTGTCGTCGCCTCGGCTGAGCCATCGTGATAGGTGCCAAACCACTTGTCGAACGGAATTTCGGATGTGCCGTAGTTGCACTCGAAATACCGGTGGTGGAGCTGGTGAAAAAAGTCGCCCGCCCGCGCGGCTTCGGTCTCACCGGCCTTTATCTTTTCGAACCCAGAATGGGACAGTATCGGGCTGACCTGCTGGAACGAGCTATGAAACAACACATGCAGTGGATGGGATGGCACGATCAGGTGTATGAAATACGTTGTGAAATACAGCATGTTTTCAAACCAGTGATTCGAAATCCCTGACCATGGCCCGGTATTGACATTGCGGTGATGGACCGCGTGCACGTGTTTATAAAGCCTGGGATGATGTTCCAGCCGGTGCACCCAGTAAAAATGCAGGCCGGACCACATGGGAATGAACAGCGTCCAAACCACAAACCACACCGGTGCGCTGGCCCAGGTAATCGTCGGAACCCAGCCATTTGCCATCGCCCAAAAGATGACCCACTGGTAAATGGTCGCCACCGTCATGGCGCTGCCCAGCGTCCACCAGATATTATCCCAGACCTGATTGCGGAATGTGAATGTTCCGTTGTCCCGTGTCAGGTCCCTGCGATCAAACTTTTTGTACATCCCCTGCCCTTTGCGCATGTACAGCCACCAGTGCAGGCTTCCTGCTACCAGAGTTTGCGGCACCATATTCAGCAACCAGATCCGAAACATCCATCCGGGCGCAAAGCTTTTCATCGTCTCTAACGCAGGGAAAAAGAACGCATAGGCGATGACGGCCAAGGTCATGCACAGTGTCAGGGCGGTGATTTGCAACCACGCTCCGCTGTACCATTTCAGCACGGCCGCCGGACGTGGTGGCCAACTGAACAGCGGGTTGAGACCCACTGGCCCGTCGGGGTGGTAATGCCAGCGGGCAGCTTCGGGGTCCTGCGTGGAATCTCGCATGTCGGTCACTCTGTCTTGCATTCAGGTTGCGTAATCCGAGCCTTCTGCATCGAGTATTGCTTTGATCTCTCGCAGATGCGCTTCGGCTTGACCGGGGTAGTCGTCCAGTTCCTGTGCTGTTTTCTCGGCAATTTCATCCGACAGCACCCGCAGGGGCAGGCCTGTTTGCAGCGCCCGGATGTAAGTTTCGGCAGCGCGCTCGAAATAATAGAGCCTGTTAAAGGTATCTGCAGGGTCGCTGCCAGTGATCAGAACCCCGTGGTTGCCCATGATCATGACTTTCTTCTTCGGATCAGCCAACATCCCGGCGCACCGCTCGCCTTCGCTTTCAAAAGCCAATCCGCCAAATTCTTCGTCAACAACGTAGCGGTTGTAGAAGGTCGCGGTGTTCTGGTCGATTGGCGGAAGTGTACTGTCGGCCAGTGACGCCAGAACAGTTGCGAAAATCGAATGCACATGCATGACGCAACGCGCGTGCGGGCAGTGGCGATGGATCGAGCCGTGCAGGCCCCAGGCCGTGGGATCAGGTGCGCCGGGCTGGGACATCACATCCGGATCGTTGGCGTTCAACAGCAACAGATCAGACGCGCGAATACGCGAGAAATGCGCCTGATTGGGGTTCATCAGGAACTGCGTCCCGTCTGCGTTCACAGCAAGACTGAAGTGGTTGGCAACGGCTTCGTGCATGTTCAGCCGGGCCGTCCAGCGAAAGGTTGCGGCCATGTCCACACGTTCTGACCAATGATCGATGTTGGGACGAAGGTTGGTGAGACTCATGTGACGCGTCCTTTGGTATCTGCGAATGACCAAAGCCTGCATTTGGTCCGGCAATTTGACCAACGAAAAAAACGCAACTATTCCATTAGCTAAACTTATGCCGGAGTTATGTCGATGCAAAACAGGCTTCCCCCGCTTGGCTGGCTGCGCACATTCGAAGCCGCAGCCCGCCATCTGTCATTCACCGGTGCGGCGCGGGATCTGAACATGACGCAAAGTGCGGTCAGTCAGCAGATCAAATCGCTGGAAGGCCATCTGGGTCAGCCACTGTTCCTGCGACGCCCGAAGGCGCTTGAGCTGACAGAGGCCGGAATCACCTATTTGCCGGTGGTGCGCGAGGCGTTTCGGACACTGATACGGGGCACTCAGGCGGTAACTGGCGCGCAACAGAATGCGGTCCAGGTGCAGTGCAACATCAGTTTCGCCGTGAACTGGCTGGCCCCGCGTCTGCCATTATTTCAGGCTGAACACCCGGATGTTCAGCTGAACATCTTCACCGAGTTGTGGGAACCGCGCGAGATGGCTGAAGGCGCAGCAGTCGAGATCCGGTTTTCCCTTCGACCCTCAGATACAACCCGGACAGAGGTGCTGCGCTCTGAATATTACTATCCCGTCTGCGCGCCGGGATATCAGGTGTGCCTGCAAGACCTTCAGGAAAAACCTCTGTTCGACTGTTCCAACCTGTTGACCAACTGGGCGACGTGGGCTGAAGATCAGGCTCTGAATTGGCAGATTCCGCCTATTACCTACGCGACAACCTATCTGGTTTGTTTGTCAGCTGCGATGGCCGGAGGTGGCCTGTGCCTGGCCCATGACACCATCGCAGGTCATTTGATCGATCAGGGACGACTAGTCGCACCATTTGAGCATCGCGCCCCGATGCCCGAGGCGTATTATCTGCTGCTCTCCCCGCAGGCTGAGGATACGCCCGGAGCGGTTACCTTTGCGAACTGGATACGACGAGAATTCGGGTCCGAAACGTAAACCCGGACGGGTTCCTGCGCGCTGTCGGCACCTATGTCAGCTTTCGATGACTGAGTCGGGCAGATTTGCAGAATTGTGATCCGTCGGCAGTAGTAAAGAACCGGGGTTGCGCCCACGCGCGCATTCGTGAAAGTTGAGCCATGGAAAACACACCCTTCCCAACTTGGCCCGATGTCGCCCCCCGATTGATCGCAGTTGCTGCCGGACGTGAGGCAGCAGATATGGTAATAAAGGGTGGGACTTGGGTAAATGTGCACAGCCGCGAACTGCTGCCGAACCATTCAGTTGCAATCGCTGCAGGCCGTATTGCATTTGTCGGTCCCGACGCCTCGCATTGTACCGGACCAGAGACACAGGTTATCGACGCGCAAGGCCGCTTTATCCTGCCCGGCTTATGCGACGCGCATATGCACATCGAATCGGGGATGCTGACCCCTGCCGAGTTTGCCCGCGCAGTTATCCCCCATGGCACAACCAGTATGTTCACCGACCCGCACGAGATCGCCAATGTGTTGGGGCTGGACGGTGTGCGCATGATGCATGACGAAGCAATGATGCAGCCGGTCAACATCTTCACTCAGATGCCGTCCTGCGCGCCCTCTGCACCGGGGTTAGAGACGACAGGCTATGAAATCACCCCCGAAGACGTGGCCGAGGCGATGAATTGGCCCGGGATCATCGGCTTGGGGGAAATGATGAACTTCCCCGGCGTGATTCACGGAGATCCCAAAATGCTGGCCGAGATTGCGGCCACGCAGCGGGCAGGCAAGGTCGTCGGCGGACATTACGCATCCCCTGATTTAGGGCCTGATTTCGCGGCTTATGTGGCTGGTGGACCTGCCGATGACCACGAAGGCACCTGCGAAGCGGATGCCATCGCACGGGTCCGTCAGGGAATGCGGTCGATGATGCGGTTGGGTTCGGCCTGGTATGACATTGAAAGCCAGATTACCGCGGTCACCGAAAAAGGTCTGGATGCGCGCAATTTCATCCTGTGCACGGATGACTGCCACTCTGCCACGCTGGTCAATGATGGGCATATGAACCGCGTCGTGCGCCACGCGATTGCCTGCGGCTGTGACCCGCTTGTGGCCGTGCAGATGGCGACGATCAACACCGCCACGCATTTCGGTCTGGAACGCGAGATCGGATCGGTCACGCCGGGACGACGGGCAGACATCATCCTCAGCTCTGACCTGACCGAATTGCCGGTCGAACTGGTCATAGCGCGCGGGAAGGTTGTTGCGGAAAACGGGGTGATCAAGGTTGATTGCCCCCACCTGAACTGGCCCGACAAGGCACGTCGCACCGTTCATCTGAAACAGGAACTGGCCGCGTCCGATTTTGAGATCGCGGCGCCGAAGGGTGCAAACAAGGTAAGGGCCAACGTCATTGGCGTGGTAGAAAACCAGGCCCCCACTAAAGCCCTGAAAGCCGAATTGCCGATAATCGGCGGGCTTGTTGAAGGTGAGGGTGACGTATGCCAGATATCACTGGTCGAACGACACCGGGCGACAGGGGGCGTCACCAACGCCTTTGTCTCGGGGTTTGGGTATCAGGGGAAAATGGCCATGGCCTCGACCGTGGCGCATGACAGTCACCACATGATCGTCGTCGGCACCGACCGTGAACAGATGGCGCTGGCCGCGAATCGACTGGCCGAAGTGGGTGGCGGCATCACGATCTTTAGGGACGGCCAGGAACTGGCGATGGTCGAACTTCCCATTGCCGGTCTGATGTCCGACAGCCCGGCCGCTGAAGTTGCGGCCAAGGCGGACAGGATGGTTCAGGCTATGCGGGAATGTGGCTGCAATCTGAACAACGCGTATATGCAACATTCGCTACTGGCGTTGGTCGTCATACCGGAACTCAGGATCTCTGATCTCGGGCTGGTTGACGTGCGCACATTCGAAAAAATTGATCTTCTGGAACCCTTGGCATGACGACACTCCTGACACCTGAAGCCCTTTCGCCAGAACAGTTCACCGATCCCGCAGCCGCAGTTGCGCGACTGGAGGAGCTTTACACTCAAGCAACGGAATTTCTGTGCGACAGCTTCTCGAAGGTGCTGCAAAATGGAGCACCAACCGCCAGATATCGGGCCTATTACCCCGAGATTCGCATAAAGACGTCGACTTATGCTCAAGTCGACAGCCGCCTGAGTTTTGGGCATGTGGCGGAGCCCGGTGTTCACGCTACAACCGTAACGCGCCCGGATTTATTCCGGTCCTACCTGACCCAGCAGATTGCCCTGTTGATCAAGAATCACGACCAACCGGTGACGATTGCAGCATCGGACACACCGATTCCGGTGCATTTTGCCGTGGCGCATACATCAGATTTGGTTGTGCCGCATCAGGGTGCGGCTGCTTTCACCCTGCGTGACGTGTTTGACGTGCCGGATCTGACGACCACGAATGATGACATCGTTAACGGTGTGCATGAAAATGAAGACGCCGTCGGCCCCTTGTCATTGTTTACTGCCCAGCGCGTCGATTATTCACTTGCGCGACTGGCACATTACACAGCGACAGATGCCCGGCATTTTCAGAACCACGTTCTGTTCACGAACTATCAGTTCTATGTTTCGGAATTCGAAAACTACGCCCGCGAGCAGTTGGCTGATCCCAGTAGCGGGTACACCAGTTTTGTCTCGACCGGGAATGTCGAGATCACGCAGCCGGACGCAGAAATCGAGCAGCCGTTGAAACTGCCCCAGATGCCAACCTATCACCTGAAGCGTGAAGATGGTTCGGGTCTTACTTTGGTGAACATCGGTGTCGGCCCGTCGAATGCCAAAACAGCGACCGACCATATCGCGGTTCTGCGCCCGCACGCGTGGCTGATGGTTGGCCATTGCGCCGGGCTGCGCAACACACAGGCATTGGGCGATTTCGTTCTGGCCCATGCATATCTACGGGATGACAAGGTTCTGGATGATGACCTGCCGGTCTGGGTGCCCATCCCGCCCCTGGCCGAGGTTCAGGTCGCGCTGGAACGCGCCGTGGCCGAGGTGACCGAGTTGGAAGGGTATGAACTGAAGCGGATCATGCGGACAGGAACAGTTGCATCGGTTGACAATCGCAACTGGGAACTGCGCGATCAAACCGGGCCGGTTCAGCGCCTCAGCCAGTCGCGGGCGATCGCGCTGGATATGGAAAGCGCCACTATCGCCGCGAACGGCTATCGCTTCCGCGTTCCTTACGGCACTTTGCTGTGCGTGTCGGACAAACCCCTGCACGGTGAACTGAAGCTGCCGGGCATGGCGTCGTCCTTTTATACCACCCAGGTCAGCCGTCATTTGATGATCGGGATACGCGCCATGGAACACCTGCGCGGCATGCCGTTGGAGCGTCTGCACAGCCGGAAATTGCGTTCCTTCGACGAAACTGCCTTCCTCTGACGCAAAAAAGCAACGTTTTCCCCATATTTTTAGGGGTTTTTACGCTACTACTCGTTGTGTTTGATCACAATATCCCGTTACAGTTACGCGGTGAGGCCCTATAGATCGGGCACGTTAAGGAGACCAAGAAATGGCAAAACCTATGACAAAGACTCAGCTGGTTGCTGCTCTCGCTGAGGAAATGGGAACCGATAAGAAATCCGCGAACTCTGCGCTGGAGGCCATCACCGGCCTGATCACGCGCGAAGTTTCCGCAGGTGGTGCAGTAACCCTGCCTGGCGTCGGCAAAATCTACTGCCGCGAACGCCCCGAGCGTCAGGTCCGCAACCCGGCAACCGGTGAAACCTTTACCAAAGAAGCCGACAAGGTTGTTAAAATGACCATCGCGAAAGCACTGAAAGACAGCGTGAACGGCTGATCCAAAGCGCTTGGAACCATGTAAAGGGGTGGCGGTTACGCGGCCCCTTTTTTTGTGCCTAAATTTTACGTCCTACGGCCTGCGCAACTATATTATGAGGCATTAGTCTGTAACTATGGGCTACTATCCAACACTGGATGTCCCGGGCACGAATTTAAAGGACAACCCTTTGATTTCCTGCTTGGCCCGCTAAATCCCAGTTCTATGGAACAGGATATTACCTTCACGCGACTGCCCCTCGTCTCAGCGCCTGAGATACTGGCGCATATGAGGAATCCAATTCTTGCCGAACACATGCCTCTCCTGACGCAGGACTGGGATGAGGAAACAGTCGCCAGTTTCATTCGCGCGAAAGAGTCGTGTTGGGTGCTGGACGGCCTTGGTCATTGGGCAATATTGCACCGCGGTCAATATGTGGGATGGGGTGGTTTTCAAAAAGAAGGTGAAGAGTGGGATTTCGGACTGGTCTTGAAACCCAGTGCATTTGGACTGGGTGCCAAAATTGCACGTCAGGCTATCGCGTTCGCAAAGCAGGACAATCGTATTCCGTTCGTGACATTCTTGCTGCCACCTTCGCGCACGAAACTGCACGCAATGACCAAACTCGGCGCGTATTTTGTTGGGCAAGTAGACTACGCTGGCCACAGCTTCCTCAAATATCGTCTCGACACGAACTGAAGTGAACGACAAGGAATGAGGGCCGGATCGGGCAGCCCCTAAAAAGAGTTGCGGGCCCCGATGCCGAGACCCGCTTTTGGTACACTAGATTCAAGCAATCAGTGAATTGTCTCAACCTTGTGGAAGTCCAGATCACGGTCTTCCGGCATAGCGTCGATACTCATCACCTCTTTGCGTTTGGTGACAAGGATATAAACCACGCAAGCCAGGTAGAGACCGACTACGACGGCTCCGATCCACTGGATTTGCAACCACTGACTCTGGAATAGCAGGGTCAGGACAAACAGCAGCGCGACGTTGCCAGCGACATAGGTCGCCTTGCCAAACCGTTCGGCGGTCATGTTCAGGTTGTCCGTATAGAGCCTAATCAGCGAGTCCAGCGAATTGACCACAAAGGTCACACCCACGATTACCATCGCGATATTGGTGATGCCTGCGGTGCTGATACCGTTCAGGTGGTAATAGTAAAGAACTATGAACCAGATCCCCAGTGGGATCGACGGGAAGATCAACAGCGCCGCCAGCAACTGCCACGTGGTCAGACCACCCACAAAGCGCGACGTAAACTGTCCGATCATGATCGACCATGCGAACCACCAGAACAGGTAGAACGCGTGATAGTCGGTCAATGGCAGGACGAACTTGTGCAGGTTGGCGAAATAGGCGCCGATATTGCTGCCGGTTTCCACGAACCCGGTCACGCCCATACCTGCGGCTGCCCACATGCCCAGAATCAGGGCAAGGAACAAAAAAGTCGAACCGACGGACAGGATGCGAACGTATTTCAGATCGGTCGAGGAATAGGCCGCCGCCAGAATAACGACAAACACGATGACGTAGAAGGTGGTAACGACAGATTCGCCATCTCCGACCTCTGGCAGGTAGCCAGGCAGGTAGATCAGGAACAGGCTGGCGGTAAAGGCGCAGGTGCCGATGATGACGACGTTGTTGATCAGCTTGACCAGCGGAATCTCAAAGAAGTTCACGCGGGGTTCGATCACGCAGAAATAGAAGGCTGTCAGGAAGTAAAACGCCCAGATCAGAAATCCCCAGAAACCGAACTCGATCGCCAGTGGATTGGCAAAGGCATAGGCCGGATCTTCGGCATAGCCACCAAATTCTGTCAGCGGGAACATGATCAGGCCAACATCCAGACCGGACGTAAACAGGATCGCGATGAATGTGAAAAGGTGAACAGGTGTCACGCCAACGCAGCGCAGGTTCCACCATTTCACGACGAAGAACGCGACCAAGCCCAATGCCAGCAGGACGCCAAAAGATAGAATGTACTCCAGAAGCACCGACAACCCTCCCTTGATATGTCAGATCCCGGAGCCGATAACTTTAATTGTTCAGTCAATCAATAAAAACATCCTCGTGACTTTCGTTGCATCACGGATGTGTCTTTTTTAACGCGCAGCGCTTGCGACCCATCACAAAATCGGGGACAGTCCGCGCAAAGTGACAGGGGGTCTCCATGGATCTGCGCGCCATAGCCATGGGGCTGACATTTGCCCTGATCTGGTCGTCTGCCTTTACCTCGGCGCGGATCATCGTGGCAGACGCCTCTCCTTTGTTTTCGCTAGCCCTGCGGTTTTTGATCTCAGGGGTTTTGGGGGTTCTGATTGCCCGGGCGATGGGGCAAAGCTGGCACCTAACCCGGAACCAGTGGCGGGCGACAATTCTTTTCGGTATCTGCCAAAATGCCCTGTATTTGGGTCTGAATTTTTACGCGATGCAAACGGTCGAGGCTTCGGTTGCGGCGATTATCGCGTCCACAATGCCCTTGCTGGTGGCGCTGGCAGGGTGGCTTATTTTTGGCGAGAAACTGCGCCCTCTCGGAGTTTTGGGGTTGTTTGCTGGATTCACCGGCGTCGCCCTGATCATGAGCAGCCGGATCAGTGCTGGTGTCGACATGTTCGGCGTCGCACTATGCGGCATCGGAGCTTTGGCGCTGACCTTTGCCACCCTCGCGGTTCGCGGCGCGACTTCGGGCGGTAACTTCATGATGGTCGTGGGTCTGCAGATGCTTGTAGGCTCAGCGACGTTGTTCGTGGCCGCGCCGATCTTTGAGACCATTTACATCCACCCGACGCTGCCACTGGCATTGGCGTTCACCTACACAACCCTGTTTCCTGGGCTGCTGGCCACGCTGATCTGGTTCCTTCTTCTGGATCGCATCGGCGCGATCCGCGCAGCCACGTTCCACTTTTTGAACCCGGTATTCGGTGTCACGATAGCGGCCATATTGCTGGGCGAGAAACTGGGCGCGATGGATGCAATTGGCGTTACAGTCACGACACTGGGTATTCTTGCTGTTCAACTGTCACGCCAACCTGCCGGCAAAACGACTTCGGCCTAACACAAGGGCCTATCTGTTTGCGTCAGACCGACCGCACGTCTGTGAGAGCTGTTTGAAATATCGCTTTGCTTTCTAGTCGGCAGCCCCCAGATAATGGCACAACCGTCAAATCAGCCGGAGGATCCATGACACGTTACACCAAAGACCCCACGGTTATTGCGGCACTTTCGCCCGAAGAATTTCACGTCACCCAACGCAACGGCACCGAACGACCGGGGACAGGCAAGTATTTGGAGAACAAGGAACCGGGTATCTACGTGGACATCGTGTCAGGCGAACCGCTGTTTGCTTCGACCCACAAATACGAATCCGGATGTGGCTGGCCCAGCTTTACCAAGCCGATCATCCATGAGCATGTGGAAGAGTTTCGCGACACGACACATGGTATGATCCGGACCGAGGTTCGATCGAAACACGGCGACAGCCATCTGGGGCATGTCTTCCCCGACGGCCCACGAGAACATGGCGGCCTGCGGTATTGCATTAACTCGGCCTCGCTCAGGTTCATCCATCGGGATGAGATGGAGGCTGAAGGTTACGCCGAATTCCTGATCCACGTGGAGGAAATCCAATGACTGAACAACGTGCTGTACTGGCCGGAGGCTGTTTTTGGGGTATGCAGGACCTGATCCGCAGGCGGCTAGGCGTCTTGCGGACCCGGGTGGGCTACACCGGAGGCGATGTGCCCAACGCCACCTATCGCAACCACGGCACCCACGCCGAAGGGATCGAAATCTGGTTTGACCCATCGCTGATCAGTTACCGCGACCTGCTGGAATTTTTCTTCCAGATTCACGACCCGACCACTGTCAATCGGCAGGGCAACGACCGAGGAATGAGCTATCGTTCAGCGATTTACCACGTCGACGAAGCCCAAAGAGCAACCGCCCTGGATACTATCGCAGACGTGAATGCCAGCGGCTTGTGGCCGGGAAAAGTCGTAACCGAAGTCGAACCCGTCGGCGATTTCTGGGAGGCCGAACCCGAGCACCAGGATTATCTTGAGCGCATCCCGAACGGATATACCTGCCACTTCCCACGCCAGGACTGGGTTCTTCCCAAACGCGCCAGCGCCGCAGAATAATGCACCACCTGCCCGGCCCCTCTGAACAAGTCAGAGGGGCTAGCCCGCCGCAACCCGCGGTCGCCCGCTAGCCTCGACCGTGATCATTGCCTCGACAAACACATCATTGGCTTCGACCCGCGCTGTTTTGATGTCGCGATCCACGATCACGCGGATATCTTCTGCACCAGCTTCGCGCACCGCGCCTTCAGCTTCCGACCTCAGAACATTTTCCAGCAAAGCCAGCGCATCTTCTGATGCGGAAAAATCCTTGGGCCCGCCCTCGAGATGTACACGATACCGCCCTTCGGCAGGACTTGTCACCGTGCCCGATCGCCGTAAGGTCACCTGCCCCACGACGGCGCCAATCGCATTGGCTACACCCGCATGTTCTGGCAGGATCATTCGGCAGTGAAGCCGTTCACCGACCGCCGGGTAATAGCTGACGGCTGACGCCCCAAGCCCCACAACATCAACGTTCAAGGCTGCAGTCAGCGACAACAAACCGCGATGCTGCGCCAATCCGCGCTGTGTCAGGATATGCCGCGCCAGCTCCTGTGACGGCAGCCCGAAACTGTCCGGTTCCTCATCAAAAGCAGCCTCTAACAAGGTCAAACTGGTCTGTTTTGTCAACTGGTCCACGATCATCTGCGCCAGCGCTTCAGGGGAGTTTGCCAACATATCCCCGGACCCGACCCGTTTGCGCGCGACCAGTTCAAGAGCCTTACGGGCGGCATCCGCATCCCAGGCATCCACCCGCCCCAGTACATGGCTGGCATCCGACGGTGTCACGCCCGAGATCTGAACGATCCCGCGATCCACCAACCGGGTCAATGCGCCGCTTTCCATTCGGGACCGAAGCAAAGAACCAATCGGCAGAACCTGATCTCCCAACCGCTCTAGCAGGGCTTCTTCGCGTACATCTATACCGTCGTCATGTATTCCCGGCACGCGACGGGCAAAGCGCGTATCGTGCTCACCCACCGTCGTGGCCCGCAATTGCTCGTCCAGAATGGCATGAACGATCTCGGGCGCTTCCGAAGCGATCAAGGATACCGGAAGAACGCGGCGCGGCCCCAGAAACACACCGCCCTGCAATCCCTCGGTCACGACATGCACCTGACTATCACCTCCAAGGCCATGGGTGCGCATCGCAACGGCCTCGACCATTGTGCGGAACCCGCCTACTTGTGCCCCGGCCGAGTCGATCGCGGGCTTGCCGTCACGGATCAACGCCACGTCAGTTGTCGTACCGCCAATATCCGACACCAACGCATTCTCTGCGCCGGTCAACCAGCGCGCGCCTACAATTGACGCGGCAGGTCCGCTCAGGATCGTTTCAATGGGGCGTTCACGCGCCTGTTCAGCACTCATCAACGCCCCATCACCGCGCACGACCATCATCGGGGCCATTATCCCCAACTCGCGCAGCCGGTCCTGCGCCCGCCCGATCAAACGGTCGATCATCCCGATCAGCCGTGCATTCAACACGGCCGTCACGGCGCGTTTCGGCCCGTTCAGCTTTGCCGACAAGTGATGCGAACATGTGACCGGAGCCCCGGTTCTTTCCAAAACGATCCGTGCGGCTTCCAGTTCATGCGCGGGATTTCGTGTGGCAAACTGAGCGGCTATGGCAAAGCCTGAAATGCCCTTATGAGAGCCTAAAAATTGCTCCAGCGCTGCAATATCCAATGGCGCAGCTTCGCTGCCTGAATGGGAATGCCCACCAGACATAACCAGGGCCGGGTCCCCTTTTAACGCGTCCTTCAAACCGTGCTTTTCAAGGTCGCTGTCTTTGAATCCGATATAGATCAACGCAACGCGCCCGCCCTGCCCTTCGACCAAGGCATTGGTCGCCAATGTCGTGGACAAAGAGGCCATTGAAATCTGATCCGGCGCAACTTTTGCCTGCTCCAGAACGGCAGAAATCGCCTTGCCTACACCAATTGCCAGATCCGCGCGTGTGGTCAAGGACTTGGCTGAGGCTATCACCTCTTTTTCATCCCGGACCAGTACCGCATCGGTATAGGTTCCACCCGTATCCACCCCCAAAGCCAGCGCCATCGGGTTCTCCTTACTGTTCGCTGCAGATTGGTGTAGCGATTGGGGCCGACACGTCCAGCCTGTTTGCGGCAATTATAAAAGTTGTTCCACCGCCCAGCGCGCTGCGTCGGCTACGGTTTCATCCGGGTCATCTGTCAAACTCTGGGCCGCAGCCCTCAAATTCGGGTGCCCCGAGTTTCCAATGGCGTAAAGCACGTTGCGCACAAACCGGTCGCGCCCAATCCGTTTGATGGGTGAGCCAGAGAACTTCGCTCGGAAAGAAGTATCATCAAGCGTCACCAGCTCTTCCAGCGCAGGCGCCGCCAGATCTTTGCGCGCGGCATAGCGTATGTCACTTGCGGCAACCGCAAACTTGTTCCACGGGCAAGCCGCCAGGCAATCGTCACAGCCGTAGATTCGATTGCCCAGCTTTCCGCGGAGTTCGGGCTCCACAGGGCCTTTATGTTCAATGGTCAGATAGGAAATGCACCGCCGTGCATCTAATTGATACGGGCCCGGAAAGGCGTCCGTGGGGCAGCTGTCCAAACAGGCCCGACAAGACCCGCAGCGATCAATCTCAGCAGGATCTGCGGGTATATCCAAAGTTGAAAAAACAGAGCCTATGAAGGCCCAATTACCCCATTCTCGGCTGACGAGGTTTGTGTGTTTCCCCTGCCAACCCAACCCGGCAGCCTGCCCCAAGGCTTTCTCCGGCACGGGTGCAGTGTCAACAAACACCTTAACCTCGCCGCCCGCCACGGCAATCAGCCACCGCGCCAGGCGCTTCAGTCGCTTCTTGACCAGATCATGATAGTCTTTGTTCTGCGCATAGACAGAAATCGCCCCGTGGCCGTGTTGCTGCAAGACGTCTGTCGGATCATGTTCCGGCGTGTAACTCTCTGCCAGCATGATCACTGATCGCGCCTCGGGCCAAAGGGCCGCAGGATCACCGCGCCAATGCGTCCGCTCCGCCATCCACCCCATCTGCCCATGATACCCGGCGTCCAGGAATGCGGCCAGACGCTCGGGAACCTTTGGAACATCCCACGGGCGGCAGACACGGCACGCAACAAACCCCTCTGCAAGGGCCTGCTGAACCAGCTTTTCCTTCAAATCCGATCCGCTCTTCATCTGGCCAAAAATATCCTCGGGGGGAATCGCGCATCTGCGCGATGGGGGGCAGACAGCCCCCCTGGCGTACCCTATCAGAAATCCAGATCAGCGTAATGGGGCGGCGGCCGGAACCCTGGCACCTGATCCGCCAGAATGGACCGAAATGCCGGTCGAGACTTGATCTTGGCATACCAGTCCTTGACCACCTGGCTGCGGTTCCAGTCCACGTCCGAGATGTAATCCAGCGAAGACAGGTGCGCCGCCGCCGCGAAATCAGCCAGTGTCATCTGGTCACCGGCCAACCACCGGCGGTGATCCAGCAGCCATGCCATATAATCCATGTGGTACTTGATCGCTTTGGCACCCAGCTTGACATTCTTGCTGTCCGGATAGCCTTGACCCGTCACTTTTTTGTTTACCCGTTCGTACAGCAGCTTCGACGTCACCTCTTGGTGGAATTTGTCGTCAAACCAGCCGACAAGGCGCCGCACTTCGTATCGGGCTTCGGGGCTTTTTGGCATTAATGGCGGTTCGGGACGTGTTTCCTCGATATATTCGCAGATCGCCGCGCTTTCCGACATCATTTGCCCGTCCAGACGCAATACTGGTACTTTGCCCGCAGGGTTTCGGCGCAAAAAGTCGGGGTCTTGCTCCCAGTATCGCTCTTCGACAAGCTCAACCTCGATCTTCTTTTCCGCCAGGGACAGCCGAACCTTGCGGCAATACGGAGAGAGGGGAACATGAAACAGACGCGCCATGGGCTTCCAATCGAACCAGTGAGTACCCGACAGATTTAGCCTTTGCAGGCGATGGGTTTCAATCCTCGAAACAATCTGCGCGACCATCTGCGCGGATGGTGGCCGCCCCATCCAGAATAGATGCCGCCCGCCTGCGCGTTCGCGCCGTCGGGTCAGTGACCGATCTGTTGCGCGGTGACGGCAGAATGGCGGCAATCCGCGCCGCCTGAACCGAGGTAAGTTTTGAAGCACTGGTGTTGAAATACCTTTGCGCGGCAGCCTCGACCCCAAAAACACCATTCCCGGTTTCAGCAACGTTCAGATAGACCTCGAGAATTCGCTGCTTGCTCCAGAAAATTTCGACCACAGGAGTGATCGAAGTTTCCAGCGCCTTGCGTATCCAACTGCGCCCTTGCCAAAGAAATACGTTCTTTACCACTTGCTGTGTAATGGTCGAGGCGCCGCGATTTCCGCCGTCCTCAAGCGCATCGCGAATGGCCTCTACGTCAAATCCCCAGTGCAGGCAGAAATTTGCATCCTCTGCCGCCACGACCGAACGCGCCATGATCGGGGTCATTTCTTCGATCGGCACCCATTCGCGCTCAACCTTTCCCAATCGACGCCATTCCGACCAGATCGTATGTGTTACAGGTGGGTTCACAACCGAATACAACAGGATTATCGCAAGCAAAGCTCCGGCAGTTGCCGCAACCACACGAGTCAGCCAACGGCGAATCTGGCGCACCGTTGGTGATTTCCTATTGGATGCCTTGTTTTTCTTACCGCTTGATTTGCGGGCTGCTTTCTTCGCCATACCTCAGCTATACGACGCGCGGTCCGGGTTTGAAACGGCCTAAATCGCGAAGGCACGCGCTTCGCGCGGGTGAACAACCGGGCGTGCGGTTTCCACCGACATCGGATCATGACCTGCCAACTCAGGGAACAAGTGCAAGACCTCGCTCTGCGTTTCGCGGTCCGAGGCCGACAACGCATGCCCCGGATAGTAGCTTTCGCTTTTGCCACCATTGGCAATGACGATCTCGTGCTGCTTGAACAAAAGGTGGAAATACTCCACCTCGCCACCTTCCACCCGGGTCACCGATTTTCCATTGACCAGAGCATGTGCGGGAATCAGCGCTTCAGCGTGCCCGGACAGGTACGAGGCCCGCCAGTCTTCAACCAGCATCCGATGCTGAGGCGAAACAAGCAGCGGACGATCCAGGTCGAACACCCCGGCCTCAAACCGGATTGGGGCCAGCTTTCCTACGGCCGCCACCACTGTACGCCCAACCCAGATCAAAGGCTGGGGGCCATGATCCACTGTGGTGACCAGATCACCGACTTTAAGATCTTCTACCGCACGTTCGCCTTCCGGGGTCGCTATCATGGTGCCCGGCGTGAAACAGGGCGGACCCAGATTGCCGACATTCAGCGGCCCCTGTGTGTTGACGAAGGTGGCTGAAACAAATGTTCCCGGCTGCAGGACCTGACCGTCTGTCGGTGTGAATACCCGAGATCCGTCAGCCAGATAAAACGTGGTGCCTGTATAGGTTACGTTCCCGACGCCCGCCACGTTGATGGTAACAGTGTCCCCTGGCCAGGAATTCGTGACGTCCTGACCGTTGACGGTGTCACCACTTGGCGCATCGATTTCGTTGTCATCATCAGCATCGACTAAAGTGAAACTGCTAACAGCGACTGCCGTTCCCGCAGGCGGCGGGTTTGCTGGATCGAAAGTATAAAACTGATCCTGATACGGTGTTGGCATCCGGTTGCCCCTGTCTGCTTATCATCTGGTGCCTAGTTCGGCCCATGATTGTCGCCTGAGTGTGAAGAAAGATTGGCGATTTTCGGATAAACGGGCAAGACCTGCACTGAAACGTCGTTAACATACGAACCCCGCGTGGTGCAAATGACACGCGGGGCCTTGAGAGACAAAAGGTTTCGGCTTATTCCGCCGGAACTGCTTTGGCTTCAACACTCAGCGGGTGGCTGAGTTTGTTCAGCATTTCCTTTGGGCAAACCTGCAGGAAGTTGCCTTTTTCCACATCCCAATGCTGAAGAATATCAGCAGCCTTGCGGCTTTGCGATTCAGCAGCATGGCGCATGATGAGCGTTTTCAATTGCTCTTCCCAGTGGTCCACAGTGACCGGGCAAGTGACCAGCGTTTCCCTGTTCATCAGCGCCTCGGCCTTGCCTTCGGGATCATACAGATAGGCCATTCCGCCTGTCATGCCTGCACCAAAGTTGGCTCCGATCGCTCCAAGGATAACGGCGACACCGCCGGTCATGTATTCACACCCGTTGGAACCGCACCCCTCGACAACAACCTTGGCGCCAGAGTTCCGGACCGCGAACCGTTCACCGGCGCGACCGGCCGCGAACAGGTACCCGTCGGTGGCCCCATAAAGAACCGTATTGCCAATGATCGTATTGTCATCTGCTTTCAGCGGGCTGACCTGTGGTGGGCGTACGACGATCATGCCGCCGGACAGGCCCTTACCAACATAGTCATTGGCATCGCCCGACACTTCCAACTTCAGACCCGGGGCCGCAAAAGCTCCCAGAGATTGCCCGGCCGAGCCTTGCAGCTTCACATGCAGATGGTCGTCCTGAAAGGTGTTCCGCATCCCGAAATTCTGCACAATATGACTGGACACACGGGTTCCAACGGTCCGGTGTGTGTTCTGCACCGCATAAGACAGTTGCATCTTTTCACCATCCTTCAGGAACCGGGCAGCATCGCGAACGATTTCGGCGTCCAGCGTATCCGGCACCGCGTTGCGCTCTTTGTCGCGGTTGTAGATGATGTTATGTGCCCCATCGACAGTGATCAGCAGCGGGTTCAGATCGAGATCATCCAGATGAGCGGACCCACGGCTGACCTGAGCCAGCAGATCGGCCCGACCGATGATTTCATCAATCGAACGCGCGCCGAGACTGGCCAGCAGCTCGCGCACTTCCTGCGCGTAGAAGGTGATCAGATTGACGACCTTATCCGCATTGCCGGTGAATTTGGCGCGCAGGGATTCATCCTGCGTGCACACGCCCACCGGGCAAGTGTTCGACTGACACTGACGCACCATGATACAGCCCATTGCGATCAGCGCGGCGGTACCGATGCCGTATTCCTCGGCCCCCATCATCGCGGCCATGACAATGTCGCGCCCGGTGCGCAGGCCACCATCGGTCCGCAGGGTGACGCGATCCCGCAGGTTGTTCATTGCCAGAACCTGATGCGCCTCGGTCAGACCCATCTCCCACGGCAGACCGGCATATTTGATCGAGGTCGCAGGCGACGCGCCTGTACCGCCATTGTGACCCGAAATAAGGATAATATCCGCTTTCGCCTTGGCCACACCGGCAGCAATCGTGCCGACGCCCGAGGACGCAACCAGCTTGACCGTCACCTTGCAGCGCGGGTTGATCTGCTTCAGGTCGTAGATCAGCTGCGCCAGATCCTCGATCGAATAGATATCGTGGTGCGGCGGCGGCGAGATCAGAGTCACGCCCTTGGTCGAATGGCGCAGGCGCGCGATCAGGTCGGTGACCTTCATGCCCGGCAACTGACCACCTTCGCCGGGTTTTGCACCCTGAGCGACCTTGATCTCAAGCTCCTCACACTGGTTGAGGTATTCAGCGGTCACGCCAAACCGGCCTGAAGCCACCTGTTTGATCTTGGCCGAAGGGTTGTCGCCATTGGGCTCCGGCACGAAATGAGCCGGATCTTCGCCACCTTCGCCGCTATCGGATTTCGCACCGATCCGGTTCATCGCCACGTTCAGTGTCTTATGCGCTTCGGGCGACAATGCGCCCAGCGACATACCTGGTGTGACAAAGCGTTTGCGGATCGAGGTGATCGATTCCACCTCTTCGATCGGCACCGGCTTGCCCAGTGGTTTGAAATCCATCAGATCGCGCAGATGAATTGGCGGGTTCGACTGCATCTTGGCCGAATACTGCTTCCACAACTCATACGAGGCCTTGTTGCAGGCCATCTGCATCATGTGCATCGAGGTCGCTTCCCACGCGTGGGTCTCGCCCGATTTCCGCGCCTTGTAGAAACCACCGATGGGCAGCACATCCAGACCGCTGCTCCAGCCCTTGCCATGGATTTCCTCGGCCTTGGCCTGAATACCTTTGATGCCTATGCCCGAGATACGGCTGGTCATACCGGGGAAATACTCGGCCACCATGGCACGGCTGAGGCCAACGGCCTCAAAGTTCAGACCACCGCGATAAGACGAAATGACCGAGATGCCCATCTTGGCCATGATCTTCAGCAAGCCCTGATCGATCGCCTCGCGATAGCGCGCGACGTTCTCTGTCAGGGTTCCGTCCAACAAACCGCGGTCGATACGGTCAGCCAAAGAATCCTCGGCCAGATAGGCGTTCACCACAGTCGCGCCACAGCCGATCAGAACGGCAAAGTAATGCGGATCCACACATTCAGCCGAACGGACGTTCAATGAACAGAAGGTCCGCAAACCCTGACGTGTCAAATGAGAATGCACAGCGCTGGTCGCGAGGATCATTGGTATCGCAATCCGATCCTCGCCCGACCGCATATCAGACAAGACGATATGCCCGGCACCGGATCGCACCGCCTCTTCGGATTCGGCTCTGATACGGGTCAAAGCCGCGCTTAATGCGCCTTGACCAGCCTCGAAGGTACAGTCGATTTCCGCCAGCGGCGCATCAAAGTTCTCAACCAGCTTGTCCCATTGCGCGTTACCGACAAAGGGGCTTTCCAGAACCACGATCTCGGTCTGGCTGCTGTCTTCATCCAGCACGTTCTTGAGGTTGGCAAACCGGGTTTTCAGCGACATCACGCGGTATTCACGCAAGCTGTCGATCGGCGGGTTGGTCACCTGGCTGAAGTTCTGACGGAAGAAATGGCTGAGCGGGCGGTATTGTTTTGACAAAACAGCCGAGGGCGTATCATCACCCATCGATGCCAAGGCTTCCTTGCCGTCTTCCGCCATCGGAGCAAGGATTTGTTCCAGCTCTTCCACCGAGTATCCCGCAGCAATCTGGCGCTTTCGCAACTCGCCACCCGCAAAGATCGGCGCTTCGGCCACACCCGCAAGCGTTTCGTCCAGATCGTTTATCTTGCCAACCCATTCGCCAAATGGCAGCGCGCGGGCCAGTTTGTTCTTGATTTGGGTATCGCGGTACAGCTTGCCCTTTTTCATGTCGACCGCCAGCATCTGACCCGGCCCCAACGCGCCTTTTTCGGTCACGGTAGCTTCGTTGATCGGCACCATTCCGGCCTCGGATCCTGCGATGACAAGGCCATCGCCAGTCACAACGTACCGCATGGGGCGCAGCCCATTCCGGTCCAGGCCGGCGCAGACCCAGCGCCCATCCGTCATCGCCAGCGCGGCCGGGCCATCCCATGGCTCCATCACCGAGTTGCAGTAGGAATACATGTCGCGCCACGCTTGCGGAAGTTCGACCGCCTGCTTGGACCAGCTTTCCGGAACCAGCATGGTTTTCGCCATCGGGGCCGACCGTCCTGCGCGAACCAGCACTTCGAAAACCGAGTCTAATGCGGCAGAATCTGACGAACCACCTGCGATGATTGGCTTGATATCTTCTGCATAGTCACCAAAGGTTCCGCTGGCCATCCGGATCTCATGGCTTTTCATCCAGTTGACGTTGCCCTTGAGGGTGTTGATCTCGCCGTTGTGGGCCAGCATGCGGAATGGCTGCGCCAGCCACCATTGCGGAAACGTGTTGGTCGAATAACGCTGGTGGTAAATCGCGAATGCCGATTCAAAGCGTTCGTCCATGAGATCGGGATAGAATACAGCGACCTGTTCGGCCAGCATCATACCCTTGTAGATGATCGACCGGCAGGACAGCGACGCAAGATAAAGACCTGAAATGCCCGACGCCAAGGCCGCTTTTTCGATGCGGCGGCGGATGACATAGAGCTCGCGCTCGAAAGTTTCTTCGTCCACACCTTTGGAGTTCGAGATCAGGATCTGCTCAATCTCGGGTCGGGTTGCATTGGCCTTTTCCCCAAGGCAAGTCACATCGACCGGCACGTGTCGCCAGCCATAGATGTAGTAACCCATACGCAGAACTTCGCTTTCGACGATGGTCCGGCACCGCTCCTGCGCGCCGAAATCGGTGCGGGGCAGGAAAACCTGACCAACAGCAATCAGTTCATTCAGCTTTGGTTCATGACCCGTGCGGCGAACCTGATCATAGAAGAAGGGAACCGGAATCTGCACATGGATGCCCGCGCCATCGCCGGTCTTGCCATCCGCGTCCACGGCTCCACGATGCCAGATCGCTTTCAGGGCATCGATCCCGGCATCCACCACCTTGCGCGACCGTTTGCCATCCACGGACACAACAAGGCCCACACCGCACGAAGAATGCTCTTCTGCCTCGGAATAGAGACCATTTTCGGCCATCCACTTGCGTTTTGCTTCTTCTGCCCGCACCCAATCGGCATCATATTTGGTCATTGGCTGTCTCCTTCGTCAGAGGGGGAATACATGGCTTCGACCTCGGCTTTGGTCATTTGCCGACGTTCACCTGCGAACGCGTATCCCTCGGGCTTTTTGTCGATATAAAGTTCAAGTTTCAGCGGGTTACCTGTCGCATTTTCAAACAGGCCAGCCGCCATTTGTGTCTGTCCGTGCATCTCACCCGGCAGCGTGATCCGATACCAGAGCGAGGATCCGCAATCGCCGCAAAAAGCACGTTCTGCCCAGTCGGACGAGGTAAATGTCTTGACCGGGCCCAGCGCGGCATAGCCTTCTTTCGCCTGAAAGGTCACCAGCATCGAACTGGTCCACCGACGGCATTGATCACAGTGACACGCCCCCAGAGCATCCCGTACAGGGGTGGCGGTGACTGTGACCGCACCACACATGCATTGGCCTTGAAGTTCCGACATTTCGAACCCTCCTGAAAACTGGGGTTATTCCGCCGCCACGGCAGTTTTGGCGTTGAACCGGTCGATGATCGCGTCAGCGCAGTCGCGCCCGTCACGGATCGCCCATACGACCAGTGAGGCACCGCGCACGATGTCCCCGATCGCGTACACACCTTCCATTTCGGTTTCCCCGGTCTGGAATGCTGCCCTGACCGTTCCCCATCGGGTGACAGGCAAGTCGGGCTGCCCGAACAAGGTGGGCAGGTCTTCAGGTTCAAAACCCAATGCCTTGATCACCAGATCGGCGTCCTCGACATAATCCGCGCCTTCGATCACTTCGGGGGCCTGGCGACCAGATGCATCGGGCTGACCCAGACGCATCTTCTGCACCATCACGCCGGAAACCTTGTCGTCGCCCGTGAATCCCTTCGGTGCACTGAGCCATTCGAATACCACGCCTTCTTCCTCGGCGTTCTGTGTCTCGCGCTGCGAACCCGGCATGTTTGTCCGGTCACGACGGTACAGGCATTTGACCGATGTCGCGCCCTGACGGATCGACGTACGCACACAATCCATCGCGGTGTCACCACCACCGATCACGACAACCTTCTTGCCCTCGGCATTCAGCCGTCCGTTGTCGAAATCCTCAACAGTGTCACCAAAGCTTTTACGGTTTGATGCGGTCAGGAAATCGATTGCCTTCTCGATCCCGGCAAGACCACTGCCCGGCATGGACAGATCCCTCGACTTGTAAACGCCCGTTGCGATGATGATGGCGTCATGCTTTGCGTGAATTTCAGCGAATTTTGCGGCGTCCACGTCGCAGTTCAATACGAACTCGACACCGCCGTCCGCCAACAGGTCGTTACGCCGCTGGACGACTTCTTTTTCCAGCTTGAAGCCCGGAATGCCATACATCAGCAGACCACCCGCACGGTCGTAGCGGTCATAGACCGTGACCTGAACACCGGCCCGACGCAGCATGTCCGCCGCGGCAAGACCACCCGGCCCGCCACCGATAATGCCGACGCTTTCACGGCGCTCTGTCGCAGGGACCACTGGTTTGACCCAGCCTTTGTCCCACGCCGTGTCGGTAATGTACTTTTCGATCGTGCCGATGGTGACCGTTCCGTGGCCGGATTGTTCGATCACGCAATTTCCTTCGCACAAACGGTCTTGCGGGCAGATGCGGCCGCAAATCTCGGGGAAGGTGTTTGTCGCCTGGCTGGTTTCGTAAGCCTCTTCCAGCCGTCCGGTTGCAGTCAGCCGCAACCAGTCGGGAATGTTGTTATGCAGCGGGCAGTGCGATTGACAGTAGGGCACACCGCATTGACTGCAACGGCTGGCCTGTTCTGCTGCTTTCTCGGCAGCGAACTCGGCATAAATTTCGTTAAAGTCTTCTCTGCGGTCATTGGCGGCACGCTTTTCCGGCATGACGCGGTCGATCTGCACAAATTTCAGCATCGGTTGCTTGGCCACGGGTCAGACTCCATGAATTGGCTTGGTTGGATTTCTTTATGCGATGCGCAAACGGATGAAAAGTCATATATGCTGACCTATTGTGAGAATTTTCCACCCGCTCACTCGAAATCTGTGAATTCTTAAAGGAATTTTAGGTACGATTCGGACCTATATGAAGACTTTCCTTTTCCCCACCACCCTTATAGCCATACACCACATAAAAAACGTGGCGGCAGCACGGCAGGGCAGATGAGTCTTTTCCACCTGATTCTCGTGGCAATCATTCAGGGAATAACTGAGTTTTTGCCCATTTCGTCTTCGGGTCACCTGATCCTGCTGCCGAACTTGTCGGGCCTTCAGGATCAGGGTCAGGCCATAGACATCGCGGTGCACGTGGGAACCCTTGGAGCGGTCGTTCTGTATTTCTGGGCGGATGTGAAGCAGGCTCTTGCCGGGGTGCCGCGCGCCCTGACCGGCCGGACAGATACGCCGCAGGCCCGTTTGGCTCTTGGTCTGATCATTGCGACACTTCCAACCGTGATTGCAGGTCTGATTCTGCATCTGACCGGGTTAAGCGAGGCCATGCGTTCGATCGCTGTAATCGGGTGGACGATGCTGGGCTTTGGCCTGCTGCTTTATTGGATTGACCAGAAAGGCCCCCAAAAGAAAGAGGCGTCTGATTGGGGTATTCGCGATGCTTTCGTCATGGGGCTGTGGCAGGTTCTTGCGCTGATCCCCGGAACATCGCGGTCCGGGATCACCATTACAGGGGCACGTCAATTGGGCTATACCAGAGAAGACGGCGCGCGGATTGCCATGCTGATGTCAATCCCAACCATTCTGGCCTCTGGCACACTGCTTGCACTGGATGTGATACGCGACGCTGATGCGCGACTGGCCCGGGATGGGGCCATTGCCGCGGCATTTGCTTTTGTCTCAGCACTATTGGCGCTTAGCCTTATGATGCGACTGCTGCGCAGTGTCAGCTTTACGCCCTATGTGATCTACCGCGTCATTCTGGGCGCAGCATTGTTGTTCATGGCCTACAGCTGATCAGATACGCAGGTTTTTCGCAGAGTTCTGAATGTCATCATACTGCCCCGACGGGCGGAACTTCCACAGATATTCCGGCAGCACCGATTCCAGAGTGGTCGGCGCAATGCCTAGGTCCGCAAAGGACTTGGCCCCGTCAGATACCACGTTGTCATGACGCAGATTCCTGACTTGATCGCGGGTCAAAATGTTGTTCGGGAACAGCTGGAAGCTGACGAATTTTGCGATATCCAGCACACCCGCCATAATCCGGGCAGCAAAAAACGGCAGGCCGACAATGATGCGCCGCCGGTGGACAACTTCAAGCATCTGCTGCATCAGGGCGCGGAAGGTTTTCACTTCCGGTCCGCCAAGCTCGTACACGCCCGGCTCAGCCTGCCCCAGAATGCCTTTGACCGCTGCCTGGGCCACGTCATCCACGTAAACGGGCTGGAATTTGGTCTCGGCACCAACCACCGGCAGAAACGGACCCATGCGGGTCATCCCGGCGAAACGGTTGAAGAACTGATCCTCGGTTCCGAAGATAACCGAGGGGCGCAGGATCATGGCATTGGGCATATGCTTCAAAACACCTGCTTCGCCTTGCGCTTTGCTTTGAGAGTACTCGCTGGCTGAACCTGCATCTGCACCAATCGCCGAGATGTGAACCATCCGTTCGATACCCTGCTCGGCTGCAAGCCGCGCGATACGTTCGGCTCCTTCGGCCTGAACTGCATCAAACGCGTTCTTGCCCAGTTCGTTCAGCACGCCCACACAGTTCACCACGACATCGGCGCTCTGCATCGCCAGCGCGACCGAGGCGTCATCGCGGATATTGCACAGCACAGGCTCAACCTGTCCGACGGCGCCGTAGGGTTTCACGAACATGGCTTCGTTCGGGCGTCGTACAGCCACCCGCACACGCCACCCCTCACTCGCCATGCGCCGCGCGATGTAGCGGCCGACAAATCCCGATCCGCCATAAATCGTCACCAGTTTCGACATGAGAGGGCTCCTGCTGAGAAATTGCGCCCTAGAACTAACGCCCGCAGGCCAGCCAAACAAGGCACTAATTCGCCGCGCCGGTCATGAAATATTCAGGCCAAATTCTCAGTTCGAAAACCGAATTCAAAAAACTTTCAAAATTCATTCAGAATCCGGTTGACGCCCCCCGCCAGTCAGCTTAAACGCCGCTCCACGACACCTGCCCAGGTGGCGGAATTGGTAGACGCGCTAGCTTCAGGTGCTAGTGTCCGTATGGACGTGGAGGTTCGAGTCCTCTCCTGGGCACCAAAACTCCCAAACAAAATTGTCCGTTTAAAAGGTACTTAGTACTCGTATCGGAAACGCACTGCATCCAGCCGTCTTTCCAGCGCCGTACCTATGAAGATCGGTGCAACAAAATACGGATAACGCAGCGCCGGAATTACGCGCGCTTTTCACCGATCGAGGCCACGCCCAGAACATCCAAAACCCTGGCTTCGATCTGCTCGGCATTCATACCTGCAACGGCATACATATCTGCAGGGCTGGCCTGATCGATGAAAATATCAGGCAAGACCATCGAGCGGTATTTCAGACCCCGGTCAAAAACACCTTCATCCGCCAGAAGCTGTGCCACATGGCTGCCAAACCCGCCAACAGCGCCTTCTTCGATGGTGATCAACGCCTCATGATCCGCAGCCAGGTCCAGGATCAGGTCGCGATCCAGCGGCTTGGCAAAGCGGGCGTCGGCTATGGTTGGGTTAATGCCTTTGGCGGTCAGAGACTCGGCTGCTTTCTGAACTTCAGCCAGCCGCGTGCCAAAAGACAAAAGTGCGACGCGCGCGCCTTTTCGGATCATGCGGCCTTTGCCGATCTCCAGTACCTCACCGTGTTCGGGCAAGTCCACTCCAACACCTTCACCGCGCGGATAGCGGAAGGCAATCGGCCCTTCATTATGCGCGACAGCGGTTGCCACCATGTGCAACAATTCCGCCTCATCCGCGGCGGCCATGACGACCATGCCCGGCAGATTGGCCAAATAGGCAATATCGAACGACCCGGCATGGGTGGCACCGTCAGCCCCCACCAAACCTGCGCGATCGATGGCAAACCGAACGGGCAAGCGCTGGATTGCAACGTCATGTACAACCTGATCGTATCCCCGCTGCAGAAAGGTCGAATACATCGCGCAGAATGGCTTCATCCCGCCTGCGGCCAGCGCGGCGGAAAAGGTCACGCCGTGCTGCTCGGCAATTGCCACATCGAAACAGCGTGACGGGTACCGTTCGGCAAACAGGCCCAACCCGGTACCATCTGGCATCGCGGCAGTCACCGCAACGATCTTGTCATCGCGCGCGGCCGCATCCACCAGAGCCTTGCCAAAGACAGACGTGTAAGAAGGCGCGTTTGAAGGGGCCTTTTTCTGCTCGCCCGTAACCACATCGAATTTGGCTGTCGCGTGGCCTTTGTCGCGGGCCTGTTCGGCTGGTGCGTACCCTTTGCCCTTCTTGGTCAAGACGTGGATCAGGATCGGCCCGGTTGCCCGCGCCTTGACGGTGCGCAGAACCGGCAACAGCTGATCCAGGTCATGCCCATCAATAGGCCCGAGATAGGAAAACCCGAGCTCTTCAAACAGCGTTCCGCCCACGGCCATGCCCTTGAGCATTTCCTTAGCGCGTTTGGCCCCTTCGCGGAACGGTTCGGGCAAAAGTGAAACAGCGCCCTTTGCGGCGGCTTTCAGATCGTGGAATGGCGCCTCGGCGTAGATTCGGGACAGATAGCTGGACAGGGCACCAACAGGGGGGGCGATGCTCATTTCATTGTCATTCAGAATGACGATCAGGCGTTTCTTCAGGTGACCGGCATTGTTCATCGCCTCAAAGGCCATGCCTGCGGACATCGATCCATCACCGATCACGGCAATGGCGTCGCCCAACCCTTCAGGGGTTACACCGCCCAGATCACGCGCCACGGCAAAACCCAGTGCAGCACTGATCGAGGTGCTGGAATGCGCGGCGCCAAACGGGTCATAGGGGCTTTCACTTCGTTTGGTGAAACCGCTCAGGCCATCTTTCATGCGCAGCGTGCGGATGCGGTCGCGCCGTTCGGTCAGGATTTTGTGCGGATAGCACTGATGGCCCACATCCCAGATGATCTTGTCGCGCGGCGTGTCGAAAACAGCGTGCAGCGCGGTTGTCAGTTCCACAACACCCAGACCCGCGCCCAGATGCCCGCCGGTCACAGAAACCGCCGAAATCGTCTCGGCCCGCAATTCCTGCGCAACCTGATGCAGCTGCGCGTCCGAGAACCGCTTCAGATCGGCGGGGCGGTTCACAAGGTCCAGCAGGGGCGTTTTGGGGCGGTCAGACATTTGGCGCGTTCCTGGCTTAGCTGTCCCGGGCAATAACGAAGCGAGCGGCTTCCTTCAAGGTTTCTGCCGTTGGGCCATACCCGTCCAGTGCGGCACAGGCCTGATCAGCAAGTTCACTGGCGCGGGTTCTGGCAGCATCCAAACCCAGAAGCGATACGAAAGTGGCCTTTCCCGCATCCGCATCTTTCTGAAGACGTTTGCCTGCCTTTGTCGCATCACCTTCAATATCAAGGATGTCGTCTGCAATCTGAAAAGCAAGACCAAGGGCTCGGGCATATTGGCGCAAGGGCTCTGGATCCGCTTTCGCCAGACGCGCACCCGCACAGGCGGACCATTCGATCAAAGCGCCCGTTTTGCCGCCCTGAAGCTGTGTTATCGCATTCAGCGTCAGAGGCTCAGAAGCGGTTTCCGCCGCGATATCAAGCGCCTGCCCCAAAACCATACCTTGCGCACCGCTTGCCCTGGCCAGTGTCAGTGCCAGATCAACGCGAACGCCTGCATCTCCAACCTCGGGCCGGGTACACAGCTCAAAGGCCAGTGTTTGCAGCGCGTCCCCGGCAAGTACAGCCGTGCCTTCATCCCATTTCACATGCACCGTGGGGCGTCCGCGCCGCAGATCGTCGTCATCCATGCAGGGCAGATCGTCGTGAACCAGCGAATAGGCGTGTAGGGCCTCGATCGCGGTCGCGGGCCAGATCGCGCGGGACTCGTCGATTTGGTGCAGGCGCGCACTTTCCAGAACCAGAAACCCGCGCAGCCGTTTACCGCCCCGGGTGGCGTAGGCCATTGCCCGTGTCACATCCAGATCGTCCAGCGCGCCCATTATCAGGTCAAAATGATCCTGAAGGCGCGCCGCGTCCTGCGCCAGTCTTTCCTGAAACATTTACTGACCTTCGACAGGTGTGGTCCCGGTCGGTTGGCCATTCGCGTCCAGAGTGATCGCGGCCACTTTTTCCTCGGCCCGCTTCAACTCGTCCTCGCAACGCTTTTTCAAAGCGGCCCCGCGTTCATACAGCGCAATCGACTGATCCAGCGCCACGTCGCCGCGCTCAAGCTGACCAACCACGGTCTCAAGCTCTTTCATGGCCTGCTCGAATGTCATCTGCTCAACTGGGGTATCGGTCATCGTGCTGCCTTTATCAGTTCTTCCACATGGGCGCGTGTCGCCTCGGCCAGTGCGTTCAGATCATACCCGCCCTCCAGAGTCGAGACGATACGGCCCTGACACACCTCATCGGCTATCCCGCACAGCTCTGCCGTGATCCAGGCGAAATCGCCAGTCGACCAGTTCAGATTGGCCAGCGGATCGTCCTGATGCGCATCGAACCCGGCCGAGATGATGATCAACTCCGGCCGGAATGCCCGCAGGCGCGGAAAGGCCTGCGTTTCATAGGCGGAACGCATCTCAGCCCCGCCGGTGCCCGGGGCCAGCGGGATGTTCAGAACGTTATCGTAAGCGCCTGTCTCGTCCGGGCGGCCGGATCCGGGCCATAAAGGCATCTGCTGGCTTGTGATCACAAGGGCCCGATCTTCATCCCACAGCAGGTCCTGCGTACCGTTGCCATGATGAACGTCGAAATCGACCACTGCGACCCGCTTTAGCCCGTGGTAATCCAGTGCGTGTTTCGCAGCAAGCGCCGCGTTGCCAAACAGGCAGAACCCCATGGCTTTCTCGGCTTCGGCATGGTGCCCCGGTGGGCGAATGGCACAAAAGGCGTTCGACGCTTCACCGCCCAAAACCAGATCAACAGCCCGCACCGCCGCACCCGCCGCGCGATAGGCCGCATCAAGTGAACCCGGTGACATGAAGGTGTCCCCGTCAATTTGCGCAAACCCGTCAGAAGGGCGCGACGATCTGATGTCGCGGATATGGTTTTCGGGATGAACACGCAGCAAATCATCGTCTGCCGCCAGCGGAGCGGTCACGCGCTTAAGATCCAGCCCTTCCAGCGCGTGCAGGATATGCTCCAGCCGCGCCACCTGTTCCGGATGACCCTGGGGTGTGACATGTCCAAGGCAATCGGCATGTGTCAAAAGGGCGGTTTTCATCGGGATCCCATCTTCATCTGGCTAAAAATATCCTCGCCGAAGGCATTAATCGCCGCGCAGCGGCTCATTCAATCGGGTGCCAGCATATAGCCTGCGCCCCGGACTGTCTGCAGATACCGGGGCTGTTTCGGGTCCTGTTCGATCTTCCGGCGCAGGCGGGTGATCTGCACGTCCACGGCACGTTCTTGCGCCTGTCCTTTATCCCGGCCCAGATCTTCCACCAGTTTTGCACGGCTGATCGGCTCGCCAGGTTGGGCCGAGAAAATTTTCATCAGCTGGCTTTCGGTTGCCGTCAGGCGGACCGGCATTTCGCCCTGCCACATTTCACCACGTTCAATGTCATACCGGATGGGACCAAGATGCAGGATCTTCGCCGCTGTTTCCTCGGCCGGGGTTTCCGGCATTCGGCGCAGGATCGCATTGATCCGCAGCAACAACTCTTTCGGCTCGAAAGGTTTGGCGAGATAATCATCCGCCCCGGCTTCAAGCCCTGCAATCCGATGCTCGGTCTCGCCCTTGGCGGTCAACAACAGGATCGGTGTCGTATGGGTGTCACGCAGTGATCTGGTCAGACTGACGCCATCTTCGCCCGGCATCATCACATCCATGACGATCATGTCGAAATCCAATCCCGACAGAACCCGCCGCGCATGGGCCGCATCCCGTGCCGCTGTCACCAGAAACCCGTTTCGCATCAGGAATTTCTTGAGCAGATCGCGAATGCGTTCGTCATCATCAACAATCAGCAGATGGGCATCCATTTCGCTCATGAACTCGTATCCCGCAATTTCGTATAGGCATGACGCATATCAGCATCCATCATTGCTTCAAGTACTTTGCGAAACCCGGCCACGGCCTCGGGACCGGCATCCTTGAAGGCTGCGCGCATTCTTGTTCGTTGCGCATCTGACAACGTGGCCTCCAACGTTTCGCCCTTTTCCGTCAGAAATAGGTGCCGTTCGCGTTTGTCCACGGTTCCGACCCGGCTTTCCACCAGACCATCCTCGATCAATGTCCGAAGAACCCTGTTCAGAGACTGTTTTGTAACCCCGAGGATCGCCAGCAAATTGTTCACCGTGGTGCCCGGCGCACGGTTGATAAAATGGATCGCGCGGTGATGGGCGCGGCCATAGGCCATCTCGGACAGGATACGATCAGGATCCGCGGTAAAGCCGCGATAGGCAAAGAACATGGCCTCGATCCCCTGCCGCAACTGTTCATCCGTCAAAAACAACAGGCTTTCGCCCCCATATCGCGGGGCTGGGCGGATTTCGGACATATCATGCCTCATTCGTTACTCGGGTTTGACTTTATGTCAGCGTTATTGACATTCCAAGGGCGGAGCGGTATCGAATCGCAGTTTTTGCGCAACATTGTGTCCGCATCGGACCTAAGTAGCGCAACAATCGGAAATTTAACCCGGTTCAGGAGGTTTCGCATGGCGGGGTATGATGATCGTGACGGTGTCATCTGGATGGATGGTAAGCTGGTGCCCTGGCGCGATGCCAATGTGCATATTCTGACCCACGCAATGCACTATGCCTCATCCGTGTTCGAGGGCGAACGGGCTTATAACGGCAAGATTTTCAAAAGCCGCGAACATTCCGAACGTCTTATCGCCAGCGCCGAGGCGCTGGACATGCCGATGCCTTACACCGTCGATCAGATTGAAGCGGCCAAGGAAGAGACCCTGAAAGCCAGTGGCCTTCAGGACGCCTATGTCCGCGCATTGGTCTGGCGCGGGTCTGGCGAAGACATGGGCGTGGCGTCGGCCCGCAACCCGGTACGGATGGCCATCGCGGTCTGGCCCTGGGGCGCCTATTACGGCGACGCCAAGATGCAGGGCGCAAAACTGGACATCGCCGAATGGAAACGCCCCAGCCCGGAAACCATCCCGGTCCACGCCAAGGCAGCGGGCCTTTACATGATCTGCACCATTTCCAAGCACAAGGCCGAAGCCAAGGGATGCTCGGACGCGCTGTTCATGGACTGGCGTGGTTACGTGGCCGAGGCAACAGGTGCCAACGTGTTCTTCGTCAAGGATGGAGAGGTTCACACCCCGCTGGCGGATTGCTTCCTGAACGGCATCACCCGTCAGACCGTCATTCAGATGCTGAAGGATAAAGGCATCACTGTGCATGAGCGGCGCATCAAGCCCGAAGAAATGGCTGATTTCGAACAGTGCTGGCTGACCGGAACCGCCGCCGAGGTCACTCCGGTCGGGCAAATCGGAGATTACACTTTCGAAGTCGGCGACCTGACCCGCGAAATCGCAGAAGATTACGAAAAACTGGTCCGCTCGTAATAACTTGCAAAACCCCGCTTCGGCGGGGTTTTTGTTGCAGATCGTGCAAATTGTCGTGCAAAGCGTTCCGTGATCTGGACGATCGGGTCAGTTCCCGTATCTTCACCGCATGTTGGATCTTCTCAGCGATATTCTCACCCGTCTGTCCCTGCGTGGCACGTTCTACTTCCGCACCTCGTTCACACCACCATTTGGTATTCAGGTGCCGGAATTCGAAAACGTCGCGCGGTTTCATTTTGTTCAACGGGGTGAGCTCAAGGTCCATGTCTCATCCACCGGAGAAACGTTGAGGCTGCGGCAGGGGGATCTGATCCTGATCCCTCATGGGGCGCCACATGCGTTGTTGTGTGCCGAGGTCAGGCCACCGGATGCGCTTCCTCTGGAACAGGTTCTTGAGATTGCCGGCTACAAGGGCGATGGCGTCCTTGTCTATGGCGGTGCAGACGAGGACCGGGACACGCAACTGATCTGCGGCCATTTTTCTTTCACCGGCCCAGCAGGGCGAAAAGGCACCGGGCATATGCTGATCGACCGCCTGCCACCCTACATCCTGATCGAGAATTATGGTGAAGAGGCCGGATCGTGGATGGAATCGACCCTGCGCATGATCGGATCCGAAGTGTCTGGGGCCCGTATTGGCGGCGATCTGATTGCGCTGAAGCTGTCCGAAGTTCTGTTTGCGCAGGCGATCCGAACCTATCTGGAACGGCAAAGCCCCCAGGACACCGCCCTTGCGGGCTTTGCGGATACGCGCATCTCACGCGCTTTGACGGCGTTCCACCAAGCGCCAGCGCAAGACTGGAGCGTTGCGGCACTGGCACGCGAATCCGGCATGTCGCGCACAGCCTTTTCTCAGTTGTTTGCCCAGAAGATGGGCACGACGCCGATGCAATACCTCACCGACTGGCGCATGCAGATTGCGTGCCATGGCCTTACAGAGGCACGATGGAACGTCGCAGATGCAGCAGCCGAAGTTGGATATGCCTCTGAGGCCGCGTTTTCCCGTGTTTTCAAGAAGCAGGTCGGCTTGTCACCAGCCGCATACAGGTCCATGCACTAATACGCCAAGAATTCTGTACGATCTGCAAGATTTTTGAAACGATCGAGAATTCAGCGTTCGGGTCAGGCTTTCTATCTTTCTTTCATCACTGATTGAAAAGAGGAAAATCTTATGTCCCTGCGTTTCGTTACCCGCTCTGTCCACGCGTATCTGGACTACCCGGTTGCCATTGCCCTGATGACACTGCCATTCCTGCTGGGATTGGGTCAATCCAGCCCGCTGGCGCTGTGGCTTTCGGTAGTCACCGGCGTCGCCGCCTTTGTCCTGACGGTTCTGACAGACCATCATCTGGGAATTTGGCGCGTTCTACCCTACAAATTTCACCTAGCTGTGGACCTGATTGTCGGCATCACCTTTCTGTTTGCACCCAGTGTACTGGGGTTTTCAGGATTGGATGCGGCGTTCTACTGGCTGAACGGTGCGGCTGTGGTTCTCGTCATCTCGCTCAGCGCGCCCGAGCAGGAAGTCGCTGCCTGAGCACTGTGCCTCAGCACTGGCAACTTTGTCCAAATACTACCGAAAAAGCTGAGCTGCCTGTTTTGGAAATCGGCGGCTCAGAGCAGAGAAGCGCGTCGACCGGTCGGGTGAATTTACTTGAAAAAGCTGACTGAATTCATCAGATTTATCCCAGCGCGGGGTGAGGTCACAGATGACAGACACGCTTGACGAAATCATAGCCCAACATGATGCGCTGGTTGCGTGCGGTTGCAGTTGTTGCGAAGGCGACTATTGCGCCTATGCCGACCGCCAGAACCGGGACACCGCAACCGCTGAAGAAGCCCGGGCACAAGGCACCGCCCATCAACGCAAGTCGTTGCGATATATCTTTGAAACTGTGCTTAGCGGCAGAGGATAGCAGCGCAGCAGTTTAGGCTGCGCTGTTGCAAGGTTCAGAAATCCACCCCGCGCTGGGCTTTGATTCCCGCCTGGAACGGATGCTTTTCTTCGGTCATTTCGGTGACCAGATCTGCATAATCACGTAACGCCTGCGGCGCGTCGCGGCCCGTCAGGAACACACTCGTCTTGTCCGAACGCGCGTTCAGCCCGTCTATCACCTGCTCGACCGAGAGATATTCATAGCGAAGCGCGATGTTGATCTCGTCCAGAACCACCAGATCGAATTCGCCACTTGCCATAAGGGCGCAAGCCTTGTCGAAGGCGGCATTGGCGGCTGCAATGTCGCGTTCGCGGTCTTGTGTATCCCAGGTAAACCCCTCACCCATCGTATTCCAGGTGACCAGATCGCGTTCTTCGAAGAAACGGCGCTCGCCGGTTTTCCACTTGCCCTTGATGAACTGCACCACGGCGACCTTCTGACCCCAACCAAGCGCGCGGATGACCACACCAAAGGCCGCCGATGACTTACCTTTGCCTTTGCCGGTATTGATCAGAACAAGGCCGCGTTCGGGATCAACAGCCTCGGACACCTTCTTGCGGTGCTGGGCCTGCACCTTTTGCATCTTTTCCTTGTGATCCTGCGCGTCGCTCATTGGGGAACCTCTTTGATTGTCCGGCCCAACCTAGGGAAAGAATGCAAAAGGTAAAGTCACGCTTTGGGGTCCGTGACAGAACGCGCCTTGCCACGCTCCAGCCCAAGCTGGTGTTCGCGCCAGATCACAACAACATTGCCTGCGATCACCAATGCGGCCCCGATCAGGATCGCAACGGTAGGCAATTCATCAAACACGAAATAACCGATCACAATCGCAAAGAGCATTGTTGCATAGTCATAAGGTGCCAGCATCGATGCCTGTCCAAAGCGATACGAGGACGTGACCAAAATCTGCGCTACTCCGCCAATTAACCCCATGGTGATCAGTATTAGAGCCTGAGACAGAGTTGGCATTGTCCATCCCCAGATGGCCGTCAGGGCTGATAGCAGCGTCGCTGTCAGCGAGAAATAGAACACGATTGCAGCAGGGTGATCGACCTTGACCAGTTGTCGGATGTGGATCTGCACGAAAGCCCGGGCAAAGGTCGCAACCAGTACACACAGCGCCCCGATGGTCGCAGCCGTTTCCATCTGAGTGGTGCCAAGTCGGGGCCAGATCATGATCATCACGCCCAGCAACCCAAGTGCCACGGCACCGATGCGAATCATACGAATGCGCTCACCCAGCATCACTGCGGCCAAAATCAGGGTGAAAATCGGTGTGGCGTAACCGATTGCAGTGACTTCGGGCAGCGGCAGCAGGCTAAGGCCGGTGAATGTCAGCCCCATGGCGCTGGTGCCCAGAACACCGCGCCAGAAATGACCCATGGGTTTCTTGACGACAAAGCCTTGCGCCAGCTCTCGGCGCGCGATCAGCCACAGAATGATGACCGGAATAGCAAACAGGGACCGGAAGAACACCAGTTGGCCCGGCGGGAATTCGTCAGATAAGGCTTTGACCAGCGCCGACATCGACGTGAAAAGGAACAGCGCGCCAAGCTTCAGCGCCACAGCCAGCAAAGGTCGATGCGATGTTAAGGGTTTTGTCATCGGCGCGACCCTGCGCCTTTGCAGAAAAAAGATCAACGGGGTGGATCAGGTGATGGTCCACGAGTTCGGGATCGATGCGCCGATTTCCGCTGCAAAATCCTCAAGGAACTGAAACATTCGGCCCACCCTCGCCTGCGCAATCTGTTTGCCGGCATCCGTCAGCATATCGTCCGGCAGGGTCAGCAGTTTGACCTTCCAGTGATCAATCGAATACCGCAGATCGTCCAGCGGGCGCGCCTCTGCGAATGGGTCAGCCGGATCATAAAGGACACGACCCAAAGCACCCGATACAGAAAATGTGCGCGCAATCCCGATGGCCCCCAAGGCGTCAAGGCGATCCGCATCCCGTAGGATCCGGGCCTCGAGCGTTTCGGGTGGGATGTTGGCCGAGAAGCTATGGGCCGCTATCGCATGTTGCGCGGCCTGAACCTGATCGCCGGAAAAGCCCAATTTTGCCAGAATAGGCCCTGATTCAGCCGCTGACTGGCGTGAGGCAAACAGTCGGTTCGGGTCATTCTTGGGTAGGTTGACCAGATCATGAAGATAACAGGCTGCCAACAGGACGGGGATGTCCGCCTGAGCGTCTGCAATGGCCTGAGCATTGGTCCAAACACGATCCAGATGGGCCAGGTCATGGGCCGGATCAGTTTCCATACGTTGCGCGACAACGGCACGCAAACGCGCGCGCAGATCAGCCGATCCGTCCACGGTTTTCTCCGATCTGACCACGGTGCAGCAGTAGGTGGTCCAGGATGACACAGGCCATCATCGCCTCACCGACAGGGACAGCGCGGATGCCAACACAGGGGTCATGACGGCCTTTTGTGATGATCTCGGTCTCTTCACCGGATTTTGTAATGGTTTTGCGGGTGGTCAGGATCGAAGAGGTTGGCTTGACCGCAAAGCGCACGACAATGTCCTGTCCGGTCGAGATGCCGCCCAGAATCCCGCCTGCGTGGTTTGAACTGTATTGCGGGCCATCCTGACCCATGAAGATTTCGTCGGCATTGGCTTCGCCAGTCAGTTCGGCGGCAGCCATGCCTTCGCCGATCTCGACTCCCTTGACGGCGTTGATCGACATCATCGCGGCCGCAAGATCAGTGTCTAACTTGGCGTAAATCGGTGCCCCAAGCCCTGCCGGGACACCGCGTGCCACAACCTCGACCACGGCACCGACCGAGTTGCCGGATTTGCGCAGGTCATCCAGATAGGTCGCCCAATCCCCGGCCGCCTGTTCATCAGGCGCCCAGAACGGGTTCTGTTCAATCTGCGCCCAGTCGAATTTGGCGCGGTCGATCTTGTGCGGACCGATCTGGGTCATGTAGCCGGTGATCTGCACATTCGGCGCAATCTGCCGGATGGCCTCGCGCGCCAGTCCACCCGCGGCCACGCGCGACGCGGTTTCCCGGGCTGAACTGCGCCCACCCCCGCGATAATCGCGGATGCCGTATTTCTGCCAGTAGGTGATATCGGCATGGCCCGGACGGAACTTGTCCATGATGTCGCCGTAGTCTTTCGAGCGCTGATCGGTGTTTTCGATCATCAGTTGCACGGGCGTGCCTGTAGTTTGGCCTTCGAACACGCCAGAAAGGATCTTGACCTGATCCGGTTCGCGCCGCTGCGTTGTGAACTTGTTTTGCCCCGGTTTGCGCTTGTCCAGCCAGTGCTGGATCATCGCCTCGTCAATCGCAACGCCCGGCGGGCAACCGTCGACAGTGGCGCCCAAGGCGGGCCCATGGCTTTCACCCCAGGTGGTGACGCGGAAAAGATGGCCAAAGCTGTTCATCGACATGGGGCGTGCTCCTTTGCGGATCGTGATTAGCGGGCAAGGCCCCCGGCCTCAAGCGGATTTGGCCGTTGACGGTTTGAGCGCCGCCCGTCGGGCGGCGATTTTGAGTATTTTCGAAAAGATGAAGATTAGGCGGCCTGTGCGACTTTCGCACGGGTTTCCGAGATCATCAGCGCGGCCTGAGCCGCTTCGCGCCCTTTTTGTACGAAATGGTCGCGGTAGATCGCATTGTGATGATTGGTTTCCTGATATTGGTGCGGGGTCAGCGAGACCGAAAGGACAGGAACCCCTGTATCAAGCCCGGCGCGCATCAGGCCATCGACCACGGCCTGCGCAACGAAGTCGTGCCTGTAGATGCCGCCATCAACGACAAAGGCAGCGCAGGCGACGGCGGCATAGCGCCCGCTCCGGGCCAGATCACGGGCCAGCAGGGGCATCTCGAACGCGCCGGGAACGTCGTAGACATCGACTTGTTCCGAGGGGACGAGTTCGAGGAAGCCGTCGAGCGCGCGGTCAACAATATCGGAATGCCAGTTGGCTTTGACAAAAGCATAGCGGGTGTGTGTCATCATGATCTCCTTTCAGTTTGGTGGCCTGCTGGCAGTCGCGAGAACCGGTTCCCACTTTTCGCTGCCAGCCCGGCATGACACGTCACCCAAGGCGATCACGAGCAGGCGCGCCGTATTACCGGCGCGGCTTGCGCGTTCTCTTTCATCCGGACTTTGACCGTCGGCTCTGGTATCTCACCAGATCTGCTGACACCCCGAAAGCCGGGGCCGCTCGCGGGCTTACGGGCCGTGGCCCGCATACCGCCGGTGGGGAATTCCACCCCGCCCTGAGAACGAGGCGGACCTTGCCAAGAACTGTCCGACGCTGCAAGAGATTTGACAGGAGGACATTCATGCACCCTAACCCCGTTTTTCGCGCCGAGGATCGTGCGCGTCATGTTGAATTCGCCCGCGACCGGGCGTTTGGCGTTCTGGCACTCTCTGCGGAAGAGGGCCCGTTATTAAGTCATGTCCCGTTTTTGTTGTCCGAAGACGGATCAATGGCTGACCTGCATCTTGTGCGCTCGAACCCTATCGTGCGTGCGCTGCACGAACCGCAGCGCGCAAAGATCGCGGTGCAGGGACCGGATGCATATATTTCGCCCGATTGGTACGGTGTCGAAGATCAGGTGCCGACATGGAATTATGTCGCCGTGCACCTGATCGGGAAGCTTGAGCTACGCCCGCAGGACGAGTTACGTGACGTACTTGACCGCCAATCTGCGTTCTACGAAAAGCGGCTGCTGCCCAAGGCCCCTTGGGTCACGGGAAAAATGTCCTCGGACGCGCTGAACAAGATGATGCGCATGATCGTTCCGTGCCGCATGCAGGTTGAAGATATTCAGGGCACGTGGAAGCTTGGTCAAAACAAACCCGAAGGTGCGCGAAATGCTGCCGCTGATCAGGTATCCTCTGGCTTTGGCAGTGAAATCGCCCGGCTGGGCGCCTTGATGCACAAGGCTTAACCAGCATCAGGCGCCGGGTTTACTGAGGGCTGAAGGTCGCCAGATAAGCGGCAATATCGTCTGCACCGGTCTTGAGTTTGACGCTCATGTTCGGACGGGCAGTTTCGTCATCCAGAAAATCCTGGATGAAGCCGATCGGATCCTGCGCATAAGCAACGATGTTTTCCTCGGTCCAGACCAGACCCGCTTCGCCGGCACGGATCATGTCATCCGTGAACATGCCGATCGGCAGGCGCTCGCTGCCATAGCGATAATCGTTTTCGGACCCGGCCACGCGACCGACGACGCCATACAGATTCGGGCCGGTGATTCCACCTTTGACCAGAACTTCACCATCCTTGATGATCGCATGACACGAAGAACAACGGTTATATATTGCCTCACCTTTCGCGGGGTCGCCCGCGGCAAGGGTCTGAGAGGGCAGGGCCAATGTGCACAAGGCAGCGGCCAGAATGATCTTTGACATTGGGGTCTCCTTGCAGGAGTTCGCACGCCTTTTGCGCTGTCCTTTATTCGCGCGGAAAGTGCAACAGGTGAGGCGCGTGCAATTTGTAATTTAAATCATTTATTTAGCGAGTATGTTTTTGCTGAAAACAATCCCCGTTTCGAAGTCTTGATTATGTACCTTTTGGGCGCAAATCAGCGGCACCCAGGACAGACTTCAAATACCCAACCCGGGTTGCGGAAGGCGGGGTGCGAAAGCGAATCAATGACGCATGAATCGAACTTGCCAACAAAGTCGCACGCGAGATTCACCAAAAAACACTCTCCGCAGCTGCTGGAAACGACACATGCGGCGTATTGCGCGTTTATGAACGCTGGACGAACACTATTCTCCCCGATAGTAAGCGCGGTTAAGACACCGCATTCGTGCGGTGCGCGAGCTATTTGCCCGTCCGCGGGCGCCAGACAATCGGAGATAACCTCGTGTCCCACGCAGAAGACCACGAAGGCACCCGCAGAGATTTCCTGTACTACGTCGCTGGCGGCGCAGGTGTCGTTGCAACGGGTGCAGCCGTATGGCCCCTGATCAACCAAATGAACCCATCGGCAGACGTTCAGGCGCTGTCCTCGATCCGTGTGGATGTGAGCGGTGTTGAGCCGGGTACGCAGCTGACCGTCAAATGGTTGGGAAAACCCGTCTTTGTCCGTCACCGCACCGGTGCCGAGATTCAGGAAGCTCAGAAACAGGACGCCGAAGGTGTTGATGCGCTGCCCGATCCGCTGGCTCGCAACTTTAACCTGAGCGCCGATGCTCCTGCGACCGACGCAAACCGTGTGATGCCGTCGCCGGAAGGCGAAGCGCCGGGTGCATGGGTCGTCCAGATGGGTGTTTGCACCCACCTCGGCTGTGTGCCTCTGGGTGATGCAGGCGACTTCGGTGGCTGGTTCTGCCCCTGCCACGGTTCACACTACGACCTTGCCGGTCGTATCCGCAAAGGCCCCGCGCCTGAGAACCTGCCCATTCCGCCCGCAGAGTGGGTGGACAACGGCACAATCAAACTCGGCTAAGGGAGACCCAAACTTATGTCCGGAATTCCCCACGATCATTACGAGCCGAAGACAAACGGCGAGAAATGGCTGAACAGCCGCCTGCCGATTGTTGGCCTGCTGTATGACACCCTCATGATCCCGACCCCCAAGAACCTGAACTGGTGGTGGATCTGGGGCATCGTTCTGGCGTTCTGCCTGGCGCTGCAAATTGTCACCGGTATCATTCTGGTGATGCACTATACGCCGCATGTCGACATGGCATTTGCCAGCATCGAACACATCATGCGCAACGTAAATGGCGGTTACTTCATCCGCTACCTGCACATGAACGGCGCATCGCTGTTCTTTGTTGCGGTCTACATCCACATCTTCCGCGGCTTGTTCTATGGCTCATACAAAGCCCCGCGCGAGATCACGTGGATCGTCGGCATGCTGATCTACCTGATGATGATGGGCACGGCCTTCATGGGCTATGTTCTGCCATGGGGTCAGATGTCCTTCTGGGGTGCGACTGTGATCACCGGTCTGTTTGGTGCCATTCCGTTTGTGGGTGACGCGATCCAGACCTGGCTGCTGGGCGGACCCGCGGTGGACAACGCCACGCTGAACCGCTTCTTCTCGCTGCATTACCTGCTGCCGTTCATCATCGCAGCTTTGGTCGTGGTACACATCTGGGCCTTCCACACCACGGGCAACAACAACCCCACAGGTGTTGAAGTGCGTCGCGGCTCGAAGGACGAGGCGAAGAAAGACACGCTGCCGTTCTGGCCGTATTTCGTGATCAAGGACCTGTTCGCGCTGGCCGTGATCCTGGTCGTGTTCTGGGCCGTTGTCGGTTTCATGCCGAACTATCTGGGCCACCCGGACAACTATATCGAAGCCAACCCGCTGGCGACACCCGCACATATCGTGCCTGAATGGTACTTCCTGCCGTTCTACGCGATCCTGCGTGCCTTTACCGGTGAAGTCTGGGTTGTTCAGTTCGCCAGCTTCATCACCGGTGGTATCGTTGACGCCAAGTTCTTCGGTGTTCTGGCGATGTTTGGTGCGATCCTGGCCATGGCGCTGGCGCCCTGGCTGGACACGTCGAGCGTGCGTTCGGGCAAGTACCGTCCGATGTTGAAATGGTGGTTCTACCTGCTGATCATCGACTTCTTCGCCCTGATGTGGCTGGGTGCGATGCCTGCGGAAGAACCCTATGCGACCTTCTCGCTGATCGCATCGGCCTACTGGTTCGCCTATTTCTTCGTGATCCTGCCGATCCTTGGTGTGATCGAGAAACCTCTGGCCCAGCCCGAGACCATCGAAGAAGACTTCAACGCGCATTATGGCAAGGCTGACGCCGACGCCACGCCGGCCGAGTAAGAAGAGGGACCGGAAACATGTTCAAGAAACTTGCAATCGGCGCCGCGTTTGCTCTGGCCCTGACCCCTGCTGCTTCCATTGCAGCAGGTGGTGGTGAGCAGCATATCGAAGATTTCGCCTTCTCGTTCGAAGGCCCGTTCGGCACCTGGGATCAGCATCAGCTGCAACGCGGCCTGCAGATCTATACCGAGGTCTGCGCGGCTTGCCACGGTCTGCAATATGTGCCGCTGCGCGATCTGGAAGCGCTGGGTTACTCGGAAGAAGAAGTCATCGCATACGCTGCTGGCAACTTCGAAGTCTTCGACCCCGAGCTGGACGATTTCCGCCCGGCGATTCCCACCGATCACTTCCCGGCCAATACCGGCGTCGGCGCTCCGGACCTTAGCTTGATGGCAAAGGCACGTGCTGGCTTCCACGGGCCTTATGGTCTGGGCATCAACCAGCTGGTCAAAGGCATGGGTGGCCCGGAATACATCGCCTCGCTGCTACACGGCTACACTGGCCACGAAAAAGAAGAAGCGGGTGCAGTGCTCTACGAAAACACCGCCTTCCCCGGCGGCTGGATTTCGATGGCGCCTCCGCTGGCTGACGAGCAGGTCGAGTTCGCGGACGGGCACTCGAACACGGTTGAGCATATGGCCGAGGACGTTGCCGCATTCCTGATGTGGGCGGCCGAGCCAAAGCTGACAGACCGCAAGAACGCAGGCTTTGTCGGTGTCATCTTCCTGACCGTTCTGTCGGTGCTGCTGTACCTGGTCAACAAGCGCCTCTGGGCACCGCACAAGGGCAAACTCCGCAAGGAAGATTGATCCGATCCGTCCTACCGGATTTTACTAATTCAGCCCCCGCGCCGTCAGGTTGCGGGGGTTTTCTTTTTCCAAGCCTCCATCAGCGCGCGCTTATTTGACCGAAATAAGCGCCGGGTCAATGGATTGGACAGCTTCACAGGCGCACATCAGCCACAACGGCTGATCAACTGCCGTTTGTCTGAAACACGGAGTCACGACAATGAAACTTCCTATTCTTTTTGCCTCAATTCTATTTGCAACGCCGGTATTGGCACTGGATCTCGCACCCGATGCCGAGCTTGGAAAATCCGAAGCCGAAATTCGGCAAACTCTGACAGGCATGGGATTCGATGTCCGCAAAATCGAGACGGAAGACGGCAAGATCGAAGCCTATGTCGTCAAGGATGGTAAACTGGCCGAGGTTTACGTTGATCCCGCAAGCGGTAAAGTCGTCAAGATTGAGGATCAGTAACCAGAATGTCTGAAACAGAATTGATGCATCGTGGGCGCACAGGCGCCCACGACGTTCAGGTCTGGGATCCTTTGGTCCGGCTGGTTCACTGGGTCGTAGTCTTGTGCGTTCTGATCAATGCGGGGATATCAAATCCCGAGGGCGCGTTCCACGAATATGTGGGCTATGTCGTGCTGGCTTTGGTCTTGTTGCGGTTGCTTTGGGGGTTAACGGGTCCGGCTTTTGCTAGGTTTGCAGCCTTCCCTTTCAGCCCCCGTTCGGCACTCAACCACCTGCGCGACATGGGGCGTGGTGACCAAAGCGTGCACCTTTCACACAACCCTCTGGGGGCCTTAATGGTCTATAACCTCTGGGCGACACTGCTGGCTTTGTGTGTGACAGGGTTCATGATGGGGACAGTTCGGTTCTTTGGCATCGAATGGGTCGAAGATCTGCACGAACTGGCCTTCAACTGGCTGATGCTGTCTGTTCTGCTGCATGTTGCCGGGGTTGTCATTGATCAGAGGCGAACAGGTGTCGCTTTGGCAAAAGCTATGATAACAGGGCGGAAGAATATACCTGAGGATTGGTCAACCAAATGATCAAATGGATCAGCAGCCATTGGCGGCCCGGAGATGCAGACGCTCACCGGGCTGTACTTATGTCGATAATGATCGTTGTTCAGGTACTTTGCGTAGTGTTTTACCTTGGCGACGTCGCTCTGGATTTGAAGGAAGGCGAGGGGCCTTCTCATGTAAGTCTTGAGGCTTTTGTCGCATTTGTTCTGCTTGCCGGAGTTGTTTTTTTCATGATTGAACTTCGACGCCTGCTGGCAAGGGTGGAACAGACCAAGCTTGGCCTACAGGCCGCGCAGGGTGAAATGAACGTCGTCATCAACACGTTCTTCGACCGTTGGGGGCTTACCGCTGCCGAGCGTGACGTGGGGCTCTTGGTTCTGAAAGGGCTGGATAACGAAAACATCGCGCGCATCCGGGGGCGGGCCGTAGGAACTGTGCGCGCGCAGACCGCCTCGATCTATGCCAAAGCCGGGGTTGACGGGCGTGCGCAGCTGATAAGCGTATTCATGGAAGAATTGCTTGTCGCAGATGGCGAGGCTGCGGACCTTCAGACAACCAAACTGTGATCATTCGTCCCAATGGCTCGGGCGGTTACGATCTGGCCTTCGGGCTGAGGTGCATTGAACGTAACTTCGGTGAATTGTTCCGTCCGCCCCATATGCGGGTTCTCCATCAGGATCCGGTGGGTTTTACCGATCTGTTCTGACAGGTGTTTCCTGACCTGAACGTCCCCGGCCGCACGCAGACGGGCGGCGCGATCCTTGATTACATTGCCGTTCACCTGCTGCGGGATACGGGCTGCTGGGGTGCCTTCGCGTTTCGAATATGGGAAGACATGCAGCCAGGTCAGATCGCAATCGGTAACCAGTTTCAGCGAGTTCTCGAAATGCGCTGCGGTCTCGGTCGGGAAACCTGCGATGATGTCGGCACCAAAGGTCATGTCGGGGCGCAGTTTCCGGGCCTCTTCGGTAAACCGGATGGCATCGTCGCGCAGGTGGCGACGCTTCATGCGCTTCAGGATCAGATTGTCACCATGCTGAAGCGACAGGTGCAGATGCGGCATCAGGCGTGGTTCGGTTGCGATGGCCTGCATCAGGTTTTCGTCCACTTCGATCGAGTCGATCGAACTGATCCTCAGGCGAGCCAAATCCGGCACTAGCTTCAGGATGCGCATCACCAGATCGCCCAGTTTGGGCTGCGCAGGCAGATCGGCCCCCCATGAGGTTAGGTCAACGCCGGTCAGCACCACCTCATGATAGCCCCGATCCACCAGCCGCTTGACCTGATCCACCACGACACCGGCAGGCACGCTGCGCGAATTGCCCCGACCGTAGGGAATGATGCAGAAGGTGCAGCGATGGTCGCACCCGTTCTGGACCTGCACATAAGCGCGTGAGCGTGTGCCGAACCCGTCGATCAGGTGCCCGGCCGTTTCGGTGACAGACATGATGTCATCGACCTGAACGGTCTCGGTCTCGCCGATAAAGTCGGCGGCCATGCCTTTCCAGGTTTCTGGCCGCATCTTTTCCGTGTTGCCGATCACCGCATCGACCTCGGCCATCTGCGCAAAGGTGTCGGGTTCTGTCTGAGCGGCGCACCCGGTGACAATCAGCCGGGCGTTCGGATTTTCACGGCGAAGTTTCCGGATCTCCTGTCGCGCTTTGCGCACAGCCTCAGCTGTGACGGCGCAGGTGTTTATCACCACGGCATCCGTCAGTCCGGCTTGTTGCGACAGCTCTTTCATCGCCTCGGTTTCATAGGCGTTCAGGCGGCAACCCAATGTGGTGAATTTAGGCGGGTTCATCCCAGCGTACCTAAGAACTCGGGCGACAACGTGCCCGAGAAGACGTGACAGGTTGACCCGGTCATCCAGACACCATTCTCGCGCCAGTCAACCCACAGGGTTCCCCCATCAAGATCAATCTGCACCTTTCGCCCCGTCAGCCCACGCCGCGCCGCAGCCACCGCGGTTGCACAGGATGACGACCCTGATGCCAGGGTGATGCCCACGCCCCGTTCCCACACCCGCATGCGGATGTGATCCGGACCCACAACCTGAGCTACCTGCACATTGGTGCGCGCAGGATACAAAGGATGGTGTTCATAGCGCGCGCCGAACTCGGCCAACGGAATCGCCTCGGCGTTTTCAACAAAGAACGTGCAGTGCGGATTGCCCATACCCGTCGCTGTCGGGGCGCCCTCGATGGGCAGTTCCAGCGTGTCCATCTCTTCAGCCAGCGGAATTTCGTGCCATTCCAACTGAGGAAGACCCATATTGACCGAGGTCAGCCCATCACCTGCGTCCTGCGCAAAAAGTGTTCCACGTTCGGTTGTCAACGTCAGCTGGGTTTTGCCCGTCTCATCCATCAACATTCGTGCGATGCATCTTGTGGCGTTGCCACACGCCGCCGAAGTTGATCCATCCGAATTGTAAAACACCAGATGCGCGTCCGCCGCACCGTTTTCGATTACGGCCAGCTGATCGAATCCCACACCAAAATGCCGATGCCCGATTCCTCGAGCCAGAGCCGGGGTAATCGAAACATCCTGCATGCGCGCGTCAACGACGACGAAGTCATTTCCCAGCCCATGCATCTTAACAAAGGGCAATCCGGTATCGAGTTTCTGTTGCATGGCGGCGATATAGCGTCGGTCGGAACATGAATCCACCCTGTCGCGTCGAATCGTGAAAAAAGGGGTTGACCCCCCTGCGCCACCTGCCTAAGTAGGCCGCCTATCGGGTCGCCGGAAACACAGGTTGTTTCAGCGAAACGAGGCGCAAATTAAGGGCTTGAATCCGGTTGGGAAATTGCCGTAAAGAGCGCCACGGATCAACAAGATCCAATAAAAGAGTGGGCCGTTAGCTCAGTTGGTAGAGCAACTGACTTTTAATCAGTGGGTCGCAGGTTCGAATCCTGCACGGCTCACCACTTTTTTCCTTGCATTCAAAGGCATTAATGGATTCAAGCGAAGCGCTTTTCGATGCGAAGCTTCTTAGGATCAATAGACGCCATCAATATCATACACGTGCATCGACATAAGCTAAAATAGATGATTTGGGCTTAGAAGGTCGGCCTTGAGATGAGGTCATAAACCTTGAAACCTACCCAAGAAAGCGAGTTGAGCGAATTCAAGATAATGGAAGAACTGGTGCCGCTGAAGGGACTCGAACCCCCGACCCCATCATTACGAATGACGTGCTCTACCAGCTGAGCTACAGCGGCGCCTTGAGTCATCCGGAACTGGTCTCTGCCGGATGAGATGGCTCATTTAAACTGTCAACCTGAAGCCTGCAAGACCAGTTGTGTCCGTTCGGGCCTTTCCTCTCTTTTCACCAGATGTTGTCGGCGAGGTATTGGGCCAATGATCAATCCATTGGGGCGAGCTTCCAGTTTGTGAAATTTTTGTAACGACGCAAAAGTCGTTTTGACTCCATAACTATAATTCCATAATTCATGAAATATGACAACAGAAGTAATCGATCAACTGGCCATCCTTGGCCACCCACAACGTATCACCGTGTTTCGCATGTTGATGCGACGGTATCCCGACGCCGTTCCGGCGGGGGAACTGGCGTCGGAACTGGGGATCAAGTCCAGCACCTTGTCGAACTATCTCAACGCGTTGCTGCGATCCGGGCTGGTCAAGCAGGAACGCTCCGGGACATCACTGCTCTATTCGGTTGAAATGAAGAACGTGCAGCACATGTTCGATTTCCTGCTCGTGGATTGCTGCCGTGGCCGACCCGATCTTTGCATGCCCTTAGCCAAAGGACGTGAAACCATGGCTGACCGAAAATTCAACGTGTTATTCATTTGCGTGGGTAATTCTGCCCGGTCGATCTTTGCCGAATCCCTTTTGCGGGATATCGGCGGGGATCGGTTCACTGTCTATTCGGCCGGCATACGGCCGTTTTCCGAACTCAACCCGTTTGCAATTCAGGTTCTGCAAGACAAGGGGCACGATACTTCGGCGCTCCGCTCAAAGAATGTATCCGAGTTCTCGGGGCGGGACGCGCCTGAAATGGATTTCGTCTTTACGGTCTGCAATCAGGCTGCGAACGAAGAATGCCCCGCCTGGGAAAGCCAGCCAATCAGCGGTCACTGGGGCATGGCAGATCCGGTCAAGGCAGAAGGTACCGATGCCGAAAAAAGCCTGGCCTTTCAAAACGCGTACGGCGCGCTGAAGCGTCGGATTCAAGCCTTTACATCACTGCCGGTTGAAAGCCTGGACCGGATCGCACTGCAATCCGCCGTTGATGAAATCGCGCGGTCGCCACTTGAGGATGCACCATGACGACTTACGCTTTGAACGGCCTTGGCCGAATGGGGAAACTGGCCCTGAAGCCCTTGTTGGAACAGGGCGCAAGTATCGCCTGGATCAACGATTCTGTCGGCGATCCCCAGATGCACGCGCATTTGTTGGAGTTCGACACCGTGCATGGACGATGGGATGCAGAATTCGGCTTTGATGCCGACAGCATCACCGTGAACGAAACCCGCCTGCCGTTCATTGGCACCAAAGACCTGAGCGCGCTGCCTCTGGACGGTGTTGACGTGGTGATCGACTGTACGGGCGTGTTCAAGACCGAGGCCAAGCTGGCCCCCTATTTTGATGCCGGGGTGAAGAAGGTCGTCGTCTCGGCTCCGGTCAAGGACGGCCCGACAGCCAATATCGTCATGGGTGTAAATGACGGAACCTACGACCCCGCGGCGCATAGGATCGTGACGGCGGCCTCGTGCACGACAAATTGCCTGGCACCAGTGGTCAAGGTGATCCACGAGAATCTAGGGATTCGCCACGGGTCGATGACCACGATCCATGACGTGACCAACACGCAAACGATCGTTGATCGGCCCGCAAAAGACTTGCGGCGCGCACGGTCGGCCCTCAACTCACTGATCCCGACCACGACCGGCTCGGCCACGGCCATCACTCTGATCTATCCGGAACTCAAAGGTCGTTTGAACGGCCATGCGGTTCGGGTGCCGTTGCTGAACGCCTCGCTCACCGATTGCGTGTTCGAGGTTGAGCGTGAAACCACGGTTGAAGAGGTCAACACTTTCTTCAAAGCCGCTGCCGAGGGCGAACTGAAGGGCATTCTGGGCTATGAGACGCGCCCGCTGGTGTCCACCGATTACACCAATGACAAACGCTCCTCGATCATCGATGCGCCCTCGACCATGGTGATAAACGGGACGCAGGTGAAGATCTATGCGTGGTACGACAATGAGATGGGCTATGCACATCGGCTGGTGGATGTCGCGCTGATGGTCGGAGCATCATTGTGACGCAACGCACCGAAGGACTGTCGGCCTATATCGCGGTCACGGCGGCCTATTGGGCCTTCATGCTGACCGACGGGGCGCTCAGGATGCTGGTGCTGCTGCACTTTCACACCATGGGCTTCACGCCGGTTCAGCTGGCCTATCTGTTCGTGCTTTATGAGATCGCAGGGATCGTCACAAACCTGGCCGCAGGCTGGATTGCCGCCCGGTTCGGGTTAACTTCCACCCTTTATGCGGGATTGGGGCTGCAGGTGGTGGCGTTGCTTGCCATGACGCAGCTTGATCCGCACTGGACCGTTACCGCCTCGGTCAGCTTTGTGATGATGGTGCAGGGGGCAAGCGGAGTGGCCAAGGATCTGGCCAAGATGTCGTCGAAATCATCTGTCAAGCTGCTGGCCCCGGCCGAGGGCGGCGGGTTGTTTCGGTGGGTCGCTGTGCTGACCGGATCAAAAAATGCCGTCAAAGGGCTGGGTTTCCTGTTGGGCGCGGCCATGCTGGCCACGTTGGGATTCATGGCGGCAATCCTGGTCATGGCGGCGGTTTTGGCACTGATCCTGTTTGCAGTTTTCCTGTTCATGCCAGCGGGCCTGCCGAAGGGGCGAAAAGGGGCAAAATTCTCGGAAGTATTGTCAAAATCCGCCAATGTGAACTGGCTATCCGCAGCGCGTGTCTTTCTGTTCGGCGCGCGCGATGTCTGGTTCGTGGTCGGCATTCCGGTCTATTTCTACACCGTCCTGTCGGATGGCACCGACGACGGCAACCGTGCCGCGTTCTTCATGATCGGAACATTCATGGCGCTGTGGGTCATCCTCTATGGCGCAGTGCAGGCCTACGCGCCAAAGATCCTTCGTGCGGCGGATCGAACCGAAGGCGATTTGATCCGCGCGGCGCGCAGTTGGGCGAGTGCCCTTTTCTGCGTTCCCGCGGCTCTAACATTGGCCGTATCGCTGTCACATGGGCCTGAAACCTGGCTGACCATAACGCTTGTGGCTGGGCTGCTGATCTTCGGAGCAATATTTGCGGTGAATTCATCGCTGCATTCCTATCTGATTTTGGCCTTCACCCGGTCCGAACGTGTGACAATGGATGTCGGATTTTATTACATGGCAAATGCAACAGGCCGGCTGATCGGCACGGTTCTGTCCGGCCTGACCTATCAGATCGGAGGATTGTCCCTGGTTCTCGGGACCGCGACCGTGATGGTTGCCCTTGCTGCGCTGACTTCAGGCAAACTGACGGACCAAACCTCCGAAGCACTGACGTGACCGTTTTTGAACGATACCTCTCAGTCTGAATCGCCCTCGCCATGATTGGTGGCGTTCTTATCGGGTAGGCTGCGTAATGTTATTGAAGAACGAACGGTGAGAGTTTTACATGTTTCGGCATTTGCCCCCGCAAAGTTCAGCAAACCAAGACGACAACGCTGGCCGCAGAAACCCGGTATCTGCTAAGTTATCCGATTTTTCTGGTGACCCCGGCAGGATTCGAACCTGCAACCTGCCCCTTAGGAGGGGGCTGCTCTATCCAGTTGAGCCACGGGGCCGTGCCAGGCTCTCTGTAACCGGGATTTTCCGGGTTGTCATCGCCTTTGCACAATTGTTGTACACACCGACCTGTTCACGCTACCATCGGACAAAACAACAACGCAGGTGCCTCCCGTGAACAGTGAAACCAAACGCCCGCTTACCCTTCGTGATGTGTCCGAAGCTTCCGGAGTATCCGAGATGACGGTAAGCCGGGTTCTGCGTAACCGGGGGGATGTGTCCGACGCCACCCGCACCCGCGTTCTGGCCGCCGCCAAGGAGCTTGGCTATGTTCCCAACAAGATCGCGGGCGCATTGGCGTCCAGCCGGGTTAATCTGATCGCGGTGATCATCCCTTCGCTTTCAAACATGGTCTTCCCCGAGGTGATGACAGGCATCAACCAGGTGTTGGAAGACACCGAACTGCAACCCGTGGTGGGTGTAACCGATTATCTGCCCGAGAAAGAGGAAAAAGTGCTGTACGAGATGCTCTCGTGGCGGCCCTCTGGCGTGATCATTGCGGGGCTTGAACATACCGAAGCCGCACGCGCCATGTTGGATTCGGCGGGTATTCCGGTGGTCGAGATCATGGACACGGATGGCAAACCGGTAGATGCGATGGTGGGGATCTCACATCGTCGCGCCGGGCGCGAAATGGCGCAGGCAATCCTGAAGGCCGGGTATCAGCATATCGGTTTCATGGGTACCAAGATGCCGCTGGACCATCGCGCACGGAAGCGGTTCGAGGGCTTTACCGAAGTTCTTGGCAAACACGGGATCGAGATCGAGGATCGCGAGTTCTATTCCGGCGGATCGGCCCTGGCCAAAGGGCGCGAGATGACCCAGGCCATGCTGGAACGCTCACCCGAGCTGGATTTTCTGTATTACTCGAACGATATGATCGGGGCCGGTGGCCTGCTGTACCTGCTGGAACAGGGTATCGATATTCCGGGACAGATCGGCCTGGCCGGGTTTAACAATGTCGAGCTTTTGCAAGGCTTGCCCCGAAAACTCGCGACGATGGACGCCTGTCGTCTGGAAATCGGCCGTCAAGCCGCCCAGATCATCGCCGAACGTCTGGAAAATCCTGATACCGAGATCGAGACACGCGTTACTCTGACCCCCACGATCAGTTATGGTGACACGCTGAAACGGCGATGAACACACCCCTGAAAAGGCTCGACAATCGGGCGGCACGGGCGATCTTCATGGACCGACACGCGTTGGGTGAACAACCCTCGGGTTCGGCCAAAGGTGTCGCGCTTCTGGATCTGATCCAACGGCTTGGGTTTGTTCAGCTTGACAGCATCAACACCGTTGCCCGAGCACATGACATGATCCTGTTCTCGCGCAGGCCCGCCTATCGCAGCGCCAACCTGAAAAGGCTCTATGAAAGGGACAATGCGCTTTTCGAGCATTGGACGCACGATGCAGCGGTCATTCCGATGGAGTTCTATCAGCATTGGCATCTGCGCTTTCAGCGGGATGCGGATATGTTGAAGGCACGGTGGAAGAACTGGCGGCGGGATGGGTTCGAACAGCAGTTTGACACTGTCCTGCAACACATCCGCGACCATGGGGCGGTGTCGTCATCGGATGTTGGCAAGGATGAAAAGAAGGGCTCGGGTGGGTGGTGGGACTGGCACCCATCTAAAACCGCGTTGGAGTATCTGTGGCGCTCGGGTGCCCTGACCGTCGTTGGTCGGGATGGGTTCCAGAAACGCTATGATCTGACAGAGCGCGTGATTGAAACACATCTCTGCCCCGGCAGCACGCCCTGTGATGCCGAGGCGACGCTGGATTGGCTGTGCAACGCCGCATTGGACCGGCTGGGATTTGCAACATCCGGAGAGTTGGCGGCTTTCTGGGACACCGTCAGCGCGGCTGAGGCAAAAGACTGGTGCGCAGCGGCACTGGAAAGTGGCGACATTGAAGAAATCGAGGTTACCTGTGCCGATGGGCGCTTGCGCAAGACATTCGCACGCCCAGATCTGACTACCGAAGTACCGCAGCCACCAGGCCGCATTCGCGTGCTCAGCCCGTTTGACCCCATGCTGCGCGACCGCAACCGGGCCGAGCGGCTGTTCGGCTTTCACTACCGCATCGAGGTTTTCGTCCCCGAGGCCAAACGAACTTATGGATACTACGTTTTTCCGCTGCTCGAAGGCGACCGTATGATTGGCCGTATCGATATGAAGGCCCACCGCGATCGTGACTTGCTGCACGTCAAAGCGCTCTGGCCCGAGCGCGGGGTGCGCTGGTCAGATGCCCGTACCCGACGCCTGAACGCCGAGCTGGACCGGGTGCGGCGACTTGCTGGTGTGGAACGTGTGACGTTCGCCAAGGACTGGCTGAAAGAGCCTATTTAGGGTCTATTCTGCGTCTGACAGGGTCAACTTGACCGGCTCCAGCCCATCAATCTCACCTGTCAGAACATCCCCTGCAACGACTGGGCCAACACCAGCCGGTGTACCGGTCAGGATCAGGTCACCGGGGCGCAGGTGGTAAAAGCCGGACAGGTGCATGACAATCTCGTCGATCTTCCAGATCAGCTCCTCCAGGGTCGCGTTCTGGCGCAACTCTCCGTTTACGCTTAGCTGAATGCGTTTGTCATCCTCCGGGGTCCAATCGGCAGCTGGTGTCAACGGGGCAAAGACCGCTCCGTTTTCGACGTCCTTTCCCAGATCCCAGGGCCGCTGCTTGTTGCGCTCGCGGATTTGCAGATCACGACGCGTCATATCCAGGGCGCAGCCATAGGCATAAACGGCTTCCCACGCCTGCGCACTGGTGGCACGAAACACGGGCTTTCCAATGGCCAATGCCAATTCCATCTCATGATGGTAATTCTCGGTCCCGGCAGGATAAGGAACCGTCGCACCCGAGAGTACGGTGTTCGGGGCGGATTTGGTGAAATAGAAAGGTGCCTCGCGATCCACCTCATTCCCCATTTCGGCGGCATGGGCGGCATAGTTTCGACCGACGCAGAAGATCCGTCCAATGGGATATCCGGCTGCCGCGCCGACAACGGGGATGGTGATCGGGTCCGGAAGCGAAAAAAGGCTGTTTGGCATGATAATCCCTGAAGGTTGCGTAGCTGCCATATTACGTCTGCCAGACCCTCCAGCAAGCCCGGAAAACACGCTGTATTTCGCCAATCTCGAAGTGGTGTTTCAGCGTGAAACGGCTCAATTCTGACCTGATTGACTGACGCCGTGTCAAAAATTGGTTTCATCAGTTTTTATGGTCTCACCAGTACACAAACAGGTCGAAACAACTCTTGGCTCAGTCAAAAGCCGGGCAAAATCCTCAGGTGGTCAGGACCGCTCCGATTTCGGTGCGGTGTCATAATTCAGAACAGCAGCTTTGGTAAAGCATTCCACCAAAGTGACGTCGGCAAACCATAGGCTGACCCATTTACCGGTCGGCTAAGCCTAAATCAGTTTCGGAGAGTATAGGTGCAGGCCCCTCCCCCAAGGGCCGAAAGACCCTGTTCAGAGCCACATCACAGGCTTTTCATGTACTCCGAAGCACAGGCCGGACCGTCAGGTTTGACGTAACCGGTCTTGGGCCAGGCACCAACGACCAGTCCGGGTCTGGCCGCCCCGTCGGAGACTCCCCCTACAGTTTCCGGCGGGGTCACTGCCGAAGACATCTGATGCAGTGCCGATGATCAGGATTCGAGGTCTTTCAACTCGTTCAGCAGATCCAGCAGGAGTTCATGCTTGTCCGGCCCAAGCTGAGATCGAATACGTTCTGCCTGAGCCGTGCTTGCAGCCAGATTGGCGCGAATGATCTGAACCCCTTTTGTGCTGATCTCAACAACCTGACGTCGTCGGTCTGCCGGATGGCTGCGCCGCGTGATCAGTCCACGGGTCTCCAGCTTTTGCAGAATGCGTGTCAGGCTTGGCAGCAACAGGCAGGCGCGATCAGCGATATGGGTCGGCTCTTGCGGGCCTTCTTCATTCAACACCCGCAACACGCGCCACTGCTGTTCCGTGACGCCAGCGTCAGCCAGCATTGCTCGAATGGGTCCCATAACCTTTTCCCGCGCCCGCAAAAGCGCAATGGGCAAAGATCGCGACGTCAGAGGGAGATCGTCGGTCATAAGAAAATTATCACCGAAATCCGGGATATAAGCAAGCAACCCGACACGCAGCAGCAGCGCCCACTCCCGTATTCGCACGTTATGCGGGCCGATTTCAGGCTGGACAATTAGGAACGACCGTTGATGATGCGACCGAGGTCCATTTCATGTCCTTCTCACCTGCTCCGGCTCAAATATGAGGTTTCAGCATGTCAGCCCCAAAGAATATGTTCAAACAGGCTCTAATAAAGGGCGAACAGCAGATTGGTTGCTGGATGAGCTTTGCTGAATCCGTCACCGCCGAGATCATGGGAACCGCGGGTTTCGATTGGCTGGTGATCGATGGTGAACATGCGCCAAATGAGATCCGCTCGATCCGGGATCAACTGACAGCTTTGGCCGGTAGCGCATCTCATCCCGTTGTTCGGGTCCCTGTTGGAGAGACCTGGCTGATCAAGATGGTTCTGGATGCTGGTGCCCAAACAGTACTGGTTCCGATTGTCGAAAGCGCCGCGCAGGCGCAGGATCTGGTCCGTGCCTGCCGCTATCCACCGGACGGGGTGCGGGGTGTTGGTGCAGCCGCATCTCGTGCCACGATGTATGGGTCGACAAGCGACTATATCCAGACCGCAGATCAGGAAATCTGCCTGTTGTTGCAGGTGGAAACCCGCGCAGGAGTGGCCGCGTTGGATGACATTCTTCAAGTCGAAGGTGTGGATGGCGTTTTCATCGGTCCCGCTGATCTGTCAACCGACATGGGGTACAAGGGCAACAGCGCCGCACCCGAGGTGCGTGCGGTCATCGCGGACGCCCTGGCCCGGATCAAGGCCGCAGGCAAAGCGCCGGGCATCCTTGCCACCAATAACGAAGCGCGTCAGGCCTATCTGGACATGGGCGCCCAATTTCTGGCGGTCGGCATTGATGTGATGCTGCTGGCACAGGCGGCACGCGCGCTGGCCGCGCAATGGAAACCTTCCTAGACATTCAAGTGCGCATGGCCGCAGCGGCCTGCGCATAGCCGCCCGAGGCTCCATCAACAAAATGCACATGGTCATCCCGTGTGGCCGAGGGGACGATACATGTCATCATCGCCTCGTCCTGTGCGTGCAAACCGTATCTGATTTTCCCCCGGCGACGCGCCTCTTCAAGCAGGTGTTCGATTTGGCGCAATGTGTCCGGATCGCAGTCGAGCGTCATTTTCAACCCGTCATCAAACTTTCTGTAATCGGCATTGCTGCTGACCATATGTCTGTAATGGTCCGGCTCAAAGCGTCCCATCCGCAGGCCAGTTTTGAACAATACCGCGATCAACAGGTTCTGAACCAGCAGGACGACTTTGTGCAAAATCACATGACGCCCGTTGCGCGACACATGTGCGTCAATGTCAAGGCCGGGCGGAGGCCATGTCATGGGCGGACCCTTTTCCGACACCGGATGGCCTGCGCGCTCAAGCGCTTCCGACGCGGACAAGACGGATTGCGCAAGATCGGCAAAGTCCCGTTCGGTTGCTGACGGTGTGGGCTGTACGACCAGTGAAACGATCTGACCGTGACGGGCCGGGCTGTTGGACCACCTGCAAGACAGGCCCGTCAGATCCGGCTGTGCACCTGGCCCTGCGGGTGTGACCATGTTTTGCCCGGCTTTCATCCCGGCCTCGGCCCAGGCCAGACCACCGCCGGAAAACATAGCGTAATCCACTCCGGTAGAGGGTGCATAGCGCGCAACGCGCAGATCCTTACCCGCTTTGCGAATATCAGCCACCGACACCAACGCCGCCCGCAATGGCATAGAGAACTCTTCATCTGCCCAGCGCCGCAAATCCGCCAGCGTAGCCCGGGCGGTTTCAGCTTTTCCAGGCGGGACAGCAAACCCCGCCCCATCGCCGCCAAAAACATATGGAAACAACGCGCCGTCCATTGCATTGATCATGGCCGAAATGACCGCAGCGCCCACAGTATTGACGGTCTTGTACCGGCCCCGCGCAATTTCGCCCGTTGAATCGACAATGTCGGCAACACCCAGAACCCAATCATCGGGCAATTTTGAAAACTGCGCAGGATCTGACAGACGGGTAAAATCGCGCTGCAAGGGAAGGTTTTCGTAAAATGCAGACTGGAGGTCTTTCATGCTCCCCCTCGGAATCAATGTTTTGACAAAGATAGCCGTAAGGCGAGCCATGTCCTGATTTTGAAACATAATACACAGGCTTGTGCGTTGCATCACGGCGTGCCAAGCATTTTCCTCGGACGAGCAGGAAAGGGCTAAATATGCAGGCAGGTTTGGTGGTTTTATGCCTGGGCTATGTGCTCAGCCAGTTTTTCCGTGCCTTCCTTGCGGTTCTCAGCCTGGATCTGGAACGTGACATCAGTGCCGCGCCCGAAGATCTGGCCTTTGCTTCCGGTCTTTGGTTTATCGTGTTCGCGGTCATGCAGATCCCGGTCGGATGGGCGCTGGACAGGATTGGCCCCCGCCTCACGTCCGCCGCGCTGCTTCTGGTGGGCGGGGCAGGTGGAGCGGCGGTTTTCGCAGTCGCAACAGCGCCCCTGCACATCAGCATAGCCATGGGCCTGATCGGTGTCGGGTGCTCTCCGGTCCTGATGGCCTCCTACTATATCTTTGCGCGTGAATACCCCCCGGCGCGGTTTGCGACATTGGCCGCCGTGATGTTGGGCGCAGGGTCCGTTGGAAATCTGGTGGCTTCTTATCCAACCGCGCTTGCCGTGGAATGGATGGGGTGGCGCGCAACGATGGTCGGGCTGGCCACAGTGTCCGCCGCAATCGCATTGGGCCTGTGGCTGACTGTTCACGACCCGGCGAAGGTCGAAACAGAACACAAGGGATCCCTGCTGGATCTGCTGAAAGAGCCTGCCCTGTGGCTGATCCTGCCCCTGATGCTGGTTGCTTACGCCCCCGCTGCAGCGCTGCGCGGGCTGTGGGCCGGGCCGTACCTGAATGACGTTTTCGACCTCAGTTCCACTCAGATCGGCACCGCAACGCTGATCATGGGCGCGGCTATGATTGCGGGCACTTTTGTCTACGGACCGCTGGACCGTATTTTTGGCACCCGGAAATGGGTGGTTTTCGCTGGCAACGCTTTGGGTTCAGTTGCGCTGGGCCTGCTCTGCCTGTGGATTGATAATGCAATATGGCTGTCCGTCCTGCTAATGGCCGTCGTCGGCTTTACCGGTGCCAGCTTCCCGGTCATCATGGCCCATGGCCGGGCGTTTGTTCCTCCGCATCTGGTAGGGCGCGGGGTGACGCTGCTAAACCTGTTCGGCATCGGCGGCGTTGGTATAGCTCAATTTGTCACCGGGCGTATTCACGCAGCCACCGTGCAAGACGGACCAACCGTACCCTACACGGCAATATTCGGGTTTTTTGCGGTCACCCTTGCCATTGGTTGCGTGATCTATCTATTCAGCCGGGATAGTGTGGATTGACGCAGCCATCAGGAGAGTCCGTTGAAAGACCCCGTTGTCATAGCCCCAAATCTAAAACGCAGACTTTCGGGCGTAACAGCGACCATCGCAAGGCTGGTTCCTCTGCAGGCGCAATGGATCGACATCGCCGCCACTGGACCGGGTCTGCCCGCCGACACGCCGCACATCCCGCTGGGTCGACTGCCCTTCCTGTCGCGTCGAAAAAGGCGGGTCTGGCACGCACGCCGCAACACCGAGATGTTGCTGGGGCTTATCCTGCGCGATGTATTCCGGTTAAAGCTCAAAATGCTGTTCACAAGCGCGTCCCAAAGGCCGCACACAGGCTATACCAAATGGCTGATCGGCAAAATGGATGCGGTCGTTGCAACCTCGCGCAAAACCGCAGGGTATCTTGAGCGAGACTCGCAGGTGGTGATGCATGGCATCAACCTAGAAGACTTCGTTCCACCTTCAGACAAGGCCGCCGTCCGTGCTCGGCTGGGGCTGCCGGATGGGGTACTGTTAGGGTGTTACGGCCGCATTCGACACCAAAAAGGCACGGATGCCTTTGTCGACGCCATGATTGACTTGTGCGGACGGTTCGACACAGTGTCAGGCATCGTCATGGGCCGGGCAACCGAGAAACACACCGCTTTTCTGGCCGAACTGAAGGATAAAGTCACCAAAGCTGGCTTGTCTGATCGCATCCTTTTCAAGCCCGAGGTGGCGGTAGATCAGATTGCTGAATGGTATCAGGCCCTGGACCTGTTTGTTGCGCCACAAAGGTGGGAGGGGTTTGGTTTGACCCCTCTCGAAGCGATGGCCTGCGGTGTTCCGGTCGTGGCCACAGATGTCGGCGCGTTTGCCGAGATTATTACTGATCCGTCCTTTGGCAAAGTGGTGACCCCCGATGACGTTCCCGCCTTGGTCGAGGCGATTGCCCAAATGCTGAAAAGTAATGATTCCCTGTCACAAGCAGGCCAGGCATCCCGCGCCCATGTCGAGCAGCATTTCGGCATTCAGGGCGAAGCAAAGGCGCTGGTTGCGCTTTATGAACGACTTTTGAACGATTGAACCGCTTGAATTCGGCATCAGTCGTTGAAAACCCCGCTGATAGCCCTTTTTTCTTCGCCGCAACGCGGCTATGAACGCGCGTCCTTAACTTTGGAGACATGAAATGGGCTATCGCGTCGTAGTCGTCGGCGCCACGGGTAATGTGGGCCGCGAAATGCTGAACATTCTGGCTGAACGCCAGTTCCCGGTTGATGAACTTGCCGCCCTGGCAAGCCGTCGCTCGCTGGGTACCGAAGTAAGCTTTGGCGACAAGACCCTAACGACCAAAGATCTGGACACGTTCGATTTCACCGGCTGGGACATGGCGTTGTTTGCCGTGGGTTCCGAGGCGACCAAAGTCTACGCCCCCAAGGCGGCTGCGGCGGGTTGCGTGGTGATCGACAACTCGTCGCTCTATCGCTATGACCCGGACATTCCGCTGATCGTGCCGGAATGTAACCCGCAGGCGATCCACGACTACAAGAACAAGAACATCATCGCCAACCCCAACTGCTCGACCGCGCAGATGGTTGTCGCGCTGAAGCCGCTGCATGACCGCGCCAGGATCAAGCGCGTTGTTGTGTCGACCTATCAGTCAGTTTCGGGTGCCGGCAAAGAGGGCATGGATGAGCTTTGGGATCAGACCAAGGCCGTCTACAACCCTACCACCGAGGTCGCCCCGAAGAAGTTCCAGAAACAGATCGCCTTCAACGTCATTCCGCAGATCGACGTCTTCATGGAAGACGGCTCGACCAAGGAAGAGTGGAAGATGGTTGTCGAGACCAAGAAGATCGTCGATCCGTCAATCAAGGTCACTGCAACCTGCGTCCGCGTTCCCGTTTTCGTCGGCCATTCCGAGGCCGTGAACATCGAGTTCGAGGAATTCCTGGACGAAGACGAAGCCCGCGATATCCTGCGCGAAGCGCCGGGCATCATGGTGATCGACAAGCGCGAAGCGGGTGGCTACGTCTCGCCCATCGAATGCGCAGGCGACTTTGCCACATTCATCAGCCGCATCCGCCAGGATTCGACTATCGAAAACGGTCTGAACCTGTGGTGCGTCAGCGACAACCTGCGCAAGGGTGCCGCCCTGAACGCGGTTCAGATCGCCGAACTGCTGGGCCGTGAGGTCCTGAAAAAGGGCTGAGGGCTTTCAAAGCTGAAAACCCCTAAGGGTCGCCCTTTGCAGGCGGCCCTTTTTTGTGCTTGCAGTCGACCATCCGGGCTGCAACCCTTGCGGGAAGTTAGCCCCTGATTTCCGCGAGTGATTATGAGACCCCTGATTTACCTTCTGGCCCTTGCGCCCACTGTCCTGAATGCTGAAACATTTTTGATCGACACCAAAGTCAGTGAGGTCACGGTTTACCCCAGAGGAGCCGACATTATCCGCACAGGGGCCTACGAAATTCCTGCTGGCAACCATCGTTTGATCTTGCAGGGCATTCCCGCACGTGACGAAGATCAGTTGTTTTCAATTCAGGTTCTGGCCGAAGATCTGACACAAACCGCGTTGCTGCGGCGCTTTGAAAACCTTCCGATACAGGACCGCAAAAGCGAAGCTGTAATGCAGGCCGAGGACCGGATCGAAGCCATCGAAGATCAGATCACTGCTGTCACTGACAAGGCAAAAGCCACCCGTCTACGCGCCGAGGCTGCACGCCAATCCTTATTGTTTCTAGGTCAATTGGGACAGAATGAAGGTCTGCCTGCCGACCCAAACACGCTGCGTGAGATCACCCGCATGATCGCCGAGGAATCTCTGCGCGCCGAGCAAGAAGCCCAATCGGCGGAAATCGAAGCCCGGGGTGTCGAGCGGCAACTGGAACAGCTGGAAGAAGATTTGTTGATTGCTCAGGCTGATCTGGCAGCACTGATCCCCGAAGCTGATGACCATGTATTCGTTGCCATCGACGTGACCGCCGAAACAGCAACAAAGGGTGCTCTGACCGTGTCTTACATCGACTCCTATGCCGCAGAATGGTCTCCGGGATACGAGTTTCATTTGGCAACCGGCGACGCGCCCACAGTTCGGATCGACCGCAACATCCTGATCACGCAGGACACCGGTGAAAACTGGCGCGATGTTACGATGCATGTTTCGACCATTGCCCCCACAGGGCAGAACGCTGCATCATGGCTGCCTTCAGTACGACATTGGATACGCGAAACACCGCCACCGCTACCAGAACAGGGAAATTTCGGGAAATTGGCAGAAGCGGTTGTCGAGGCACCTGTCATAGTGGAAGAGACATCCATAGGCACGATGTTGACCTCGTCAGTAGAAGGCACCGGTATCACATACACTTTGCCAAATCTCATCTCGGTTTCCACTGGTTATGAGATTACCGAGGTCGCATTGGACTCAATCACCCAATCTGCCGAGGTTTTTGCGCTTGGCGTGCCCTGGCGAGATGACACAGCGTATCGGACCGCGCGGTTCACAAACCCAATGGATCAGAGGCTTCTGGAGTCGGCTGCCGCACGGTGGTTTGTAGACGATATTCTTGTTGCTGCCGGAGGGTCGCAGGAAATTGGCCCTCGGGAAGAAATCGAGATGGGATTTGGTCCCATCCATGGTCTGACACTGTCGCGACAGATCCTGAACCGCAGCAGCGGTGACACCGGGATCATTTCGCGGTCCAATCAACGGATCGAACAGGCTGAAATCAGCATTGAAAACCTGACGGACCAAACCTGGCCGCTGCGCCTTTTGGACCGGGTTCCATATTCCGAGCAGGACGATCTGGAAATCACCTGGAACGCCAATCCGCGCCCAAATGAAGAAAATGTGGACAACCAACGCGGAATTCTAGCTTGGGAGATGGGTATTGCCCCCGACCAAAAGGCAAACATCACCTTGAACCTTGAACTGAACTGGCCCGAGGGGATGGACCTGAGGTAGCTTCCAAAGACGCTCGGATTTTGCCGTCTAACTCATCAGCCGCACCCATCAAGGCACCGACCGGACCCCAAGCACCGGCAGAGCGCTGACGGCAATCCAAATTGCCGACCAGTTGACAAATTCAGGCGTGCTTGCCAGCTAATCACCGACCTGAACGCGATGGATGGGACAAAACAGACAACAGGTGGTGCCCCGCACAGGGCATCAGAGGCAGAGCATGGGAAATTCGGCCAAACGCAGAATTGGAAGATACCTGATCACAGGATGTACAGGCATTCTGGTTGGGCTTATCCTCATCGGGTTTACCGGACAATTCCTGGCGGTCGGAGATTCCTTTGCGCTTTTCCGCCCGCAAGCTGGCGTTCTGCTTTTGCCGTGTGCCGCGATCCTGCTGTATATGCGCGCCAGATACCTTGCTTTGGTCACCCTGGCCTTTGCCGCTGTTGCTGTGGGATCAATCGCAACCAGTTTCGCCGCCCCGCCCAAGGACTGCGACGGTCCGTGTCTGACCCTGTATCAAAAGAACCTCATGAGCCGGGCGTGGCCCCGGTATTCGCTGGCCGACGACATCATTGCATCCGATGCTCAGATCGTGACGTTGCAGGAAGTCTCGAGTCACAACCGCGAATACATGAGCAACCTGTTCGAGCATTACCCCGAAAAGGTGATCTGTGAGTTTCGTCCCGAACAAAACGTTGCCATCCTGACAACTTTGCCGATTGTCGAAGGGTCCGGGTTTTGCCTGAAAGGTCATGGTCTTGTCGGAATACAAGTCGAAGCCCCGGACGGGTCTTTGGTCTGGATCGTATCGATCCACCTGAACTGGCCTTTTCCTTATGACCAATCAACCCAAAGCCGGATCATTGCGGAACGCATTGCGGATCTGGATGGCCCGGTTTTGATAGCCGGGGATTTCAACATGGTTCCTTGGGGTGTAAGCGTCCGGCGGATAGCGGCGGCAGCAGACAACCAGAGTTTTGGGGCCGTCCTGAACACTCATGATCTTGGCAGCTGGCACCTACCGTTGCCAATCGACAACCTTTTGTTCCCGAAGGGAACAACCGGAACAGTCGAACTGCGTCCGTTCATGGGATCCGACCATTTCGGCAAATTCGCGCGGTTTCGTTTGGATTGATCCGCGAGGCCCCCGCTGCCTTGGTGGACATACCAGAACGTATGTCGCGATCCCAAGAAGGGTCTAGGTGTTATTTTCGATCAGCACTTTCAGATTATTCAACCCCCGCTCGTAATCGCCGCCAACCCATTTATCCATCATCACCCCCATCCAGCGGGACATGGGGTTGAGCCCCAGATCGGATTCGAACCCCCAAGTCACATTGGTTGAGTCACCATCGGGTTTCAGAGTGAACGAAGCCGACGCCGTGCCCATCTGCCCAAAGTCCAGATCTGTTTTGACCAGTTGATTTTCCACGCTTTCGACGATTTCCTGCGACCCCGTACCGACCTGTGCGTGATCCGAGCTCCAGTTCAACTTGTTACCGACACCTTCCTCGGGGCCACTGTAGCTTAGTTTCGTCTCCGGATCGCGTGACAGCCAGGGTGACCATTTCTCGGTCGCTTGCATGGAATTCACAAACGGAAAGATCACTGCAGCCGGGGCGTCGATGGTGATGCTGCGGGACACTTCCGCCTTGCCGGGCAACACGTATGAGACGGCGACGAACAGAAAAACAAGAAGGCACAGCCCTGCGAGAATTCGTTTAAGTATCTTCATAGCAAGCTCCAAAATCAAACGTCATGTGTGGAGCATACGAAAAAACGGCCCGGAATCAGAGCCGTATTCCGCATCATTTATTTGCTATGAACTGTCGTCAGACCGGAACGAATTTCTTCTGTATGGGGTCGAAACTCTCTAACCCGCCAGCACCTATATCGGTCCACAACCCGTGCAGGCTCAGAGTGCCTTTTTCGACCGCTGACGAGATGAACGGGAACGTCATCAGGTTTTCAAGCGACGCGACAACCGATTGGCGTTCCAGCTGTCGGGCTTGTTCGAGGCTGTCTTCGATATCAGCGACAAGTTCGAATTTTGGCTTCAGAATGTCCATCCAGCGGCCGACAAAGCTTTCTTTTGCATCCAGTTGCGGCGCCTGACCCTTGCACATGTCGATACAGCCCTGAACGCCACCGCATTGCGAATGGCCAAGAACCATCAGATGCGCAACCTTGAGAGAAGTGACGGCGTACTCGATTGCTGCGCTGGTACCGTGATGATCGCCGTCCGGCGCATAGGGTGGCACCAGATTGGCGATATTGCGGTGGATAAAGAAATCGCCCTGATCCGCACCGAACATCGAGGTCACATGGACCCGGCTGTCGCAGCAGGAAATCACCATCGCCCGGGGCCGCTGCCCTTCATCTGCCAGCCGCTTGAACCAGACCTGGTTTTCCGAATATGTGGTCGCTTTCCAGCCGTGATACCGCGTGACCAGATAGCTCGGCAAAGGTTTGGCAAATTCCATTACGGTGTCCCCGTTCTTGTCGCTGACCGATCCTCTAAACCGAATTCTAGGAAAATTCGAGTAATTATCCGGTTTCTCTGCAAGGTTTTGCAAAGGAATTTGCCACCAGTATCAAACCTGCGCCGTGGGGGCGTCAGAATTAGGGTGAATGTGGTGGAAAAAATTATCACGCTTGAACACAAGGAATCCGTCCGTCTGGATTCGGACCAACTAAGTGGCCTTTACCGTCAACTGGGCGACAAGAACGCGCTGGATGTGCTGTGCCGCACCATCGAAGAACTGGCAGTGCGCCTGTCGAACTGCGAACGCTTTTGGCGTCAGCGCGAATGGGCCGAACTGCGCAAATGCACAAGGTCCCTGGTCGCGATTTCCGAACAGGTCGGGATGACACTTCTGGCCAGGGTTGCAGGGGACGTGGCACAGGCCGTCGATTCCGGCGACGCAGTAGCAGCAGGCGCGACGCTGGGACGTCTGATCCGCGTTGGGGAGCGGTCATTGACAGCCGTCTGGGATCAACAGGACCTTTCCGTCTGACAGGGGTTGCGGGCAGAATATGCGCGGCTAGTCTGTGCACAGAAACAATCTGTCGAGGCGCCCATGACTCTGTCCTTCGCCCCATCCTCTGACCCTTCCGTACCGCTTCATGTGATCGCGCAGCCGGATTTGGACGGCTGGCTTCTGGATCAGCCCGAGCGCGTGCAATCCTGGGTCGCAGCAAACGGGTTTTCCGGTGCACTGGGGCAGGTCCTGCTTGTGCCAGCCACGAACGGCGCAATTGAATTCGCGCTGGCTGGTTACGGAACCGAAGACAAACGCGCGCGCAAACGGTTCCCTCTTGCCGCAGCGGCTTTGGCGTTTCCGGAAGGAACCTACAGCCTTGCTTCGGGCATTCCTGCGGATTTGTTGGAGATGGAGTGTCTTGGCTGGCTGATGACTGGCTATGCCTTTGATCGATACGCATCCCAGACCGGAGGGTCAGCGGCATTGATTGCACCTGACGGCATCAACGCCGCCCGTATCGAAGCCATGGCAAATGCCGAGGCTCTGACGCGCGATCTGGTCAACACGCCCACTTCGGACATGGGGCCGGATCAGTTGCAGCAAGCGGTCGAGGTTCTGGCGGATGAATTCGGCGCGTCTTGCAACGTGATCACCGGCCATGCGCTGCTGGACCAGAACTTTCCCATGATTCACACGGTAGGGCGGGCCGCGGAACAGGCCCCCAGGCTGATCGAGCTGAACTGGGGCACTAGTGGCCCCAGACTGACACTGGTGGGCAAAGGTGTATGTTTCGATACCGGCGGGCTGAATTTGAAACCGGGCGCATCCATGGGCCTGATGAAAAAAGACATGGGTGGCGCGGCCAATGTGTTGGGACTGGCCCGGATGATCATGGCGCTGAACCTTCCCCTGCAACTGCAGGTTCTGATCCCGGCCGTTGAAAACGCGGTATCAGGCAATGCCTTTCGCCCCGGTGATATCCTGACCTCACGCAAGGGCCTGACCGTTGAAATCAACAACACCGACGCGGAAGGGCGTCTGGTTCTGGCTGATGTGCTGACTTTGGCGGATGAGGGGAATCCCGATCTGGTGATCTCGATGGCGACGCTGACCGGTGCGGCGCGCGTGGCCGTGGGCCCTGATCTGGCACCGTTTTACACCGACGACGAAAGCTGCGCGATGGCCTTGGCACAAGCGGCCAAAACGTCTGCCGATCCGGTCTGGAGAATGCCGTTTCACACACCCTACGAGGCGATGATCGAACCCGGCATTGCCGATCTGGACAATGCCCCTTCGGGCGGGTTTGCCGGGTCTATCACCGCCGCGCTGTTTCTGCGCCGGTTCGTAGGGTCCAGCCGCTATATCCATTTTGACATCTACGCGTGGCAACCCAGCAATGAACCCGGCCGCACAAAAGGCGGTCTGGGTCAGGGAACACGCGCAGTGCTATCGGCCTTACCGGAGGTATTGGGGTTATGACGGATCACAGATTGCTCCCCTTCAACGGACGAGTAGCGCATTCATCGTTGAAAGGTCATATCGACGCTGACGATTTCACGGATGGTGAAACATATCGTATCCAATCGGTTGTGCGGGACGTTCTGGACAAACCCAATGGTAGCCGGCGGTGCCAAATGGTGTGTGGAGAAGTATTCATCATCTTGGAACGGACGCAGAACCACCTGTTCGGGTTTCGCGAAAAAGATGGCTATGTTGGATGGGTGCGACAGGAAATAGCGGTTCGGCCGCTTCAGCCAACGCATCGAGTTTCCGTGCCAAGGGCCGTTTCGTTGAAACACCCCGATGTGACCAAGAACGTGAATGAGCGGATACTGCCTTTTGGCGCTGGTGTTGAATACTGGCCGCGCCGCGATTCTGAACGCGAAAAAGCCATTCGTTCGACCGGGTGGGTTTGCGTGAAAGAAGAGGGCCACATTCCAACGCCGCGATACATTCGCGAAACACAGCTGGTCGAAAAAGACTGGGTGGGTTCTGATCCTGCAGCCATAGCAGAACAGTTTCTTACCACCCCTTACATCTACGGTGGCGATACCGGGCTTGGACTTGACTGTTCGGGCCTGATTCAAATCGCTTTTCATTCTTGCGGATTACCCTGCCCTCGCGATAGCGACATGCAAGCAGAGTTCTTCAAGCCAATCTCAAGCCCCGAGCTTCGCCGTGGTGATCTGGTGTTTTGGAAAGGTCACGTAGGCATGATGCTGGATCAGGACACGCTTCTGCATGCAAACGCACATCACATGGCTGTTGCCAAAGAACCTTTGGAAGACGCTATTTCTCGTATCGGCCGAAAAGAGTTCGGGGCTGTAACAGGATATGGGCGACATCCTGCGTCTTAGGCTCTAATCCGGGTTTACGGCCCGGATGAGCTTGCGTTCCAGCACCCGCAGTACCGCGCGCAGATCATGGCCGCGTTTCAGGATGCGGCCATCCATACCTATGACTGAGTACATCCCCTGCCGGGACTTCAGGCGCGGGTGCTTTTCGACGCGGTAGATCGGGTGCTCAGCGGTGCGACGGAAGATCGAGAACACTGCCATATCGCGCAGGTTTGAGATACCATAGTCTCGCCACTCTCCAGCGGCGACCATCCGTCCATAAACGGACAGGATTTGCGACATCTCATGCCGGTCAAAGGCCACGGGCATCTGCGCTGCGTTTGCCGAAAACCGGTTGGGAGGCTGCATGTTCATACCGCCAGCCTTGCCGGAAATCATGTTTGAATCAAGCCTGATGCGCTGTTGCCCGGCTTTTACAACACAAGTGTTACCGTCGACCAACCTGACGGCAAATCAGGATTACCGGCAGCAGGCCGACCGCCAGAATGACCAGCGACGGCACGGCTGCGCCTTCAAGTCTCTCATCCGAGGCAAGCCTGTACGCCTGTACGGCCAGTGTGTCGAAGTTGAACGGGCGCATGATCAGGGTGGCAGGCAATTCCTTCATCACGTCCACAAAGACGATCAACAGCGCGGTCAGCAGCGACGGCGTTAAAATGGGCAGGTGAACGCGCCGCAATGTTCCCAGCGGGGTTTGCCCCAACGAGCGGGCCGCGGCATCCATATTGGCATGAACCGTGCTTTGACCCCCCTCATATGCGCTGAGCGCGGCGGCAAGGAATCGCACCATGTAAGCGGCGACCAGCAACCAGATCGAACCTGTCACCAACAACCCAGTCGATACATCGAAGGTCTGCCGCATCCAGGCGTCCAACGTGTTGTCAAAGCTGGCGAAAGGTACAATCAAGCCGACTGCAATGACGCCACCGGGCACGGCATATCCCAGCCGCGCCATATAGGCCGTCGCAGACGACGCGCGCCCGGGTCTCAGGCGTTGAAAGAACCCGACACAGATCGCCGCAAAGACAGTGAAAACTGCAGCCGTTCCGGCGAGGATCAGCGAGTTCTGGATGAAACCGATATAGCGCCGCGACAGCAAGTTCTGTTCCGATTCCAAACCCATCTCGACCAGTATGATAACGGGCAGCAGAAACCCGAAGATAACGGGTATCGTACATAACAAGAATGCGGCGGCGGCGCGAAGACCGGTCAGATGTTCCGCCGGTTGGGCAGCATGTTTCTTTCCGGCCTGATAGTATTTTGCCTTACCGCGCTGGGTGCGCTCGGCCACAGCCATGATCAGCGCAAAGACAAGCAGGCACCAGGCCAGCTGCGCCGCCGCTGCTCGGTCGGCCATGGAAAACCAGCTGGTGTAAATCCCGGTCGCAAAGGTCTGCACACCGAAATAGGACACGGTTCCGAAATCGGCGATGGTTTCCATGATGGCCAGTAGCACACCACCGGCGATTGCCGGGCGCGCCATCGGCAGCGAGACGCGCCGAAACGCCAGCCATGGATTGTTGCCCAGCGCCCGAGCAGCGAGAAACGCCGAAGCACTTTGTTGCAGGAACGCAGCCCGCGCCAGCAGGTAGACATAGGGGTACAGCACCAGAATCAGCATCACCGCAGCGCCCCCGGTCGAGCGGATTTCAGGGAACCAGTAGTCGCGCGGCCCCCAGCCTGTTACATCCCGCAAAGTGCTTTGAACGATACCCGGATGATCCAGAATAAAGGTGTATGCATAGGCAAGCACGTATGCCGGAAAGGCCAAGGGCAAGACCAGCGCGATCTCAAGGATCCTGACGCCCGGAAAGCGGGTCATCGTCACCAACCAGGCAGCGCCCGTGCCGATACTGAACGTACCCGCCGCGACCAGCACCACAAGGATCAGGGTCGTCACGGTATAGCTGGGCAGCACCGTCTCCATCAGGTGCGAGATCGTATCTGTCCCCCCAGTCACCGCTGCCAGAACCACGGCCACCATGGGCAACAGGCACGCGGCAGCCACAAGATAGGCGACAGCGGCCAACAGCCGTGTGCCGCGTACACCGCGATTGCGTGATCCGTTTTCTGAATAGTCGATCTGGGTCATCATCCCGGCTTTTGATTGGCAAAGGCTTAGGGTCTGCCTTTAATCGACCAAAATGCTCGGAAACACCAGTGCGTCGGTCAACAAATCTGCGGCACAAACTGCCGCAGACCTGTTTTTCACTGCTATTCGTAGACGCGCTGATCCTCGATCACCAACCCGTCTTTGGGCAGCGAGCCGGGGGCCACGACTTCGATTGCGCCTTTCAGTTTCAGCACTTCGGCCACCGATCTGGCATATGCCGTATCATCCCCGCCTGTGCTTTCGATCTGGACAGTCATCGAATCCATCTCGCCCTGACGGGTGGCGATGACTCGAGCCTTGACGATCTCTTCATGCTTGTCGACCAAAGCGGCAACCTGTTCCGGACGCACGAACATACCTTTGATCTTGGTCGTCTGATCTGCACGCCCCATCCAACCTTTGATCCGGGTGTTCGTGCGACCGCAGGGGGAAATCCCCGGCATTACGGCGGACAGGTCGCCCGTCGCAAAGCGGATCAGCGGGTAATCTGGGTTGAGAGAGGTCACCACAACCTCGCCCACCTCACCCGGTGCCACCGGAGTTCCGGTTCCAGGTGTCACAATCTCGACAATCACGTGCTCGTCGATGATCATCCCGTCGATCGCGGCGCTTTCATAAGCAATATTGCCCAGATCCGCTGTCGCGTAACATTGCAGGCACGAGATACCCCGGTCGGCATATTCCTGTCGCAAAGACGGGAACAAAGCGCCTCCGCCAACGGCGGCTTTCGAGAAATGTAGTGAAACGCCCATCTCGTCGGCTTTGTCCAGAATGACCTTCAGGTAATCCGGCGTACCTGCATAGGCCGTACAGCCAACATCGCGGGCGGCAGTCACCTGCAACTCGGTTTGTCCGGTCCCTGCGGGCAGAACAGCCGCGCCAACAGCCCGTGCGCCATTTTCAAAGATCATACCGGCCGGCGTCAGATGATACCCAAAACAGTTCTGGACGATGTCCCCTGCGCCAACGCCCGCGGCATTCAGGAAACGGCCCATGCGCCACCAGTCGTGATCAGTGCTGCCCGGCTCATAGATCGGCCCGGGCGACTGGAACACATGATGGAAATGCCGCGCGGGTTTTACCGTAAATCCGCCAAACGGGGAGCGTTTGGCCTGTGCCCGGGTCAAATCCGATTTCCGCAGAACGGGCAATGTCTGCAAATCTTCTGCTGACTTTACCTTATTAGTGTCTGATTCTGACAGATGCGACGCAAATCCAGGGGCCGACATCGCGCGTTTGATCTGCTCCACTAGTGCCTTGGCCTGGTCCGAGGCGCGTTCGTCTGCCGAGCGTGTTTCGAGTGCGTCGAAATAGGTCATCGCCATATCCTCCATCCGCTCACAGCCACCTTTTGCGACGACGATAGGACCGCACATCACGAAAGCTTTTGCGGCCCTCGTCGGACATACCCAGATAAAACTCTTTCACATCCGGGTTTTCGCGCAGGTCTGCGGCCGGGCCGTCCATCACGACACGCCCGGATTCAAGAATATAGCCGTAATGCGCAAAGCGCAGGGCGACGTTGGTGTTCTGCTCTGCTAGCAGAAAGGACACGCCCTCTTTTTCGTTGAGGTCCTTCACGATACTGAAAATCTCTTCGACCAGCTGCGGAGCAAGACCCATTGAAGGTTCGTCCAGCAAAATCGTCTCGGGCCGCGACATCAACGCCCGCCCCATGGCAACCATTTGCTGTTCCCCACCCGATGTATAGCCTGCCTGCGACCGGCGACGTTCCTTGAGCCGGGGGAAATATGCGTAAACCATCTCAAGATCCCGCTGGACCGCAGCCGCCCCGTCCTTGCGGGTGTAGGCACCGGTCAGCAAGTTTTCCTCGACGGTCAGGTGCTCGAAACAGTGGCGGCCTTCCATCACCTGAATGACACCCTTTTCAACCAGATCGGCCGGATCGCTTTCATGCACGTTCTGGCCGCGATACTTGATCGAACCTTTGGTGACTTCTCCGCGTTCGGAATGCAGCAGGTTCGAAACGGCCTTGAGCGTGGTTGTCTTGCCCGCGCCATTGCCGCCCAGCAGTGCTGTGATGCCGCCCTTTGGAACGTTCAGGCTGACGCCTTTCAACACGAGGATCACGTGGTTGTAGATCACCTCGATATTATTGACCTCAAGCAGGGTTTCCGCCTGCACGTCAGTGGTTTGTGCCGCATCCAGCATCAGCGCGTTTCCTCATGCCTGCCCGTTCCGGGGCTGTTCGTGAGGAGCGGCAGGTAACCCGCCGCTCCGGTTGTCTGAACGCCCCGGATCACATCCGTGGCGCAACATGCCTTACTCGCAACGTGGCGAGATGCTGTTTTCGGTTGCGTAGGCACCGGAATCTTCATCGATCAACGCGCCGATAACTTCGGCATCTGTCGGTTTGAAGTCCTGTACCGGGTTCCAGGCGCCAGTCGCCGCATCCCACTGAACAACACCGACAAGGCCTGGGCCGCCGTGATTTTCGCAGGAAACCGAGAATTCAGGGCCGAACCCGGACATGCCAAGAGCTTCCATCTTGGCGTTGGTCATTTCCAATGCTTCCATGCCATCGCGCATCATCGATGCGTCGATATCAGCGGTTCCGTGCATCGCCTGCGCCGTTTTCACAGCCTCGGCTGCCAGCATGGCGGCATAAAGACCACGGTTGTACTGAACTGTACCCAGCTGATCGCCGGCACCTGCAGCCTTGCCCGAGTCAACGACGTACTTTTTCAGGTCGTCATAGACAGGATAGTCCATACCAAGGCCAGTAAAGGTCAGTGCCTTGTAACCGGTCGCTTTTTCCCCAGCAGGCTGAACGTCGAATTCCGCGCCCGACCACCAGACACCGATGAAGTTTTCCATCGGGAAACGGATGTTGGCCGCTTCCTGAACCGCAACCTGGTTCATGACGCCCCAGCCCCACATGATGACATAGTCAGGCTTTTCGCGGCGAATTTGCAGCCATTGCGACTTCTGCTCCTGGCCCGGGTGATCAACCGGCAGCAAGGACAGCTCATACCCATGCTTTTCAGCCAGAGTTTCCAGCGTCCGGATCGGTTCCTTGCCATAGGCCGAGTTGTGATAGACCAGCGCAATCTTCTTACCGCTCAGGTCACCGCCATTTTCATCCAACAGATAGTTGATCGCGCCGGACGCACCGTTCCAGTAGTTGGCCGGATAGTTGAACACATGGCTGAACACTTTGCCATTCGCAGCCGAGGTCCGGCCATACCCCATTGTGTGTAGCGGAATGCCGTCAGCGGTCACTTTGGGGATCAGCTGATAGGTGATACCGGTCGACAGCGGCTGATACACCAGTGCGCCTTCACCTTTGGTGGATTCATAACATTCCACGCCTTTTTCGGTGTTATACCCGGTTTCACATTCGATCACGTTTGCTGGTACACCGCCAATGCCACCATCCCGCTCGTTCAGCAGCGTGAAATAGTCGGCGTAACCGTCCGCGAACGGAATACCACCGGCCGCATAGGGCCCGGTTCGATAGCTGAGCGACGGGAACACAAGATCCGCCATCGCAGGTCCTGCCGCCATCAGGGCGCTCAGCGCCACAGTTGCCAGTTTCTTGTTCATCGGGTGTCTCCTCCCTTGATTGATCCGATATTGAGTTCGGGCTTGATCACCCGTCTTTATGATTGGGCCAGCCCTCAGTGCGGGAACGGCCAGAGTCTGAGTTTCTCTTTCGCCACGCGCCACAACTGGGCCAGACCGTGAGGCTCGAGGATCAGGAACATGATGATCAGCGCGCCCACAATCACCAGCTGAAGATGGGCAACGATATCGGTCGGCCAACCCAGAAGATCGACGCCAACCAGTTTGAGCAGAACCGGCAGCAGCACCAGGAACGCCGCCCCGGCAAAAGACCCGAAGATCGAGCCTAACCCGCCGATAATCACCATGAAAAGCACCAGAAACGACTTCTGAATGCCGAACGCTTCGCCCACCTCGACCGCGCCAAGATAGACGGCAAAGAACAAGGCCCCTGCGATGCCCACAAAGAACGAACTGACAGCGAAAGCGCTGATCTTGGCCTTCAACGGGTTCACCCCGATGATTTCGGCGGCGATATCCATGTCGCGGATCGCCATCCATGTCCGCCCGGTCGTGCCGCGGGTCAGGTTGCGCGCAATAATCGCGCTGGCGGTCAGGAAGATCAGACAGAACAGGTAGGTCGCCCATGCCGGGGCGTTCGGGCCCGAGATGATAATGCCGAACACGTCACGTTCTGGCGCGTTGATCTGACCCGAGGCCGAGTAGTTGTAAAACCACGGCACCCGGTTGAAGAGCCACACCAGAAAGAACTGTGCTGCAAGCGTCGCCACCGCCAGATAAAACCCTTTGATCCGCAAAGAAGGCAGGCCGAACAAGACGCCTACAATCGCAGTGATACCACCAGCCAGCAGGACATGAATGAACATGCTGACGTCTGGAAATGCGGTCATCAACTTGTAGCAGGCATAAGCGCCGACAGCCATGAAACCGCCTGTACCAAGGCTGACCTGCCCGCAATAGCCCACGAGTATGTTCAATCCGATCGCCGCGATGGCATAGATCAGAAAGGGCAGCAGCAGGGCGTTTGCCCAATAGTCGTTGATGATGAACGGAATGATCCCGAACGCCACCGCCAAAACGACATAGTACCGGTACCGGTCGAACTTGATCGGGAAAGTCTGGCTGTCATCCACGTAGGAGGTTTTGAAATCTCCGGCCTCACGATAGAACATCTGTTACTTTCCCCATTCTTCCTGCGCCCGGTTCCGGGTCGCGGCGTCCAGCTGGCTGGACCCTTTGGCATATCCGCTCGCCTCAGAGGCGCGCACCAGTTTCAGGTAGGCCAGAACACCCATGATCAGACCTGCAAAGGCCAGGATCGCGGCAATCGTCAGCTGGCTGTCAGTCAGGTCGTTCGAGGTCAGCGCGATATATCCAAAGGCCCAGAACCCCGCCCATGCGATCACATTGATGATGGCGATCAGCTTGGTCATGCGTTACACCCTCTCGATGATCTTCTCGCCGAACAGACCCTGCGGTCTAAACACCAGAAAGATCAGCGCCAGCACATAGGCGAACCAGTTTTCGGTCGCGCCGCCGACCAGCGGGCCAATCGAGAATTCGAACAGCTTCTCGCCCACACCGATGATCAGTCCGCCGACGATGGCACCGGGGATCGAAGTGAAACCGCCCAGCATCAGCACCGGCAGTGCCTTGAGTGCGATCAGCGACAGCGAGAACTGCACGCCCGATTTGGTGCCCCACATGATCCCTGCGACCAGCGCCACGAACCCGGCCACCGACCAGACCATGACCCAGATGAAGTTGAGCGAGATCCCGACCGAAAGTGCCGCCTGATGGTCATCCGCCACAGCGCGCATGGCCCGCCCCTGCTTTGTGTACTGGCTAAAGGCCACCAGCGCCGCCACCAGAAGCGCCGCAATCACGGTTGCCACGATGTCGAGGTTGTCGATGAAGAAGCCATAGCCGAAGATGTTAAAGGTGACCTCGTCGATCCACAGGTTGATGCCCTGGGGCAGACCCACATCCAGCGTCTTGATCTCGGATCCCCACATCAGGTCGGCCACGCCTTCAAGGAAATAGGCCAGACCGATCGTGGCCATGAACAGGATGATCGGCTCCTGCCCAACCAGATGCCGCATGACAAAGCGCTGCACACACCAGGCCAGCAGAACCATCACACCCATTGTCAGGATGATCGCCAGCAGGGCGGGGATGTTCCAGCCGAAGTTATAGACATGAGTGCCGAAGGTCGCGTTGATCAAATGCGCGAAAGGCACCTGCCCGTTCATGATCCCGACCAGTGTCATCGCCGCAAACAGGGCCATAACCCCTTGCGCGTAATTGAAAATCCCGGATGCCTTGTAGATCAGCACAAAGCCCAGCGCGACCAGCGCATAAAGCACCCCGGCCATCAGACCGTTAAGGATGACCTCCGTGGCAAAGATTAACTGCTCAGGCATATGTGCCTCCCCGGATATCTGCTTTGGTCTCAGTCATGGCTGACCCCCAGATAGGCGTCGATGACTTCCTGATTGTTGCGCACCTCGTCGGGTGTACCGTCACCAATCTTTTTTCCGTAATCCATCACGACCACGCGGTCGCTCAGGTCCATCACCACGCCCATATCGTGTTCGATCAGGGCGATGGTGGTGCCGAATTCGTCATTCACATCGAGGATAAAGCGGCTCATGTCCTCTTTCTCTTCGACATTCATGCCCGCCATCGGTTCATCCAGCAGCAAGAGCTTTGGTTCTGCCGCCAGTGCGCGGGCCAGTTCGACGCGTTTTTTCAGGCCATAAGGCAGGCGCGCAACGGGCGTCTTGCGGATGTGCTGGATTTCAAGGAAATCGATGATCTTCTCGACCGCCTCACGGTTTTCAACCTCTTCCGCCTCGGCCTTTCCCTTCCACCAGGCCTGCTGGAAGATGTTGGTCTGCATGAAATTCAAACGCCCGGTCATGACGTTGTCCAAAACGCTCATCCCTTCGAACAGGGCGATGTTCTGGAACGTCCGCGCGATCCCCTGCTGCGCCACCTCAAAGGGCCGCATCGCTGGGCGTTTTGATCCGTGGAACCAGACCTCGCCTTCCTGCGGGACATAGAACCCCGAGATAACGTTCAGCATGGATGATTTTCCGGCCCCGTTCGGCCCGATGATGGCGCGAATTTCGCCTTCGCGAATATCGAACGAGATGTCCTTGATCGCCACGACGCCGCCAAAGCGCAGGGTGATGTTCTTCATTTCCATCACCACGCCGCCGATCTTGCGACCGTCTTCGGTGACATATCCTTCGGCGTTATCCAGCATCAGTCACTCCCTGACTTGCGCATAAACGGGATGGCGGGCGTGGCGATGGCCGCAGGTCTAGCGGTGCAATGGCGGCCCTCATTCCGCTGCCACCTTGTGCTGCGCACCCGGTACAACCGGCGCATCCACGATTTTCAGCGTCGCGCTGATCGATCCCTTGCGCCCATCTTCATAGGTCACTTCGGTCGTGGTCGACACGCTTTCGGACCCGTCATAAAGCGCCGCAATGATGTCGTGGAACTTCTCTTCGACAAACCCACGCCGCACTTTCCGGGTGCGCGTCATCTCACCATCATCAGCGTCCAGTTCTTTGTGCAGAACGACAAAGCGATGCACCTGGCAACCGGACAGCATTTCATCAGCTGCTACCGATTTGTTGACCTCTTCCACATGCGCCTTGATCGTCTCTAACACACGCGGATGCCCGGCCAGTTCCTGATAGGACGCATAGGCCACGTTGTTGCGTTCCGCCCAGTTGCCGACCGCTGTCAGGTCGATATTGATGAACGCCACGCAGCGGTCCTTGCCGTTTCCGAACAGAACGACCTCGAGAATATCGGGGTAGAATTTCAGCTTGTTCTCGACATATTTCGGCGCGAACATGGACCCGTCTGCCATTTTGCCCACGTCCTTGGCGCGGTCGATGATCCGCAGATGGCCGCTGCTTTCCTCGATAAATCCGGCATCACCCGTTGCCACCCAGCCTTCGGCATCTTTGGTCGATGCCGTGGAATCCGGGTTGTTGTAATATTCGACAAACACGCCGGGCGAGCGGTAGTGGATCTCGCCCTTGTCGTCGATCCTGATCTCGACATCCGGCGCGGGCACGCCAACCGTATCGGCCCGAACCTCGCCATCCGGCTGTACGGTGATGAAAACGGTTGCTTCGGTCTGACCATAAAGCTGTTTCAGGTTGATGCCCAAAGATCGATAGAAATCAAAGATTTCCGGTCCGATCGCTTCACCCGCTGTATAGCCAACCCGGAACCGGCCATAACCCAGCGTATCCTTGAGCGGCCCATAGACCAGCAGGTTACCCAGCGCGTATTTCATCCGGTCGCCAAAGCCGACGGGTTTGCCATCCAGCAACTTGCCACCCACCTTTTTGGCATGCGCCATGAAGTGATGGAACATGCGCTGCTTCAGCTTGCTCGCATCCTCCATCCGGATCATTACATTGGTCAGCTGGCTTTCAAACACGCGCGGCGGGGCGAAGAAATAGGTCGGCCCGATTTCGCGTAGATCGGTCATCATCGTGTCGGCGCTTTCCGGGCAGTTTACGCAGAACCCGCACCAATAGGCCTGACCGATGGAAAAGATGAAATCCCCAACCCATGCCATTGGTAGGTAGGAGAGGATATCTTCATCGCGGGTCAGATGGTCGAAGATCGCTGAATTCTTGGCGCTTTCGATCACGTTGCGGTTCGACAGAACCACCCCCTTGGGCTTGCCCGTTGTGCCCGAGGTATAAAGCATGACGCAGGTGTCGTTATAGGTGATCTCAGAGATGCGCTTGTCCAGCTCTGCATCAAACCGCTGATGTCCTGCCTGACCTTCGGCCATGAGGTCTTCCAGCGCGTTCATCTGGCTGTGGTCGTATTTCCGCATCCCTCGCTTGTCGGTATAGAGGATGTGCTTGATCTGGTGCACTTTTTCCTGAATTTCGATGACCTTGTCGACCTGTTCCTGATCACCGCAGACGACGTATTTCGCGCCGCAATGCTCCATCACATAGGTCATCTCTTCGGCGACTGCGTCCTGATACAGAGGCACCGGAATTGCACCGACCATCTGTGCCGCGACCATGGTCCAGTAATGTGCTGGCCGGTTGCGTCCGACCACGGCAATGTGGTCACCGCGCTCAACGCCAATTTCAAGAAATCCAAGAGCGAGCGCGCGAATTTCCTTGGCCGCTTCAGCCCAGGTCCAGCATTGCCAGATCCCAAATTCTTTTTCCCGATAGGCCGGGGCATCCCCGAACTGGGTCGCGTTGCGGTGTAGAAGCGCCGGAAGGGAATGCAACCCTTCGGCGCCCGACTGCGTCTGAGCCAATCTTTTTCTCCTCCCCATCCGGCCTCCTCAAAGCCGGAAATGGCGGATCCGGGAAAGCCCCCGGATGCCAGTGCCCCGATTTGGGACACCCGCACGATCAGCGTCAACTTTTTCCTGATGTTTTCTCAATTCTTACGAATTGTAACAGGTGCAGAGGGGTGATGTTACGTTTTGTACAAGATGTACAAATGCAGACTGTCACGAGGAACCCGATAGTCCCAAGCTATTGCCATACCAAACAGGTCCCGTGTTCAACAGGGATGGCGTACCGGCAAACAGAATACGACCTTCGGCAGGTTGGCGCGGTTACTGATACTTAGCTTTTAGTGCTGCTTTTTAGAACGACCAACAGATGTTGAGCGCAACGTGTACAGCAACCCTAAAAGTTTCGTGTTCAAGGGCATTGTCTTATCGCGGTAAACTAGACTTGCCTCATAGGGCTTGTTGGCGTCGCAAAGTTCAATGATTTCACCTGCGGCCAAAAGCATCTCTTCCATCAGGGCTTCGGCGGCTTCCGCCTTGCTTGCCTCATCCTCTGAAATTGATTTGTCTCTTTGGGACTTTCGGCGGAAATCCACAATGGCAGCGGGCACGTATTCAGTGACCCAATTTCTGAAGCGCGTCATGTCAGAGCCATTGGCCTGAGTGCCATCCGATTTGGTGTAGGATTTGTAATCACCGTATAGGGCCAGGATCGTACTTGTCTGGTGAAACAAAAGATCCTGCCGCGCAAAATCGAGTTCGACGTAGCGGTCAATTCGGGCCTATTCTTCGATCATGACCGTTATCGAAGCCTTCGCATCATCTGCTTTGGCACTATGAACCGCTGAAATAAGAAAAGCCAAAATCAAAACAATCCTGGGCACCCAAAGCTTTCCAACTCGACTTGCAATCATAACGAGGTACTCCTTCACCGTTGAGAAAGCACTCGAACACTACCACAAATCGGCAAATAAATCCGCCAAGCTGAAATTCGGGCCGTTTGCGCCCGACGCCCCTTGAGCCCTTACAACCAATCCCGAAGAATCGGGATCAATGGCACATCCGCTGCGGGCATGGGGTAATTGCGCAGGTCATTTGCGCGGACCCATTTCAGCGCCTGCCCCTCTTTCGACTGCGGGATACCCTGCCATTTGCGGCAGGCGAACAGCGGCATGAGCAGGTGGAAATCATCATAGCTGTGGCTGGCAAAGGTCAGGGGGGCGAGGCACGAGGCCCAGGTGTCGATGCCCAGCTCCTCGTGCAATTCGCGGATCAGGGCGGCCTCGGGGGTTTCGCCGGGTTCGATCTTGCCGCCGGGAAACTCCCACAGCCCGGCCATGGATTTGCCCTCAGGGCGTTGGGCCAACAGCACCCGGCCCTCGATGTCGATCAGGGCGACAGCTGAAACCAACACGGTTTTCACGAGCGGTAATCCGCGTTGATCTCGATATATCCGTGCGTCAGATCGCAGGTCCAGACGGTGGATTTGCCCGCGCCCAGACCCAGATCTACGGCGATGACCAGATCCTGACCTTTCATATAGGCGGCGGCGGCGTCTTCGCTGTAATCGGGGCTGACCCAGCCCTTTTCGGCCACAAGTATGTCGCCGAAGGAAATGCTCAGCAGGTCGCGATCCGCCGCGGCACCGGATTTGCCGATGGCCATGACGATACGACCCCAGTTCGGGTCTTCGCCCGCGATGGCGGTTTTGACCAGCGGAGAGTTGGCGATGGCAAGGCCATGGGTCTTGGCGTCAGCGTCTGTTGCGGCCCCTGTCACGCGGATTTCGACGAATTTCGTGGCACCTTCGCCATCGCGCACCACTTGCTGGGCCAGATCCAGCATCACAGCCTCCAGCGCCTCGGCGAAGGCCGCATTGCCGGTGGCGTCCACACCCGAAGCGCCGGTGGCGCACAGCAGCAGGCTGTCCGAGGTGGATGTATCGCTGTCCACGGTGATGCAGTTGAACGTCCGGTCTGTCTGCGCCCCCAGCATCGCCTGCAACGCCGATTGTTCGACCTGCGCGTCGGTGAAGATATAGACCAGCATGGTCGCCATATCTGGCGCAATCATGCCGGACCCCTTGGCAATCCCCGCAATAGAGACTGTTTTGCCATCAATTTCGACCTGCGCCACGGCCCCTTTCGGGAAGGTGTCGGTGGTCATGATCGCGCGTGCGGCGTCTTCGATCGCGTGACGGCTGAGATCCGCCTTCAGCGTTTCAAGCTTGGCAATGATGCGGTCATGCGCCAGCGGCTCACCGATGACGCCGGTTGAGGAGGTAAAGACCCGCTCGACCGGAACACCTGTCGCCTTCGAGATGGCCTGCGTCACCTCGGCCACCGAGGTCTGACCATAATGCCCGGTAAAGGCATTGGCATTACCCGAATTCACCAGGATCGCCGCCGGGCCATCGCTGGGCCCGCCGATCTTGTCCTGACAATCCAGAACCGGCGCGGCACGCGTGGCTGAACGGGTAAAGACCCCGGCCACAGATGTGCCCGGGTCCAGCACGGCCAGCATGACATCGGTGCGGCCCTGATATCGCACGCCCGCCGCGACGGTGGCGAACCGCACACCGTCAATTGCAGGCAAATCAGGGAAGGACGCTGGCGCCAGCGGCGACACCTTGGTGATCTTGGCCACGGGGATTACTCCTGAATCAGGTCCAGCTGGCGCAGGACTTCGGGTCCGGCACCTTCCAAAGCGGGGCGGTCGATCTGTGCCTGCTGTGTCAGTTCATCGATGCGCGCCTGAATGGCGTCCTGCTGAACGGTCTGTGCAAGCTCTTCGCGCACGGCATCCAGCGCGGGCGCTTCGGTTTTGCGCTTGTCGTTCAACTTGACCACATGCCAGCCAAACTGCGTCTGAACAGGGTCGGACACCTGCCCTTTTTCAAGCGCGACCACGGCTGTTTCGAATTCCGGTACCATCTGGCCCTTGCCGAACCAGCCCAGCGCGCCGCCATTGGGGCCGGACGGACCGGTGGAATGCGCGCGCGCGAGCTCGGCGAAATCGGCGCCGTCATCAAGCTGCGCCTTGAGGTCGTTGGCCTGTTCTTCGGTCTCGACCAGAATGTGGCTGGCATCGAATTCGTCTTCACCCGCGAAATCGTTGTACTGCGCGTCGTAGGCTGCCTGAATGGCCTCGTCCGTGACAACGGTATCGGTCAGGGCTGTGACGGTCTGAACCGCCAGAAGAGAGCGTTCTTCATTTTTCAGCCGCAGCGTGTTCAGTTTGTTCAGCCCGTCCTGCTGTTGCCCCAGCAATTGCTGCTGGATCAGCTGTTCCAGCACGAAGTCGTACAATACATCATCTTCGGCCTGCTGGTACTGCGGCGGCAGGGCGGCAACGGTAGCGATCACGTGACCCAAAGTGATCTCATCCCCGTTCACACGCGCCACCACAGTGGATGCATCCGGCTGGGTTTCAGCGGCCAGCGGCAAGGCCATCATGGCGGTCAGAGCCAGCGATGGCAGAAAAGTGAGGCCTTTGGGCATTGAATCATCCTATTTCCTTGCCGCGGCAGGGCGCAGCGTTGACACTCTGGAACCTGCCGCTTACATCGCTTTGAAGCCTTGGACAGGGCCGCCTTTCACCCCCCGTATCTATGGGTTGCGCGCAAGGTGGGCAAGCCTGTCAAAAACCAAGACAAGAACAGATCCGCTGGAGTGAACATGCTGGGACTCGGAACGCTCGCCAAAAAGGTGTTCGGAACACCGAACGACCGCAAGATCAAGGCGACCCGCCCCCTGATCGAAAAGATCAACGCGCTGGAACCCGAGTTCGAGAAACTGTCCGATCAGGGCCTGATCGACAAGACAGAAGACCTGCGCAAACGCGCGCTGGATGGCGAAAGCCTTGACGATCTGCTGCCCGAAGCCTTTGCCAACGTGCGCGAAGGCGCCCGCCGCGCGCTGGGGCTGCGCGCCTTTGACGTGCAGCTGATGGGCGGTGTTTTCCTGCATCAGGGTAACATCTCGGAAATGAAGACGGGTGAGGGCAAGACACTGGTCGCGACCCTCCCTGCCTATCTGAACGCGCTGACCGGCAAGGGCGTGCATGTGGTCACGGTGAACGAATACCTGGCCAAGCGCGACGCGGAATGGATGGGCAAGGTGTTTGCTGCCGTAGGCATGACCACAGGCGTGATCTGGTCGGGCCAGCCTGACGCGGAAAAACTGGCCGCCTATTCCTGCGACATCACCTATGCCACCAACAACGAGCTGGGTTTTGACTATCTGCGCGACAACATGAAGGCCGATCTGGAGCAGGTTTACCAGAAGCACCACAATTTCGCGATTGTGGACGAGGTCGATTCGATCCTGATCGACGAGGCGCGGACGCCGCTGATCATCTCGGGTCCGGCACAGGACCGCTCGGACCTGTATACCGCCATCGATGCGCTGATCCCGAGTCTGACCGACGAACACTACACGCTGGACGAAAAGGCCCGCAACGTGACCTTCACGGATGAGGGCAACGAGTTTCTGGAGCAGCAGCTGTTGGCTGCCGGCCTGATTCCCGAAGGCCATTCGCTGTATGACCCGGAAAGCACGACCGTTGTGCATCACGTGAATCAGGGTCTGCGCGCGCACAAGCTGTTCCAGCGCGACAAGGATTACATCGTGCGCGACGGCAATGTTGTTCTGATCGACGAATTCACGGGCCGCATGATGCCGGGCCGCCGCTTGTCCGAGGGCCTGCATCAGGCCATCGAAGCCAAGGAAAACGTGCAGATTCAGCCTGAGAACGTGACGCTGGCCAGTGTGACCTTCCAGAACTATTTCCGCCTTTACGACAAGCTGGGCGGCATGACCGGGACCGCCCTGACCGAAGCAGAGGAATTTGCCGAGATTTACGGCCTGGGCGTGGTCGAGGTTCCGACCAACAAACCGATTGCCCGTGTGGACGAGGATGATCAGGTCTATCGCACCGCCATGGAAAAATATGGCGCGATGATCGAAGAGACCAAGAAAGCCCAGGAAAAGGGCCAGCCGGTTCTGCTGGGGACCACGTCGATCGAGAAATCGGAACTGCTGAGCCAGATGCTGACCAAGGAAGGCATCGCCCATAACGTTCTGAACGCCCGCCAGCACGAGCAGGAGGCGCAGATCGTCGCCGATGCCGGCCGTCTGGGCGCGGTGACCATCGCCACCAACATGGCCGGTCGCGGCACCGACATTCAGCTGGGTGGCAATGTCGAGATGAAGGTGCTGCAAGCGATGGCGGACAAGCCCGAGGCCGATCCGTCGGAGCTGCGCGCAGCTGAAGAGGCGCGCCACGCGGAAGAAAAAGAAAAGGTTCTGGCCGCAGGTGGCCTTTACGTGATGGCGTCCGAACGCCACGAAAGCCGCCGCATCGACAACCAGCTGCGCGGCCGTTCGGGCCGTCAGGGCGATCCGGGTCGTACCGTGTTCTACCTGAGCCTTGAAGACGACCTGATGCGCATCTTTGGCTCGGAAAGGTTGGACAAGGTGCTGACCACGCTGGGCATGAAAGAAGGCGAGGCGATCATTCACCCGTGGGTGAACAAGTCGCTGGAACGCGCGCAGTCCAAGGTCGAGGGCCGCAACTTTGACATGCGCAAGAACGTTCTGAAATTCGACGACGTTATGAACGATCAGCGCAAGGTGATCTTTAGCCAGCGTCGCGAGATCATGTCGGCCAATGACCTGTCCGAGATCGTCTCGGATATGCGCGAGCAGGTGATCGACGATCTGATTGACGAATACATGCCGCCGAAATCCTATGCGGAACAGTGGGATACCGACGGTCTGCATGCGGCGATCAAGGACAAGCTGACCATCGATGCACCGGTTCAGGACTGGGCTGCCGAAGAAGGTGTGGATGACGAGCAGGTGCGCGAGCGCCTGGTCAAGGCCGCAGATGAGATGATGGCCCAGAAGGCGGTTGCCTTTGGTCCCGAAAACATGCGCAACATCGAAAAGCAGGTTCTGTTGCAGACCATCGACAGCAAATGGCGCGAGCATCTGCTGACGTTGGAGCACCTGCGCTCGGTCGTGGGTTTCCGCGGCTATGCCCAGCGCGATCCGCTGAACGAATACAAAAACGAAAGCTTCCAGCTGTTCGAATCCATGCTGGACGGTTTGCGGGAAACCGTGACACAGCAATTGTCGCGCGTGCGTCCACTGACCGAAGAAGAGCAAAAGGAAATGCTGGCGCAGATGGCGGCGCAACAAGCGCAGGCACAGCAGGCCGTGGACAAGGCCGCGAGTCAGGCCGAGGCCAAGGCCGAAGCTGCGGCGTCAGGCGATGCGCTGCCGGGGTTTGACGAGAGTGATCCGTCAACCTGGGGTAACCCGTCGCGAAACGACCCGTGCCCCTGCGGATCCGGCAAGAAGTTCAAACACTGCCACGGCAGATTGACCTAACGTTAACACCCTCTGATCACAATGAGTCCGTCTCGCGGCCACAAATTGGCCGCGATTCGTGGCAAGAGTGCAAGCTGCTCCTTCAACTGGGGAGGGTGTCTTGTTTGTAGTTCGCAACTACGTAACCATGTGCGGAACGGTCGCTTGTGCCTTGGGCATAGGCTATCTGATGCAGAACGGACCAGCTGCGCAGCAGAACCGCGCGCAGGACGGTATTGATGTGGCCTCTGCTGCCGATCAGTCTTCGATTCTGTCGGGGCTAGACAGTATTGTGCTGACATCAGCCACCGCGTCAGATGCCGATCCGGTCAATGTGACACCGGCACCCCGCGCTGTACCCACTGCCCCCAAGACATCGAACTGCCGGATCAGCGCGCACGCAAAAGCAGCGCCCGGTGCCTTGGCGCACCTGTCGCTGAAAGCGCCGTGCCACAAGAATGAGCGGATAGAAATTCACCATAGCGGCCTGACTGTTAGCCAGATGACGGATGCCAGCGGCGCGCTGGACATGGCGATCCCGGCCCTTTCGGAATACGCGATCTTCCTGTTTTCTTTCGAAGATGAAACAGGCACCGTCGCCACCACTCACGTCCCTGAAATCGCCGGTTTTGATCGTGTTGTCTTGCAATGGCAGGGTGATACCGAGTTGCAGATTCATGCGCTGGAATTTGGTGCCAGCTATGGCGCGGATGGCCATGTCTGGGATGACGCATCTGCCGAAGGCGCCGGTAAGGTTATGCGTCTGGGTCAGTCCGGTTCCGGTATGACGCAGAATATCGAAGTGTATTCTTTCCCGGCCAGTACGTCGGATCAATCCGGCACGATTGACCTGACAGTCGAGGCCGAAGTGACCGATGCAAATTGCGGCCACACGCTGAACGTGCAGTCGCTGGAGTTGTTGTCGGACCGCCGCCTGCGGTCGCGCGACATGTCCGTGACTCTGCCGGATTGTTCGCGCGCAGGCGAGTTTCTGGTGTTGAATAATCTGCTCTCAGACCTGACAATCGCGGCAAAGTAATCCGCAGGCAGGCTTGAACCTCTTATGACATTTTTCCGTGTGGCGGTGGCTGCGCTGTTTTCCGTGACGGTGGCGACCGGTGCTTTTGGGCAGGACATCACACTGACCTCGCATGATGGCAAGGTCGAAGTGACCGGCAATCTGCTGAGCTTTGACGGTGAGTTCTATCGCGTCGATACGCAATTCGGGACGTTGACCGTGGATGGCTCGGGCGTCACTTGTGAGGGGCCCGCCTGCCCCAACCTGATCGATTTCGTCGCCGAAGTGCAGTTTTCCGGATCATCGGTTATGGCGGAAACGGTGCTGCCCGCCCTGATCATCGGCTTTGCCCGTCAGGAAGACCTGACCGCGACTCCCGCCCGCGTGGATGAGGACACCTTTGTTTACGAGCTGCATCAGGCAGGTCGGGCGGCGGCGCTGGCACGGTTTTTCTTTGACGTGGGCACCACGGATCGCGGGTTCAGTGATCTGATCGCAGACCGGGCGGATATCGTGATGGCCCTGCGCGAGATGCGCGAGGCTGAGCGGGAGGCTGCCGAGGCTGCGGGGTTGGGCGATCTGAAGCGCGCCCGTCGGTCGCGGGTCATTGCACTGGATGCCATGGTCCCGGTCGTGGCCCCCGACAGCGTGATGCGGCAGGTTTCTCTGGCAGATATGGCTCGTATTCTGTCCGGAGAGATCAGCAACTGGGCACAGCTGGGTGGGCCGGATGCCCCTATTGCACTGCATGTGCCAGAGGCCGGGTCGGGTCTGGCGCAGGCGGTCGAGGATCAGGTTCTGAAAACCGCCGGTGTGGACCTGACCGATACGGCGATCCGCCACAATCGCATACATGACCTGACCGCGGCCGTGGCAAAGGATCCGTTTTCCATCGGGGTCGCCAGCAAGGCATCGGCCCGTGGCACCCGCGCTTTGCCGTTGACCGGCGGGTGCGGGCATCCGCTGGCCGCGACCCGCCAGTCGATCAAGACCGAAGATTACCCGCTGAATATGCCTATGTTCCTGTATCTGCCGGAACGTCGCCTGCCCCGGATTGCGCGGCAGTTTCTGGCCTATAGCCAAAGCCCCGAGGCGCAGATGGCCATACGTGACGCAGGATATGTGGATCAATCGGCTGAAACCCTGCCGGTTGGCGTGCAGGGGGACCGGCTTGCCAATGCGGTCGTCACTGGTGGAACTGAGGTTGGGCTTGAGGAATTGCAACGCATGATCGAGACCTTGCGCCCGCTGTCGCGCCTGTCCCTGTCGGTCCGGTTCGAACCCGGATCGTCCCGCCCGGACGCGCAGTCGCGCGCCAATATTCAGCAACTGGCGCAAATGCTGGACGCGGGTACGTTGCAGGCGCGCAAGGTGGTGTTTGCAGGCTTCAGCGATGGGGACGGGGGTGCCGTTTCAAATGCCCGCATCGCCCTACGGCGCGCGCAAACCGTGCGAAACGCGGTTATCGCCGCGCTTGAAGCCCCGATCCCTGATAGTATCACGGTCACCGCCGAAGGATTTGGTGAAGCGATGCCCATGGCCTGCGATGACACCGAATGGGGCCGCAAGGTCAACCGGCGGGTCGAGATTTGGGTGCAGTAGCCGCTAGAGATACCCTTCGGAACGAAAGCTGAGCTCGGTCGATTTGCCGATGATCAGGTGGTCATGCAGGGTCAGCCCCAGGGCGGAGCAGGCATCCTGAATGCGGTTGGTCATGTCGATATCTGACTGTGACGGCGTTGGGTCGCCCGAAGGATGGTTGTGCACCAATATCAGGGCCGAGGCATTCAGTTCCAACGCCCGTTTCGCCACTTCGCGCGGATAGACCGGCACGTGATCCACGGTGCCTTTGGCCTGTTCCTCATCCGCGATCAGGACATTCTTGCGATCCAGATAGAAAACGCGAAATTGCTCGGTCTCGCGATGCGCCATTGTTGTATGGCAGTAATCCAGCAGCGCGTCCCAGCTGGATATCACGTGCCGTTGCATCACCCGCGCCCGTGCCATCCGATGCGCGCAGGCTTCGAGGATTTTCAGATCGGTGATGACCGTATCACCAACGCCCTTGATCTGGCGCAGCCGTTCTTCGGGCGCTGTCAACACGCGGTTGAAATCGCCAAAGGCATTCATCAATGCGCGTGCCAATGGTTTCACATCCTGCCGCGGGATGGACCGGAACAAAACCAGCTCCAGCAACTCATAATCCGGGATCGCTGCTGACCCGCCCGCCATGAACCGTTCGCGCAGCCGCTTGCGATGGTCTTTGATGTAGGAGGGTAACCGACCATTCGGCAGCGGCTGCGCTGGCGCTTCGTCCGTATCAAACAGCATGGGGGCTTCGGCAAAGGCGTCCTGTGTCATGCGTTTACCCTGTCGCAGAATCACTTTCCGAAAGGTTAACGCGCCTCTCCTGCCATACGCGCGGTGGCGCGGCGGACAATCATGTGCAGAAGGATCGAAAACACGCCCAGCGTCAGCATCGCCGCAAACATCAGGTCCGTCTTGGCGCGGCCATTGGCCAGCAGCATCAGATATCCCAGACCTTGCGATGAACCGACCCATTCGCCGATCACGGCACCGATCGGCGCATACACCGCCGCAAGCCGCATCCCCGAGGCCAAAGACGGCAACGCCGCAGGGATACGGATGTGCCACAACACAGCGCGCTTGCCCGCCTGCATCGTGCGCGCAAGGTCCAGATACCCCTGCGGTGTCCGCATCAAACCGTCAAAAAAGGACGACGTGATCGGGAAATAGATGATCAGCACCGCCATCGCGACCTTGGACAACAGGCCATAGCCCAGCCACAGGGTCAGCAACGGGGCCAGCGCAAACACCGGCAGGGCCTGAGTGAACACCAGCATTGGCTGCACCAGAACCCGTGCGACACGGGAATTGGCCAGCTGCAATGCGGTGACAACGCCAAGCAGCGTGCCGCAGGCAAGACCGATAATGACCTCGATGGCTGTGATCCAGGTGTGTTCTGCAATCAGCCAGCGGTTCTGCCACCAGGTCTCGGCAACCACTGCGGGACCGGGCAGGATGAATTTTGGCAATCCGGTCAGGGTCACGATCCCCTGCCAGATGGCAAGGGCAAACAGGGTTGCTGCCAGAACAGAGAGGGACTTCATACCCCGCCCTCCCGCAACAGCCGCAAAAGCGCGCCTTGTGTTTCCAGCGTCTGCAGATCATCCACGCTGCGCGGGGCTGGAGCAACCGGCGGGTCGCAGGGCGTCAGCCCGTGCTGTGTCATGACGACGATGGATTGCCCCAGACGCGCGGCCTCGCCCGGATCGTGGGTCACCAGAAGGACAGTGCGGCCTCTTAGCGCCTCGGCGGCCAGATCCTGCATATCGGCACGGGTTCGGGCATCAAGGGCGGAAAAGGGTTCATCCAGCAACACAATCGGCCGGTCTTCCATCAGGGTGCGGGCCAGCGCCACGCGCTGACGCTGCCCGCCCGAAAGCTCGGGCGGTTTCTTGGTCATATGGTCCTGCAACCGCATCCGTTCGATCAGGCGGTCACGCCGGTCAACGTCAACTTTCTCGCCCCGCAGCCGCGCGCCCAACGAGACGTTTTGCGCAACACTCGCCCAAGGCAGCAAAAGGTCGTCCTGCGCCATATAGGCAACCCGGTCCGAAACCGGCTGGCCATCGCTGGCGGTGATCCGGCCCGAGAATTCAGCCCCGGTTTCCAGCCCCGCAATCAGCCGCAAGACCGTGGTTTTTCCAACACCCGATCCACCCAGCAGACAGGTCCACGCCCCGGCGTCAAGCGTCAGGGTCAGCGGCGCGAACAAAGTCGCGCCGTCGATCGTGGCTGTACCGCTGATGGTCAGATCGGGCGCCGGGGTCATGGGGTCAGACCCATCTGCCAGAAGTTGACCTCCAATTCCGTCGCCGTACGGAACGTCCGGCACAGACGATCCCAGCGAGGTGACGATTGAAAATCCGCCCCAATCCTTCGTGTTAGAGCCGAATCCAGCAATTCGCCTACGGCGGTGCAGGCGTTCTGATAGCCCTCGTCCGCGTAGGTATCGATCCAGCCACGATAGGATGTGGATGTTGCCTCTGCAGACAGGCGGGTGCCAATCTCACCATATCCCATGACGCAGGGTGCAAGTGCAGCCAGAAGATCCGGCAGATCACCGCTATAGCCCGCCTCGAGAACAAAGCGGGTATAGGCCAGATTCTCGGGCCGTTCAGGCGTTGCAAACAGATCGGACTGCGAAATGCCTTCTGCTTCGCAAATACCGATATGCAGCTTCATCTCTTCGCTGATCAGGCCGTTCACGGTACGCGACGCCGCCAGCATTTCAGCATGTGTTTCCGATTTCACCACGGCCAGCGCCCAGGCGCGCGAGAAGTGGATCAGGAACACGTAATCCTGACGCAGATAGTGCAGGAACGCCGGGCGTGGCAGGGTGCCGTCTTTCAGGGCTTCGACAAAAGCGTGGCGGGTGTAATCCCGCCACGGCCCCTGCGCCGCATCGCGCATCAGCGCAAAGGCTTTGCCATAATCGCTCATTGCGCGGTGACGTCGATGGCTATGTCGCTGACGGGCAGGACAGTGTCGATCATGCCGCTGTCGTTCAGGAACGCCTCGAACCGGGCATAACGGCCAGCGTCAAACCCGGCGGGACGCAGGGCAAAGCGCGGCAGAGTGTCGACCCATGCGCGCGCGTTCAGTTCGTCCCGCAACTCGGGCGAGGTGGCCGAGAAGACCTCCCAGCTTTTTTCCGGGTTGTTGACGATGTACTGAGTCGCTTTTTCGGTCGCGGCCAGGAAACGGGCGATCTTGTCTTTGTCCATCGTATCGGGGTTGGCGACATAGATCAGTTCGTCATAAGACGGCACGCCCTCTTCCTCGATATAGAAACAGGTGCCGGGGCGGCCTTCGATATCCATCTGGTTCAGTTCGAAGTTGCGATAGGCGCCAATCACCGCGTCCACCTGACCGGTCATCAGCGAGGGCGAGAGTGAGAAATTCACGTTGATCATCTCAACATCATCCAGCGCGACGTCGTATTTGCCAAGCACGGTGCTGAGGATGGCCTCTTCCACACCGGCGACGGAAAAGCCGATTTTCTTTCCCTTGAGGTCAGCGGGCGATTTGATCGGGCCGTCCTTCAGAACCAGCAGGCAGTTCAGGGGCGTTGCGACCAGCGTGCCGACCCGTTTCAGCGGCAGCCCTTCGTGAATCTGCAAATGCAGTTGCGGCTGATAGGATACTGCCAAATCCGCTTGACCAGCGGCCACCAGACGTGGCGGTGCGGATGGGTCAGCGGGGGCAACGACTTCGACCTGCAATCCCTGCTCGGCGAAATAGCCGTTTTCCTGTGCCACGATGATGGGCCCGTGGTCGGGGTTGATAAACCAGTCCAGCAGGACGGTCATCTTGTCTTCGGCCCAGGCTGGCGCGGCGGCCAGAAGGGCAAAGGCTGTCATCAGCTTTTTCATATCTCACGTTTCCTTTTCTCAGGAGGTTGAAGCCGCGACGAGGACAATCTCGCCCGGCCAAATCGGTTGGATTTTCTCGGCAGCGCGCCATGCGCGCAGCCCGGTGGCACAGCAAAGGGCGAGGCGTTTCCCCTTGTTTGGGTCTATATCTTGTACTTCTTCGGGTGAAATGCGCGTCGCATCCGGGTGGGCCGGAACCGGAGCTTCGTTCGGGTCACGCAGTTCGACAATCTGGTCCGTGTCTCGCAACTGGCTGGCAGAGAGAAAGCGGAAACAGCTGCTCGGTTCCGGCGCGTCATCAAAACGAAACCCGGCGCTGCGCAGGGTTCGCGCATCATATTGCACCATCTGCCCCAGGGGTGATGGGTCAAGCCGCAAGATCAGGTTCAGCGCCATCTGCGCCTGCATGGACCCGATCACACCGACAACGGGGCCCAGAACACCCGCCGTGGCGCAGCTTGCGCCGCTATCCGGTGCATCGGGGAAAACGGCACGCAGAGAAGGCGCGCCACCGCATAAGCCGCCCACATAACCTGAAAGCCCCAGTACCGAGGCGCTGATCAGCGGCTTGCCTTGTGCCAGACAGGTATCCGACAGCATATAACTGATCGCATAGCTGTCGGCACAATCCAGGATAATATCCGCCTGCGACACCAGATTGGGCGCATTTTCCCCTGTTAGAGCCTGTTTCCTGGCGATCACATCGATTTCGGCATTCAACGCACGGCATCGGTCAGCGGCGCGTTCGGCTTTTGACAGCCCGCAATCTTCTTCTGAAAACAATGTCTGGCGATGCAGGTTCGACAGATCGACGATGTCACCATCGACAATCGTGATATGCCCCACCCCGGCCCCGGCCAATAGCGGCAGCAGCGGCGCGGCCAGACCACCTGCGCCGACCACCAGAACACGGGCCGCAGTCAGGCGGGCCTGTCCTTCAGCCCCAACCTCGGGCAGCAGCGTTTGGCGGGCATAGCGGCTCATCTCGTGACCTCGATCCAAGCACGCACCCGCGCTTCGGGGTCGGCGTTCAGCGTGACGTCCGTGACGGCCGAGACGATGTCGGCCCCGGCTGCCAGCACCCCTGCTGCGCGCTCGACGCTCATGCCGCCAATGCCGACCAGAGGAATGTCGCCAACCCGCGCCTTCCATTCGGTCACGCGGGGCAGGCCCTGCTGATGCCACTTCATCTTTTTCAGGATGGTCGGATAGACCGGACCCAGCGCCACGTAATCGGGATCCATGGCCAGAACCCGTTCAAGCTCATCATCGTCATGAGTAGAAACGCCCAGCTTTAGACCCGCTTTTCGGATGGCTTTCAGGTCAGCATCATCCAGATCCTCTTGCCCCAGATGAACCCAGTCACAACCCAGATCGATGGCCCGCTGCCAGTAATCGTTGATCACCAGAACCGCCCCGTAGTCGCGGCACAGATCACGCGAGGCGGCAATCTGATCGCGCACCACTTCAACCGGCTGATCCTTGATACGCAGCTGCACCAGTTTGACACCCAGGGGCAGCATCTGCCGCAGCCAGTCCGCGTGATCGAAGATCGGATAGAAACGGTCCAGCGTCATGACAGGAAGGCCTTTCCAACAACAGGGGTCGAAGGTTCGGCCATATCGCGTGCCTCGATCGGGTCTGCCTGATGGGCCAGTTGTCCGGCATGGATTGCCTGCGCCATCGCCTTGGCCATCAGAACGGGGTCACCGGCACGGGCCACAGCGGTGTTCAGCAGAACGGCATCATAACCCAGTTCCATCGCATGGGCCGCGTGGCTGGGCAGGCCGATCCCGGCATCCACCACCAGCGGCGTGTCAGGGAACTCGGCCCGCATCGACCGCAGGGCGTATTCGTTGTTCAGCCCGCGCCCGGACCCGATAGGCGCCCCCCACGGCATCAGCACTTCGCACCCCGCTTCGAGCAGGCGTTCGCCCACGATCAGATCATCGGTGGTGTAGGGAAACACCTCAAACCCGTCTTCGGTCAGGATGCGCGCGGCCTCGACCAGCTGGAACACATCCGGCTGCAAACTGTCGGTGTGGCCAATCAGTTCCAGCTTGATCCATTTGGTATCAAACACTTCGCGCGCCATATGGGCTGTGGTCACCGCCTCTTTCACCGTATGACAGCCAGCCGTATTTGGCAGGATCAGTACACCCAGTTCACGGATCATCTGCCAGAATGTCTGCCCCGCGCCGGATTCCCGCCGCAGCGATACCGTTGCAACCGCCGCACCGCTTTCGCGAAAGGCCTGTTCCAGAATGGCGGGGCTGGGATATTGGGCGGTGCCCAGCATCAAGGGGTTCGGCAGTTCGATGCCGTAGAACGTTCGCATCCTCAGCCCCCCTGCATCGGCGCGACAACTTCGATCCGGTCGCCATCGGTCAGTTTGTGCCCAACGCGCAGGCTTGACGGCACGAAATCTTCGTTCACGGCGGTGGCCACACGGCCTGAGAAGCCGCATTCCAGCAACAGATCCGACAGGGTTTCCGCGCGCACATCGCGCGTCTCGCCGTTAAGCACGATCTTCATCGACCATCTCCGAATGTGTGTTGTCCAATGCCAGATCAGCGACACCCCGCGCCAGTGCAGGGGCCAGCAGATAGCCATGGCGATAAAGCCCGTTGGCATAAATTGTCCGGCCCAATCGCCGGATACGCGGCAGGTTGTCCGGGAAAGCGGGGCGCAGGTCGACGCCGATCTCCAGCACCTCAGCCTCGCCAAAGGCCGGGTTCACGGCATAAGCCGCGCTGAGCAGTTCCAGCATCGAACGCGCGGTGATGCGGCTGCTGTCCTCGGATTCGATCATAGTTGCGCCCAGCATGTAGACGCCATCCCCGCGCGGAACGATGTAAAGCGGCATCCGCGGGTGCAACAGCCGCACCGGACGCGAAAGGTTCACATCGGGGCAACGAAGAACCAGCATCTCACCCTTCACGCCGCGCAGGTCGTGCAGATATTCGCGCGCGTGCAAGCCCCGGCAGTCTATGGCGTTGTCCAGTTGCACCGGAGCCAGCTTTCGGTGGAATTCCACGCCTGCGCCTTGCAGGTGACGATGCAGATCGCGCAACGCCTGACGAGGATCAAGGTGAGCTTCGTTTTCAAAATACAGAGCTTTACCGAACTTGCTCAGATCAGGCTCTAATTCGCATATTTTCGCCCGATCAACCTCGCTGTACCCTTCGGTTCGGCGCGCAAACCGGCGCAGGTCGGGCAGGTCACGCGCGTTGGCAACAACAAGGGTTCCACGTCTGTTTACCTGCGTTCTCTGCGCCCACCATTCGATGGCTTCCTGCCCCAGCCTCAGCACCGGTTCTTCGGCATTTTCGTATTCACACCAGGGGGCCAGCATCCCCCCGGCCCACCAGGAACACCCATGCGGGCCGGGCGGGCCGCCCGGATCGAAAACCTGCACCTTTGCCCCGCGTGACACAAGCTCGCTGGCCACGGCCAGACCCGTTACGCCCGCACCTATAACCGACCAGAGTGTCATGCGGGCCAGATCCGGTGGAAATGGTGCACAGGTCCGTGCCCGGCACCAATCTTCAGCTCATCCGCCTGCGCGATGGCCCCTTGAAGGTAGTCATGCGCCTGCGCAACCGCATCTCTCAGCGGCAGGCCCCTGGCCAGACCGGCAGCGATCGACGACGACAGGGTGCAGCCGGTTCCGTGGGTGTTTTTTGTGTTCTGACGCGGGGCCTGAAATGCGGCCACGACGCCTGAGGGGTCGACCAACAGATCGTGGCAGACATCGCCCGACCCATGCCCGCCCTTCATCAAAACCGCGCCCGCGCCCAGATCGCAAAGGGCCTGGCCTTGTGCGGCCATCTCGTCCGGTGATTGCGCCGGTGTCGCATCCAACAAACATGCCGCTTCCGGCAGATTGGGCGTCAGCACAGTCGCTGCTGGCACCATCACTTCGCGCAGCGTCCGAACCGCTTCCTGCGCCAACAGCGCATCCCCGGATTTTGCGATCATGACGGGATCAAGAACAACGGGCCCTTTGAACGTTTCCAGGCCTTGGGCCACTGTGTGAATGATCTCTGGCGTGGCAAGCATACCGATCTTAATGGCCTTCACGTCCAGATCGCTCAGCACAGCATGGATTTGAGCGGCAATGACATCCAGCGGAACCCCATGCACCGCAGTGACGGCTTGCGTGTTCTGCGCCGTAATGGCGGTAATGACGCTTGCGCCGAATACACCCAACGCCGACATCGCTTTCAGATCGGCCTGAATCCCGGCGCCTCCGCCGCTGTCAGACCCCGCAATGGTCAGGGCAATTGCCGCCATGTCGTTGCTCCATCTTCTTTGGGCAACGAGGTAGGGAAAACGTCTGTGTTCATAAGACCGTTCCCTACGCCGGAATTGCCCGGATCAGGTTCGATGGGTTAGCGCGGTTGCGCCTCTCAGCCCTGATACGGGCACCCCAACGGTTGTCGCGGACAATTTCAGGGTCGACGGTCGGAATCAAGACCCAATTTGGCAAATGCGTTGCCACTTTTGCTCATCTGATAAGGCCAATTGAATGTCTTTAGGGAGTGTTTTGCGAGGCTCTGCCTCGCGCTCCGGGATATTTGGAGCCAGATGAATAAAGGATCCCTGCTTCATCTGGCCGGAAATATCCCGGGGGAGGCGCCCGAAGCGGGCGGCGGGGGCAGAGCCCCCGGGTAACCCTGGTTGTCAGCTTTTCATGCCGTCCCAGAAGGATTTGACGGATGAGAAAAAGCTTTTTGATTCCGGGTGGTTGTCTTCGCCCAGATCATCAAACTCGCGCAGCAGTTCTTTTTGGCGGCTGGTCAGGTTGACCGGGGTTTCAACCGCCAGTTCGATGAACATGTCGCCAACACCGCCGCCGCGCAGTGCGGGCATGCCTTTGCCGCGCAGGCGCATTTGCCGGCCCGACTGGCTGCCTGCCGGGATCTGCACCCGCCCACGCCCGCCATCGATTGTCGGAACCTCGATCGATCCGCCCAGCGCAGCCTTGGCCATGCTGACCGGTACACGGCAATAGAGGTTCACGCTGTCGCGTTCGAACAATTTGTGATCAGACACTTCCACAAAGATGTAGAGGTCTCCCGGAGGGCCACCGCGCATTCCGGCCTCGCCTTCACCTGCCAGACGAATACGGGTACCGGTTTCGACACCAGCGGGGATGTTGACCGACAAGGCGCGATCTTTTTCGACGCGGCCTGCACCTTTACAGGATTTGCAGGGGTTCTTGATGATCTGACCCAGACCCGAGCAGGTGGGGCAGGTTCGTTCGACCGTAAAGAAACCCTGTTGCGCCCGTACCTTGCCCATGCCGGAACAGGTGGGGCAGGTTGTCGGCTCGACCCCGCCTTCTGCACCGGTTCCTTCGCAGGAAGAACAGGCCACGGCTGTCGGTACATTGATGGTTTTCTGCTGGCCCGAGAACGCCTCTTCCAGCGATACGCGCAGGTTATAGCGCAGGTCCGAGCCGCGCGCGGCGCGTCGACCGCCACCGCCACGTTGCCCACCCATGAAATCGCCGAACAGGTCATCGAACACATCCGAGAACGCGCTGGAGAAATCGCCCTGTCCAAAGCCGCCGCCAGGTCGGCCACCACCGCCCATGCCGTTTTCGAAGGCGGCGTGGCCAAAGCGGTCATAGGCCGCCTTTTTGTCGGCATCGCGCAGCACGTCATAAGCCTCGTTGGCTTCCTTGAACTGCGCCTCGGCATCCGGGTTGTCCTTGTTGCGGTCCGGATGCAGCTCTTTGGCTTTCGTGCGAAAGCCTTTCTTGATCTCATCCGCCGAAGCGCCCTTGGACACGCCGAGCACTTCGTAATAGTCGCGTTTTGACATCAGTATTTCCTTCTGCCTCAACGTAAATAGGCCGGCCCGGCATCCGGACCGGCCTACATTGGCCCGGTTACCCGTTAGTTACGCTTGTCGTCGTCCAGATCTTCGAACTCGGCATCGACGATATCGTCATCACCATGTGCGGCATCTGCCGCGGCAGGCTCGTCCTCGGCCTCTTCGGACTGCGCCTTGTAGATGGCCTCACCCAGCTTCATCGCTGCTTCGGTGACGTTCTGGATGCCAGACTTGATCTTGTCGGCATTGTTGGTTTCCAGCTCGTCCTTGAGTGCCGCGATCGCCAGTTCGATAGCTTCGATCGTGGTCGGGTCGACCTTGTCGGCATGCTCTTCCATCGACTTTTCGGTCGAGTGGATGAGGCTTTCCGCCTGGTTCTTGGCGTCGACCAGCTCGCGGCGTTCCTTGTCGGCTTCCGCGTTCTCTTCGGCGTCCTTGACCATCTTTTCGATGTCTTCGTCGGACAGACCGCCCGATGCCTGGATTGTGATCTTCTGTTCCTTGCCGGTGCCTTTGTCCTTGGCCGAAACCGAGACAATGCCGTTGGCGTCGATGTCAAAAGTCACCTCGATCTGGGGCATGCCACGCGGTGCGGGCGGGATGTCTTCGAGGTTGAACTGACCGAGGATCTTGTTGTCCGCAGCCATTTCACGCTCGCCCTGGAACACGCGGATGGTCACGGCGTTCTGGTTGTCCTCGGCGGTCGAGAAGACCTGAGACTTTTTCGTCGGGATCGTGGTGTTGCGGTCGATCAGGCGGGTGAACACGCCACCCAGCGTCTCGATGCCCAGCGACAGCGGGGTCACGTCCAGCAGAACCACGTCCTTGACGTCGCCCTGAAGAACACCGGCCTGAATGGCGGCACCCATGGCAACCACTTCGTCCGGGTTCACACCCTTGTGCGGCTCTTTGCCAAAGAACTTCGTGACCTCTTCGATCACTTTCGGCATCCGGGTCATACCACCGACCAGAACAACCTCGTCCACGTCAGCAGCCGACAGACCGGCGTCTTTCAGAGCAGCCTGGCACGGCTTCATCGACTTCTTGATCAGATCACCGACCAGGGATTCCAGCTTGGCACGGGTCAGTTTCATGACCATGTGCAGCGGCTGACCGTTCGAACCCATCGAGATGAACGGCTGGTTGATCTCGGTCTGCGAGGTCGAGCTGAGTTCGATCTTGGCTTTTTCGGCGGCTTCTTTCAGACGCTGCAAGGCCATCTTGTCAGCAGACAGATCGACACCGTGTTCCTTTTTGAACTCATCCGCCAGGTAGTTGACGATGCGCATGTCAAAGTCTTCACCACCCAGGAAGGTGTCGCCGTTGGTCGATTTGACCTCGAACAGGCCGTCGTCAATTTCCAGAATGGTCACGTCGAAGGTACCGCCACCAAGGTCATAGACTGCGATGGTTTGGGTTTCCTGCTTGTCCAGACCATAGGCCAGAGCGGCAGCTGTCGGTTCATTGATGATCCGCAGCACTTCCAGACCGGCGATTTTACCGGCGTCTTTGGTGGCCTGACGCTGTGCGTCGTTGAAGTATGCGGGAACGGTGATGACCGCCTGCGTGACTTCCTCACCCAGATAGCTTTCCGCGGTTTCCTTCATCTTACCCAGAGTGAAGGCCGAAATCTGGCTTGGGGAGTATTTTTCACCGCGGGCCTGAACCCATGCGTCGCCATTGCCACCATCAACGATGGTATAGGGCACCATTTTCTTGTCTTTTTCGACTTCGGCATCATCCACACGACGACCGATCAGGCGCTTGACGCCAAAGATCGTGTTGTCGGGGTTGGTGACCGCCTGACGCTTTGCAGGCTGACCGACCAGTCGCTCATCTTCAGTGAAGGCGACGATCGAGGGCGTGGTCCGCGCCCCTTCGGCGTTTTCGATAACCTTCGGCTGCGAACCGTCCATGATGGCCACGCACGAGTTTGTGGTCCCGAGGTCAATCCCGATTACTTTTCCCATTTTTGCAATCCCTTTCTCTTCAAGGCGATGTCTCGACGACAGGACCCGTTTCGGCATCCCGCCCCCGATCTGATGTGCGCGACAGCACTACCATCGCGCGTCCCGGCGTATATAAGGGCGAGACCTGAGGCCTGCAAGCACCGTAGAACGCAGGTTTTAGGGATTCTGATGCCTTTTTTGGCAAGGAATTGGAAAGGATTGGGGTTTCCGGAATGGCGCGATTGGTTTTGCGGGGGTTCGATATCAGGAAAGGTTATCTTGATCCTGCGGCCCAGTCGCGGGTGATCGCGGATTTGCGCCCGATTCTGAAAGCCGCGCCCCTGTTCCGGCCTGTTACCACCTCGGGCAAGGAGATGTCAGTTCGGATGACCTCGGCAGGCGATCTGGGTTGGGTGACCGACAAGGCGGGGTACCGGTATCAGGATCAGCACCCCAAAGGTGGTGACTGGCCGGAAATCCCCGCCGCCATTCTGGATATCTGGCGCGATCTGGTCAGCACCGAGCGAGCGCCCGATTGCTGTTTGATCAACTACTACGGGGAAGGCGCAAAAATGGGCCTGCACCAGGACAAGGACGAGGCAGATTTTTCATGGCCCGTCCTGTCGGTTTCGCTGGGCGACGATGCCTTGTTTCGGATTGGCAGCACGACGCGCGGCGGCAAGACCGAGTCGATCTGGCTGAGCTCGGGGGATGTGGTCGTCATGGGCGGTCCGGCGCGGCTTGCCTATCACGGTGTGGATCGGATCAGGTTCGGATCCTCGCGCCTGCTGCCCAAAGGCGGGCGCATAAATCTTACGCTGCGGGTGGCGCGTTAGCGGCGCGCATTCCAGCTTTTCGAGACGTGCTGACGGGTAAAGAATTCACCCATAAGACCGATCATCAACAGGGCGATTCCAACCCAGGCCGCGTATTCCCAGCTGGTGTTTCTTGGATAATAGTTGCGGAACACGAACCCGCGGGTCTGGTCGATGATGTGAAACAGCGGGTTCCAGGCAAACATCATCAACAGCCCGCCACCCAATGCGTTCGCAATGAACATCTTGCCGGAAAACACCATGTTCAGACGGCGATATATATTGGTTAGCATCGAAACGGTCGTCGGGGCCCACGGTTTCAACGCCATGAACACAAGCCCCACCGCGCAGCCGGTAAACCAGGCCAGCACCAGCATTGCGAAGGCGCCGCCGGGGTTCTGCACCTCAAGCGGAGCAACCGCGACACTGTAGACGAACAGGATGATGAACATGGCCAGCAGGAACTTATAGAAAGTGCTGAAGGCCGCCGCGAGAATCGTGACCATTACGTTCATCGGCGAATGCAGCATCATCGGGTTATTGGAGGATCCAACCCCGGAAATCGCGCCGATCGATTGTATGTGCAACATGAACGGGAACACACCCGACAGGACATACAGCAGAAATTCGCCCCTGATCCTGGCGACCCCGCCCCGGCCCATCAGCGACATAAGCAGATAGAAGGTGACCATCATCACCAGCAATTGCACAACGTTAAGCAGGATCGCGATCACCGCATTCGGATGCTGCGCGCGCACGTTCCGCACCACCGCGTGGAACACCAGTTCCGCAGTCGTCAGTGCACCGCCCAGCAGCGTTTGATTGCGCTTGTAATAGAACACTTAAAGGGTCTTTCCTGCCTCGTCGTCCCTAACCTGGCATGAATATCTTGCCGTTCGGTAACCGTCGCATCATAAGTCGGTCACGAGTTTGGATCAACAAACCACAGGAACGGAGCATTTTTGTGACCTACGACGCGCTTATTCCCGTCATCCGGCGTCTGGCCCTTGAGGCAGGCGACAGGATCATGGAAATCTATGAGGCAGACGATTTCGACGTCAAAGTCAAATCAGACTCCAGCCCTGTGACCGAAGCGGATGAGGCAGCCGATGCGCTGATTTCAGCCGGGTTGCGTCAGGCCTTCCCCGATATCCTGCTGATCACCGAAGAACAGGCCGCCTCGCATTCCGAAAAGGGGGATACCTTTTTGATTGTCGATCCGCTGGATGGCACCAAGGAATTCATCAACCGCCGTGGCGATTTCACCGTCAACATCGCACTGGTCGAGAACGGAACGCCGACACGGGGCGTGGTCTATGCGCCAGCGCGGGGTCGCATGTTCTATACGCAGCCCGATGGTCAGGCGGTCGAGGAAACGGGCGCGTTTGACAAGGATGCACCCGGCACCCCGACCCCAATATCAGTCTCTAACCCGGACAATTCCGCGCTTTTGGTCGTGGCGTCAAAGTCGCACCGGGATCAGGCCACCGAGGATTACATCAACAAGTATCAGGTCAGGGACAGCAAAAGCGCGGGATCGTCTCTCAAGTTCTGTTTGGTTGCGACGGGCGAGGCGGATCTTTATCCGCGGGTCGGGCGCACGATGGAGTGGGACACGGCGGCAGGGCACGCGGTACTGGCCGGGGCCGGAGGCCAGGTTGTGCGATTTGACGATCACGCGCCGCTTCTCTATGGCAAAGAGGGCTATGCGAACCCGTTTTTTATCGCGTACGCTCCGGGTGTTAAGTTGAAGGAGGCCTGATGTCAGTTCTGATCGCCATCCCCGCCCGCTATGCCTCGACCCGCTATCCGGGCAAGCCATTGGTGCCGCTGACCGGCGCGACCGGCGTTTCGATGACACTGATCGAACGGTCCTGGCGGGCGGCCACTTCTGTCGCGGGCGTGGACCGGGTTGTGGTCGCAACCGATGACGACCGCATCCGCGAGCTGTCCGAAGGCTTTGGCGCCGAGGTGGTGATGACCTCGGAAAACTGCCAGAACGGCACCGAACGCTGTGCTGAGGCGCACAAGGTTCTGGGCAGCGGATATGACATCGTGGTCAACCTTCAGGGCGATGCACCCCTGACACCGCACTGGTTTGTCGAGGACCTGATCACAGGGCTGCGCGCGGCACCCGATGCTGGCGTGGCCACACCCGTCCTGCGTTGCGACGGGGACGCTTTGAACAGCCTGCTGAATGACCGCAAACATGGCCGTGTTGGCGGAACAACCGCCGTGTTCGGGCGCGACAACAGCGCGATGTATTTCTCGAAAGAGGTCGTGCCTTTCACCTCAGAAACCTATGGCGGGGATGAACCCACGCCGGTGTTTCACCACGTCGGCGTCTATGCCTATCGGCCTGATGCGTTGGCGGCCTATCCGGGCTGGCCAACGGGCCCTCTGGAAAAGCTGGAAGGTCTTGAACAGCTCAGGTTCATGGAAAATGGCCGCAAGGTTCTGTGCGTCGAGGTTGACGCCAAGGGCCGTCAGTTCTGGGAGCTGAACAACCCGCAGGACGTGCCCAAGATCGAAGAGATGATGGCCGCGATGGGGCTGGAATAGCCGGTTTTGCCCATGACGCCCCGCGATTTCCATATCTCGATAACAGGCAATCTGGTTCCAAAGGACGCTTCATGAAACCAATCCTCGTGACCGGTGGTGCCGGATATATCGGGTCGCATGCCTGCAAGGCGCTTGCGCAGGTGGGCTATGTTCCCGTGACCTACGACAATCTGGTCACCGGTTGGCAGGATGCGGTGAAATACGGGCCGTTTGAACAGGGCGACCTGTTGGACCGGGCACGTCTGGACGAGGTATTTGCCAAACACAAGCCGGTTGCGGTGATGCATTTTGCGGCGCTCAGCCAAGTGGGCGACGCGATGCGGCAGCCCGGTTTGTACTGGTCGAACAATGTGACCGGATCGCTGACGCTGGTCGAGGCTGCGGTTGCGGCAGGCTGTCTGGATTTCGTGTTCTCGTCCACATGCGCCACCTATGGCGAACATGACAATGTGGTGCTGGACGAGGCCACCGCCCAACACCCGCTGAATGCCTATGGTGCATCAAAGCGCGCGATCGAGGACATCCTGAGGGATTTCGAAGCGGCCCATGGGCTGCGCCATGTCATTTTTCGGTATTTCAACGTTGCTGGTGCCGATCCCGAAGGCGAAGTGGGCGAGTTTCACCGGCCTGAAACCCATCTGATCCCCCTGATGCTGGATGCGATTGATGGCAAGCGCGAGGGTTTGACCGTTTTTGGCACCGATTACGATACGCCGGACGGCACATGTATTCGCGATTATGTCCATGTCTGTGATCTGGTCGACGCACATGTTCTGGGGCTGGGCTGGTTGGAACAGGGTAAAGAAAGCAGTGTTTTCAATCTGGGCACCGGCTCGGGGTTTTCCGTGCTTGAAGTGATCGAGCATTCCAAATCCGTCACCAACCGCCCGGTGCCGTATTCGGTTGGTGCCCGACGGGCGGGCGATTGCACCAAGCTGGTGTCCGGCTCTGTCCGCGCCCAAACCGAACTGGGGTGGAAGCCGAAAAGATCAACGTTAGAGACGATGATTGCGGATGCCTGGCGCTGGCATCAGAACGGCCACTACGAGAAATGAGGCCCCGGTGACGTCCAATACGGTTCAGACACTTCCTGATATCGGTTGGCGACAGGGATACCGGTTGCGCTGGAAACGGCGACGCCTTCTTTGGCGCTCGATGCGCAGCCGCCATCAACTGACCTGCCTGAAAGATCAGACAAGCAGTATACGGGGAAACGACATTCTGGCCTTTACCACCTTGCGCAATGAAATCGCCCGCCTGCCCTGGTTCTTCCACCACTATCGCCAGCTGGGCGTGAGCCATTTTCTGATCGTCGACAACGGCAGCGATGACGGATCGGCTGAATTTCTGCAGGATCAACCGGATGTTTCCCTTTGGCAGACCCGGTCCAGCTATCGCGGATCACGCTTTGGGCTGGACTGGCTCAGCTGGCTACAGATGCGATACGGCCATGGCCATTGGTGCCTGATGGTCGACGCGGATGAGCTGCTGGTTTATGCCCGGCACGACCACCATTCCTTGCATGAGCTCACAGAATGGCTGGACCGGCAGGGGCGGGCCGGGTTTGGCGCATTGATGTTGGATCTGTATCCAAAGGGGCCGTTGGGCGGCCAAACCTATGACCCGGACACGGACCCGACCAAGGTGCTGAACTGGTTTGACGCGGGACCGTATCGCGCACAGCGGCAAAGCCCGATGGGAAACCTGTGGGTTCAGGGCGGCGCACGCGAGCGGGTGTTTTTTGCCCAGATACAGCAACGATCCCCGACGCTGAACAAGATCCCGCTGATGCGCTGGTCGCGGCGATATGCCTATGTAAACTCGTGCCATTCCGCCCTGCCCCGCCGCCTGAACGCAGTGTATGACGGGCCAGCCGGCGACACCCCGTCCGGCGTTCTGCTGCACACGAAATTTCTGCCGGACATTATTGAAAAATCCAAAACTGAAAAGCTGCGCCGCCAGCATTTTCATGACCCGAACCAGTTCGGCGCGTATTACGATCAGATACTCAATCAACCAGACATGTGGACCCCGCAATCGGTGCGCTATGCCGGCTGGTCGCAGTTGCTGGAGCTGGGGCTGATGCGTGACGGCGGCTGGTGTTGAAAACAAATCCAAAGGGATCAACGGCACCTTTACCACTTCCGGGGTTTAAAAAAGTTGCCTCAGAAGAGGTAGAAGTGGCATAAACCGACAATGTCCTGTCGCACCAGCGGTCGCGGCGGGTTCGGGGAAAGCTCGCGTCATAATAAAGGTTGGGCAGTCGCGTGAGCCTGTTTGATTCATACAAGATGAGATTGCGGCGCAAGCGCCGTATTCTGCGCTGCCTCAGACGTCGGCACGAACTTAAGCCCGCCAGCAACAACACGTCTGCCATCCGCCGTGACGATATCCTGTTGATGAGCGTTGTGCGTAACGAGAAAATTCGGCTGCCCTATTTTCTGGAATATTACCGCAAACTGGGCATCGACCATTTTCTGTTCATCGACAATGACAGCAATGACGGCAGTTTCGGGTTCCTGAAAGAGCAAGCCGATGTATCGGTCTGGCGGACGACAACCAGCTACAAACGTGCAAGCTATGGTCTGGACTGGTCCAATTACATTCTGCGCAAATACGCGCATGGACACTGGGTTCTGAGCGTCGACCCGGATGAGTTTTTTATCTACCCCTTTTGCGACACCCGCCCGATCCGCGCCCTGACAGACTGGCTGGACGGAAGTGCCGTACGCAGCTTCGGCACCATGCTGATCGACATGTACCCCGAAGGACCCGTGGATGCCGAAACCTATCGCGAGGGGCAGGATCCCTTTGAGATTGCGCGGTGGTTCGATCCGGGGAATTACACGATCACCAAGAACCCGGATTACAAGAACCTGTGGATTCAGGGGGGCGCGCGGGCGCGTGTGTTCTTTCGCGACAAGCCATCCAAAGCTCCGGCACTGAACAAGATCCCGCTGGTCAAATGGGATCGGCGGTATGTCTATGTCAGCTCGACCCACTCGCTTTTGCCGCGCGGGCTGAATCAGGTGTACGACGAATGGGGTGGGGAAAAGGCCAGCGGTTCGTTGCTTCATGCCAAGCTGATCGACACCCTTGGCGACAAGGCGCGCGAAGAATTGAAACGCGGCCAGCACTATGGCGGTTCGGGTGAATACGAGGCCTATGCCAAACAGCTTGAAGACAAACCCGTATTCTGGTGCGAGTGGTCCGAGGCCTATATCAACTGGCGGCAGCTTGAGATTCTGGGACTGATGTCAAAAGGAAACTGGGCATGAGCGGTCTGGGCATCGTCATGCTGGTTCATACCTCGCTGGACCGGGCCGAACAGGTGGCGCGCCATTGGACCGCTGCCGGATGCCCGGTTGTGATCCATGTGGATCGCAAAGTACCGAGTGAAGAATACGCGCGATGTGTTGCATCCTGTTCGGACAATCCCCGGATCGCATTTTCCGACCGGCATCAATGCGACTGGGGTGGGTGGGGCATCGTTGCCGCCTCACAAACCGCGTCCGAACTGATGCTGGAGCAATTTCCGGAAACGCGCCACGTCTTCCTGTCGTCGGGGGCCTGCCTGCCGCTGCGCCCGGTTCAGGAGTTGATTGACTACCTGGCCGACCGGCCCCGTGTCGATTTCATCGAAAGCGCGACAACATCTGATGTCAGCTGGACAATCGGCGGGTTGGATCATGAACGGTTTACGCTGCGGTTCCCGTTTTCCTGGCGAAAACAGCGCGGATTGTTCGACGCATATGTAAAGCTTCAGCGCGCGGTCGGGTTTCGCCGGAAAATCCCCGACGGTTTGGTCCCGCATATGGGCAGCCAGTGGTGGTGCCTGACCCGTCAAACACTGTCTGCCATTTTGCAGGACCCCAAGCGCAAACAATATGACAGCTACTTCCGCCATGTTTGGATTCCGGATGAAAGCTATTTCCAGACATTGGCGCGGCTGTATTCCACGCATATCGAGAGCCGATCCCTGACCCTGTCCAAGTTCGACTATCAGGGCCGCCCGCACATCTTCTACGACGACCATCTGCAATTGCTGCGGCGGTCAGACTGTTTTGTTGCCCGCAAGATCTGGCCCCGTGCGGAACGGCTGTATCAGGCGTTTCTGACCGATCAGGCAAGTGCGATGAAACCGGCCGAACCCAATCCCGGCAAGATTGACCGGGTGTTTTCCAAGGCGGTCGAGCGGCGGACGCGGGGGCGTGACGGGCTGTACATGCAAAGCCGGTTTCCCCGGCACGGCAGTGAAAACGGCCTTACCTCGTCTCCCTATTCCGTATTTCAGGGCTTTTCCGAACTGTTTGAAGACTTCGAAGATTGGCTGGCCGCGGCCACTGGCACACGCGTGCACGGGCACCTGTTCGGACCCGAGCGTGCGGAATTTGCAAAGGGTGAAACCATCACAAACGGTGCGCTCAGCGATTGTGCTTTGCTGCGGGATTACAATCCAACGGCCTTTCTGTCGAACCTGATCTGGAACACACGGGGCGAGCGCCAGTGTTTCCAGTTCAGCCCCCGCGACACGCAGGACATCAACTGGTTTCTGGCGCGGGACAAGAATGCGCAAATCTCGGTCATCACAGGGGCCTGGGCAATTCCGCTGTTCCGGTCAAACCTGAACTTCTCGGACATCCGGAGCGAGGCCGCGCGTCTGCAACAGATCGAAACCAAACAGCTTGAGGTTTTGACCTCGGTCTGGACCAAGGCGCGGATGCGCAGCTGGTCTCTGGCCGATTTCATTGAAGCGCCGATGGAGCCCTTGCAGGCGATCTTGGATGAGATTGGCGCGCATCAAGCCAGTCACCTGACAGAAGCGCCCACAATGGTCGATCTGTCCGGCTTCGGGAAGTTCCTGCAAAACCTCAAGAATCAGGGTATGCACCCTTACCTGATGGGCGATTTCCCTTCGGACGATGTGTTCGGCCATCAGACGAAACCCTATCGCAAACCCTATCTGGTGCAGTAATTACCCATGCCAGCCAATTTTGATTACTTCGTTGTTCTGGCTGCCATGCGCACAGGGTCGAACCTTCTTGAGGCCAATCTGAACGCGCTGGACGGGGTTTCCTGTCATGGCGAAGCCTTTAACCCGCATTTTGCCGGCAACCTGAAGTCCGATACCCTTCTGGGTCTGTCGCTGGAAGACCGCGATGCAGATCCGATGCGACTGTTGAAGGCAATCCGGTCGGCACCGGGTGGCTTGAACGGTTTTCGGTATTTCCAGGACCACGATCCGCGCATTCTGAAGCCTGTGCTGAATGATCCGCGCTGCGCAAAGATCATTCTAACACGCAATCCGCTGGACAGTTTTCTGTCCCTGAAAATCGCGCGCACCACGCAGCAATGGCTGCTGAAGAACGTGAAGCGTCGCGTCGATGCACAGGTCGCTTTCGACGGGGTTGAGTTTTCTGAGTATCTCGATCAGGTCCACGGCCACCAACACATGTTGCAGCGGCATTTACAGAAGACCGGGCAAACCGCTTTTTTCATCACCTATGACGACCTGGCCGAGTTGGACGTTCTGAACGGTCTGGCCGCATGGCTGGGGGTCGAGGCGCGGCTGAGCAAGCTGGACGATACTCTGAAACCGCAAAACCCGGCACCTGCCGTATCGAAGGTCACCAACCCCGATGAGATGCAAGACGCCCTGTCCAAACTGGACAGGTTCGGATTGCACCAGCCTTCCCGTTTCGAACCAAACCGGGGGGCGGCAGTACCGCAATACATCGCCGCAGCCGGATCAGCATTGATGTATTTGCCCATTCGCGGCGGAATAGAGCCTGTTATTGCGCAATGGATGGCCGACATGGATGGCTGTTCTACGGACGATCTGGTCACAAACCGGAACCGCAAGGAAATCCGCGTCTGGATGCAAGATCACCCCGGACACCGGAAGTTTACCGTGTTGCGCCACCCGTTGGCACGGGCGCATTCGGCGTTTTGCCAGTACATTCTGGATACCGGGCCGGGCAGTTACAAGATGGTCCGCAATTACCTGCGCAACCGCCTTGACCTGCCGATCCCCGGGCAGGTGCGCGACACCAATTACTCGGTCGAACAGCATCGGGATGCGTTTCTGGCGTTCCTCGGGTTCCTGCGCATGAACCTCAACGGTCAGACGCCGATCCGCGTTGACGGGACGTGGTGCAGCCAGTCCCGCACGCTGGATGGTATTGCCAGCTTTTTGATGCCGGACCTGATTCTGCGGGAAGAAGAGCTGACCACGGCTCTGCCGGATCTGGCCCGCTCAACAGGCCACCCCAATCCGCCGGTTCCCGGCCCGTGCGCGCAAGATGTTCCGTTTACGCTGGATCAGATCTATGACGAACAGCTTGAAGCGCTGGCATCCGAGGTCTACCAGCACGACTATGAAACATTCGGGATTGCAGCGTGGGCGCCTGTGCCCCCTAAGGGCGCAGGGTGATCAGCGTCCCTCGGTTGACCATCGCATAGATTTCTTCGATCTCGTCATTCTTGACCGCGATGCATCCCGCGGTCCAATCCGGAGTTTTCTTGGCGCGTTTGAACTCGGATCGTAGATTTGGCTGCCCGTGAATGAAGATGTCCCCACCGGGATCAACTCCCGCAGCCTTAGCCTTGGCGATGTCCTGAGAGTTGGGATACGATATCCCGATAGACAGGTGATACCGGCTGTTGGGGTTGTGCCGATCGATCAGGTAACTTCCTTCGGGCGTGCGGCCGTCTCCGCGTTTGGTTTTTGTGCCCTGCGGCGCAAATCCCAGATCCACATCATATTCCTTGAGGACTTTTTCGTGGTGCAACAAATAAAGTTTGCGCGCGCCCTTGTTGACCACCAGCGAGGTGACCTCGGGCCCATCATAAGTCAGAAAATTTGGTCGGGCTGATGCACAAGCCGATAGGCCCAGCGTTGCTACCGCCCCCAATCCGAATGCTCGACGATCCATGTTTCACTGCCTGCTTTGTTTTTTTGGGGCTTATTATGCCAAAAAACGCGAAAACTGAAATCACTTTTTGATGTTCAAGTTTTCGGTCAGATGCCGCTCGATGCTCTCCAAGCGTTCCAGAACCTCATCACGATACGCATCAGTTTTGACCTCATCCTCTGCATGGTGCGCGTCCTGCATGGAATTTACGATCAGACCCACCAATAGGTTCACCACCGCAAAGGTTGTGACCATAATGAAGGGGACGAAGAACAGCCAGGCATAGGGATAAACCTCCATCACCGGGCGGACGATCCCCATCGACCAGCTTTCAAGCGTCATGATCTGAAACAGTGTATAGGCCGACAGGCCAAGATCGCCGAACCAATCCGGGAAGGTTGCCGAGAACAGCTTGGTCGAGATCACGGCACCGATATAGAACAGAATTGCCATCAGCAGGAAAACACTGGCCATTCCCGGTAGGGCCGAGATGAACCCTTCAACCACCCGGCGCAGTCTTGGCGCAACGGAAATCACGCGCAATACCCGCAGGATTCGCAGGGCTCGCAGAACGGAAAGACCTCCGGCGCTGGGAACAAGCGCAATGCCGACGATCAGGAAATCGAAATTGTTCCAGCCGTTTGTGAAAAACCTGCGTCCGGTCGCGGTCAGCTTCATGGCGATTTCCGCCACAAAGATCGCAAGGCACAGCTTGTCCAGCATCACGATCAGCGGCCCGGCGGCTTCCATCAGGGTCGGCGACGTCTCCATCCCCAAAAGCACTGCGTTAAAGATGATGACAGCCGTTATGAATTGCCCGAATGCAGGCGCTTCGATGATGTTCAGCAGACGCTGTCTGAAACCCATGGGTCGCTTTCTCCTGTCTGATCAAGATGCGGCGTTCAGGGTAAACCGCGCAGCAAGTTCCGTATGTGACGACCATCGAAACTGGTCAACGACCTGCACCCATTCAAGGGTATAGCCAGCGTTAACCAATATTTTTGCATCGCGCGCGAAGGTGACGGGGTTGCACGAGACATAGGCAATCACCGGGCGTCTGGCCTGTACCAGCTCGGCCACCTGTGCCTCGGCACCAGCGCGGGGCGGGTCCAGAACGACTGCGTCAAACGATTTCAGTTCATCCGGCATCAATGGACGACGGAACAGGTCGCGGGCCTCGGTCGTCACGCGTTTCAGACCTTGCGCCCTGCGCCAGCCCTGATCCAGCGCCTGCACCATGTCCGCGGCACCTTCGACCGCGTGAACCTCGGCTTTTTCTGCCAGAGGCAATGAGAATGTGCCGCTGCCCGCAAACAGGTCAACAATCCGTTTCGCACCCCGTGTTGCCTCGGAAACGGCCTGTAATAGAGCCTGTTCTCCGTCCTTGGTCGCCTGAAGGAAGGCACCGGGCGGCGGCGTGACGGCAGCGGCCTCAAAGCGCTGAACCGGAGCGTGGCGCATGGCGATCACTTCACCATCCCAGCTGAGCCGCGCCAGACCGTGATTTTCGGTCGCTTGCGCGAGTGCCGGTTCCAGCGGCCCATCCAAGGGCTTGCCGCCCTTGACGGCCACATCCATCCCGCCTTCGGACAGGGTGAGCGTGACGGCCAAGACGCCCTTGCGGCTGCCGCCCAGAACCGCCAGCGCCTCGGCTACGGGAATGGCGGCGATCAGGGCCGGGTCAAGCAATAGGCAATCCGGGATTTCGGTGATCGTATCCGATGCACGTCCATGGAACCCGGCCAATGTGCCTTTCTTGGTCCGCCTGACGGCAATCGTGGCGCGTCGGCGTGAGTGTTCGGGAGATGTGTGTATCGGACGCATCGGCGCCTCAACCCCCTGCGCGGACAGGGCGTTGCGGACAATGCTCAGCTTCCAGTCGGCGACAAACGCGTCGGAGGCGTGTTGCAGCTGACAGCCACCGCAGGCTTTGTAATGGCGGCACGGGGCTTTCACCCGGACATCAGACGGTACTTCGACGCGGATATCGGTCAGCACCTGATCAACAAGGGTGCCGCTGACAACCTCACCCGGAAGGGTGCGCGGAGCGTAAACGGGCCCATCAGCGATGCCGTCGCCCTGATGGCCGAGCCGGGTGATTGTGTATTTCTGCGTCATGAGGGGCCTGATAGCCGGGCTTTGGGTTCAACAAAACCCTTATTCGGCAGCTTCCGCCTGAATGAAACCACCAGATTGCCGATGCCAGAACCGGGCATAAAGCCCGCCCTGATCCAAAAGATCCTCGTGACTTCCGGTTTCCACGATTTGCCCCTGATCCAGCACGATGATCCGGTCCATCTCGCTGAGCGTCGACAATCTGTGTGCGATGGCCAGAACGGTTTTGCCCTGCATCACCCGATGAAGCGCCGATTGAATCGACGCCTCGACCTCGGAATCAAGGGCCGAGGTTGCTTCGTCCAGAACCAGAATGGGCGCATCTTTGAGAATGGCGCGTGCAAGGGCGATCCGTTGCCTTTGGCCACCGCTGAGCTTTACACCACGCTCGCCCAGATGAGCGTCATAGCCGGTGCGGCCATGGCCGTCCTTGAGGCTCAGGATGAAGTCATGCGCTTCGGCCTTGATTGCTGCTTCGATCAACTCGGCCTCGGACGCGTCCGGGCGACCATAGAGGATGTTTTCGCGGGCAGACCGGTTGAACATCGCCGTTTCCTGCGTGACCATGCCGATCTGGCGGCGCAAACTGTCCTGCGTGACCTGCGACACGTCCTGCCCGTCGATGCAAATAGCACCGTTTTCCCTGTCATAGAGCCGAAGAAGCAGCGAAACGAGCGTTGATTTACCCGCCCCTGAGGCCCCGACAATTCCCAGCTTCTCGCCCGGTTTCACAGTCAGCGTCAGGTCCGTAACACCGCCCACATCCCGGCCGTATGCAAAACTGACATCTTCGAACGTGATGGACCCTTCGGTCACATCAAGATCCTTCGCGCTGCGCGCATCTTCGACCCTGTCCCGTTTGGCCAGCGTCTTCATCCCGTTTTCAATCTCGCCCACATTGGCGTAGAGGCCCATCAGAGTGAAGCTGACCCATCCGGTCATCTGCGAAATCCGGACCGACACCGCACCAGCGGCAACGATGTCACCGGCGGTCGCCGTTCCGAACTGCCATAACCACAGCGTCGCCCCCAGCAGAAGAACAGGCAGAATACCGGCAAGCGCCATCAGGACGAACCGGAAACTGGCCGACAGTTTGCCGAATGCCAGCGATTTTTTCCGCAACTCGACCATTGAATGCCGCGCGGCCTGATCTTCGAAATCCGAGTGTGCAAATAGCTTGACGGTTTTGATGTTGGTGATCGTGTCGACCACCTGCCCCGAAACCATCGCCCGCGCCCCGGCGCGTGCGGCCGAGCGCATGCGAATACGCGGAAGGTACCAGCGCACAAGCAGGAAATAGACCACCAACCAGGCCGCAAAAGGCAGCATCACCAAAGGATGAATAGACCCTAACAAAAGCAAAGAGCCCACCAGCGACGCCAATGCAAACACTATCGCACTGATCGTTTCGGACACGACCGAGGCCATGGCGTTCGACGTTTGCATCTGTTTCTGGGCGATGCGCCCGGCGAAATCATCGTCGAAATAGGTGACAGACTGGCCCAGCGTCCAGCGGTTCAGCTTGGCCAGCACCAAAGGCGTGATGTTGGGCATCACGATATAGTTGTTCGAAATTGAAGACAGCCCAAACAGGATCGGGCGCAGCAGCATGAAGAACACCACCGCCCCAAAGATCATCCACATATTCCCGGCGGTCATGAAATGCTCGGGCCCGCTGGATGTTGCCACATCGATCACACGCCCCAGAATCCATGCTGTTCCAGCCTCCATCGCGCCAGCCAGCGCCGAAAAGAACGCGGCGACAAACAGCATGGGCCAGGCGCCCGAAAGGCTCCAGCGAATGAACGCCCCCAATGTCTGCGGCGGGGGCGTTTCAGTGGTCCTGAACGGATAGATGAGATCGGCAATCTTCATTCAGCGGCCTCCGGGTTCATGAAGCCGCCAGATTGCCGCGCCCAGAACTGCGCGTAAAGGCCACCCTGCGCCAACAGATCAGAATGCGCGCCCTCTTCGACGATGCGGCCCCCGTCCATCACCAGAATGCGATCCATCTGCGCAATGGTGCTGAGCCGGTGGGCGATGGCGATCACGGTTTTGCCCTGCATCATGCCGTAGAGCGTTTCCTGAATTGACGCTTCGACCTCGGAATCCAACGCCGATGTCGCCTCGTCCAGCAAAAGGATTGGTGCGTCTTTCAGGATCACCCGGGCCAGCGTTACCCGCTGCCGCTGACCACCAGACAGCTTTACGCCCCGCTCACCCACATGCGCATCATACCCGGTGCGCCCCTGCGGGTCTTGCAGGTCAAGGATGAACGCGTGCGCTTCGGCCTGTTTGGCTGCGGCAATCATCTGCGCCTCGGTCGCGTCCGGACGACCGTAAAGGATGTTGTCACGCACAGAGCGATGCAGCAACGCACTATCTTGCTGGACCATGCCGATATGGCTGCGCAGACTGTCCTGTGTGACATCCGCTATGTTCTGATCATCAATCAGAATGGCACCGCGTTCGACGTCATAAAACCGCAAAAGCAGCTTTACCAGAGTCGATTTCCCGGCACCCGACCGCCCAATGAGGCCGATCTTTTCGCCGGGCTGAATGGTCAGGTTGATGTGGTCAAGCCCACCGGCCTCGCGCCCGTAATGGTGCGAGAGATCCCGGATCTGAATTTCTCCTCTGGTCAACCGCAGGGGTTTGGCTTCGCGCGCGTCAAGCAGGTCGATGGGTTGCGCGATGGTCTCCATCCCCTCGGCCACGATACCAAGTTGGCGGAAGAAGCTGGTCAGCGCCCACATGATCCATCCGGTCATGGCGTTCAGGCGCAGGGTCAGTGCGGTTGCTGCCGCGACGACACCAACCGAAGCGGAACCCTGCATCCACAAGGCAATTGCCCAGCCCACGACACCCACGATCAGCACCCCGTTCAGGGTGACCAGAACCGCATCCATGATGGTGAAAATCCGCATCTCGATCTGGAATGTCCGGCGGGTTTCCTCGATCGCTTCGCGGGCATAGTCCAGCTCTTGCGGGCCGTGCGCGAACATCTTGACGGAATGAATGTTTGTATAGCTGTCCACGACGCGGCCCGTAACGGTTGACCGCGCATCGGATGCCGCCTTGGACGCCGGCCCGACACGGTGAACCGTCCAGCGCACCAGCATCGCGTAGAACGCAAACCAGATCAGCAGCGGGATCAGCAGACGCGCATCCGCCGCATAAAGCAGGATTGCCGCCCCGATCAGGTAAGCCAGTGAAAAGGAAATCGCGTCAAAGACCTGAAAGATCACCTCACCCGCTGCGGGCGGTGTCTGCATGATCCGGTTGGCAATCCGCCCGGCAAAATCATTCTCGAACCAGCCAACCGACTGACGCAGAACGTGCTTATGGGCGCGCCAGCGGATCAGAGTGCCAAAGTTAGGCAGAATCGTGTTGTTCAGGATCAGTACGTCGACCAGATGCAACAAAGGGCGCAGAAACAGGACAAAGGCCGCGATCAACAGCAGCTCGGTCCCGTGGTTCTGCCACACCTCGGTTGGTGTGCCGCCCAACAGGTCAACGACACGACCCATATAATAGATCAACCCAATCTCGACACCGGCGACGATAATGGAAATCAGCGCAGCCCAGACAAACACCCGATAGAACGGGCGCGAATAGTCCAGCAGAAACGGCCACAGCCGGGTCGGCGGCGCGTCAGCCTCATGATAGGCGACAAAAGGGTCAACAAGGTTTTCGAAATAGCGAAACATGGAGTGTGCTCCGATTGAGCAGAGATAAAGACGTGCGAAGACAGATGGCGCCTGAACACCACCCTTTACGGGGCAAGTGTCCCGGCTTTAGCCGAACCAGATCCCGTAATACATTCGCATTCCTCCATCCATGTGACGGGCGCACCTAACCACAATGGACCAAAGTTGTCATCCCCTTTTGAGACTAAACATTAACTTGCAAGCAAGTCCTCGCGCGACAGCGCAAAACCCGACGCGATCCACCGGCTTTCAAGCTCGGCCAGCTTTTGGCCCAGCGCCGGTCCGGTAAACCCGGGGATCAGGTCTTTGGCTTGTATCGGGAAACGCGCGGCTGCGCCTGCGTGCAGGTCCTGTCTGAAGCTTTCGGACCAGGGCTGTTCAAAAAAAGCGCACCGCAAAAGGGTTTTGTTCAAACCGCCTTCGTCACCATACCGATAGCCCAGTTCAGCCACGCTGGTGGTTGACTGCGCTTCGCTCCGCATTCCGGTCAGGCGTTGCATTTGCGAACGGCTCAGGCGCAGGGTTGCGGCGTCTTCGGGTGTCGCGATGGCCGCCAGACGGCGCACGGGGTTCGGTTCGGCACCTGCCGCATGTTCCAAAGCGACCAGAGGAGCCAGTGACCGGTCATCCGCGCCTGGCAGCAATTGCGCCAATACGCCTGTGCTGCGCATCGTCGCAATGGCCGGGGCCGGATCAGGCGCGCCCAGCAGTTTCAGCAGTTCCGCCCCGACGCGTTCCCGCGACAACGAGGTCAGCCCGTCAAGATTGGCACCAATGGCAGCCAGCGCGTCCGGGTCGAAACCGGCATCCGGGTCGCCATACCATGCGTGAAACCGGAAATAGCGCAGTGACCGCAGATAGTCTTCGCGAATGCGGTCCTCTGCTTCACCGATGAACCGCACCCGCCGGGCCCGAAGGTCGGGAAGCCCGCCAAGCGGGTCTAACACAGTGCCATCGGGCCTTGCATAAAGTGCATTCATGGTAAAATCGCGCCGCGCAGCATCTTCTTCGACGTGATCGGAAAAGGCGATGACAGCGCGGCGACCATCGGTTTCGACGTCACGCCGGAAAGTGGTGATCTCGTGCGGGATACCGGCGCTGACCACTGTAATCGTGCCATGGTCGATACCGGTGGGGATGGCCTTGAGGCCGGCAGCCTGCGCCATCTCGACAACCTGTTCAGGCCGGGCATCAGTGGCAATGTCGATATCCGACACCGGCGCGCCCAGCAGCGCATTGCGCACGCACCCACCCACAAAAAGCGCCTGCGCCCCGGATGAGGTCAGGGCGGCGCATACCTTTTGGGTCGCCGGTTCGCTGACCCAAAGCTCCTCAATCTGCATCATTCATTCACCCGCGCTGCAAGCCCGCGCAATATGCGGGCCGTCGCACCCCATATGTAATAAGGGCCGTACGGAACTGTGTAATATCTGCGTTTTTGTCCGCGCCAACGGCGCGATTCCACCAGATAATTCTTGGGATTCAAGAGATGCGCAAGGGGGGTCGAAAAAACTTCGTCGACTTCGCCGGGTTCCGGAACAGGTTGAAATCCCTTTCGAAGAACGGCCACCACGGGTGTGACCGTGAATGAAGTGACAGTTTCATGCGTCGGCAGGTAACCCAGAATTTCGGGAAGGTCCGCGGGAAGGCCGATCTCTTCCTGTGCTTCGCGCAGGGCCGTTGCCGTGACATCCGCATCCCCTTCGTCCTGTTTGCCACCGGGAAACGCGATCTGACCCGGATGATGCTTGAGGGCCGAGGACCGTTTCGTCAGGATCACCCGAGGGGTGTCATCCGCAAGCGAGATTGCAACCAGAACCCCCGCCGGGCGCAGGCGACGCCCGGGCGGCAGGGAAGTGTCCGGGTTCAGGTCAAAGTCGCTGGACCCGTGACCGGGACGGCGCAGCGCCGTCCGGATCTGTTCAATCGGGTCAAGCACCCTTGCGGTCTTCGGCTTCAAAGCCAACTGTTGACGGATCGAGCACGTAATGTGCGCCGCAGAACTGGCAATCGGCAGTGACCTGACCTTCGGGCGTCGTCATCTTTTCGAGGTCCTTTGCCGAATAGATCGACAGGCTCTGCCGCACCCGGTCTTCGGAGCAGGTGCAGCCAAACTGCACGGACTGCGCATCATAGACCCGTGGCTGTTCTTCGTGGAATAGCCGGACCAACAATTCAGTCGGCGCAATTGAAGGACCGATCAACTCAAGATCCTCGACTGTGTCCAGCAGGATATTGACCCGGCCCCAGTTTTCGCCCTCTTCGCCGTCGACCAGATCGCTGGCGGTCAGAATCTCGCCATTGCCTTCCCCCGAGGCGGCGAATGGCGAGGCTTTGGGCATATGCTGCAACATGATACCACCGGCACGCCAGTGTTCATTCACGCCGGGCTCGGTCGATTTGCCAAAGCTCAGTGAGAACCGGGTTGGCAGCTGTTCGGACTGCGCAAAATAGGCCTCGGCGCAGGCGCTGAGAGAGGCCCCGGTCAGCGGCGTGATACCCTGATAGGGCTGCGTGCCTTTGCCCTGATCTATCATGATGGCAAAGTACCCCTCGCCCACTTGGTCGAAGGGTGCTGAATTGGTTAGACGTTCACGGTCAAAGCTGGCATAGGCCCGGATCTGCGCAGGGTGGCCTTCGGTCTTGGGTGCGTAATAGTCGGTCGCAATCATGCGCACCGGCCCCTTGGACTGCACCTGCAACGACAGCTTCCAGCGCAGCGCAACCGTCTGCCCGATCAATGCGGTCAGCAGGGCCATCTCGGCCACCAGCGCCTCGACCTGTTCGGGGTAGTCATGCTGCTTCAGGATGCCATCCAGCACACCATCCAGACGAGCCACACGGCCACGCATATCCGATACATCGAGTTGAAAGGGCAGGACGGTATCGTCCCACGCGATTTTCGTTCCAAGAGACATGGGGTTTCCTTACGCGCCACAGGTTGGCATACCGGCACCATATAGGTCGAACAGATTAGGTTTTAAGGGGCCATACATGATCAGGCGGTTCGGTGAAACCCCAGAGCCGGGGCGGAAATACACGCGACGGGTCGGTGTTTACGCACTTTTGCCCCGCAGAAGTCACCTTTTGCTGACCTGCCAGACAGAACCCGGACCCGACCTGCAATTGCCCGGCGGGGGTATTGATCCGGGCGAATCACCTGTTACCGCCCTGCATCGTGAAGTCTTTGAAGAAACCGGGTGGCTTATTGCTGCACCCCGACGGATTGGCGCCTTTCGACGCTTCACCTATATGCCGGAATACGACCTGTGGGCCGAGAAGGTCTGCCTAATCTATCGCGCCCGCCCCGTACGCCGCATAGGCCCGCCGACCGAGGCGTTTCACGAAGCGTTGTGGATGGAAACCGCCGACGCCGTCGGTTTACTGGGAAATGACGGTGACCGGCATTTTGCCGAAATACACCTCGGCTCGCTTTAAGGTCCGTTATATTCAAAGAAGACGGCCGAGACGTCGTCTCCGATACCGTCTTTCGGTGACATCACTTGCGTCAAACGCCAGAACAAGTCGTCCAGAAACTCTGACCCGCCCCTTTCCGAGATGCTCTGTTGGGCCATCTGACGCAAACCGTCTTCGTCCAACAAACCGCCACCAGCCAGTTGGCATTCGGTAAACCCGTCCGAGTACAAAAGCAGCTTGTCGCCGGGCTGCATCTGCGTTTCGATTTGTCGAAAGCTCGCATCTTCGATCAATCCTATGGGCAAGCCTCCGTCACCAAGAAACTCAGCGCGACCACCCTGCCGCAGCAGCAGGGGATGCGGATGCCCGGCTTGCACCATCTTCAGATGCCCGTTGCGCAGGTCGACGATGGCGTAGACCATCGTAAAATACTCTTCGATACCTTCATCGGCCATCAGCCGGGAATTGAGCGTTTCAGCCACATGTTCTGGTGGCAGAAGTGCGTAAAACTTGTCGAACCTCCGCTCCATCGCGACGTTCTGATCGAAATGCTTGCTGGACAGATATCCCCCCAATCGCGCCGTCATCATGGCCGAGGTGATACCATGCCCGGATACGTCGATGCTGTAGAACCCAAGCCGGTTCACCCCGGGCGAGAACATCCCCACCAGATCACCGCCGATATGACCACAAGGTTTCAGCAACAAACTGACCCGCGATTTGCCGAATGTCCGGGTCAGTTCGGGAACCAGCGATTCCTGAATTTTCCGCGCCTGCATCAGGTCCTTGTCGATCGCGTCATGCGCAAGCCTGAGTTCCTTGAGCGCGGATTCAATCAGGCGGTTTTTCTGGGAGAGCTCGCGCTGCATGTCCAGAATGCGCGCACCAGCTGAAATCCGGGCGCGCAGTTCGTCCGCCTCAAGCGGCTTGATCAGAAAATCGTCGGCCCCGGCATCCAGACCGCGCGCGACCTCCTGCTTTTCGCTTTTGGATGTCAGAAGGATGAAATAGCTGTATTGATCCGTTTCCAAAGCCCGAAAGGCACAGCAGAATTCAAGCCCGCTCATCCCCGGCATGACCCAATCGCTCAGCACAAGATCGGGCGGATTATCGACGCAAAGCGCCAAAGCGGCATGGCCTGTCTCGGCCTCGATCACCTCGAACCCCCATTTCCTGAGCGAGGCCACCAGAATGCGCCGTTGCAGGCGGCTGTCATCCACGACCAGCACCGTGCGGATCGCGCCGAAATCCAGATCAGGTCTGGTTTCCTCAAGACTCGCCCCCGGCACCATTTACCCTTTGCTCTGATGAGTTTCGTCACATTTGACGACCCTATCGCCGACAGATTTAACATCCGGTGAAGAGTGGCAATTGCCGAAGAGTGGCCCCGTTAACCTGCTTTTTACCGGGCGCGTCTATTCAGAACCATGACCATTCATTAGCTGGTGTACATCATGATCCACTGGGCCAGAGTCAGACAATTGCGGGATGAAGTCGGCCCCGAGGAATTCGATGAGGTGGTCGAGATATTTCTGGAAGAAGTGCAGGACGTGATCACCCGCCTGCGCCGCGACACCAACCGGGCCGAACTGGAGCAGAACCTGCATTTCCTGAAAGGCAGCGCATTGAGCCTGGGGTTCGATCAATTCTCGAAACTCTGCCAGGATGGGGAACGGCAGGCCGCAGCAGGGCAAGGGGCCGAGGTTGATCTGCCAGCGCTTTTGGCTGCTTTCGACAGCTCGAAAACCATGTTTGAAGCCGAGCTGAATGAGAACCTGAACTAGATCACGAACTGTGCCAGCGTCTCGTCCTCGGTGATGTCGGTATAGGTGAACCCGGCATCGTCCAGATGGGCAAACAGGCGCATGAAGTTTTCGGGCTTGCGGGTTTCGATCCCGATCAGAACCGAACCGAAATTGCGCGCCGATTTCTTCATGTATTCGAACCGCGCGATATCATCCTCGGGGCCGAGAATATTCAGGAATTCCTTCAGGGCGCCGGGTCGCTGCGGCAGGCGCAGGATGAAGTACTTTTTCACACCGGAATACCGCTGCGCACGTTCCTTGACCTCGGGAAGGCGTTCGAAATCGAAATTGCCGCCGGATGTCAGGCAGACCACGGTCTTTCCGCGCACAAAGCTTTGGATATCACCTACTGCCTCGATCGCCAGCGCCCCCGCAGGTTCCAGCACGATGCCTTCGACATTCAGCATCTCGATCATGGTGGCGCAGATACGATCCTCGGACAGGACCAGAACGTCCGACAGGTGGCGTGATTTCAACAACTCGAACGGCTTTTCACCGATCCGCCCGACCGCCGCGCCATCGACAAAGGTATCCACATAATCCAGCGAAACAGGATGCCCCGCCGCCAGGGCTGCGCGCAGACAGGCCCCTCCGGCCGGTTCGACGAACAGGCAATGGGTGCGGTCCCCGAACCATGTAGCGACACCGGCGGACATGCCGCCTCCACCCACGGGAAGCACAACGTGATCGGGCGCACCGCCCATCTGCCTTTCGATTTCAACCGCCAGCGAGGCTTGCCCTTCGATCACATCGGCATCGTCAAAAGGTGACAGGAAATATCCGCCCTGCTGCGTGCACCATGCCTGAGCGGCAGCAAGTGTGTCATCGAAATAGTCACCGATCAGATGAATCTCGACGTTGTCCCCGCCAAAGATACGCGTTTTCTGGATCTTCTGCTGAGGCGTCGTGACCGGCATGAAGATCACGCCCCGGACCCCCATATGCTGGCACATATAGGCCACGCCCTGCGCGTGGTTGCCCGCACTGGCGCAAACAAACAGCTCCTGCCCTTGCTGCTTGCGCATGGCGTTGAACGCGCCCCTGATCTTGTAGGACCGCACCGGGCTGAGGTCCTCGCGCTTGAGCCAGATGTCAGCCCCATAGCGATCAGACAGATGGGCATTCCGCTGCAACGGCGTTGCCGGAAACACAGAGCGCATCGCCTGTTCGGCGGCGCGGGCGCGGGTCATGAAATCTCTCATGGGCGCCTCACTGCCGCATCACCGCTGAAAGGGCAAGGAATACATATGTGTACGTCGGTTAGCGCAGTTCGCGTTTTTCGACAAACAAACCGTACATAGTCGTTAGAATGCTGACATTGACCATCGGCAGGATCAGCGTCCCGAAAAACACCGACAACAGAACACCCAGGACGGGGATTACCGCAAGCATAGTGAACGCAAGCTGTACCAACAGCTGAAACAAAACCGCCACAATGACCAGCACAATGATGTCAGCGGCTGCACCCACTGTTTGATTCCATGCCTCGCCCAAAGTGATCGGTTCCCCAATTGCCGCAGCCGGTAGAATGATCGACAGGCGGTAAAAGCTGATCAGAAGAAAGACACCATAGACCAGCGAAACAATGACGGACACAGCCACAAAACTTTGCCCCAACGCCACAAAGACAACTGCGATTGGGATATATCCAATGAGTAGGATCAAAACCAACATCAATGCCCGGCCAAGATAGGCAAGTATCCGATCAGTGCGAAAGGGTGGGAAAATACCGCTAGGATATTCCTCAAGTAGGATAAACCGGTGCCACGATACGGCGATCCAGAACATTATAATGGACATGACCACAACCATCAGCAGGATGAATGTAAAAAAGGCGCCAAACGAGAAATCCGGTGGCACATCGCCCGAGCTTTCATCGAAGACGTCCAAGGGGACGCCCAGCACAAAAAACAGACTGACAATCACTGCTGTAGCGATCAACGCGGGTCCGACCGTGATCTGAAGAACTTGAGTGATATTTCCAAAAACCATCCGCAACGAATGCGCGAAAATCTTCCAGCCCAACATCCTGAAACCTGCCCCTTCAACCAATCCTTGTTCTCTATCCGCCCGTTTCACCTCAATTCCCACCCTGCGTCAATCCTGTGAACTTGCCCCCGCGTTCAAAACCCGTTAGGGGCCAATCGTTCTACGCATAAAGGGAAGTCAGATGTCCGCGCCCAAGAAAGTTGTTCTGGCCTATTCCGGTGGCCTTGATACCTCGATCATTCTGAAATGGCTGCAGACCGAGTATGGCTGTGAGGTCGTGACCTTCACCGCCGATCTGGGTCAGGGCGAGGAGCTGGAGCCTGCCCGTAAGAAGGCCGAGCTGCTGGGGATCAAGCCCGAGAACATCTATATCGAGGATATTCGCGAGGAATTTGTCCGCGATTTCGTCTTCCCAATGTTCCGCGCCAATGCGCAGTACGAAGGGCTGTATCTGCTGGGGACGTCCATCGCGCGCCCGCTGATCTCAAAACGTCTGGTCGAGATTGCCGAGGCGACCGGTGCTGACGCCGTGGCCCATGGCGCGACCGGCAAGGGCAACGATCAGGTTCGCTTTGAACTGGCGGCATACGCGCTGAACCCCGACATCAAGGTCATTGCGCCGTGGCGTGAATGGGATCTGACCAGCCGCACCAAGCTGCTGGAGTTTGCCGAACAGAACCAGATCCCGATTGCCAAGGACAAGCGCGGCGAGGCGCCCTTCTCGGTCGATGCCAACCTGCTGCACACCTCCTCCGAGGGCAAGGTTCTGGAAGACCCCGCCGATATGGCGCCTGACTATGTCTATCAGCGCACAGTCCACCCCGAGGACGCACCGAACGAGCCGGAATTCATCGAAATCGGCTTTGAAAAAGGCGACGCGGTCAGCATCAATGGCGAGGCGATGAGCCCGGCCACCATCCTGACCAAGCTGAACGAATATGGCGGCAAGCACGGCATCGGGCGTCTCGATCTGGTCGAAGGCCGGTTCGTGGGCATGAAATCGCGCGGCATCTATGAGACCCCGGGCGGCACCATCCTGCTGGAAGCGCACCGCGGCATTGAATCGATCACCATGGATCGCAGCGCGATGCACCTGAAAGACCAGCTGATGCCGCAATATGCGGAACTCATCTATAACGGTTTCTGGTACAGCCCCGAGCGCGAGATGCTGCAAGCCGCCATCGACAGATCGCAAGAGCATGTTACCGGCACCGTTCGTGTGAAACTGTACAAAGGTCTGGCCTCGACCGTGGGCCGCTGGTCGGATCATTCGCTGTACTCTGAGGCACATGTGACCTTCGAAGAGGATGCAGGTGCGTACGATCAGAAAGATGCGGCGGGCTTTATCCAGTTGAATGCGCTGCGTCTGAAACTGCTGGCTGCGCGCAACAAGCGCCTGTCCAAGTGATCGACGAAGACGATACCGACGACGAACTCGACATGTTCATCGAGGCGCAGGACACGGTTTGGGCCGATGTCCTGCGCGAACTTGAACAGGGGCAGAAAACCAGCCACTGGATGTGGTTCGTGTTTCCCCAACTGGCCGAGCTGGGCCAGTCCCATATGGCGCAGCTTTACGGCATTGAAGGTCTGGACGAGGCGACACGCTATCTGAACCACCCGGAACTGCGCGACCGGCTTAGGCAGGCGGCCTCGCTGATGCTGCTGCACACGGGGCGCGATGCCCGCGACATTCTGGGCGGAATTGACGCGAAAAAGCTGCGGTCTTCGATGACATTGTTTTCATCTGTGGCAGATGCTCCGCCCGAGTTTCGTGCTGTATTGGACGCCTTCTATGGCGGTAAGCCTTGTGACCGGACGGTTCAGATCCTCGGCGCATCGTGATCAGAAGTTCCAGTTGGGTCAGCCTTGCCTGTTCGGCACCTGACGCATTACGCATTCGGAAACCGTGAAAGGATCCCGAATGCTTCAGGACATCGCCGATGGAATTCAAAAAGGGCTGAACGGCAAAAGCTTTGACGGTTCGCTCAAATTCGATTGCGGCGCGGACGGTGTGATTGTTCTGGCGGACAATCAGGCATCGACGCAGGACCGGGACACGGATTGCACAATCCGCATCTCGCAGGAAAACCTGACCAAGCTGCTGACCGGAAAGCTGAACCCGATGACCGGCGTTGCTTTGGGCAAGCTCAAGATCTCGGGCAATATGGGTGTTGCGATGAAGCTGGGGCAACTGCTGGGCTGAATTTGCCGCAAAGCTGGCCTTTGGTCCGAGTCCAGCCAGACTGGCGGTTCCACCCGCGGTGTATCGCAGTTCCGCATCGGGATACCTGTCGCGCATGATCTGTTGCAAATGAGCGGAGGTTTCGCCCACCCATCAAATGAGCCGTATACAGGTGATCGCAGACGATAAACTCGTCTCACCAGCGCGTGACATTGCATGACAGGCAATTGCAAGGCGGTCGAACCCGCGTCAATCTCATCTTAAAAGGAGACCTGACATGATGCGGACTGCTTATTTCGAAACCGTCAGACCAGCCCTTCTGTTTACACTGATTGCATTGGCTGCCCTGTTGCGCGCGCTGCCTGCCCCGGCTGCAGGAACCGAAACGCTGACGGTGGCCGGAGGGTGTTTCTGGTGCGTGGAATCCGATTTCGAATCCGTGCCCGGCGTTATCGATGCGGTGTCGGGATACACCGGCGGGACATCTGCGGACCCGACATATGATCAGGTTTCAAAAGGGGGGACCGGCCATTACGAGGCGGTTCAGATCACGTTCGATCCGGCGCGGGTTTCTCGCGCATCGTTGCTGAGCATGTTTTTCCGGTCGGTTGACCCGACAGACGCCGGTGGCCAGTTCTGCGACCGGGGCGAAAGCTATCGAACTGCGATATTCGTCTCTAACACAGGAGAAAAGGCGCTGGCGGAACAAGCCAAAACAGACGCGCAGCAAGCGCTGGGGCAGACCATTGTCACCCCGGTTCTGAGCGCAGGACCCTTTTACCCCGCCGAGGCGTATCATCAGAATTATTACAAAGGCAACAAACTGGTCCTTACCCGCTTTGGACCAAAGCGTCAGCACAACGCCTACAAAGCGTATCGCAAAGCCTGTGGTCGTGACGCGCGCGTCAAGCAGCTTTGGGGCGGGGAAGCGCCATTTGCAGGGTCCTAGTCAAAGGATGCGTCACGCACTTCTTTCAGATCGGGAATGACATCCGCCGTTCCGTGCCGCATGACCATCAGAGCTGCGGCGCGGTTTGCCTGCAATATGGCCTGTTCCATTGGCATTCCGCGATCCATGCCTGCCAGCACATAGCCGGTGAAGGTGTCGCCTGCCCCTGTGGTATCCACCGCCCGCACCTTATGCGCGGGAAACTCGACCGGATCGTTGCCCTGCTGCAAGTACCTCGCGCCTTTTGAGCCGAGGGTAACGATGACATGCCGAACAGGCAGATCGGCGATGCTCAGACCGGTTTCCTGACGCAGTTGCTCGGCCTCCACCTCATTCAGGATCAGAAAATCCAGAAAAGGCAGAACGCCCTGAACGGCCTGTGCCTGAAACGGGGCTGCGGCATAACAGACGGTCAAGCCAAGCTTGCGCCCCAGCTGCGCCGCTTCGACCTGGGCATTGGTTTCATTCTGCAAGATCAGCAGATCACCGGTGTTTGCCGAGGCCAGCGCCTGCCCCAGATGGGCGGGTTCCAATGCGTGATTGGCGCCGGGATACAGGATAATCAGGTTTTCACCCTCGGCATCCACCGCAATGATGGCGTGGCCCGTGGGAACATCCACCTCAGAGATATGGCGTGTATCCACACCATATTCTGTCAGTCGATCCTTGGCCCAGCGCCCATCGGGCCCCACGGCACCTATATGGCTGACGCGTGATCCCGCACGCGCAGCGGCCACCGACATGTTGGCCCCCTTGCCGCCCAGGAACCGATCCAGCCCGCGGGCGGCCAGAGTTTCCCCCGGCGCAGGCAAATGCGGCAGGTCATAGACCATATCCGCGTTGATCGAGCCGAGATTCCAGATCGTCATGACTTATCCGATGTCGCAAGAGGCCAGAATGGCCATGTTCAGAATATCGTTCGCAGTCGAGACGGTCGAGCAGATCTGGATCGGCTTGTCGATGCCTGACAGGATCGGGCCGATCACGGTCGCTCCGCCCATTTCCTGCATCAGCTTGGTCGAGATTGATGCCGAATGCCGGGCCGGAACGATCAGGATATTCGCCGGACCGGTCAGGCGCGAGAACGGATAGGCCGCTTGCTGTTCGATGTTCAGGGCGACGTCCACCGTCATTTCACCCTCGTATTCAAAGTCGACGCCGCGCCGATCCAGAACAGCCGGGGCACGGTGCATCTTTTCAGCACGTTCTGACACCGGATAGCCAAAGGTTGAGAAGCTGACAAAAGCCACGCGCGGCTCCAGCCCCATATGCCGGGCAACTGCGGCCGAACGCTCGGCAATATTCGCCAGATCGTTTTCGTCGGGCCATTCATGTACCAAAGTGTCGCCAATCAGGACAATCCGGCCCTTATGCAGCAAAGCTGTCACACCGGCAGCACCGTTGGCCGCATCTGCATCAAACACATGGTTGATCCGGTCGAGCACATGCGCGGACTTGCGGGTTGCGCCAGTGACCAGACCATCACCATGCCCGTGGGCCAGCATCAGCGAAGAAAACACATGGCGGTCCCGTGCAGCCAAACGGTGAATGTCTTTGCGGTCAAACCCCTTACGCTGCAGGCGCTGATACAGGAAGTTCGAATAGGTTTCGAGATGCGTGGTATTGGCCGCATTCACGACCTCGATTTCACGCACAGCGTCGCCCAGGCCCGTTGCTTCCAGTTTGGTCTTCACATCGTCCGGCCGACCCACCACAAGCGCCTTGCCGAAACCAGACCGCTGATACATGACCGCTGCGCGCAATACCCGGGGATCGTCGCCCTCGGCGAAAATCATGCGGCTTTGCGCCTGACGCGCTCGGGCGTTCAGACCGCGCAGGATGCTGGCGGTCGGGTCCATCCGGGATTTCAGACTCAGCTCATACGCGTCCATGTCGATGATCGGACGGCGCGCGGCACCGGTGTCCATCCCCGCCCTGGCAACAGCCGGTGGGATACGGTGGATCAAACGCGGGTCGAACGGCGTGGGGATGATATAATCACGCCCAAAGGTCAGCGACTTGCCATAGGCCATTGCGACCTCATCCGGCACATCCTCGCGCGCCAGATTGGCAAGTGCGTGGGCACAGGCGATCTTCATCTGATCATTAATGGCGCGGGCGTGAATGTCCAACGCACCGCGGAACAGGTAGGGGAAGCCCAGAACGTTATTCACCTGGTTTGGATAATCGCTGCGCCCGGTGGCAACGATCGCATCCACGCGAACCTCGTGCGCTTCTTCCGGAGTGATCTCGGGGTCGGGATTGGCCATTGCAAAGATGACAGGATTGTCGGCCATGCTGGCGACCATATCCTGCGTGACCGCGCCTTTCACCGAAACGCCCAGGAACACATCCGCCCCCTTCATCGCGTCTTCCAATGTGCGCAAGTCGGTTGTGATCGCGTGGGCCGATTTCCACTGGTTCATGCCCTCGGTCCGGCCTTGATAGATCACGCCCTTGGTATCGCAGACAATGCAGTTTTCATGCCGCGCGCCCATTGCCTTGAGCAGTTCGATACAGGCAATCCCAGCCGCACCTGCGCCATTCAGAACGATTTTCACGTCCTCGATCTTCTTGCCCGAGATATGCAGCGCGTTCAGCAGGCCCGCAGCACAGATCACGGCTGTGCCGTGCTGGTCATCGTGAAAGACGGGGATGTCCATCTCTTCTTTCAGGCGCTGTTCGATGATGAAACACTCGGGCGCCTTGATGTCTTCCAGATTGATGCCGCCAAAGGTCGGCCCCATCAGGCGCACCGCACGGCAGAATTCATCCGGGTCTTCGGTGTCCAGCTCGATATCGATCGAGTTCACGTCGGCGAACCGTTTGAACAGGACCGATTTGCCTTCCATCACCGGCTTCGAGCCCAGCGCACCAAGGTTACCAAGGCCCAGCACTGCCGTTCCGTTCGAGATTACGGCCACGAGGTTGCCCTTGTTGGTATAGTCATAAGCCGTTTCCGGGTTTTCCGCGATGGCCTCGCAGGGAACGGCCACACCCGGACTGTAGGCCAGCGACAGATCACGCTGCGTTGTCATGGGGACGGTGGCCTGCACCTCCCACTTGCCGGGGGTGGGGTCCAGGTGAAAGGCCAATGCCTCTTCTTTGGTGATCTTCGCTTTGGGCATCTTAAATGTCGGTTCCATGACTTCAGGGCTGACGCCTCATAGCGCAGGCGAGCGCGCGCCTCAACGGGAATACTTTTCGCCTTTCGCTGCAGGGGCCGGGTTTGTAAGGTCACGACCGGAAAACGCCAGAAGGGGGCCGCTTTTGTCCACAGTCACGCCAATGATGGCGCAATACCTCGAAATCAAAGAGGCCCACGCGGATGCCCTGCTGTTTTATCGCATGGGTGATTTCTATGAGATGTTCTTCGAGGATGCCGTCAACGCTGCCGAGGCGTTGGACATCGCCCTGACCAAGCGCGGCAAGCACAATGACGAAGACATCCCGATGTGCGGCGTGCCGGTGCATTCGGCCGAAGGATACCTTCTGACCCTGATCCGCAAGGGTTTTCGCGTTGCGGTCTGCGAACAGATGGAAAGCCCGGCTGAAGCAAAGAAACGAGGCTCTAAATCGGTCGTAAAGCGCGATGTCGTGCGACTGGTCACGCCCGGAACACTGACCGAGGACGCATTGCTTGAGGCGCGCCGGCACAACTTTCTGGCTGCCTATGCCGAGGTCCGGGACGAGGCCGCGCTTGCCTGGGCTGATATTTCGACGGGCGCGTTTCACGTGATGCCCCTGACCTCGGTCCGGCTCAGCCCTGAGCTAGCCCGTCTTGCGCCCTCCGAACTGATCGTGGCCGATGGGGCGCAGGAAAAGCTGAACGAAACGCTGCTTGATCTGGGGATTTCACTGACCCCGGTCGGGCGCGCCAGCTTCGACAGCACGGCGGCGGAAAAGCGCATCTGTGGGCTGTTTCACGTAGGTGCTTTGGACGCGTTCGGTAATTTCGGCCGCGCCGAAGTGTCCGCGATGGGCGCGCTGATCGACTATCTGGAGATTACGCAAAAGGGCAAACTGCCCCTGCTGCAAACGCCGCTGAAAGAATCTGAGGATCGGGTCGTTCAGATCGACGCCGCCACACGTCGCAATCTGGAGCTGACCCGCTCGCTGTCCGGCGGGCGCGCAGGGTCGCTTCTTTCTGTCGTTGACCGAACCGTTACCCCCGGTGGCGCGCGATTGCTGGAACAGCGGCTTTCAAGCCCTTCTCGTAATCTGGATGTGATCCATGCCCGGCTTGACGCAGTCAGTTTCGCCGCTGGTGACAGCCTGATCGCGTCTGATCTGCGCGAAGCCTTGCGCAAAACCCCGGATCTGGACCGCGCCCTGTCGCGTTTGTCGCTCGAGCGCGGCGGACCTCGTGATCTGACAGCCATTCGCAATGGTTTGACACAGGCAGTCACGATTGCCGAAATCTGCGCGGATCAGGATTTGCCGGTGTTGCTGGCAACCGCGCTTCAGAACCTCGTTGGCTTCGATGACTTGCTGACTTTACTGGACGAGGCGCTGGTGGCCGAACCCCCGCTTCTGACCCGCGACGGAGGCTTTATCGCGCCAGGTTTTGACGCTGAACTGGACGAGGCCCGCACCCTGCGCGACGAAGGTCGCTCGGTCATTGCCGGGTTTCAGCAGAAATACATCGAACACACCGGCATCACCTCGCTGAAAATCAAGCATAACAACGTGCTGGGCTATTTCATCGAAGTCACGGCAACCCATGCTGAAAAGATGCTGAACCCACCCTTTAGCGAAACCTATATCCATCGCCAGACGACAGCCAATCAGGTGCGGTTTACAACCGTTGAACTGTCCGAGATCGAAACTCGTATCCTGAACGCAGGGAATCTGGCGCTGGAGATTGAAAAGCGGCTCTATCAAAGGCTTTCTGGCGCGATACTGGACCTTGCTGCCCGATTGAATCAAGCCGCCCGCGGGCTTGCCGAACTGGACCTGTCGACCGCTTTAGCTGATCTTGCACGGGGTGAAAACTGGTGCCATCCAAGGGTTGACGCCTCTCGCGCATTCAATGTGCAGGGCGGTCGACACCCAGTTGTGGAACACGCCCTCCGACAGCAAAGCAGCGATGCGTTCATTTCCAATGATTGCGACCTGAGTGTCCAAGACGGCGCGGCGATATGGTTATTGACCGGTCCGAACATGGCCGGTAAATCAACCTTTCTGCGCCAGAACGCCCTGATTGCACTGCTTGCCCAAATGGGCAGCTACGTTCCGGCCGAAGAGGCGCATATTGGCGTCGTCAGCCAGCTGTTCAGCCGCGTCGGAGCCTCGGACGATCTGGCGCGGGGGCGGTCGACCTTTATGGTCGAGATGGTCGAAACCGCCGCCATTCTGAATCAGGCCGATGACCGTGCATTGGTGATCCTGGACGAAATCGGTCGCGGTACCGCCACCTATGACGGCCTGTCCATCGCCTGGGCCACATTGGAACACCTGCACGTGGCCAACAAATGTCGCGCATTGTTTGCCACGCATTATCATGAGCTTACGGCTTTGGCCGGCAAACTCGAAGGTGTCGATAACGCCACCGTAGCGGTCAAAGAGTGGGAAGGCGAAGTCATCTTCCTGCACGAGGTTCACAAGGGCGCAGCTGACCGGTCATATGGGGTGCAGGTTGCGCAACTGGCCGGTTTGCCGGCTTCTGTCGTTGAACGTGCCCGGGTGGTTCTGGACCAGCTTGAAAAAACCGAACGCGAAGGCGGCAAGCAAAAAGCGCTGATTGACGACCTGCCGCTGTTCTCGGCAGCCGCGCCGCCACCCCCGCCCGCACCAAAAACCTCGCCGGTAACCCAGATGCTTGAGGGTGTCCTGCCCGACGAACTGACCCCGCGTGAGGCGCTGGATCTCATCTACAAACTGAAAGAGGCGGCCAGATCCTGACCGCCCTTCATCTTTTCAAAAATACTCTCGCCGAAGGCTTGGCTTTGAAAAGCCAATCAGCTTGCTGGCGTTGAAGAGACCCCGACCTGAGCCGGACGCAACAGGCGGTCGTGCAGCATGAATCCTTCGGCGGATACCTGAATAATGTCCCCTGCCCGTGTGCCCGGCACCGGGGCCTCGAACATTGCCTCATGCACATTCGGATCAAACCGGTCGCCAACCTCGGGTGTAATCACTTCGATCCCGTGCTTCTGGAAGACGTCCTTCAGGGCACGCATGGTCAGTTCGACGCCTTCCAGCAGTCCGGCGGCAACTTCTTTCTGCTCGTCGGTCGCGGCCTCAAGCGCGCGCTTCATGTTGTCGTATACAGGCAGCATATCGCGGGCCAGCTTAGAGCCGCCATACTGTTCGGCATCGCGGCGCGCTTTGTCGCCGCGTTTGCGCGCGTTCTCGGCGTCGGCAAGCGCGCGCATGAATTTGTCTTTATACGCATCCCGCTCAGCGCGCAGCTCGTCCAGCTCCAACGCCTCGTCGCTGATCTCAGCAAACTCCTCGGCCAGCTCTTCCGCTTCTGCCGCCATGATATCGTCCAGAAAATCTTCGTTCTTGGGCTCTGCCATCTCTTACCCTCTAGCTCCGGTCGGATATCAGCTTGCCGACCAGTTGCGCCGTATAATCCACGATCGGCACGATCCGTCCATAATTCAGACGCGTGGGCCCGATGACCCCGACCGCACCGATTATCTTTCGATCAGCGTTCATATATGGAGACACCACCAAAGAGGAACCCGAAAGTGAGAAAAGTTTGTTCTCAGACCCAATAAAAATGCGCACACCCTCGCCACCTTCCGTCAATTCGAGGAAATCCGCGATGTCGCGCTTGCGCTCCAGATCATCAAACAGGCTGCGAATACGCTCCAACTCTCCGGCCTGACCGGGTTCGTTCAACAGATTCGCCCGCCCCCGCACGATCAAACGGGCCGAGTCGGCTCCGTCTCCGTCCCAGGCCGCCAGCCCGCTTTCGACCAGCTCGCGCGCCAGCGCATCTATTTCCTGCTTGCGTGCCTGAATCTGTTTCTGCATCTGACGGCGCACTTCTCTGAGTGTGCGCCCCTCAATCAGCGCATTCAGAAAATTCGCAGCCTCGCGCATCGAACTGGGCGTCTGGCCGGGCGGTGGTGTGAACAGGCGGTTTTCGACATGGCCGTCAGAAAAAACCAGCACCACCAAAGCCTTGTCATGCCCCAAAGAGACAAATTCGATATGTTTTATTTCGGCTTCATGCTTAGGCGTAAGAACCAGCGACGCACCTTGTGTCACGTGTGACAGAGCTGACCCGACCCGATCCAACATTCCGCCAACATCACCCGTGTTAGAGCCTAAAGTCTCTTCCAGTTTTTGCTTGTCGTCGACGCCCAGATCGCCAACCTCAAGCAAACCGTCCACGAACATCCGCAAACCTTGCTGCGTCGGTACCCGGCCCGCGCTGATATGCGGGCTGTCCAGAAGGCCCAGAAACTCCAGGTCCTGCATCACGTTGCGCACGGTTGCGGCACTGACTTTTTCAGACAGGGTACGTGTCAGGGTGCGGCTTCCAACCGGCTCTCCGCTTTCCAGATAACTTTCGACGATCAACCGGAACACCTCGCGTGACCGGTCGTTCATCTCGTCCAGAATTTTGCTCGCTTCACTCATGCGTTTTCCCCTGCTGGTTCATCATTAAATAGCAGGCAAATGAAAGGTCAATCGGGGTTGCATCGTAACGCTGCGGGGCGGTATCCCCAACCCAGCAAACAAAGGATTTCCCATGCGACCCTCTGGAAGAGACTTAAGTGAAATGCGCGCCGTTTCAATTGAAACGGGATTCACCAAACATGCCGAAGGCTCCTGCCTGATCAAGTTGGGCGACACCCATGTGCTGTGCACCGCCACGATCGAAGATCGGGTACCCCCTTTCATCAAGGGTTCGGGGCTAGGCTGGGTCACCGCCGAATACGGTATGCTGCCCCGCGCCACCAATACCCGGATGCGGCGAGAAGCGGCGTCGGGCAAGCAGGGTGGCCGTACGGTGGAAATTCAGCGCCTGATCGGTCGCGCCTTGCGGGCCGGCGTCGACCGGGTTGCACTGGGCGAACGGCAGATCACCGTTGATTGCGATGTGATCCAGGCCGATGGCGGCACCCGCTGTGCCTCGATCACCGGCGGCTGGGTTGCGCTGCGACTGGCCGTCAACAAGCTGATGAAGGCAGGTGACGTGATTTCAGATCCGCTGGTTGATCCGGTCGCCGCCGTGTCCTGCGGGATCTATGCGGGCCAGCCTGTGCTGGACCTTGACTATCCGGAAGACAGCGAGGCCGGTGTCGACGGCAACTTTATCATGACCGGGTCAGGCAAACTGATCGAGGTTCAGATGAGTGCCGAAGGTTCTGTATTCAGCCGCGCCCAGATGGAACAGCTGATGGATCTGGCGGAAAAAGGCGTTGCCGAGCTGGCCGCAGCCCAGAAAGCTGCCACCGCATGACCCGTAAGTTTGACAGCGACAGGCTGTTGGTCGCGACCCACAACAAAGGCAAGCTTGAGGAGATGGCGCATCTCCTCGAACCTTTTGGCGTGACGGTTGTGGGTGCGGCGGACATGGACCTGCCCGAACCGGAAGAGACCGAGGACACCTTTGTCGGCAACGCCCGGATCAAGGCCCACGCCGCCGCAAAAGCCACCGGGCTGCCTGCCCTGTCAGACGATTCCGGAATCACCATCGACGCGCTGGACGGCGCGCCGGGTGTTTATACCGCGGATTGGGCCGAAACCGCCAATGGGCGCGACTTCCTGATGGCGATGACCCGCGCCCATACAGAGCTAGAGGCAAAGAACGCCCCCCATCCCCGCACAGCGCAATTCCGAAGCACACTGGTGCTGGCCTGGCCTGATGGGCATGATGAAGTGTTTGAAGGCATTGCCCCCGGTCATTTGGTCTGGCCCATCCGCGGCGAAGGTGGATTCGGCTATGACCCGATGTTTGTTCCCGAAGGATACGACATTACCTTTGCCGAGATGGATCGCTGGGAAAAGAACAAGATCAGCCATCGCGGTCGCGCGGTTGAGAAGTTCGTGAAAGGCTGCTTTGGCGGATGATTGGCGCAACGGGGGCTTTGGCCTGTACGTGCATTGGCCCTTTTGCGAGGCCAAATGCCCCTATTGCGACTTCAACAGCCATGTTTCCAAAACTATCGATCAAAAACAATGGCTTGACGCCTATCTGAGCGAATTGCGGCGCTCGGCCGTCGAAACCCCGGATCGGGTGCTGAACACGATCTTTTTCGGTGGTGGAACCCCGTCGCTGATGGACCCGGAAACCGTTGCCGCCGTAATTGAAACCGCCCGCGCCCTGTGGCGCCCCGCCAATGACATGGAAATCTCTCTCGAGGCCAATCCCGGTTCGGTCGAGGCCGGACGGTTCGCGGCCTATCGTGACGCAGGCGTCAACCGGATCTCGATGGGCGTGCAGGCGCTCAACGACGAAGACCTGCGCCGCTTGGGGCGGATTCACACTGTGGCCGAGGCCCGCGCTGCCTTTGACATCGCCCGTGATTGTTTTGAACGGGTCAGCTTTGACCTGATCTATGCCAGACAGCACCAAACGCTGGATGCCTGGCGGTCCGAGTTGAACGAAGCTCTGTCCATGGCTGTGGATCACCTGTCGCTGTATCAACTGACAATCGAAGATGGCACCGCTTTTGGCGACCGGTATGCTGTCGGAAAACTGCGCGGCTTGCCCGAAGATGACAGTGCGGCCGACATGTACCTTGCAACACAAGAGATTTGCGAGAAACACGGCCTGCCCGCCTATGAGGTGTCCAACCACGCCCGCCCCGGTGCAGAGTCGCAGCACAATCTGGTCTATTGGCGTTACGGGGATTATGTCGGCATTGGTCCCGGCGCTCATGGGCGGATTACTGTGGATGGTCAAAAACACGCGACCGAGACCCATCTGAACCCGCAACGTTGGCTTGACGCCGCCACGAAGGGTTGCGGAGAAAAGAAACGCTATGTCCTTTCGCTTGAAGATCAGGCGAGCGAATACCTTATGATGGGCATGAGGATTTCAGAAGGACTAGATGTAGATAGGTGGGAGGCCCTGTCGGGCCCTCCACTTCCAGACGAAACCGTGGACCATCTGGTCGGCATTAATATGATTGAACGTGAGAACAACAGACTCAGAGCAACACCAGCGGGGCGCGCCGTGCTGAATGCTGTAATCCGGGAATTGATGGGCTAGATATGCAGTATCTTTGGGCGGGGCTGGGATTGCTTTGCGTTGCGATGGCCGCGATTGGGGTTGTTCTGCCTCTTCTTCCAACGGTTCCATTTTTGTTGCTGGCAGCGTTTTTCTTTGCGCGATCCTCTTCACGGTTGCACAACTGGCTTCTGTCGCACCGGATTTTCGGGCCAATGATACTGGATTGGCAGAGTTCGGGCGCAATACGTCCGGCCGCAAAAAAGGCAGCAACCTTATCGGTCGCCGCCGTTTTAGGGGTGTCTTTGCTCCTATCCGTTCCGCCCTTCGTGCTGATCCTTCAGGTCATTGTTCTGGGCGGCGTCCTGATATTTATCTGGACGCGCCCTAACGGCTGAGCTTTGCACAAAGATCGTCAAGCTGATCCAGGTTTTCATATGTCAGAACAACCTGACCGGATTCCGTTCCCGCCTTGTGGTTGATTGATACTTTCATTGCCAGAATCGCAGACAGGTCTTTTTCCAGCGCGCGTGTATCAGCATCTTTTCCGGCATCCAGATTCCTGGATCTGGGAGCAGGTCGTGCAGTGTCGCCCTGCTGCTGTTTCTTGACCAGCGCCTCGGTAGCGCGCACAGACAGACCATCCTTGACGATCAGTTTTGCCAATTCCGAGGGATTTTCCGCCGTAATCAGCGCCCGCGCATGACCAGCCGATAATTTCCCTTCAATTACAAGAGTTTGCACGTCAATTGGCAGAGACAAAAGCCGCAACAGGTTCGCAATATGGCTGCGGCTTTTCCCCAAAGCCTCAGCAAGCTTTTCCTGCGTGTGGCCAAAGCGATCCATCAACTGCCTGTATCCGGCGGCCTCTTCCACTGCGTTCAGATCAGCGCGCTGGATGTTTTCGATGATCGCAACTTCCAGTACCTCGGTATCATCGAATTCGCGCACAATCACAGGGATCTCGTGCAGCTGCGCCATCTGAGCAGCCCGCCACCGGCGTTCACCAGCGACGATTTCGTATTCTCCAACCCCTGTTGGACGTACGATCAAGGGTTGGATGATACCTTTTTCCCGAACCGACGCGGCAAGCTCATCCAATTGTTCGGGCTGAAATGTGCGTCGCGGCTGATTTGGGTTTGCCTTCAGCTTTTCAATCGGAACCTTCAGATCAGGTCTGCGCACGTCAGATGGTACTCGGTTGCCCGCCTCTGGATTAACGTCCGCCATGAGTGCGGATAATCCGCGGCCCAACCCTCTGGATTTCGCTTTCCTGGTGCTCATGTCGGCCTCCTCTCCACCGCTCATGCTGCGGTCTTGTTGTTCTTATGCATGATCTCACGGGCCAGATGCCGATACGCCATCGCACCAAGTGATCCCGAGTCATACTGCAATACCGGCAGCGCATAGGATGGCGCCTCGCTGACCCGCACATTCCTGGGTATCTTTGTTTTAAAAACCATCTCGCCCAAATTGTCACGCGCATCCTTTTCGACCTGGCGGGACAAGTTGTTGCGGTTGTCATACATAGTTAACACAACACCTTCGATTCTCAGGTCTGGATTCGCGGTTTGCCGGACCTCCCGAATTGTCAGCATCAATTGCGAAAGACCCTCCAGCGCAAAGAACTCACTTTGCAGCGGTACTAGGACAGAATGGGCGGCAACCATCGCGTTTACCGTCAAGAGGTTCAGTGACGGCGGGCAATCTATCAGGATGAAATCCAGCTCAAACGCGTCCACCGCCGTCTGACGCAGCGCATCATGCAAAAGATAACTGCGTTTTTCGTTGGAAATCAGCTCGATATCCGCCGAGCTCAGGTCGACCGTTGCAGGGACAACCAAAAGGTTCTCGATCTCCGTCTCTTGAACCACTGCCTCCAAAGGCGCGTCGTCCAGAATGAGGTCATAAGTGGTCCAATCCCGATCTTCGACCCCTAATCCGGTGGATGCGTTCCCTTGTGGATCGAGGTCAACCACTAACACCCTGCAACCAGCTTCGGCCAGTCCTGCCGCCAGGTTGATCGCTGTGGTTGTTTTCCCTACTCCGCCCTTCTGATTGGCAACCGCAATTATCCGGGGTCCGGACGGTCGAGACAGATCAACCACGTGATACTCCTTTGATCTTAAGGATAACGGCCTGAGGTTCAGTTAAACTTGTAATGGCCTCAGCATCGAAATTCCATTCCCCGCGCGCTTCTTCCAGCTCTTTTTTCCAGTTTGCACCTTTGGGCAACAGCGCGGTCCCGTTTTCACCTAAATGTCTGTCACAAAACGATAACAATGTACGCAAATCCGCCAGCGCGCGCGCCGAAACGATGTTTGCACCCAGGGGTTCAACCACCTCAATCCGCTTGGTAATCACTTTACACGACACGCCACATTTACGGGCGACGTTACGAAGAAAAGCCGATTTTCTCTGGTCGCTCTCCACAAGAGAGAAACTGGCGGCCGGAACCTCCTCGGCAGCAATGATGGCGCACACCATTCCGGGGAACCCGCCGCCACTGCCAAGGTCCACCCAGGTGTCAAACGTTTCAACGCATCGAAAAACCTGGACAGAATCCAGAATATGTCGGTCCCAGATGAATTCCAGACTATTGCGTGAAACAAGATTTATCCTGGGGTTCCAGCGGTTCACCAGATCAACATAGATTTTCAGACGCTCAAATGTTTCACGTGAAACATTCAAGCCATCAAACTTGGAATAATCGACCGTCATGCCTGGCGTGCTCGTTGATCCCGGCGCAATTTCGCCAGAACAAGGGTCAGGGCAGCCGGAGTAACGCCTTCGACACGGCTTGCTTGCGCTATGTTTGATGGCTTGGCCTGCGACAATTTTTGCTTCATCTCAGAAGACAGCCCGTCCAAGCCAAAATAGTCAAACTCACGTGGGATAACATAGGATTCATCCCGCTTCATGGCCTCAACATCGCGCTTTTGCCGATCGATATAGTTTGCGTAAAGCGCGTCGCGTTCGATTTGAAGCCGGATCGCCACGTCTACATCTTGTAGATCAGGTATCAGAGGGATCAAGTCTTCGAAGGATGTATCCGGAAATGCCAGAATCGCCATTCCATCTCGGCGGTTTCCATCCTGGTTGACGTTGATCCCGGCTGAAAGAACTTCCTTGGGTGTGTATGTGCGTGCGGTCAGCTTGGATTTCGCCGCATCAAGCTGGCTCATTTTCATTTCAAAATGCGTCTGACGCTTCTCTCCGACGCAGCCAAGTTCCAACCCAATCGGCGTCAACCGTTGATCGGCATTGTCTGCGCGCAAAGACAGACGGAATTCAGCCCTTGAGGTAAACATTCGATAGGGCTCTGCCACACCACGAGTCGTCAGGTCGTCTATCATCACGCCAATATAGCTGTCTGATCTTGTGAAAAAGACCGGTTCGCGGCCCTGTACGTCCAGCGCCGCGTTGAGACCGGCAACCATCCCTTGTGCCGCTGCCTCCTCATATCCTGTGGTTCCGTTGATCTGCCCTGCCAGATATAGTCCCGGAACGTCGGGTAGCGACAAGGACGCGGTTAAGATACGAGGGTCCACATAATCATATTCAATCGCATAGCCCGGTTGCAGAATATCCGCTTTTTCAAGCCCTTTGATCGACCGAACATATTCCAATTGCACGTCCTGAGGCAGTGACGTTGAAATACCGTTGGGATAAATCGTGTGGTCATTTACGCCTTCGGGCTCAAGGAAAACCTGATGCGAGTCCTTATCTGCAAAGCGCACAATCTTGTCCTCGATCGAAGGGCAGTATCTTGGGCCTATGCCATCGATATGGCCACCATACATCGCCGATTTTGAGAGGTTTGCTTCGATGATTTCATGCGTCTTTTCATTGGTATGTGTAATACCGCAGGAGATCTGAGGCGCGACAACCGATGTTGACAGGAAAGAAAACAAGGTCGGGTCCTCATCCCCGTCTTGTTTTTCCAAACCCGACCAGTCGATCGTACGCCCATCCAGACGCGGCGGTGTGCCGGTTTTCAAGCGTCCCAGCGGAAGGTTAAAGCTATCCAACCTCTCGGCCAGTTTTATTGACGGGCGATCTCCCATCCGCCCACCAGCCCGTGACACGTCGCCGATATGGATGACGCCGCGCAGAAAGGTTCCGGAAGTCAGAACAACGGCTTTGGCGTGAATTTCCGACCCATCTCCGAGCACGACACCGGCGACACGGTGTCCATCCATCAGAAAATCTACAACCTCCCCAACGATAACGGACAGGTTTTCCTGATTGCTGATTTCGTTTTGCATCGCCGCCCGGTACAAGGCGCGATCAGCCTGCGTTCTGGGACCCTGAACAGCCGGACCTTTTCGCCGGTTTAACAGTCGAAACTGAATACCAGCCTGGTCAGCGACACGGCCCATTACACCATCTAGCGCGTCAATCTCTCGTACCAGATGTCCCTTCCCCAACCCGCCGATGGCCGGGTTGCAGGACATGACCCCGATATCGGTCGCGGATAATGTCACCAAAGCGGTTTTCGCACCCATCCTGGCAGCGGCGTGCGCAGCCTCCGTACCGGCATGACCAGCCCCAACCACGATGACATCAATGTTTGAATGTTTCACGTGAAACAATCCTTATTTTCCCAAACAAAAGCTGGAGAAGATTTCATCCAACAGTGTTTCGACATCTATTCTGCCAACCAGAGATTCAAGTCCCCGTATGGCGGTTCTTAACTCCTCCGCAGCGATATCATACAGGTCCGGGCCTGATTCCAGAACCGTGATCGCAGCAGCAAGTGAATCCGATGCCTTATTCATCGCAGCGCGGTGGCGCTCACGCGTGGCAATACCATGTGTTGTGGTTCTATCACTCAAGACCCACGAAATCTGGTCTACAAGCGCGTCAATCCCCTGTCCTGTCTTTCCTGAAACACCTTCAGCAGCGCCCTCTCGCAAGTCCGCTTTGGGTAGAACGTGGATATCGCCATCCTGCATGGCCACACCCAGATCTTCCGGTGCTTCAGCCAGGAAAACGCGCAGGTCCGCCGCATCTGCCCGTTTTCGAGCCAGCTCGATCCCAAGATTTTCGACATGATCTTCGGTATCCCGCAACCCGGCCGTATCCAGCAATGTCACCGGCAAACCAGCCAGATCCATTCGAACCTCGATCACGTCCCGGGTCGTGCCTGCGTATTCCGAAGTAATCGCAGCCTCGCGCCCCGCAAGCGCGTTCAGCAGGGTTGATTTTCCTGCATTGGGAAGACCGACAATAGCCACTTCAAATCCGGTACGAATACGCTCGGCGATCTTTACCCCATCAGCTTCTCGACGAAGATCTGCCAGAACACCGCTTGTCAAACTACGGACTTCCGGCGTGACGTCAGTGGGGACGTCTTCATCAGCGAAATCTATGACCGCTTCCAGCAACGATGCCGCGCGGATCAAATCGCGCCGCCAGCGCTCGGCCAGCGTGCCAAGCTCACCGGCCAGAATGGTTTGGGCCTGCTTACGCTGTGCCTCGGTTTCCGCGTCAATCAGATCTGCCAGGCCTTCGACCTGTGTCAGATCCATCTTGCCATTTTCAAGGGCCCGGCGTGTAAACTCACCCGGGTCCGCCAGTCGCAGCCCATCGGTGTTCGACAAACAACGCAGAACCGCATTGACCGAGGCCGTGCTGCCGTGGATCTGAAGTTCTGCCACGTCTTCACCGGTGAAACTTGCCGGTGCCTGAAATGTCAGAACCAGACCATCATCTAGATGTGATCCATCCTGATCCCGCAGGGTGCGCAAGACCATTCCCCGCTTGGGCAGTTCCGCGCCGCACAGATATGCGGCTGCGGAATGCGCTTCGGGGCCAGAGAGGCGAATGACCGCCACCCCTGCTTTGCCTTGCGCGCTGGCCAAGGCGAATATCGTATCCATTCGAAGGCCTCGCTGGGGTCTAAGACCTGTGTCAGGTGTTCATCGAATCGAAGAACTCGCCGTTTGTCTTCGTCTGTTTCAACTTCGACAACAAGAACTCGATTGCGTCGGTGGTGCCCATCGGATTGAGGATACGGCGCAGAACGAAGGTCTTGGCCAGATCGCCCTTGTCGACCAGCAGGTCCTCTTTCCGAGTACCGGATTTAAGGATGTCGATCGCCGGGAACACGCGTTTGTCTGCAATCTTGCGGTCCAGAACGATTTCCGAGTTACCAGTACCTTTGAATTCTTCAAAGATCACCTCGTCCATCCGGCTGCCGGTATCGATCAGCGCGGTGGCGATAATGGTCAGCGATCCACCCTCTTCAATATTCCGGGCCGCACCGAAGAAACGCTTGGGCCGCTGCAACGCATTCGCATCCACACCACCGGTCAGAACTTTACCCGAGGACGGAACAACGGTGTTAAACGCCCTACCAAGTCTTGTGATCGAGTCGAGAAGAATAACAACATCTCGTTTATGTTCGACCAAACGCTTGGCCTTTTCAATGACCATCTCCGACACGGCCACGTGACGCGTTGCGGGCTCATCGAAGGTTGACGACACAACCTCACCCTTAACCGAGCGCTGCATGTCGGTCACTTCTTCCGGGCGTTCGTCGATCAGCAGGACGATCAGATAACACTCCGGGTGGTTCTGTTCGATCGAATGCGCGATGTTCTGCAGGATCACGGTTTTACCGGTCCGCGGCGGTGCCACGATCAATGAACGCTGACCTTTACCGATCGGCGCAACCAGATCGATCACGCGCGCTGACTTATCCTTGATGGTGGGGTCTTCGATTTCCATCTTCAGACGCTCATCCGGGTACAGAGGCGTCAGGTTGTCGAACAGGATCTTGTGCTTGGCCTTTTCGGGATCTTCAAAGTTGATCATGGTGACTTTGGTTAGCGCGAAATAACGCTCATTCTCATCCGGCGCCTTGATCTCGCCTTCGACCGTGTCCCCGGTCCGCAATGAGTGCAGACGGATCATATCGGGCGAGACATAGATATCATCAGGGCCCGGCAGATAGTTCGCCTCGGGCGAGCGCAGAAAGCCGAACCCGTCCTGTAGCACTTCCAGTACGCCATCACCGCCGACGGTCCAGCCATCATCGGCACGTTCGCGCAGAATCTGGAACATCATTTCGCCCTTACGCATAGTCGAGGCGTTTTCGATCTCCAGCTCTTCGGCCATGGCCAGAAGGTCTTTGGGGCTTTTGGCTTTCAGGTCGGCCAGATTCAGGGATTCATTGGACATGATACATACCTTCACCGCTGAGAACGCGGCTTGAAGTGGAATTTCAGTACGGAAAATACGCCGCCCGGACGGGCGTGTTGTGATCTACATAAGCGCAGCGACGTTCGGAGTCAAACAGGCGTTCAGAACTTCAGAATGACCGCCAGAACGATGGCAACCATCAGAATGGTCGGAACCTCGTTCATCATGCGATACTGCCGCCCAGTGAGCTTATTCTGGCCTGCCAGGAAATCCTTCCTTCGGGCCATAAGCCAATGGTGGAACCAGGTCATCGCGATCACGCCCGCACCTTTGACCCAGGGCCATGCAAAATCCCATCCGACGATCCCCGGTGTGAACACCATGATCAGCCCGCATACCCAGGTTACAACCATCGCGGGGCGCATGATCACCCGCAGCAGCTTGTCTTCCATTTCAAAGAAGATGTCTTGCGCGCCCTCTACGGCCTGCGCTTTTTCGACGTGATAAACAAACAGCCGTGGTAAATAGAACAAGCCCGCCATCCATGAGATTACGGCCATGATATGTAATGACTTCACCCACGGGTAAATCGTGAAAAGAAGGTCTGTCATGCCGGCTCCGAACGTTGTTCGGAACTCTCCCTAATAAAAAAATATGAAAAGAAAAAGGATGATGGTTTTGTAGGGTGCCAAAAATCCGTGGATTACTTTTTTACCCTAGCGTTTTCCCCAAGGGGACAGAATATCTGAGATCGCCAGTGATTCTGTTAATAGTGGGAAATTAATATAAAGATCAAATATTTACAATGGTTCTACCATACTTGATCTGTGGATAACCCGATGGGTATCGCTGGATAGATCTGTTATCCCAAGAGTTGGAGTTATCCTTGTCCCAACAGGATGAGATTTGAGCGACTCGGGGATCTTTGCCACAAAATTCCCGGGGTTGCGTGTCAACCGGAAAACCATACAAAACACCCCAGAACTCTCATCGATTTGCACACGGGGTTTTCCACATGTCTGTCCCCATTCTTCTGGCTTCGGGATCCGTTATTCGCGCGCAGTTGCTCAGGAACGCAGGTGTGCCGTTTGTGGTTCAAACGGCGCGCGTGGATGAAGAGGCGGTCAAAAGGGCGTTGCTGGCAGAGGATGCCGCACCACGCGATATTGCCGACACGCTGGCCGAGATCAAAGCGCGTAAGGTCAGCGACAAGAACCCCGGCGCCATGGTGATCGGGTGTGATCAGGTGCTGGATTTCGAAGGGCAGCTGCTGTCAAAGCCCGAAACCCCGGAACAGGCGCTGGCCCAACTGAAAGCCATGCGCGGCAAGCGGCACATGCTTTTGTCCGCAGCTGTGATCTATCAGGACGGTGAGCCGATCTGGAGGCATGTAGGGCAAGTGCGTCTGCGGATGCGGGCCAGTTCCGATGCCTATCTGAAAGACTATGTTGCGCGGAACTGGGACAGCATTCGCCATGCCGTCGGAGCCTACAAGCTGGAAGAAGAAGGTGTCCGCCTGTTCGCCACCATTGACGGCGACTATTTTAACGTTTTGGGTATGCCCCTGTTAGAGCTTCTCAATTTTCTGGCTGTCAAAGGGATGATCGAGCAATGACGGACAATCGGGTTCCTTTGGCCGGAGTGATTGGGCATCCCATCGGGCATTCGCGCTCTCCTAAGCTGCACGGGCATTGGTTAAAGACCTATGGGCTTGCCGGGCATTATATCCCGATGGACGTCGCCTCTGCTGATCTGGAGACTGTGCTGCGAACCCTGCCCAAAGCGGGCTTTGTCGGGGCCAACGTGACCGTTCCGCACAAAGAAGCGGCGTTGAAGATCGCAGATCATGTTTCTGACCGTGCAACCGTGATTGGTGCTGCAAATACACTGGTGTTCCGAACTGATGGTTCGATACATGCAGATAACACCGACGGGTACGGGTTTATGGAAAACCTGCGCAGTGGCGCACCTGACTGGAATGCGAAAGATGGCCCGGCGGTTGTGTTTGGTGCCGGGGGTGCTGCCCGTGCCGTTTTGCAGGCCTTGTCTGATGCCGGGGTGCCGGAAATCCTGCTGACCAACCGAACCCGCGCCCGCGCGGATCATCTGAAGGAAGAGTTCGGCCAACGCATTCGCGTGGTCGATTGGGTTCAGGCGGGGAATGTCATCGAAAATGCCGAACTGGTGGTCAATACGACCTCACTGGGGATGCAGGGCCAGCCAGAGCTGCGCGTGCCGCTGGATGGGTTGCAGCCTGGTGCCGTGGTAACGGACCTGGTCTATGCCCCGTTGAAAACCCGCCTGCTGCAAACTGCCGAGGAGGCCGGATGCACCACAGTCGATGGTCTTGGGATGTTGCTGCATCAGGCCGTTCCCGGGTTTGAACGATGGTTTGGGGTCCGCCCCGAAGTAGACGCGGATACGCGCGCGGCGGCCCTGGCATGAGTTTTGCGCTTGGCCTGACAGGCTCAATCGGTATGGGGAAAAGCACCACGGCGCAGATGTTCGTTGAAGAAGGGTGCGCATTGTGGGATGCGGATGCGGCGGTGCATCGGCTGTATGCCATTGGTGGAGCAGCGGTTGAACCAATGCGGGCAGCCTTTCCTGATGCGATACTTGACGGGGCGGTTAGCCGAAACGCGTTGAAACGGATTATCGCGGATGACCCGACCACGTTGAAAACGATTGAGGCGATTGTGCATCCACTGGTCGCTGCTGACCGCGCAGAATTTCGCGAAAGCGCTACAAGCGACATCCTGGTGTTCGATATTCCGCTTTTGTTTGAAACGGGCGGTGATGCAGCAATGGATGCGGTGGCCTGTGTTTCTATCCCGGCCGAAGACCAAAAACGGCGCGTGATGGAACGGGGCACGATGACCGAGGCGCAGTTCGAGCAAATCCGCGCCAAGCAGATGCCGAACGATGAAAAATGCGCGCGGTCGGATTTTGTGATCGTGACCGATACTCTGGACCACGCCCGCGCGCAGGTGCAGGATGTGGTCAGGCAGATACGGGCGGGGATGGCACATGCGTGAGATTGTACTGGATACCGAAACCACCGGGTTTGACCCCGAAAGCGGGGATCGGATTGTGGAAATCGGCGCCGTTGAGCTGTGGAACCACGTTGCCACCGGTGAAACCTATCACGTCTATATCAACCCCGAACGCTCGATGCCGGAAGAGGCGTTTGGCGTGCATGGTATTGGTCCCGATCTGCTGGACACCCCGCGCCCGCCAGAAAAGGGCGAAGTGACACTGAAAGACAAGCCGGTCTTTGCAAAGGTTGGCCACGGGTTTCGCGAATTTGTTGGCGATGCGCGGTTGGTGATCCACAACGCCTCATTCGACATGAAGTTCCTGAATGCCGAGCTGAAATGGATGGGTGCCCCGCTTATCCCAATGGAGCAGGCGTTGGATACACTGGCAATTGCCCGCAAACGGTTCCCCGGTTCGCCAGCGTCACTGGATGCGCTGTGCCGTCGCTTTAATATCGACAACTCGAACCGTGTGCTGCACGGCGCGTTGCTCGACTCGGAAATTCTGGCCGAGGTTTACCTGGAATTGATCGGTGGACGGCAGCCTGATTTTGGTCTGTCGACATCCGCATCTTCTGTGGATGGTGGCAGCGATGATTGGCGAGCCACACCGCGCAGCACACCATTGCCATCTCGGATCACCGAGGATGAGCGCGCAGCACATGAAGCTTTCGTGGAAAAACTGGGCGAGAACGCCTTGTGGACCCGCGCCTGATCCGGACAGGCGCGGGTTAAAACCTTACGCGTCGGCTTTTTGGGCCTGTTCGGCCTGACGGCGCATCAATTCATTGCGATAGAGCGCAACGAAATCGATATTGTCCAGGTTGACCGGCGGGAAGCCGCCATCGCGGGTGATGTCGCTGACGATGCGGCGCAGGAACGGGAACAACATGCGCGGGCATTCGATCATCAGGAACGGGTGCAGCTGATCTTCTGGCACACCTTCCACGTGGAACATGCCGCAATAGTCCAGTTCGCACAGGAACAGAATGTCATCCATGCCTTTGGCTTTGGATGTCAGGTTCAGCTTGATCGAAACTTCGAACTGATGGTCCGCCGCGCGCTTCTTGGCGTCCAGGTTCACCTGAACGGCGATTTCGGGTTGTACGTCTCCGGAAACGCCTTTTTGCGCCATCACGTTTTCAAAGGACATATCGCGGATGAACTGCCCCAGAACACGCATCTGAACCTGCGGGGCGGCTTGGGCCGCAGTGTTTTCTGCAGCGTTTTCTTCGGCCATGGATCTACTCCAAAAATGAAATTCGCCACTGCTTAGCAAGTTGGGCGCGGCACCTCAATGCTGGTGGGGGCCTTCCACCCATTTCGAAGGCTTCGAGGGGTCTTTTTTTGGCCGAACTTCGGTGAATTCCCCATCGATGATATCGCCCTGATCGAACGGGTTCCCCCGGGTTTGATATCCGGGGCCCGGCCCCATCTGGAACTGGGTCACGGTAACCTTGGATTTCAGATACCGGAACACGGCGATGCGGACACCGGGAACTAACAACGCAAAACCAACGGCATCAGTGAAAAAGCCTGGTGTCAGCAACAAAGCGCCCGACAACAGGATCATTGCCCCATGGGCCAGCGGTTCGGTTGGATCGTCCAATTCGGCAAAGGACCGTTGCAGCTGTCCAAGCGCCATGCGACCTTGTGTCCGCACCAAAACCGTGCCCAGAACCGCGGTCAGCACTACGATGGCAAGTGTCGGCCACAACCCAATCAAACCACCAACCTGAATAAACAGCGCGATTTCGATTATGGGCACCAACAAAAATGCCAAGAACAGATACATTTGCGTTATCCTTTCCCTTAGGCCGGGCTGTGGACTTGCCACTCACTGTCACCTACATAGTGGCATGAGGCCGTGTATACAAAGTCGCGGCGTTGAAAAGAGAATGAAATGAGCGACAACCCTATGATCCAGCTCCTGGTCCTGGCCGGAATTGCCATTTTCCTGATCCTACGCCTCAAAAGCGTATTGGGCACGCGTGAAGGATTTGAAAAACCGCCTGTGCAGCAACAGCCTGAAGCCCATAAATCGCGCCGCGGTTTCGAGGTGATCGATGGCGGCCCGGATCATGACATTACCGACCATGTCGCCGAAGACAGCGAACAGGCGCAAACACTGGCTGCGATGAAACGGGTCGAGCCCGGTTTTTCGGTCAGTGAGTTCGTTCAGGGTGCGCGCGGTGCGTATGAGATGATTGTGATGGGGTTTGAAAGGGGTAATCTGGATGAAATCCAGCCTTTCCTGTCGGAAGAAGTGTTCGAGACTTTCGTTTCGGTCGTGGCAGCGCGTGAAGATCAGGGCCTGACCATCGAGGCTGAATTCATTGGCGTACGGGAAACCACCCTGACGGATGTGAAATTCGACAAGGATACGAACCAGGCCGAAATCACAATGAAGTTCGTGGGGGAGCTGACCTCGGTCGTTCGGGATCGCGGAGGCGATATCGTGGAAGGCAACCCGAATTCCGTGAAGCGCCAGAAAGACAGCTGGACCTTTGCTCGCGTCATGGGCAAGGACGATCCGAACTGGCTGCTTGTCGCCACGGACGCATGATTGCAACGCTTCGGTCGCTTTTACTGGTGGGTGCAATGACCATCGCCAGCGCTGCCGAAGCCGAGGCAACGCGATCCATACTGTCGTTTGACGATCTGCAGGGCTGGGCCGAGGACGACCACGGCGCGGCCCTTTCCGTATTTCTGAACACGTGCGGTGATCTGGATGATCCGGATTGGCGCGCCTTGTGTGGTGTGGCCAGAACATATGAACCGGATGCTGCCCGCGCCTTTTTCGAGTTATTCTTCCGCCCTGTTCTGGTCGAGGATGACAAAGAGGGCCTGTTTACCGGCTATTTTGAACCCGAGCTTGACGGCGCGCGCACCCGGACAGACCGTTTCAAATACCCGATCTACAAGATGCCACCCGAAGCCCGTGCGGAAGGACCATGGCTGAGCCGTCGTGACATCCTGACCGGCGATGTGATGCAGGGCCGCGGGCTAGAGATTGCCTGGGTCGACGACCCAGTTGAGCTGTTCTTTCTGCAAATTCAGGGCTCGGGGCGTATTCGATTGTCGGATGGCGGTGCGCTGCGGATTGGATATGGTGGTGCGAATGGTCACCCCTATCGGTCGATCGGTGTCGAGTTGGTGCGACGCGGGGTTCTGGGTGCGCATGAGGTCAGCGCCCAGATGATCCGCGCCTGGGTGCGCAAGAACCCCGAGGCCGGTGCCGAGTTGCTGTTTCACAACCCGTCATACGTGTTTTTTCGCGAAGTTTCACGCGTTGCCCCCGAAATTGGACCTTTGGGGGCGATGAACCGGTCGATCACGACAATGCGCTCGATTGCGGCGGACCCCGCCTATACACCATTGGGCGCACCTGTCTGGGTGGAAAAGGACGGTGAAAACCCGTTGCGACGGCTAATGATCGCGCAGGACACAGGCGCGGCCATCAAAGGCGCGCAACGGGCGGACATCTTTTTCGGTACCGGTGAAGAAGCCGGACAGGCTGCGGGCAGGCTGAAAGATCCGGGTCGGATGGTTCTGTTGTTGCCTATTCAGCGCGCCTATGCCCTGTTACCGGATGAATTCTGATGACCCGGCGCAAACTGACAACCGATGAGATCGAGCTTTGGCGCAAGGTCACCAAACAGGCCGAGCGTCTGCATCCGGACTGTCCTCAGACCGTCCATCCGACCACCCTGCCGAAACCCAGGCCCAGAAAAACACCAAAACCCCGGTTTGAGGTGTTTGAGCTTGGTCAGAACCTTCAGCCGAACTCGAAGCCAAACGATCTGAAACCATCGTTGACGGACGCGCTGCGTGCCGCGCCTGTTCAGATGGATATCAAGGCTTTTGGCCGGATGAAGCGCGGTAAGCTAAAGCCCGAAGGCAAGCTGGATCTTCACGGTATGCGGGTTGATACGGCCCATCCTGCGTTGATCCGTTTTATCCTGAGCGCGCAGGCACAAGGTAAACGACTGGTTCTGGTGGTAACCGGCAAGGGCAAGGACCGCGACGAACCCGGCCCAATCCCGACGCCGCGTGGCGTATTACGCAATCAAGTGCCGCATTGGCTGTCCATACCGCCGTTGGCGCAGGCGGTGATGCAGATCACGCCCGCGCATATCAGCCATGGCGGCGACGGCGCTTATTACGTCTATCTCAGGCGAATGCGCTAATAGTCCCGACGGGCGCGGGAAATTCCGGTTCGGACCAGAACGCATACCAGCACGAAAAACACCCCAACCCAGATGAACTGAGTGTTCAGCGAAACGCCAAGGTCAATCAGAACGCCGGTCAGGCCGGGGCCGATGGCCGATCCCAGAACCATGACAGCCGCGGCCATCGCCTTGATCGCACCGATATGTCGGGTTCCGTAGAATTCGGCCCAGAATGCGCTGGGCATCGTGCTGTTTGCCCCAACGGTCAAAGCCAGGAAAACCAGCCCAAGGGTTGCGCCGCCGATTGAATTGGTTGTGCCCAGAATGACAAACCCAAGTGCGATCGGAAGCTGATAGTAGGGCATGATCCGGGCGGTTCCCCATTTATCCAGCGCCCAGCCAGATGCAAACATGGATAGCAGGGATATTCCGGTAAAGATCGGAAATAGCGCCACCAGTTGGATATGCTGCCACCCCTTCACATCAGCCAGATAAACCTGATGAAAGAAAAACGCGGTGATAAATGCGGATGGCCCAAGCACTGATGGCACCATGAACCAGAACAGGGGATGGAACAGAGCGTCCCGGCGGGTCCAGTGTTTTCCCTGCATTCCCGATGCTGAAAACGCGTTGGCGAGGCATTGTGGAGTTCTCTCTTCTCGCAGCAGCCGCATCAGGATCGGAATACCCAACGCCGTGATGCCCGCCGCGGCAATCCACAGCCAACGCCAATCCAGATAAACCATGGCGCCAACAAAGATCAGCGGCAGCAACGCCTCGCCAAGCGCATAGCCGGTGGACGCTATGGAAAGCGCTTTGCCCCGCGTAACCGTGAACCAGCGGGCCATTGCGACCACGGCAAGATGCGTGCTCATCCCCTGCCCAAATAACCGCAACAAAAAAATCACCAACGGCAACAGCAGCAGCCAAGTGTTCAGCGCCATTGCAATCGCGGCCAACGCCAGTCCCGCCAGCACAACCGGGCCCAAAACCCGTACGCGGAAGATATCCGTCAACCCTCCGGCCCAGATCATCACGACGGCGGACAGGGTCGTGCCTAACGTGTACAGCCCACCCCATGCGCCGTGGCTGAGGCCAAATTCCGAGCGGATTTCACCAGCAAAGATCGAGATGAAAAAGGTCTGCCCGAAACTGGACAGAAATGTCAGCAGAACGCCGGCCCCAAGCCAGGTCGCGTTGTCCGCAAGAAACCGGTGCAGGGAAACCCGCGTCACGGATTACTTACCTGGGCCTGGCCGGTTTCAGTCAGCACGATTTCTGTGGCGCCAGCAGGATTGCGCTGGCTTGGCGGCACGAGAATGTCGATCCCGCGCCGGTCATCGCGCCCAAATGTTTCGCTGACCCGGCGCACAGAGCGGAGGATAGTCAATAAGGCCGGAGAAGTAGCAGCCACAAAGTGGGAGGATTCCGCATCGCTGTTGAAGGCAGTCGTATCCAGGATTTCAATCGGATAATCGGACAGCTTCTCGGCCGATCCGATATTGCCAAGCCTTTCACCATCGGCGGTTCCCCTCAACCGGCCGGAGACGTTCAGGACCTTGTCTTTCTTGGACACCATCAGGACAAAAGGATCAGGAGGATTTTTGATACTGTTCATCTGCGACCGAAAAACATCCACATCCAGATCGGGCGATATCAGAATAAGGCCTTCCAGATTTCGCTTTGCCCAGCCCGGCTGTTTCAGTTCGGTTTGCCGTATCATCTCCATTGCCAGCGCGCCGCCCATTGAATGCGCCACAAGGGCCACCCGCCTGATGCCCATCGACTTGAGAAGACGAATGGTTTCTTCCAGCCCATCACGGGCAAACAACATGCTGTCCAGATCATAGGCATAACCATAGCCCGTCGCGCGGCTGGGCCATGAATAGACAAGGATCTGACCGGGTAAACCGATATCATGCGACAGCTGAGCGGCCCGGAACAATGTCTCTGTCTGAGTGGAGTTATAGCCGTGCACAAAAATCGTAACTTCCTCGGCCCCACTCAGCCTGTCTTTCAGCTGTTGCGGCCCGCTTAGCTGATCTACCTCTGCCAGCACGAACTGTTTTCTCGGGTCAGGGTTTGCGTAGGAGAATTTAAGGCTTCCCGGTGAACGGCCCGGTGGTATCGACACGGTCGTTTCCAGAAATTGCAGGCGTTCTGCGCGGCGGAATCCATACGCGCCATCGGGCTCGCGCGCACGCGTCGTGGCCGCAAAAACCGTTTCGGGAGTTCCGATTTCCAATGCAGATGGAAGGGTTTCGGATACAGTCCGGTCAACACATGCCGCCAGCACGACCGGACACAGAATGAAGATTAAGAAACGCAGCACGGACAGCCCCCGGAACCAATTGCCGACACGCTATCTTATTCTAATCCCGCGTCCAGCACGGCGACGCGAAAAAGCGGCAGAAACCAGCCCGAGCGGTTACAATCTGTAACAGACCGTATCCGTACGAAACCGATCTCTGCCGGTGCTGTTGGACCTAGACCTCCGTATCCTCGTCCTGTTCCTTGTGCGGCATTTCTTCGATCAGGCGGGTTTCCAGCAATTGCCCGTTCCGATACAGGATCGGATAGGCCACCGCAGCGATGTGGCTGTTAAATTCACGGAACGCGCGCAGGGTTTCCAGGTGGATATCGCTGGTCTCAAAGCTTTCCGTACTGCCGTGCTGTAGGCGTTTGAGGTGGCGTTTGCGGCTGTCGCGCTCGGCCCGTTTGATTTCGGTTTTCTCAAGGCTCAGCAGACGGGCGCTTTCCAGATCGTCCGAGATCAGAACGTTTGAGGCCAGTTTGAGGTTGGCCAGGATGCCTTCGTGCATCTCAACCAGTTCCGACCAGCCCTCTTTCGAAAATGAAGCGCCCTTTTTCCGCATGTCGCCCGCCAGAACAGTCAGCCGCTTGGCAACAACGTCGCCCGCGGTTTCCAGCCGGATTGCGTATTCCATCAGGTCGCGCGCCACTTTTGCGTTTTGCTTTCCGAATGTCTCCTCGGGAATGGCGGCCACGAATTTTCGAATACCCGACAGGCAGTCGTTCACATCTTCGTCCATGTCCCTTACGGCGCGTATCTGTTCCTTGTCTCCGCTGCGATACAATTCCAGTGACGGGCGGAACATCGACTCGACCAGATCGCTCATCCGCAGCAGTTCACGCTTGAGGCTGGACAGCGCCTGAGACGGGCTGCCGGCAGTGCGCACGTCCAGCGCGCTGGCCGGGCGACCTGGCTGGGCCAGCGCGTTCGCAGATTTCGGATCCGGAAAAAACTGCTCCAAAGGTGCGCGCAAACGCCCGCAGAACGGCAGTGCCAGCAGCAGCAACGAGGCATTGAACGCAAGATGCGCATTGACCAGCATCTGCCCGCCCTGCAAATCCCCCAGAACACCGGCACGCAGTGCCGCAGTCGCCGCGAAAAGGGTGATTATCGCCCAGCTGCCGCGCAAGGCCAGGTTGGCAAAGGGTATGCGCCTGGCAGGCATTTCCATCCCCCTGCTCAGCCAAACAGGTATGAAGGCTGAACCGAAGTTGGCCCCCAATACCAGCGAGAGCCCGGCGGCAAACGGGATTGCGCCGATCTGAACCAGCGTCACACACATCAGGATCGCCGCGACCGAGGAATGCATGACAAAGGCCAGCGCGCCGCCAACCAGAAACGCTGTAATATAGTCGCGCGCCAGATACTCGGCGACGGCAGGCAAGAAGGCACTGTCCCGGATCGGGTCCATGGCTTCGCGCAAAAAGCGTAATGAGATCAGGATGAACGCAATCCCCATCAGGATGCGCCCCAATTGCCGGGGCTTCTTGGCCTCGGTCTTGACAAAGAGATACCCGCCAACCGCCAGTAGCAACGGTATCAGCCAACCCAGCTGGAATGACAAAACCTGAATGATCAGCGCCGAACCGAGATCAGCGCCCAGCACGATTGCAAGACCGGTGGGAAAGGTCAGGAACCCTCCGGCAGCAAAACCTGATGTCAAAAGGGCAACTGCCGCCGAGCTTTGTAGAACCACCGCCATTAAAATGCCGACCATTGACGCCTGCGCGTAATGGCTTTGGCCCGTCATGAGACGCTGGAACGAAGCCCCATAGCTGCGCTCGATCCCTGTGCGGACCATCCGCACTGCATAAAGCAGCAGCATCGTGGCTCCGGCCAGGCTGATGAGAAAGCTTACTATCGCCATGATCCTATCCGTTCACCAAGTCCAGCATTTCCCCGTGCAGCTCGGGTGTTGCCGCTGAAATCACCCGGCCGTCAGAATTCAGGTCAAGCGGCCGACCCTGCCAATCTGTCATCACCCCACCCGCCGCTTCAACCACGGCCAGCACTGGCAGGTAATCATAGGGCTGTAGATCATAGTCGATCACAGCATCCACATGGCCCGCCGCCAGCAGGGCATGGGGGTAGCAATCATAGGCGAGCCGTCTGGTCTGTCCAGAATGCATCAGCCTGTCGAATAACGTCGGATGATCGCGATAGATCTTGTCCCCTTCGTTTACGAAAAGAATGGACTGATCCAGCCGCGTCTGGGCCGAAGTCGTGATCTCACGGCCATTCAACGTGGCGCCCTGACCAGCGGCGCCGGTAAATACTTCATTTATCGCTGGCATGCCGATCACGCCGATATCCGGTTTGCCGTCAACCAGATGACCCAACAGAAACCCAAACAACGGATGCCCTGACAAAAATGACCGGGTTCCATCAATCGGGTCGATGATCCAAACCTCGCGGCAATCCCGCCCCTCGAACCCATGCTCTTCGCCAAAAATGCCGTGATCGGGGAAATGCTGCCCAAGATAGGAGCGTACCTGCGCTTCAACACCCCTGTCGGCCTGTGTCACCGGGCTTTCATCCGATTTGAACTCAACCCCCAGCGCGCCACGAAAATACCCCCGCGCCGCTTCGCTGGCCAAGTCGGCTATCTTTACCGCATGAGACAGCAGGTCGGTGCTTTCGTCAGCCTGTGAGGTCCTAGGATTCAGCATTCGATTCTATCCTGTGTGGTGATGATTTTGACTCCAGGGTGGTTACAAAATGAAACTACCCTTTGGCGGTCCCGCCTCGATCTTATCCCAATACATTCCCACAAAATAGCCCACTCATAAACAAAAAAAACTCAAATATCCACGTTTTCACAGAGAAATGTGGATTTTGAAACATGGCACAGTTTTCGGCGAATGTTGGTAACACGGCCCTACACATTTGAAGACAAGGACGTAGCTTTTCTGGAAAACAAGTGTCCGAGCACTGTTCCGCCTTATGCGGCATCCGGGTCACGTGCAATATCATGAGCATCGAAAACCACGTTCCTGAAAACCGGCAGCGAGCAACCAAATACGTCGGAACCTACTTGATGAATTTTCAGGGAATACACCGATAGGTAGCGGGACCTAGGTGTGTGACCGAGTGCTGAGGGTTCCAACGTTAGACAAACCTCTACATTTCGCTTTGCCACTGATCACTGTATAGCGAGACCAGCTTTCGGATAGTCAGCATCTCGTTTGACGAAAGATCGATAACAGGTGCACCCAAAATAATCTTCGTATGATCGGGTCCGCGGACAAATGACGCTTCCATAATCTCATCCTGGGAATCCCGGTGCCGAGAGGGCCACGCGCGACAGGCGTGAATCATCGTCGCGCGACTACCAAATTGGCTTACCAGCTCCGCAACCTCTTTCCTCCTGTCAATGCCTCAAGCGCAACTTTGGTCTTGAACTCCGGCGAATGGCTCATTCGTTTCGACATCTCTGATCTCTTCGTCGCCAAAGACCAGCAGTCAACAAATTGTAAACTACGTCAGTGTCCGATTTTCAACGAGTTGCTCACTAAGCACCTTAACCAGCAGCTTGAACAAGGCCCCATTAGAGATGAAATCCGGAAGCAACCCCATTCGTTCTGCCAGGAACCCATTGTGCTGGCAACCTGGCTGGTTCAGGTCATCCCTTCAGCATCCATTTCAGAGTATTTTCCAGTGAGTGACGGATGCCGACCGGGATCAGGTTTTCCAGATGTGAGGGATCGCCCATCAGAACCTTGATTTCTTGTGCGCGCATAAAGGCAGGATTAGACACCACCTCGATCTCATGGCCGGTTATGGTTCGACACATGTCCAGAATCTCCGCCAGCGCGGTTGCTTTACCGGAGCAGACGTTCACGGTTTCACCTTCGGGTGCGTTTTCCAGAAGCAACCTGTACACTCGCGCAACATCGCGTACATCGGAAAAGTCCCGCGCGACATCCAAGTTTCCCAATTCTATCTGTGGCTGCTTACGCCGGAAATGAGAAACGATCTTGGGAACAAGAAACTTGGGGTCCTGGCCAAGACCGGTATAATTGAATGGTCGGGCAATAACGACAGGAAGACGGTCGTTATACAGCCGGGCCATGTGCTCCATTGCAAGTTTTGAAACCGCGTAATCGTTAACAGGTGCCGGGGGGGTAGATTCCCCTATGGATGGCACGGCGGCGTTACCATAGATATTCGCGCTACTGGCCAGAACGACGGCTTTGCGGCCATGTCCGGTGTTGGAAAGCGCTTCTAGTAAGCACCGCGTCCCCATCAGATTGACTTGATAAAAGCTCTCGGCGGTTCCGTGTGCCACAAATGCGACCCCTGCCAAATGCAGCACCGCGTCCGGAGCGACATGGGTAATAACCTGCTCTAGACCCGATGAATCTGTCAAATCTGCTTCCAGATATTGGGAATCAGGCATGGGGGCCGGATTTGTTCCGATGCCCCAAACGTCCCACCCTGCTTCTGCAAGCTCTATTGCAGCATAGTGTCCGGTAAAGCCATAGCGTCCGGTAATCAGAACTCGGGGTGCCGGCATCAAAAGGACACACCCTTTTCGTTACGTGCAAGATCCGCCTCAACCATCATCTGGCAGAGTTCCTCCAAAGATGTTGTCGCCTCCCAACCAAGCTCTTGTTTTGCCTTGCTCGCGTCGCCAATCAGCAAATCCACTTCAGCAGGGCGATAGAATTTGGGGCTAATCCTCACAAGAACACGGTTGCCCTCGGCGTCCACCGCCACTTCTTTCTCACCTTCACCTTCAAAACGCAGTTCGATACCCGCGCTCTTGAAAGCCATGGAGACAAAATCCCGCACTGTCTCGGTGCGACCGGTCGCCAGTACAAATGTATCGGGTTCATCAGCTTGCAGCATACGCCACATGCCATCCACGTAATCCCGGGCAAACCCCCAATCGCGCTTTGCGTCAAGATTGCCCAGCTCAATGCAATCAAGTTGACCCAGTTTGATTTTGGCAACCGCGTCAGTGATTTTGCGTGTTACGAACTCCAACCCCCGCAAAGGGCTTTCGTGGTTGAACAGAATGCCTGAGCTGCCGAATATATCGTAGCTTTCTCGATAATTGATGGTCATCCAATGCGCGTATAGTTTGGCAACACCGTAGGGGCTGCGCGGCCAGAACGGAGTCGTCTCGCGCTGCGGCACTTCCTGAACCTTGCCGAACATTTCGGAAGTGGAAGCCTGGTAGAACCGGATTTTGGGGTTCACTATTCTGATAGCTTCCAGCAAATAAAGTGCGCCAACGCCGGTGATCTGCGCGGTTGTGTGCGGTTGTTCAAACGAGACGCCCACAAAGCTTTGAGCCGCCAAGTTATAGATCTCATCCGGTTCCACCTTCTGAATAAGCCGGATCATCGTCCCCATGTCAGTCAGATCAAGTTCTGACAGAACCAGATTGGGATGGTTGCGTATTCCCAGTTCTTCAATGCGCCAGAAATTCGTGGAAACAACACGACGGAAGGTCCCCACGACGTTATAACCCTTATTCAGCAAAAGCTGAGCGAGATAGGCGCCATCCTGCCCGGTGATACCTGTGACGATTGCAGTTTTTGTCACTCTTAATCCCTTTCTGTTTTGTCTCTTGCCTGTAGGAAGAGCCCTGCCGACATGAGCAATGCTTTTTTGTCAACCTAGTCGTGTGTCCAAGCCCGCTATAGTATTTATTTTGCGCGCAGGGGCCATTAAACAGGTCAATTCAAAGCTCGCTATTGGAGTTGAAACCTGAGAACCCGGCAATTGGACAATAAGCGCGGACTTTCTGATGAAAAACTGGGCCTGCGCTAAGTCTTCACACACATCACTATGCATCGGTTTATTTGGGTGCATACATAGCCTGCCCCATGTCCCGAGCTACATCTGACCAACCGCGCAGAGGCGCGGTTTTGATTTTTTCTTCCAAAACCGAGCGGTGATTGGAGTCATTGAGCCTTAGAACAGCCTCTCCGATGCTTTGAATGCTCATTGCATCACAATATTCAACAAGGTCCATTCCAACTTCAACTAGCGAGCTGTTCTGGGCGACGACAGCTGTTTTACCATAAGCTAGTGCCTCGCCCACGGGCAGGCCCCATCCCTCGTATACACTCGGCATCAATACAAACTGGCAATTCTTGTAAAGGACACCAAGCTCTTCATCTGTAGGCCCCTCAACCATGCTTACATAGCCGTAAATATCACCAGTTCCCTCCATCAGGCTATCGAACTCGTCTGTCAGCCAACCTTTTTGCCCTGCAAATACCAACTTTGGAATATCAATATGACCTTGGTCAATCAGGTATTTCCACGCCATCGCCGTGCGCCAGACATTCTTGCGTGGCTCGATTGTGCCAACACAAAGAGCGTATCGTTCGCCGGCAATTTTCCGCAGATCGGCACCAATTTGGCCGGCGTCTTCAAGCTGAGGGTATGCATCAAACGAAATCCGCGAAGACACAGGGCCTTGCTTTTTGGCTTCGTCATATGCGGGTTCCGTTTTGGTTAGTCCAGCCTGAGCTAAGGATACGGTAGTTGCGGTGTGTCGAATATCATGCACCTGAAAAAACTGCAAAAGATCTCGCCGCGTGGCTTCGGAGATTGTCATATAGCGGCTCGTATATTCCTTAGAAGTCAAAAGCCAATCATAGAATATGTGGGGTAAAGTCCCGGCCGTAAACTGTGGCGCTACGATTGGGATCAGATCGTAAACAAGAGTATGTACCTGCATTCCATACGCCCTAGCCTCACTGAACGCCTGGCTTTGGTGCGCTTGCCAACTGCTGTCCAGAAGCACAAGATGGTCACCTTTGGTTGCCACATTGAATAGTGGTTGCTCCGAGCGGCGAGACCCCGAGGCTTTTTGTGGTGCTTTTTTCCATCTCTGCGCTCGCCATGCCTTTGATGACATGTCTTTTTTTCGAAATGAAGCGTCCGTACCCAGTAAACTCAAAACATCTAGCTTAGTACGATGAAAAAAATATTTGGCAGGACTGTTTTTGTATTTGTCGAGAGCTGGCAGATTAGAACGTGCTGCCTTCCAAGGATGGAAGAGTTGTCGCAGTTTCACCGGTGAGGCTAGTGTATCAATTCCAATTTCACTGAGTGGCACACAGCGTAGAATCCCAGAACTCGGTTCACACCAACTCAGGTAGATGAGTTTCGGGTCGCTGAGTTTAGAAAATTCGCTGATCAATTCCACTATTACACGTTGAATGCCAGAATAGCGGTCAATCTTCTTTATATATATGATCAATCCAGAGATATCGAAGAATACCTTTTTGCCATCTTCGTTAAACGTGGGGGCGTTCATAGATTACTCTCCGTGCAGTCAGCCAGATGAAGTTGTTTCATCTTTTTTGGGTCGCGTCGAAATACTACCGAATTGAACTGGTTTTAAGGGCTTTATGCGACTGATCCGAGATTCTGAGTATGCAGTCGCGATTTTCAGTAACTTTAGGTTTCAAACAATAAATGAGGCAGATTCCGACGGTTTCGAAGGAGTCCGCCTGCCAGGATGTTGGATTTTGCAAAAGCGCACGCATCGCGCAATGGTCGGTTGGGCCGAAAGCCCGTGACATTCTGGGGATAAAGTGCAAGGCATGACAGTCCTTTCGAAGATTATGAGCGCGTTTGACGGGGTGAGCAACGGTCCCATTAGTACAGTTTTTGCAAAACCTTTCGCACATCCATTGCAACGTTCGACCATGTGCGAAGCTGCGGCTTATGCGCGGCAATGCGTGCGCGCAAGTTTCGGCCGTGTTCCGGATCTACCAGTAACTTAGTGATATGATCTGCAAGTTGATCGGGCCGGTCCGGATCGAAATAGACACCAAGATCGCCGCATACTTCTTTCAATACCGCCGCAGTGGAGCAAAGCGCTGGCGTACCAAACCACAAGGCTTCACCGGCGGGTAATCCCCAACCCTCCATTCGGCTGGGCATCACAAGCGCCACAGCATTCTTGTACAGATTTACCAGATCCGTTTGATTAGGGTTCTCGCGGAAAACGACGTGTTCGCGGATTGTTTTACAGTCATCCGATTGTAGATAAGTGCTTGTTTTATGGCGCAACGCCCCTGCCAGTACCAACGTGGGTACGCCTTTCCCGTCACGCTTCAGAACGCGTAGTGCTTCGAATACAACATCCAGGTTTTTGCGGCCAAGCATGGACCCCACTGTCAGGATATAAGGTTGTTCCGGAATATCTTGCTCGGCCTGCTCTGTTCCCTCAGGGCATTCATGTACCAAAGGTATAGCATAGACCTCTGGTGCTTCCGGCAGAATCCCTTTTTCGGAGAAATCCAGAACTTCCTGCCGTGTGAACTCCGAATTCGTCAACAGCGCTTTGGCTCGTGAGACCAGCAGCTGGTTATCCCCGATGAAGTTGCGCGGAAAGCTTGCCAGCTGGTGTTCAAAATCGTGCATAGGGATCATGTCGTGGAGCAAAGGAATGATATCGCAAGACACCCCTTTACGATCCAGAGTGCACAGGATTTCAACGATCAACTTGGGCCGCCCACAACTCACCAATGTCTTTCCAGACATGTCGATGTACGACATGTCTGGGGCTATCTCCTCCCAGGCTTTGCGGTTTCTACGTCCGACCAGCGGCCGGACAGCCGCCAGCACAAGATCCCTAATAATTGACTTGGTGTAGTGGTGACTGCGCACGCGCAATTGCCGGATACCGATTGGAACGTTCAGGTCTACGCCACCATCTGCTCGAATAGTTGGGAATACTTCCAAAAGCTCATTATGGCCCTGTGAGAAAACAGCGAATCTGACGGACGCGTCCTGTTTTCTAAGTTCAGCGCCGATCTCGGCAACGACCCTGGCGATCCCGTAATAACGCAGCTTACCGGTTGAGGCCAAAAGGACCTCGGTCAGGTCATAGACAACCTGCCGCTTCTTGGCTGCATTGAGATCGTTTTCCATTTCCGTATTCCTTCGGCCACCCGGTCAGTCTAAAGTGGTCTTGCAACCTTGTCTTAGACCCTGGAATAGACGTCCTCATAGCGGATGATGTCATCTTCACCCAGATAGCTTCCGGTTTGCACTTCGATCAGCACCATTGGAACCTTGCCCGGGTTTTCCATGCGATGCACAGCGCCAAGAGGAATGTAAACGGACTGGTTTTCAGTGACCAGCTTGACCTCGTCATCGACAGTCACCTTCGCGGTTCCCTCAACAACAATCCAGTGTTCGGACCGGTGATGATGGCTTTGTAGCGATAGTGCTGCGCCGGGGTGTACATGAATACGTTTGACCTGGAAACGTCCACCAACGACAAGGCTTTCAAACCAACCCCATGGTCGGTAATCCTTGGGAAAAATGGTGGCTTGGTTTGCGCCTTTGACTTTGAGCGCCTCGACAGCCTTCTTCACGTCCTGAGCCCTGGATTTATCTGCAACCAGAACCGCATCAGAAGTTGCCACGGCGATAATGTCCTTCAGACCAATGCCGACAATTTCCAAATTGCCGACCTCCGAACGCAAAAGTGTGTCACTGCATTCAATTGCAGTGGCGCTGCCTGAAGCCACAACCCCGTTGTCATCTGGTCCCGCCTCTCGCCAAACCGAACTCCAGTCACCCAAGTCGGACCAGCCAGCAGAAAATGGAACAACGCTCAGGTTGTCGGCCTTTTCCATCACTGCATAGTCGATTGAGATATCTTCGGCCTGTTTCCAGGCCTCTGGGTCCAGCCGTAGAAAACCCAAGTCCGTTTTGGCAGCTTCGCAAGCGGCTCGGACTGGGCTCATCAGCGTCGGGGCGTGGGTTTCAAAAGCGGCGATGATGTCACAGGCCCTGAAAAGAAAGATGCCACCATTCCACAGATGCTTGCCGTCGGCTAGCATAGCGGTGGCGGTTTCTACATCTGGCTTCTCGACAAAGCTGTCGAGTTTGACGGGAGCTGTGCCCTCCGGTGCTCCAGCCAGCTTAAGATAACCATAACCGGTTTCGGGCCGATCGGGTGTTATTCCAAAGGTTACCAGCTGCCCGGTGCGGGCCGCTGGAATACCCGCAGCCACGGCTGCACGAAAAGCGCCCGCATCAGGTACAACATGGTCGGAGGGTTGGACCAGCAATAGGGCTTCGGGGTCGGACTTCGCCACGTGCAAGGCGGCCGCCAAAACCGCAGGCGCAGTGTTGCGCCCATCAGGTTCAATCAGAATAGTACCCGGATCAATGCCAGCCGCCTGTAACTGTTCAGTCACGATAAACCGGAAATCTGAGCCGGTCACAACGACTGGCGCGTAATAATCCGCCCCCGTCACGCGCCGGGCTGAGGACTGAAACAGGGTCTTTTCCCCGGTAATGGCTGCGAACTGCTTGGGATAGGATTTTCTGGACAGCGGCCAAAGGCGGGTGCCAGACCCACCGCAAAGAAGAATAGGAGTTATGGACACGATCAGATAACCTTTGCCATTAAATGCAACTGCCTAGTGTCAACTTATGGACGCATTTTCAAGGTAGTTCCGCTGCTATTGGATCAGTTTTGGCAATAAAACGCTAAACGCTGGCCCCCCAAAGCGGCATCGGCGAAGTATCTCGGCTTCACTTTTCCAGCTGGGCCTCGATCAATGCAGATCGCCAGCGCAACCAGACACAAACAAGTCGCCATGGGTCTGGCCGGGCAAGCGGGGGTTCCAGCCAGAGCTGCTAAAGTACATACCGGCTCAGGTCCGCTGATTTGGTCAATTCACCCAGATTTTCGTCCACGAATTGTGCGTCGACAGTTATTTCTGTTCCGGCCTGGTCTGGTGCAGTGAATGACAGCTCTTCGAAGACCCGCTCCATGACGGTGTAAAGTCGCCGCGCACCAATGTTTTCAATGCTCTGGTTCACCTCGGCTGCGATCCGTGCCAAGGCGGCAATACCATCTTCAGTAAACCCAACAGTGACCTCTTCGGTGGCCATAAGGGCCGTATACTGACGGGTCAGTGCGTTGTCGGTTTCGGTCAGGATGCGCACGAAATCCTCCTCGGTCAGCGCGCGCAGCTCTACCCGAATGGGCAGACGGCCCTGCAACTCGGGCAGGAGGTCTGACGGTTTGGCGATATGGAACGCACCGGATGCGATGAACAGGATGTGGTCGGTTTTCACCGGACCGTGTTTTGTCGAGACGGTTGTGCCTTCGATCAGGGGCAGCAGGTCGCGCTGTACACCTTCGCGACTTACATCACCACCACGCGCTTCTGTGCGGGCGCAGACCTTGTCAATCTCGTCCAGAAAAACGATGCCATTCTGTTCCACCGATTCCAATGCGGTGCGGGTGACCGTCTCATCGTCCAGCAGCTTGTCGGCCTCTTCCCCAATCAGCACGTCATAGCTTTCGGCGACAGTAAGACGTTTCCTGACAGAACGCCCGGCAAACGCCTTACCGAAGATATCACCCAGATTCATCATCCCCATCTGACTGCCTGGCTGTCCCGGAATGTCGAACATCGGCATCGGGTTTGAACTGTCCGCGACGTCCAGTTCGATGACCGTCTCATCCAGTTCACCCGCCTTGAGCTTTTTGCGGAACATCTCTCGTGTGCCTTCACGGGCATCCGTACCAGCGATGGCGTCAATCACGCGGTCTTCGGCGGCTTGATAGGCTTTGGCCTTGACGTCTTCGCGCATGAATTCCCGTGTTTGTAGAATGGCGGCATCGGCCAGATCGCGAATGATTTGTTCCACGTCGCGACCGACATAGCCAACCTCTGTGAACTTCGTGGCTTCGACTTTGATAAAGGGTGCGCGCGCCAGCTTGGCCAGACGGCGGCTGATCTCGGTCTTGCCAACACCGGTGGGGCCGATCATCAGGATGTTCTTTGGATACACCTCTTCGCGAATATCGTCCGGCAACTGCTTGCGGCGCCAGCGGTTGCGCAGGGCAACGGCCACAGCGCGCTTGGCATCCTTTTGCCCGATAATGAATCGATCCAGTTCCGAGACAATCTCGCGCGGGGTCAGGTCGGTCAAAGGGCAATCCTCTCGGTCGTATTTGCGTGATGCGGTCTAGGTAATCATGGCTTTGATGAAAACAAGCAAACCGCGGGTCTTGGCCGCGTTGGTTAACAATGCCTCATGCGGTTTGCAAATCCTTTGCTTGGGGAAAACACGAACCCTCTGTTACGGTTGCGTCAGGGTTACGAGCGTCAGGAGCATACAGAATGACGAAGATTGCCAAGATTACCCTGTTGTTTGTGGTGTTTGTGGATCTGATTGGGCAAGGTCTGGTCTTTCCCATCATCAATTCGTTGATCATGGAAACGAGCTCGGGTTTTCTGCCGGAAAGCACGCCAGTGGGCCGTAGGCATTTTTACTATGGTCTGGTGATCGGATGCTTTTTCCTGTCGTGGTTTCTGGGTGTTGTTTATGTCTCGAAAGTGTCTGACTCGATCGGGCGAAAGAATGCGCTGCTGGTCTGCCTTGGGGGGGCGTTGGCCGGATATGCGCTGACCATTGTGGCGCTTTATCTCAATAACCTGCTTCTGCTGATCGTCGGCCGTTCGATTACCGGGTTCACTGCGGGCAATCAGCCCATCGCGCAGGCAGCGATGATCGATGGCAGCACTGACGCGTCTGACCGGGACCGAAACATGGGCTACATCGTGACAGGTGTCAGCTTTGGCCTTGTCGGCGGGCCGATCATCGGCGCGGTTTTGTCGGATTCGGCGCTGTTTGGCGGCTTTGCCACGCTGAAAACCCCGTTCTATGGCGCGTTCGTGTTGGTGTTGATCGCGATTCTTCTGGTGCTTCTGTTTTTCAAGGACACCCGAACCAAGCGCGAGCCCTTTGTGTTTCGTCCCCGCGATATTCCCGACAGTCTGATCGCAGTTGGCGAACACCCTTTGGTTCTGAAAATCTTGCCGGTCTATTCGTTTTTCATGATCGCCAATGTCACATTCTACGTGTTTGTCGACAATTTCCTGACCAGCGCATTCGGGTATGGGGTCATCGGGGGCAGCGTGGCGATGGTTGTCATCGGTGTGGCGTTGGCCTTTTCCAGTACGTTCCTGGTGAAGCCTGCCCAGGAAAGGTTCAGCAAACACGCGATCATTTACACGTCGCTTGTGGTGATGGTCATTTGCGGGTTTGCCTTTGCCTTCAGCCCAAGCGGTGTATTCAGCTATGTCCCCGTGTTTTTCTTCTATTTCCTGTTCGGCATCGCCTATCCAACGCTGTTGGGCCTGTTCTCCTCAAGCGTCAGCGAGGCGGATCAGGGCTGGGCCATGGGCGTGGCCACCGCCGTGTTCTGTCTTGCGGGGGGGATCATGTCACTGATCGGTGGCGGGTTGATGAGCATCGATATCCGCGTTCCCTATTACATCGTGGTCGTAGCGGCGGTCCTGGGGCTGGTCGGCATGCACCGTCGATGGAAAGGCAAAGAGATCAAGGCGCTTTTAGCCTGAGATCGTCTCAACCGTCAGGTTGCCATTGGTGTAGACACAGATATCTGCTGCGATGGCCATGGATTGCCGGGCGATGTCTTCTGCGGATTTGTCGCTGTCCATCATGGCACGCGCGGCGGCCAGAGCGAAGTTGCCTCCCGACCCGATGGCAGCCACATTGTGTTCGGGCTCCAGTACGTCCCCTGCCCCGGTGATGACCAGCAGATCCCTGCCGTCTGTCACGATCAGCATCGCCTCAAGCTTTTGCAGATACTTGTCGGTGCGCCAGTCCTTGGCGAGTTCAACCGAGGCGCGGGCCAGTTGGCCGGGCGTAGCCTCAAGCTTGGCTTCGAGCCGTTCCAGCAATGTGAAGGCATCCGCTGTCGATCCGGCAAAACCTGCCACGACCTCGAACCCTCCGGGAGACAGGCGGCGCACCTTGCGCGCAGTGCCCTTGATCACGGTTTGACCCAGACTCACCTGACCGTCGCCGGCAATGACGACATGACCGTCCTTCTTGACGCCGATAATCGTTGTGCCGTGCCAACCGGGAAAGTCGTTATCTGCCATGATCGTCTCCGCTTTTGCTGGCGGTATATATGGGCCGGACCGGTTGTTGGCGCAACCCATTGCCAAACTGCCCAAAAGATATGCAAAAAATGCAATTCGGGGTTACCGGACCAGCAATTGTGAGTCCGGCCAAGCGGTACTAGATGAGGCTCACAACCGACGACGGGTCGGCTGTTTCTTCAATAAGGACTGCGCACATGGCAACTACAGCTAATATTCATGCGCCGCTCGGAGCAGCTACCATCCTGCACGTGGCGGACGTTTTCATCAATGCATTCGACAGTGTTGTCGCATGGAATGAAGCCCGTAAAACACGGAACCTTCTGTCGGAACTCAGCGACACGCAGCTGGACGATATCGGTCTGAGCCGCGCGGATATCGCTAAACTCTGATCCAACCGACAGATCGTCAAACCGAACCAGCCGCCCGGATTTCCGAGCGGCTTTTTCGTTGCTCAGCCCTGGACGTATTGCCCGGCAAGGTCGGGTAAAAAGGCTTCGACCGCGGCAGTTGCAATGACGTGCAGAGTGCCAGCTTCTTCATCGGCGACATCCATACCACCTTTAACCGCGCGAACCTCGGCCCGGCCTCGCGGCAAGTCGACAGCAACCAACTCGCAATTCACCTGTTCCGGATTCTGAACGCCGATTGTCACGCGCACGCGCATTTCGTTGTGATCGATCCCCAGCTTTGAAAACAGCGTGATGGATGAATGATGCAGCGCGTCCTGAACCGCGCGGCGGGCTGCTTTGGTATAATCCTGACCATAAAGGTCATTGCCGGTGCCCATTTCCAGGATGATCCGCTTTTCACTCATTGCGCAGGGTCCATGTCGAAAGAAACGATCAGTGCGGCGTTGGCGATGACCGTGTGGCCGTCGCCATGCGGTTTTTCGATGTCCAGCCCACCCTTTGTGACAGTAATGTTGGGCTGGCCATAAGGGAAAACGGCTTTGAGGGCGTCTGTATCCACTTGATCCGGCTGCTGCACGCCGATCTCGGCATCGATGATCATCACCTCTTTCGGGAAACCAAACAGCTCGGCCATATTGACCGAGTTGTGCCACAGCGCGTCTCTGATCGCCCGCAGCGACGCCTCGGTATAGTCCATCCGGCGCAGGGATGTGCCCATCCCGAACTCTACAAGAACGCGCGTTTTTGCCATTGGCTTCCCCGCTGCTTCAACAAAAAAGGCGCCCCGATCTGAGACGCCTTTTGAACAATCTGTTATCGCCAGATCAGATGGATTCGTCGATCCAGCTTTGCAGCGCGGCTTTGGGGGCAGCGCCTGCGCGATTCGATACAACCTGACCGTCCTTGAAGATGAACAGCGCCGGGATGCCGCGCACGCCCATGGCGGCGGCAGAGTTCGGGTTGTTGTCCACGTCCACCTTTGCGATCTTGACCTTGCCGCCATATTCGGCGGCCAGCTCTTCCAGTGCCGGACCAATCTGCTTACAGGGTCCGCACCATTCGGCCCAGAAATCCACTACAACTGGAACGTCCGAGTTCTTGACTTCGGCGTCAAAGGTTTCGTCGGTGACGGCTACGGTCGACATATTATGTCTCCTGAATGATATGCGCTTGGGCTGTGAAGGTAGGGGTGGCAGTAGGTAAGGTCAAGATATCTGGGTGCAGGCCACGGCATCCGTCACAAGATCGTGTGGCAGCCACATAAGATTTGCCGTTCTTGTCCAGAGGATTGCGGTGCGTATCTTATGGTTTGGATAGATCTGCGACAGGGCCTGCGCATACGCGCCCATTTGGCGAAGCAACCCTTCGGGGCAATCTTCGACCCGGTTCGGAACGGTGGCATTTGATTTGAAATCAATCACATGGACTTCGGTGTCTGTCACGATCAGGCGGTCGATAATCCCATACATTCGCTGCCCGTTCAGGTCGGCAGTAACAGGTATTTCGGCCAATGTGTCCTGCGTGAAAATGTGTCGCAGGCTTTCGGATGCCAGTACGCCTGTGACTTCGGTCAGCAATGCGCCCTGATCCTCTTGCCTCACCTCGGGCAGCAGGCGGGCACAAAGCTCTGGCCAGTGGTTCTGCGTGACTTTGGGCAGATGCTCAAGCAGCAGGTGCACGCGGGTTCCGCGCAGTTTGGCAGCGTCTTCATCCAGACCAGCGTCACCCGGCAACGCCTTGGCACCACCCAGATCCGAAGGGCTGATAGAGGCCGCCGGTACAACTGGTTCTGGTGCGGGGTGCAGGAACATGTCGGGCAGTTCTGAATGTTTGGCCAATGCAACTGACTGCTCGACCAATGGCAACCCATCCCAGTCGCCATGGGACAGCCGACGTTTATCTGAACCAGGCAGTTGCGTTGCCCCGGCCTTTTCCATCGCCGCTTCTACCATCTGGTACCAGCTGTTGCCATCTTTACCCAAATCACCCGCCGCCGCCACGATCAGCCACTTTTCGGCCCGTGTTAGAGCCACATATAGCAGGCGAAGCCGTTCGTTTTCCTCGCGGGTGCGCGCCTCTGACCGGGCGTGAGTGATCAGGTTTGGCGATTGGTCTGCCGAAACCTTCCACAGCGGTGTCCCGTCTGCCACCATGATTTCGGCGTCGCGTGGCGGCTGACGTTTGCCGGTATCCGGCAGAATGACGATCGGAGCCTCCAGACCTTTCGAGCCGTGCACCGTCATCACCCGGATCATATTGCCGACCCCGCTCATCTGTCGTTTGATTTCCAGATCGTCGGTCTGCATCCAGACCAGAAATCCCGTCAGGCTGGGGATATCCGTCCGCTCGTAGGCCAACGCCTGCGACAGCAGGGCATTGATACCGTCTTCTGCCTCGGGTCCCAGTCGGCCCAACAGGTTTCGCCGCCCGTCATGTCGGGTCAGAATGCGTTCGATCAGGTCATAGGGGCGCAGAAAGTCGATCTGACTGCGCAGATCGTTCAGCACGGCCAGGGTTTTGGGGAAATCGTCGGCACGTCTGCGCAAAGCAGCCCACAGGAATTGCTCCTCCCGCCGATGGGCCAGATCGAAAAGCTGCTGCTCGGACCATCCGAACAGCGGGGATTTCAGAACCGTTGCCAGAGACAGGCTGTCTTCGGGCGTGGCCAGAAAGCTAAGCAGCGCAGCCAGATCCTTGACCGCAAGTTCGGCACCCACTTTCAGCCGGTCCGCCCCGGCGATGGGAAGCCCGGCAACCTTGCAGGCGCGAATGATTTCGGCAAACAAGTCGGACCGGCGTTGCACAAGGATCAGAAAATCACCCGGTTGCACTTTGCGTCGAACAAACTGGCCCTGCGTGTCCCCGTCTTCAGGGATCGTTTCGCCGCCATCGATCATTTTTTTGATCGACGCAGCCACCCGTTCGGCCAGAATAACGGTATGATGCCGTGATCCGGGTCGGTCCACCGGATCAGTCCAGTCCCCCTCCTCCGCGTCTTCGACTTTTTCGACAACGGGCCAAAGATCAACCCGACCGGGCAAATCGGATTTGAAGGCGCGGTGCTGGCTTTCCTTCTGAAATCCTGCATCGGTTCGGTTATAAAAAAGCGTGTCGACCAGAGACAAGATCGCGCTGGAGGATCGGAAGGAATATTCCAGCGTCGAACCCCACAGTTTAGAGCCTGATTCAGTGAGTTTTCGGTCAAACTCCTCCTGCATCCGGTCAAAAGCCTGCGGATCGGCACCCTGAAAGGAATAGATCGATTGTTTTTTGTCGCCGACCACAAAAATCGTGCGCTCGACCCCTGATCGGGCCCCCTCCCCACTGGTGAATTCCTGAGCCAGTTTTTCGACCACATCCCATTGATCGGGGCTGGTGTCCTGCGCTTCGTCGACAAGTATGTGGTCGATACCCCCGTCCAGACGGTACAACACCCATTCGGCCACCGCCGGGTCATTCAGAACCTGACGTGCGCGCAGAATCAGATCGTCGAAATCCAGCCACCCCCGCAACTGCTTGCGGCGTTCATATTCCGGTAGGAATGCAGCGGCAAAGCGGTGCAATACAGCGGTTTTCTGGGCTGCAACAAGCGCCAGTCGGCGTTCGCGTGCAGCTTCAACCCGCAGCATGAGAGCTTCGAGTTGAGGCATCCGGTCCGCCAGCGCACCTTCGCGAAGGGGTTTGGTGGGAAAGCCGTTGATCTTGGCGGTGAACGGTTCTTTTGCGCCTTTTCCTGTCAGCAGCACGTCTTCCAGCATGGGCAAGTGAGCCAATCGTGCTTCGGTGAAGCCTGCCAGCTTTGCCGCTGCCTTGGCATTATTGCCGCCACTTTCGAGTAACAGGGGCAAAATTGACTGGATCAGCTCAACCTCACCACCCAGAAAAACGCTTTGGAACAACGCATTATCGTCGAAATGCGAGGGCAGTTCGAAGCGTTGCAACAGATCAGGCCAATCCAGTTGCTGCGCGAATAGGTTGCGCTTTTGGGTGATCGCCGCAGTCAGCTTGTCAAAGCCTGTATCGGTGATAAACCGGGCCACGTCTTCGATCAGCTTGGTCTGCGGGCCTTCTGCGAAATCTTCAACAATTTCTTCCCTCAGCAAAGCTGCCGCACGGTCTTCCATTTCCGAAAACTGCGGGCTGACCCCGGCCTCGAGCGGGAAACGACGCAGCAACGAGGCGCAGAACGAGTGAATTGTCTGAATCTTCAAGCCGCCCGGCGTCTCAATGGCGCGGGCAAACAGGGTGCGCGCTTGTGCCAACCGGTCTGAATCGATGGCGCCGGTCACGCCCAGTTCGGCCAGGTCCTTTTGCAGCCTGGCATCTTCCAGCATTGCCCATTTGCCAAGACGGTCAAACAACCGGTTCTGCATCTCGCTGGCAGCAGCTTTGGTATAGGTCAGGCAAAGAATGTGTTGTGGCTGGACGCCACCCAACAGCAGGCGCGCCACCCGATCGGTCAGAACCCGTGTCTTTCCTGACCCCGCATTGGCGGCCAGCCAGGTCGAGGCATCGGGTCGCGCGGCTTGCACCTGCCGTTCGGTGGCTTCGTTGCGCGCGCTCATGTCAGGTCCTCGGGGCGCGTTTCGGCTGTCCGGTCCCACTCGCCGAACCGGGCCAGATGATCATAGTCACCGATATCCGTATCCTTGTGCAGCATTCGGCGGGATGAATATCCCTGATCAGGCTCTAAATAGGCTGAAATCAGCTCTTTTAGTTCGGCCAGAACCTTGTCGGCGGGTTCTTTCAGCAGCGGCGCGGGCACCTCTTTATAGGTACCGCCCATCCCGATGAAGATCGCCTCTGCCACCGCCATCGGGTCAAGCCCTTCGATACCGCCCTGCTCGGCCATTGCGGCCTCGATCAGCAATTGCTTGTCGAATTTGGACTGCTGGCTTTCTGTCGGAGGCGCGCCAGTTTTATAGTCGATGATCCGCAAGGCCCCCCGGCTGTTGTGATCGAGCCGGTCAGCGCGCCCCGTGAGGGTGAAATCCAGCGGGTTCAGCACCAGCTTCATCGCTGCTTCAAAGGCCACTGGCCCACCGTCACCCCGGCGCGAAAGTTCGGCGCTGATAAAGTCGTCTGCGATCCGTTCCAGTCGCGCCAGCCACAGGTGCCGCGCCGTGGGCCAGGCGACATGCTGCTCCAGCAATGCGTGCGCGCGCTTCAGGAAATTCTCACGCGTCAGCAAGGCGTTGTCGAGCACGCTATCCTTGACGAAATGCTCGAGGATTTCGTGGATCACGATCCCCCGCAACAACGCGTCGGGAGCCTGGACAAGCGGGTCGAGAGGTTTCAAACGCAGCACATGCTTGGCATAGATGGCATAAGGATCGCGGATTAGCCGCTTGATTTCCGTTACTGACAGGTGACGTGGACGCGCGGCAACTGGCGGGCGCGGGGATGGGCGCGGCGCGGGGTCAATGCGCGGCGCGTCTTCCAGAGCCTCGGACCAATTCAGCCAGTTTTGGCCACGGGCGCGCATTCCGGCCAGCGCTTGGGGGCCACCCTGCTCAGGCAGGCCTTGCAACAGGTTCGTCAGCCGGTTCACCCAACGGGATGGCACCGTTTCCGCATCGTCCGAGCGGGTTGCGCGGGTTAGCCAGACCTCGGGCGCGCCGATGGCCTGTTGAAAATCATGCGCCGACAGGCCAATCCGCCGTTCGGGCAACAACAACCCCGCTTTGTCACGCATCTGCCGGTTCAGCCAGGGGTCAGGAGCCGGGGCTTCTGGCCAACTGCCTTCGTTCAATCCGCCAAGGATCAACAGGTCTGCACCCTGTACCCGCGCTTCGAGTGTGCCCCAGATCATAATATGCGGATGTGGCGCGTCGCGGTCGCGGACCTCTTCCCCTGCTAGCAATGCGCCCAGAAGATCGGCAAAATCATGGGCCATCATAGGCCCGCCATGTTGCGCCTCATCCCTGAGGGAATTCAGCACTGCCAGTGCCTTTTGACCCGCGTTCTTGTCCCACAACGTGCCGGTTTCACCTGCACTGCCAGCCGAGATCGCCTCGGCCAGTGTTGTGACCTGATCTACCCAGTCGGAAAGCGCCAACTCGCCACCGATCTGTTGATCGCAGAAGTGGTGAACAACCCATTGAACCCAGGCCTCGGGGGCTTCTTTGCGTACTGCAAATGCGGTGAGGCTGGTGCCATCCGGAAATGGCGGGCCATTGCGGCGCAGGTCCAGTTCCAGATCACGCGTGTGCAGCAAATGGTTACCGCGTTCACTGCCGTCATGGCACAAAGGGTGTTTTAGCAAGGTAAGCAGCGCCTCGCCCTCCAGACGGCGCGTGAACAGACCAGCCACATGTCGCAGAAACCGGCCCGGAGGAGAGAGTTGCAGCGGCAAACCGGCGCTGTCATCCGCCAGAATGTTCCACCGATCCAGCGCGGCGCTGACCTGACGGGTCAACATGCGATCGGGCGTGATCAGGGCGGCGGTCTGACCGGTTTCAGCAGCCTTTCGCAGGCGCAGGGCAATGGCCAAAGCCTCGTCCCGCGGTGATTGCGCCTCGACCAGTGTCAGGTCTTTGGTTGCGCCGAGTAGATCAGCCAGTTTCGGGCCTTCGCTCATCCAGGCATTGGTGATCGGGGCCGGGCGCAAAGCCAGGGAAACCAGACGGTTACGGGCAGGCGAGGGGGCGTTCAGGTCTGTCCAGGGGGTGATCTGGCCGGGTGACAGGCCCAGCCCGTGCATCAGCTTGCGAAACCGGTATTGCGGATGATCTTCCGAAGTCAACGCATCATCCAACCCTTCCCAAACGCGATCCGGCTGGTCGAAATCGTATCCGGGCAGTACCAGCGCCCCTTGCGGCAAGCGCGCGACGGCGTCCATCAGCATCAGCGTGGTGCCGCGCGAACCGGTCGACCCGGCCAGTATAACCGGATGCAGGGGGGGATCGGTTTGCCAGCGGGCGATCAGGTTTTCGACCACGCGGCGTTGGCGGGCCTGCGCGTCCATCACCTGCGAGCCCGTGTCAATGAAATGATCTGCGATACCAATAAAGGTCTGAGCCCGCGCCCAATGGCCGGACATGTCGCTGACATCCAGCCCCCGGATTGTGTCCGGCGACACACCTTCACCCTGCATTTCGTCAATCAGCGCCGCCAGACTGTCGGACAGGTCAAAAACCGACGACCGCGCGGCCAGATCCGGTTGTTGTTCCAACAATTTGGCGACCAGCTGTGTCAACTCCAGACGCCGCCGAAGGGGCGGAATGGCAGGTGGAATATGCGCCAGATCAGCACTGTCCCCCAGATCGGTAACCAGAGAGATGCGGGGCAGCAGGCAAGGCGGCCCCTGATTGAACAGGTCACGTACGCGCCGTTCCATACGCCGCGTGTTCAACACCAGTTCCACCCGCGCCATAGCTTCGGGCGGGCCTGAACAACGCCGCCTCAGGCCGTCGACCAACGCCTTGGGGAAATCCGTACCGGGCGGGACGGCGAAGACGCGGGGCAGGGGTCCGGGGTCAAACATCTGCCAGCAAATCCTCGGCCAGAGCGATCCCATCGGGGTGACCCACATCACACCAGCGACCGGGATACTCGATGCCGAACAAACGCCCCTGATCCTGCATCTGGTTCCAAAGCAGGTTCAACGAAAACGCTGGCTGCGAGAAGGCGTGCAACCCTTGTGTCTTGAGAATCTGTGCACCCCCGTAAACCAATCCGGGTCCACGCGTGATCCGCCCCAACCGATCAGCGGTAAAATCACCCGGCCCGTTGTGACCAATGGCCTGCGCAGTCGGAACACACATCAAAAGCGCATCCATGCGGGACGGGTCCCATGCGTTTTGCAGCAGTTTCAATGGATTTGGGCCGGACCAGATTGCATCGGTATTCAGGGTGAACACAGGGTCGGTGCCCAGCAATGGCAGGGCTGCGCGCAACCCGCCGCCGGTTTCCAGGATATCCGGCTCCTCCCGCGATATCAGAATGCCTTTAGGCCCGAGATGCGCGTCGAGCTGATCGGCGTGGTAATGCACGTTTGCCACTGTGCGAACAGGGCCAAGGTTGTCGACAAGGTCCAGCGCATGGTCGATCAGGGGGCACCCGGACACTTCGATCAGCGGTTTGGGTCGGTCCTTGGTCAACGCGCCCATACGGGTGCCAAACCCGGCGGCAAACAACATTACGGCAAAGGGCGATCCGGTCATTGCGGCCACAGCCTGGCCAAATTCTGAGGTGTTGGTCGGGGCAGAGCGTCGTGCAACAGCGAGGCCACCGAAACAAGGGCAGGGTGTTCCAGATCCCGCATGAGGTGCGACCAGACCGCCGGGATCATGTCCAGATATTGCGGCTTGCCGTAATCGGTTGCCAGCCGCGAAAAACCGCCCAGGATGCGAAGATTTCGCTGCGCACCCAATACGCTGTACGCGGTCCGAAACTCGTGATCGTCCATACCTGATCCTGCAATATAGCGGTTGATCATCTGCATTTCTGTCCCGACCGAAACATCGCGGCGAATGTCCTGAAGCAAGGACACCAGATCATAGGCGGGGTGCCCCAGCATGGCCAATTGGAAATCCAGCAATCCGACGCGCCTTATGCCGTCGCGCTCGGGCAGCCAAAGAAGGTTTTCTGCGTGATAGTCCCTTTGAATGACAACTTTGTCCCCAGAGGTTTCACGGTGCAAAATATCAGCAAACCGAAGTTCGAACCGGTCCAGAACGTCCTGATCAACATTGCCCTGAATGCCCGCGGCATATTTCGTAAGCGCCAGCGCCGCCAGGTCCGTCATCAGGGCCGGGTCGTAGGACGGTAGCGACAATACTGGGGCCTGATGCAAGTGAAGCAACACGTCTGTTGCGGCCTCGTACAAAAGGCGTTCTTTGGACGGGTCTTTTTTCAGGACGCGTGCAAACAGATCATCACCCAGATCTTCCAGCAGCAGAAATCCATATTCAGCGTCTTCTGCGTAAATCTCGGGCGCACTCAGGCCAATTGAACGCAGATACTCGGCAACACGCACAAACGATTCGACGCTTTCGCCCTTGTCAGGTGGTGCATCCATCAGGACAGCCGTTCGCCCACTGAACGGATCGGTCACGCGTTCGTACCTGCGGTTCGATGCGTCGCCGGCCAGTGGTGCACGCGTTGCACCGGCCCAAGGAGTTTGCGCAATAAGGGCCTCTGCCAGGATTGTCCTGTTTGTCATCCTGCACTCTCCAGCTTTTCTACCCATTTCGGATCGGTCCATGACAAGGACACGTGGCGGGTTTCTTCTGTGTCAGGGTCTGTTTCGAAGGCCAGCTTTAACGAAGCGGCAGGGGCTAGTGCGCCCAGCTTTTCCGGCCATTCCACAAGGCAGATTGCTGTGTCAAAGGCGTCGACCAAACCCAGTTCATCCACTTCCTCTAACGCGTTCAGCCGATAAAGATCGCAGTGCCAGATCTCACCGGCAGGGGTGTCATAGGTCTGAACCAAAGTGAATGTGGGTGACGGCACATCTTCCGGTTCAGGCATGAGTGATTGAATGAGGCTGCGTGCGAAATGCGTCTTGCCGCTGCCGATTGCACCACTAAGCAACAGGACATCCCCGGCATCAAGCGAAGACCCGACACGGGTCGCAAAATCTGCGGTTTCATCGGGCGATCTGAAGGTCAGGGTTTGGGGGGGCGTCGTCATGGCGCCACAATGACGTTCTGCCCAATCGGCTGCAACCCCGGTTCAGGCGCTGATCTGTTCCAACGGGGTGGTTTTTGTCAGAAGATCCACGGGTGCAAACCGCACGATCGTCGCACCGTTATGAACCGGTGAAACCGTGCAGTCCAAAGTAATTCCCGACCGCATCCGGATTTCAGCCGTCCATTCCGCCCGGTTATCCCGCATTTCGACGAAATCCCGGATCTCTCCGAGGATCGGCGTAGCAACACAATGGTCCTGCCACCGCCGTGTGACATCGGTGACCGTGTCTGTCTGAAAGCCGATTTCCTGTGCGTCGCCCCAAAGCTTTTCGTAGGCGTAGTTGGTAAGGGCCAGGGTGCCATCATCGGCAAATACAGCGATTGCATCGGCCAGCTTGTCCAGTATGGATTGCATCAGATCCATCTCGGACCGGAAGCGGCGCGTCAACGTGATTTCGGCCGTAATATCTTCGAACAGAAACGCAACAGCCCCGTCGGGATGCGGCCTGCCGCTTACAGAATAAACCGAGCCAGAGGGAAGCGACCATGTTTCGTGGTAATTGCCGCCCTCGGCCGCTTCGAGCAGGTCGTTCATCTGACGCCGCCATGTACGGTAGTTCTTGGGCTCTGGCATCATATGCTGATCCCTTAGTCGGTCGAAGAAACTGCTGATATTCGGGCGGCAGCTGAGGAAATCCGGCGGCAACGTGGTCAGATCGATCAGGGCCGGGTTGAACAGCGCCAGTTGCCGGTTGCGGTCAAAAATGGCCAGGCCAATCGAAAGTTGAGCAAAGGTCTTGGTCATGGTCTGCACGAACTTGCGTTGCGCAGTTTCCGCTTCGACAATGGCGTTGATGTCTGTGGCGTAACATAACCGCCCGCCGTCCTGCCCGATCTGCGTCAGGTCGAACCACAACTTGCTGTTGGTTCCTGTCACATCCACCGCCACCCTTGATTTTCCGAGCGACGGCGCATCAGAGGAGTCCGGAAAAAGCGGGGCAGTCAGATCGGCATCCTGACCACGGGCCCGGCGAACAAGCGTGACATAAGCTGCATTGCACCATTGCACTTGGCTGTTGTGATCCAGCAACCATACCGGATAGGGGGCCTGTTCCATGGCCAGACGGCTCGGTTCACTCAGCGCGCTTGACCCGGTCGGAGCGATTCTGGCCGGTTCGTGCAGACGCACGCGGACAATACCGTCGATCCATTCACACACCACTTCGCGTTCGACTGTGCAATCAATGGCCGAGATTACCATTACATTTTGATCGCGAACCTTTTCGGGTGTTTCGGGGAAGGTGGGGAAATCCCTTTGCAGCAGGCAACGCAAGCCCTGCCAGCTTCCAACATGTTCGAACCCGGCAAGCGCGATATCGGAATGGCTGATCAGGCGATCACCATCAAACAGGAATACCGCATCGAACAGGGATGTTGTCGAAAACAAGCCAAAGACATCGTCGCGTCGCGTCTGGCGTGGCAATAACCATTGCACGGCAAAGCATCCCGATACCAGGCTGATCGCGGCCAAAATGATCCAGTCGGCCATTAATATCCCCAAGGTAGAACCAAACCCCGGCTGACTATGGGCAGGATTAGTTAACGGCTCCTTAACTCATACCTGAATGCGCTTGTTGGAACCGGATGGAACCGGCGTGTCACCCTTTTGCGCGTCAATTAGATTGCGCGGCCACGAGACCTTGACGATCGCACCTGTCCGGTCTTTTTGATCGGTCAGGTGCTGATACGGGTCCGTGCCATTTGCGAATTTCAGTTCGGCCCCGCTGCGTTCCAGCAACGTTTTTGCGATGAACAGTCCCAGTCCCATGCCTTCGTATTCCGGGCGGGTTCGCAGGTCGGCTTCGGCCCGTCTGCGGCGCATGAAGGGGTCACCGATGCGTCCAATCATGTGCGACGGGTAGCCTCGCCCGTCATCCATGATGCTGACGGTGATCCTGCTGTCTGTCCATTCGGCTTCGACCCAGACATTCGCGCGGGCAAAGTCCACGGCATTCTGGATCAGGTTGCGAAGCCCGTGAATAATCTCGGGCTTTCGCAGGATCGAGGGTTGCAGCACGTCTCCGTCCTGCACCGGGCCTTCCGAAAAATGAACGACCTTGCCCCGGTCAACATGTGGCTCGGCGGCTTCGTTCACCACCGTCGAAAGCGGAGCCTGCCGCAAATGCAGGTCATCTTTTCCGGCACGACCCATATCGCGTAGAATGTCGCGGCACCGATCGGCTTGTTCGCGGATCAAGGCGGCATCTTCCTTGAGGTCGGGACGGTCATCCAGCTCTTCGATCAGTTCCGCACTCGTCAGTTTGATCGTGGCCAAAGGGGTGCCCAGCTCGTGCGCGGCGGCGGCGACCACGCCGCCAAGATCGGTCAGCTTTTGCTCGCGCGCCAGTGCCATATGGGTGGCAGCCAGCGCTTCGGACATGGACTGAACCTCGGAACTGACGCGGTGAGAATAAGCACCGATAAAGACGATGGCGATAATGATAGCAGCCCAGTTGCCAAACAGCAGGATTTCCGGAATGTCCAGAACCACCCCGACGTTGGTTCGCAGCGGCAGGTGGAATTCCGCCAGCAAAGTGGTCAGAACAATCGCAACAGCCCCGACAATCAAGGTCGACCGTGTGCTCATCACATTGGCGGAAATCGTGACCGGCCCCAAAAGCAGAAGCGCAAAGGGGTTGTTCAGACCGCCCGTCAGATACAACAAGATCGACAGTTGCAGCAGATCGAACAGAACCATCAGGAAGTTTTCGAACTCGGACATCCGCTTGTTCTGTGGAAACAACAGAATGGCAGTCAGGTTACCCATGACCGAGATCCCGATGGCCAGATAGCACAGGCCCAGTTCCAGCTGCACGTGATAGTATTGCTGGGCCACGGTGATGGCGGTGATCTGACCAAAAATGGCAACCCATCGCAACAGGATCAGGGTGCGCAGGCGGATCCAGCTGCTGCGTTCCTGGCCGCGCCAAAAAGTCTGATTGGAATCTGCCATCGGTCGCTTATGTCCTGTTGCAAAGGCTGGTCATCTTGATAGGTGTCCCGGCCGGAACGATCAACAACCCCTTGCGACCGGAAAACCGAAATGACCCGCCTATACGCAATTCTTGCAACTCTCGTTCTGGCTATTGGCCTAGGTGCGATGTGGCTTTTGACGCGTGGGGGCGGATCCGGCGACCAGTTTGCACAGTGCCGATCCGGGCAGATCGCCGGGGGGACCGCTGCTATCGGCGGGCCGTTTGAACTGGTGAATGGCAAAGGTGAGACGGTGACCGACAAAGACGTGATCACCGAACCCACACTTGTCTATTTCGGATACACATTCTGCCCCGATGTCTGCCCGTTTGACATGTCCCGCAATGTTGAGGCCGTGGATATCCTGAACCAGCGCGGACAGTCGGCCACTGCGCTGTTCATCTCGATCGATCCCGAACGGGACACGCCCGAGGTTGTGGATGATTATGCCTTTAACTTAGGCGGCAAAACGATTGCCTTGACCGGTTCACCCGAACAGGTCAGGGCGGCGAGCAAGGCTTACAAGACCTATTACAAGGCACAGGATAAAAGCGACGAATTCTACCTTGTTGACCATTCCACCTTCACATATCTGGTGACGCCCGAACATGGTTTCCTTGAATTCTTCAAGCGCGATGACACGGCCGAACAGATGGCGGACAGGGTCGGGTGCTTTCTGGACCAGGCAGCGCATTAACAAGGTTGTTTGACCTTTGTTTCTGCGCTGCTATTACTCATGTTTAAGCCAAAGGCATGAAATAGCGGAAAGACCTAACATATGGCAGACAGTTCTCAGCTTGATATCGGCCCTGACAAATCCTTGCTTTTGGTGGATGATGACGAGCCGTTCCTGAGACGTTTGGCCAAGGCCATGGAAAAGCGTGGGTTCGAGGTTGAAACCGCAGGATCCGTCGCCGCAGGCCGCGCCATTTCCACCGCCCGCCCGCCGGCCTATGCGGTGGTTGATCTGCGACTGGAGGATGGCAATGGTCTGGATGTGGTTGAGGTTCTGCGCGAAAAGCGCCCCGACAGCCGGGTCGTGGTTCTGACCGGGTACGGGGCGATTGCGACCGCAGTCGCCGCCGTAAAAATCGGCGCAACCGATTATCTGTCGAAACCCGCCGACGCCACCGACATCACCAATGCGCTGCTGGCCAAGGGTGACGAACTGCCGCCGCCGCCGGAAAACCCCATGAGCGCGGACCGCGTGCGTTGGGAGCACATCCAGCGGGTTTATGAGCTGTGCGACCGGAATGTCAGTGAGACCGCACGGCGGCTGAACATGCACCGCCGGACCTTGCAGCGGATACTAGCGAAACGCAGCCCGCGTTGAGACTATAACCTAATCACCGCAAAAAACCCCACTCAGCGTCACTGAAGGGAACACTTTATTTCAGCGCAAAGCTGCTGTGTCAGGTGACGATAACCGATTGGATTGGGGTGTAGGCCGTCCGATGTCCACTTGTCGATGTTATCACTATACCCGGGAGGGGAGTTGAGAAACGTGCAGTTTCCCATCTCCAAGCAAGCTTGTTGTGCTGCAATGTTGTAGGTGGTTCGAAACGTTTCGTTTTCGATAGTCCAAGTTTCGCTTGCGACAGGCAGAACGGCACGCCAGATCAATCTGTCTACGGAGGTGAACACATCCGCTAACTGCTTAACATATTTCGGAACCTCCTCCAGAGGTGTGTCGTTCAGGGCGTCATTAACCCCAACACCCAAGTACCAGACCGGAACATGAGTGATGAGCTCCGGGTGTACCCTTGCTATTAAGCCTTGGGTTGTGTCCCGACTGATTCCCAGATTCAATGCGTTTGAAACGATGTTGCTGGTTAGCCATCCCTCGATGATGGAATCACCAATAAATGCGATTTGAATATTCGGTGACGCTAGAACTTGGGAAATCGGTCGTTTGTGCAGCCACACCATTGTCTGATAGTGTTTAGTTTCTGTGACGGGAGTATGCGCTCCGGTAAGCTTGCGTACTGTCTTCGCCAGATACCCAGTTCTGATCAACACGGCTGCTAGCGCCAGGATCAGCACCAAATTTGTTGCAAGCAAGATCCGGTTCCCAATCGGTCGTTTCGCGCTCATTTCACCATTACCTTTAGCTGTTCAGGTTGCACGTCGCTAAAGTAGCGCGAGAAGCACTGTGTGCCGATCTGTGTAGGCTTTCCTTACTTCGACCGGTGGTCTCAGCGTAATCTCCAATCCCTCCATCACCGCTTTATCCGGGCGACCAAAGAATTTCGTTGCCTCAGCGTCAGAAAACCCTGCGATTTGGGTGGCCTCCATCCAGGCGCTGATCTTGTCGGCTTTCTTGATCTGCCGTTTCACCGCTTTTGGCACCTCAGCGGGCAGACCGAACCGGATGTGGATCGCCGCCGCCAGCCGGTCGTCCAAGGCGCCGTAACCGGGGCCCACAGCGGATTTGACCGGCGAAATCATGTCGCCGATCACGTATTCCGGCGCGTCATGTAACAGGGCTGCCAACCGCCACTTGACGGGTGTCTTGGGGGCAATTCTGCCAAAGAGCTCCTCAACCAACAGGGAGTGCTCGGCGACTGAATAGGCGAAATCGCCGCGTGTCTGCCCGTTCCAACGTGCCACAAAAGCAAGCCCATGCGCGATATCTTCGATCTCGATATCCACCGGGGTCGGATCCAGCAGGTCCAGCCGACGCCCCGATAACATGCGCTGCCATGCTCTGGGTTGTGTTGCCATTTTGCTATGCCTCGTCTGACCGGACGCGATTGCGCCATATTTTTGTGCTATGATGTACCTGTCTGGATCACTTGCTGCCAACAGTTTCTTGAGCATATGTGCTTTGAAACGGCGCGCCATGATCCCGACATCAAAACCGAGGGGGGCACATGCTTCTCCCGGTGTGCTCCTCTCGACCGTGAAACGCGAAACGATAGGAGTTTGTCATGTTCAAGCGTTTGTTTGCCATTGCCCTGACCTTTGGAATGGCCGCGACTGCCCCACCAGCTTTTGCCCGGAGTTGTGCAGAACGCGACGATATTGTCGCCAAATTGCAGGAAAACTACGCCGAAGAATTGGCCTTTGGCGGTTTGCAAAAGACACGCAGCGCACAGTCGGTGATGGAGGTCTGGGCCTCGAAGGAAACGGGCAGTTATACCGTTTTGGTAACCAATGCGAACGGAATCAGCTGTATTGTTGCCGTTGGCACAGATTTTTTTGAAGCGATACCAAAGATAAAAATCGAAGGCACGCCAAGCTGAAAGCGGCCACCAGGCTTCCGGTAACAGTCTTCAAAGTTGCCACCTGCCCCAAGGAATGCTAGGGGCAGCCGGGACTATGACTTACCGAAAATGGAGCGCCTGATGGCCGTGGACTATATCGTTAAAGACATTTCGCTGGCCGGGTTCGGCCGCAAGGAATTGGACATTGCCGAAACCGAGATGCCGGGGCTGATGTCCCTGCGTGCGGAATATGGGGACAGCAAGCCTCTGACAGGTGCGCGTATCGTTGGGTCGCTGCACATGACCATCCAGACCGGCGTTCTGATTGAAACACTGGTTGCGCTGGGTGCGGACGTGCGCTGGGCGTCGTGCAACATCTTCTCGACGCAGGACCATGCCGCTGCCGCGATTGCCGAGGCGGGCATTCCTGTCTTCGCGATCAAGGGTCAAACACTGGAAGAGCATTGGGATTACCTGGATAAATCCTTCCTGTTCGAAGACGGTCCGAACATGATCCTTGACGATGGTGGTGACGCGACCCTGTACATCCTGCTGGGCGCACGTGCCGAAGCGGGCGAAGACATCATCCCAGTTCCGGGTTCGGAAGAGGAAGAGGTGATCAAGAAGCAGATCGCCAAGCGCATGGCGGCCAGCCCCGGTTGGTTCACCAAGATGCGCGACCAGATTCAGGGCGTGTCCGAGGAAACCACCACCGGCGTGAACCGTCTGTATCAGCTGGTGAAAGACGGCCACCTGCCGTTCCCGGCGATCAACGTGAATGACTCGGTCACAAAATCGAAATTCGACAATAAATACGGATGCAAGGAATCGCTGGTTGACGGTATTCGCCGCGCCACCGACACCATGATGGCCGGTAAGGTTGCCGTGGTTTGCGGCTATGGCGACGTGGGCAAGGGCTCGGCCGCCAGCCTGCGCGGCGCGGGTGCGCGCGTGAAGGTGACCGAAGTTGACCCGATTTGCGCGCTGCAGGCTGCGATGGATGGGTTCGAAGTGACCTTGCTGGAAGACGAAGTTGCCAGCGCGGATATCTTCATCACCACCACCGGCAACAAGGACGTGATCCGCATCGAGCATATGCGCGAGATGAAGGACATGGCCATCGTTGGCAATATCGGTCACTTCGACAACGAGATTCAGGTGGCTAGCCTGAAGAACCACAAGTGGACCAACATCAAGGAGCAGGTGGACATGATCGAGATGCCTTCGGGCAACCGTCTGATCCTGCTGTCTGAAGGCCGTCTGCTGAATCTTGGCAATGCCACAGGTCACCCGTCTTTCGTGATGTCGGCTTCGTTCACCAACCAGGTTCTGGCACAGATCGAGCTGTTCACCAAAGGTGACCAGTACGAGAACAAGGTCTACATCCTGCCCAAGCATCTGGACGAAAAAGTGGCCCGCCTGCATCTGGATCGCATCGGTGTGAAGCTGACCCAGATGGATGCGGATCAGGCCGCTTATATTGGCGTCAAGCCAGAAGGTCCGTACAAGCCGGAACACTACCGCTACTGATTGTCGTCTGACGATGACGCAGAACAACGGACGCCGCCGGTTTCTTTACTCGGCGGCGTTCTTCGTTTTCAGAGTTTTGGTTGTGATGATCGTGCTGGGCTGCGGCGGCTGGGTGCTGTTGGCGCATCCAAAGACACCGGTGCCATCACACTGGAACCCTTTGCGCGACCTGAAGGTCAGCGCACCGGTGACGCCGGTCACCCGATATCAACTGAACCGCACCGTGGCGGATGAAACCCAGTGTCGGGCTACGTTGGCCGAAGCGGGTGTTCATTTCGAGGCGATGGAGGATCTGGTCGTTGATCAGAATTGTGGCATTGCCGCACGCGGCCTTCTGACCCGACTGGCCACTTCGCATATCGAAGCCGTTGAAACCAGTTGCGCCACAACATTGCGGCTGGCGATGTGGGAACACCATGTCGTGCTGCCGGCCGCGCACGAACTGCTTGGAACCGGTATTGCCCGATTGCGCCATGTTGGAAGTTACAACTGCAGGCGCATGCGCACCCTGCAGGGTGAAAACAATGGATGGAGCAGCCATGCCCGTGCAGACTCGATCGATATCATCGGTGTGGTGACGAGCGATGGCCGCGTGCTGACCCCGTTAAATGACTGGCAAGGCACCGGACCCGAACCCGCATTTCTGCGGCAAATCTGGCGGGGCGCGTGCGACTGGTTTCGTGTGGTTCTGGGCCCGGACTTCAATCGCTTGCACGCGGATCATTTCCACCTGCAAGGTTCTGGCTGGGGGTACTGCAGATAGGTCTTGCATCCTGTGAATTCCAGTCCCGGTTAAGGGGGAGGAAACGCAGTTTTTTATCCTTTTTGGCAGACCTGTGAAACGTCTAATCTCGGCTATCGGTGATTGGTGCCGGATTAACGGATTAAGGAGATTAGGACATGGGCAAGCGCGACGAGCTGATCGCCAAATACGCTGAAGATCTGAAAAACAAGTGTGGGATGAACCCCGATATGGACCTGCTGACCAAGGTCACAATCGGTTGCGGCCCGGCGATTTATGACGCAGATGCGGCAACTGTTGCAGCCAGCCAGGAGTCCGAATTGGAAACCGTCAAGAACAACTTCCTGATCAAGAAACTGGGCCTGTCCGATGGTCCCGAGCTGATGGCAGCGATCAACAAAGCCATGGAAACCTATGGCATGTCCGAGCGCAACAAATACCGCGCCGTGGTCTATTACATGCTGACCAAGCATTTCGGAAAAGAAGCCGTTTACGGCTGATCTAACCGCGCATTCCTGAAACGCCTGTCGTCTACCCGGCAGGCGTTTTGTATTTGAATTGTTTTTTAAGGACTTGGCGTTTGAAACGCCGGGCGCGGTTAGGCTAAAGTCAAACCGTGACCAGGACGGTCAGAACCAGACATTTCCATACGCGTGTGGTGAGTAGGGAGCACGCGGGGGTAGGGAAGGCTCTGTATCGTCAGAACCTTCCCTCATTTATCATCTGAACTCTCTCAAAATACGCGCGATGAGGCTTTCTGCGTTGTCAGGTTGAACCGTAGAATTGTCGTCCACATTTCCGCCGCTGCCTTCCAGATAAACCTCGATCCGCCCGGGCCGCGTCTTGCTGCCCGAGTTTGTGAAATCCCGTGCGACACCCCCAAGTGCATCGGCGGCCATGGCAGCGTTTTCGGCGTCATCGGGATGGTAAAACCGGACCTGGGTTTCTCGGACCCGGTATCCCACCCGAGCTGTTGCCACCACCGTTGCCTGACTTCGGGCAAGCAGTTCCAACGCCCGGTTGCTGGTCTCTTGCGAAACTCTCGACGGTACAAAAAGCGAGACCTCAAGATCAATGCCCGGAGTCGCAGGCAGCGGTTTCACCTCGGTGTAGGGCCGATTAGCGGGTGTATCGATCCCTGGCGGAATAGGATCATGGGCTATCAGCGACACTTGCGATAATCCGCCCTTGTTCAGCGGATTGGGATTGCGAAGTCGCGAATCATACCAGGCCGGAATCGCGGCATGAATGTCTGACGCAGTTGTGACGGCCAACGTGGGCTCCAATTGGGCCGGAATGAAAATCCTGGGCGGTGTTAAGGAAATCTCCGGCTTCTCCGTTGCCGCTTCAGGATTCGGGCCGGTTGTAAACTCGCTTTCCGGCATGACAGCGCTTTCCGTCTCCTCGGAAGGGGTTACATCGGAGTGATCCAAAATTACCGGATCGACGGACTCGCTATTAGGCTCGTCCAGGGGTTCGCTGACGTCGGCGGGGATTGAGAGAGGCTCAGGCTCAGGGGCCCCTGAAACCAACAGACCCTCTGGCGTAGGAGTGTCTATTGCGTCCGGCAGGCTGGTGGTTGCAGCCTCAGGCTGTTCTTCGGGGACCAGAAAGGTTTCAGAAAGCGCATTCAGAACGGCCAGGTCTTCTGCATCTGCGGGCGGCCACTCATCTAAAAGATTTGCAATGACCCATTGCAAGGCGGCCCCACACAAAAGGGCAACCAGTACTAACGCGACCCAAGTTTTCCGTTTTTTTCTGACGCGCGGTTTGTCCAGATTTAGCGAGCGGACCCGCTCGGAAACGATCTGCTCTGTATCTGTATCATCCGGCGGGGGTGGTTCGTCTGTCTGGACAGATGTCGAAACAGGTTCTTCCGACGTCTCTTCTTGCGCCTTCGCAAGCACTGACGCGCGTTTTTCCCGCGCTTCTTTCAGGCGCGCTTCCCAGGTTTTCGTGCTTTTCGCAGCAACGGTGTTATCGAGCGTCCCGTTGCCGTTTTCGTTGTCAGACACGGGGTTCAAACTTTCAAAACATATCGAATTTATCCGAACAACACCAAGCGGTTACGACCAGAGCAATCATAACCTTCAGGTCCCCACCCGGCGTAACCCTTGGAAACATAACACCTTGCCGGACGTTTGAGAAGTTTTGCACTTGATACGGGTCGGCAGGTTAATCCGGCTGCGTTTCACCCAAGGCGCAGATCGCCTTCCATTGATCGTCAGTTACCGGCTGCACCGACAAACGAGAGTTTTTCACCAGCACCATGTCGGCAAGCCGTTCGTCGGCCTTGATCTGGTCCAGTGTCACGGGCTTGGAAAAGGACCGGACGGCCTTGATATCCACGCATTCCCAGCGCTCGTCATCGGTGGAACTGTCGGGATGTGCCTCGGCGCATACCTCGACAATACCCACAACCGATTTGTCCTTTTGAGAGTGGTAGAAGAATCCCCAATCCCCAATGGCCATCTGACGCATGAAATTGCGCGCCTGATAGTTGCGCACACCGTCCCATTCCTCGCCCGTGTCCCCCTTGGCCATTTGCTGGTCCCAGCTCCAGGTCGAAGGTTCGGACTTGAAAAGCCAATATGCCATCAGCCGATCACCTTTTTCCAGGGAATCAGCTCAACCGACTGGAACAATCCCGCCTTCGCATAGGGGTCATTATCTGCCCAGTTTTGCGCGGCAGCCAGATCTTCGACGTCGAGCACAACCAGCGAACCGATCATAGCGTCGCCATCCAGCAGCGGCCCTGCCTGCGATACAACACCCGTTTCTTCGATATAGGCTAGATGGGCCGCGCGATTGTCCAATCGGGTTTGCAGCGCCCCGGCTTTGTCACGGGCGATGAGTGCGATCAGCATGTTATTCCTCCTTGAGTGGGCGATTGAGCAGGTTTTGGATGGCCTCGGTCACACTGTAGGCACCATGGCTCAGATCCGCCACAGTTGTACTGATGGGCATGTCCAGCCCCTCTTTGACGGCAATCTCTGACATAGCTCGCGCGGTGGCAACGCCTTCGACGGTTGTATGTTGGTCAAATGGTTGGTTCAGACCCAAACTATGGCCAAAACGGTAGTTTCGGGACAGCTCTGAGGAACAGGTCAACACCAGATCCCCAAGCCCGGACAAGCCCATCAGGGTGTCAGGACGCGCGCCACGCAGGGTGGCAAAGCGCTGCATTTCCGCAAAACCGCGAGTCATCAACGCGGCCCGGGCGCTGTCCCCCAACCCCGCGCCGATTGCTGCGCCGCAACCGATGGCCATGATGTTCTTCAGCGCCCCGCCAAGTTCAGCACCTATGGTGTCAGTGGTCCGATAGAGGCGCAGATTCGCAGTGGCCAGCTCGGTCTGCAAAGCTTTGCCAAGATTCGTATCACCGCAAGCCAGTGTCAACGCAGTGGGCAAACCGCGCGCTATGTCATCTGCAAAGCTGGGTCCTGTCAGCAAAGCGATCGGGGCGTCGGGGACAACATCCCTGATGACCGCAACGGGCCCGAGGCCAGAATCCAACTCTATCCCCTTACAGCAAGCGACCAATGTCTTGCCGCGCAGCACCGGGGAGTGATCCTGCAAGGCGCTGCGCAATTGCTGCATAGGAACGGCTAAAAGCAGAATGTCAGCCTTCGACGCCTCAGCGATATTTGCGGTTACGGCGATGTTCGTGGGTAAGGAAACCCCAGGCAGCCGGGTGGAGTTTTCGCGCGTCTCGTGCATCTGCCGCGCCTGATCGGCGTTTCTGGACCACAGAGTTACCGGCCCGTTGCCTGACAGCGAGATCGCCAAAGCGGTACCAAACGCACCGGATCCCAGGACAGATACGTTCATGCCTTGGCCCCTTTCTTACCGCTGCCCAGCATGGCCGGGCTGCGTTGATCCAGCGGCCAGCGGGGGCGGGCAGTCAGGTCCAGACCGTCGCGCGCGCCGGTGCGAAAGCGCTCAAGACCCGCATAGGCAATCATCGCGGCATTGTCCGTGCACAAAGCCAGCGGAGGTGCCGTAAACCGGGCGCCTTGCTGGGCGCAAACAGACTCTAACGCTGTCCGAATAGCCGAATTCGCTGCTACCCCCCCTGCGACCGCGACAACGGGATCAACAGGGTTGTGATCAAGGTACAGATCAATCGCGCGGCGGGTTTTCTCGGCCAATGTGTCCACTATGGCCTGCTGGAATCCTGTGCACAGATCAGCACGGTCCTGACGGGTCAGCCCACCCTTGTCGGCTACGATCTGGTCGCGCATCCGCATCAACGCTGTTTTCAGCCCCGAAAAAGACAAGTCACAGCCGGGCCGGTCGAGCAGTGGCCTGGGAAAGCGGAACCGCTGGGGATTACCATCACAGGACTCAGCCTCGACAGACGGGCCGCCGGGTTGCGGCAGGCCCAGCAGGCGAGCGGTCTTGTCAAAGGCTTCCCCTGGCGCATCGTCGATGGTGCCGCCCAGGCGGGTAAACTGCTCGGGGCTATGGGCGATTAGGTATTGGCAATGGCCGCCCGACACCAGAAGCATGAGGTAAGGGAAGGCGACGCCGTCCGTCAGGCGGGGTGTCAGGGCGTGACCCGCAAGATGATTGACGCCAATCAGCGGCAGGCCCGTGGCGGCGCTCAGCCCTTTGGCACACATGACACCGGACATGACCCCTCCGATCAGACCGGGCCCGGCGGTGACGGCAATGGCGTCCATGTCGCGCAGCGACAGACCGGTGGCCTCCAGCGCCTGCACGACGCAGACATCCAGCTTTTCGGCATGCGCACGGGCTGCAATCTCGGGCACGACACCGCCAAAGGCGCTGTGCAGATCGGTTTGACCGTGCACCACAGAAGACAGGATTTCGGCTTTGGCACCTTCGGTCTGGCGCACGACGGCTGCGGCTGTGTCGTCACAGCTGCTTTCCAAACCCAATACGGTAAGTGTTTGCACCATCACCCTGATCCGTTGCATCATGTATATACGGCGGGGTATCACCCTGCGCGGATGCAAACAATCCTGAAGGGTCAAGGCGCCACACGTTGTTTTTGTTGATGACCCGCCCTCGCTCCGCCTCGGAAAGGTTTGTCGAGCAGCTGCCAACCCGCGTCAGATCCCGGATTCAGGTCCTCTATTCGCCGATCATGGAAATCCGGCCTCTGCCAGTTGCGGTGGATACCAAAGGTGTAAAGGGATTGATCTTTACATCGGCCAATGCGGTGAATGCGGCGGTCTCGAAAGGTGTTGACCGCACTCTGCCGGCCTATTGCGTGGGACCCGCAACAACCGGTACCGCGAAAGGGTACGGGTGGCAGGCCAAGATGGTTGGAACCACGGCAGAAGAATTGGTCGGGCATCTGCTCAAGCATCGGCCCAAAAGCCCCCTTTTGCACCTGCGAGGTGAGCATACACGGGGCAATGTCGCTGGCCGCCTGACCGAATCTGGTCTGACCGTTCGGGAACAGCCGGTCTATCAGCAGCGATTGTTGCCGCTAACACCCGAGGCAACCGAGGCCGCCAGAGGAGATCTGCCTATTATTGCTCCGCTTTTCTCGCCGCGTACGGCGCGACATTTTGCCGATATCTGGGCCGGATCAGCCCCCCTTTGGCTGGTTGCGATCAGCCAGGCTACGGCTGATCCCCTTTATTCCTTGGGCTATGAGCACCTGAAGATCGCAAAACATCCGACACCCAAGAAAATGCGTAAAGCTGTTAAAAAGCTTGTGAAACATGTGTTGCGGGTTGAGGGTGGCGAGGTCCCCGATTAACTTAACCTGGGCTGTTATTCATCTGAATTTGGATTCGATAAGGGGAATATTGCGGTGGCTGGTAAGAAGAAATCCGATCAAAAGCCGGTGGAACCCCTCGTAGCGGATGATGCAGTTGAAACTGATCTGCGGCAGGAAGATACGCCTGTTGACCCGGCTGAACCCGTAGAAGAAGACCTGTCCGAAGCCGAAGCCGAAGCCGAAGCCGAAGCCGAAGCCGAAGCCGAAGCCGAAGCCGAAGCCGAAGCCGAAGCCGAAGCCGAAGCCGAAGCCGAAGCCGAAGCCGAAGCCG
>NZ_JBQFYX010000004.1:0-264781 GCF_056541885.1 Ruegeria sp. AF7 | reverse complement strand
TCCCTTAGCGAAACCGCCTAAACCTCAACCTCAGATGCCCACCGTCTCTCCGGCGCGTCTCAACCGTCTTTCCAGTCCGTCAGGCCAACCTCAGTTGCGCCGGTGAAGGGGGTTCTAAGTATTACTCTCAAAACCCGCAAGCGGAAAATGACGTTATTGATCTTTTTTTTGAATTTTCTTTTATAAATACGATATTTCAATGACTTACACGTTATAGAAATTGACCACCACCCTTCTGTTCGGATGCTGTTGGGCATGATCTGACTGGCAAGCCCCGTAAAACAAAATGGGCCGCCACAAGATATAGAGACTTCGCGATTTCAAGATACAAGTCAGGGCGACTCGAAACGGGAAAACGAGTCGGAACTGCGGCCAGAATCCGGTCAAAATCCTCTCACCACCGCCAGACGCCTTATACTGCGGGTCGCTCCCTGCCGTGATGTGGACGGAACAGGCACGATGTCTGCTATTGAACACCCTGTCTTGCGCATCCCCTAAAGATGCGGTCAGGTTCCACCAATTCACTCTTCGATCCGAAAGCAGATCAGCAATGGCGCGCAATGTTCAGTTTCCTTTGGTCAGAACCGTCGGATTTGACGGCGCGCTGGTGACCTTTGCAGATAGGATGACCGACACCGCGAACCGGGCAGCGCTGGCGTTTCGGTCTGAAGTCGATCGTCTGCACTGGGATGAGGTGACCGAGTCGTCAGCCTCCCTGGGCTCGGCCTTTGTTCGGTTCGACACGCAGCGCATCTCTCATCAGAAAATGCTGCAAAAGCTTCGGGATCTGGTTGACCAGAAAGACTGGTACACTACACCCCTGCCCGCAGGTCGCAGGTTGTGGCGCGTTCCGACAGTTTACGGGACCGACCTTGCCCCCCAGCTTGACGATGCCGCCGCTGCTGCCGGCCTGTCGCCGGAAGAAGCAATACGTCGGCTTGGACAGTCCCGCGTGCGGGTTCTGACCATCGGCTTCGCTCCGGGGCAGCCTTATCTTGGGCCTCTGGGACCCGAATTCAACATTCCCCGGCTGCAAAGCCTGACCCCCATGGTGCCGGAAGGGGCTTTGGTTCTGGCGATCTCGCAATTTGTTCTGTTTTCCGGGCCGACGCCAACCGGGTGGCGGCATATCGGGCAGACCGCCTTTCGGTGTTTCCGTCCCGAAAGGGTCGAGGCCTTTACCCTTAGACCTGGCGATGAACTGTTGTTCGAGCCCGTTTCCCGCGACGTTCTGGAACACATCAGAGCCAACAACGAGGACGGCACCGGCGGCGCAACCTGTGAGGAGATTGCGCCATGAGCCTGATCGTCCACCGGATTGGCCCGGCCTGCACCATTCAGGATCAGGGGCGCACAGGTTTTCTGGATCAGGGGCTGTCCCGATCAGGGGCCGCGGATATTCTGGCCTTGCACGAAGGGGCGGCGTTGCTGGATCAAAGCCCTAACCTTGCGGCGCTGGAGATGGCCGGGATGGGGGGCGAGTTCGAGGCGACGCATAACACGCGCATCGCCCTGACTGGCGCACGAATGCAGGCCAGCATTGATGGCAGCCCTGTGGCCTGGAACGCCTCGCACCAACTGAGCGCCGGGCAAAGGCTGGTCATCGGGGCGACGCTGGCTGGAAACTACGGCTATCTGCATCTGGGCGGCGGCATCGATGCCAAGATTTTTCTGGGGTCCCGCTCTACCCATCTGACAGCGCGGATTGGCCGGGCGTTACAGCAGGGTGACAGGCTGACCTGTGGACCGGATGCAGGCAACAGCGGGATGAAACTGGCTGCTGCCGAGCGGTTTTCGGGCGGGGTGCTGCATGTGGTTGCCAGTTTTCAGACATCTTTGTTTGACGGCGCGACGCTTGAACGGTTTGCCCAAACCAATTTCCGGCGCGGCGCACGCGCCAACCGGATGGGCATGCAGGTGGACAGCGACGGTGACGGCTTTGCCGCCTCGGGCCAGCTGAATATCCTGTCCGAGGTGATCACCCCCGGCGATATCCAGATGACCGGCACTGGCGATCCGTTCATCCTGTTGCCGGAATGTCAGACCACGGGCGGGTACCCTCGTATCGCGACCGTTCTGCCATGCGATATGTCCCGCGCGGCACAGACACCCGCAGGCGGCGACATCCGGTTCGAATTTGTCAGCATGGAACAGGCTGAAGAAATGCATAAAACGTTCCTGTCAGACCTTGCGCGCCTGCCCTCAAAAGTCGAGGCACTGGTGCGTGATCCCCATGACATACCGGACCTGTTGTCCTACCAATTGATCGGCGGAGTGATCTCTGCCACCGACTAAGGAGATGTGCCAATGCCAAGCGTCGATCTGAATGCCGATTTGGGGGAAAGTTTTGGCCCCTGGAAAATGGGCGATGACGAAAGCCTGCTGAAAATCATCACCTCGGCCAACATCGCTTGTGGGTTTCATGCCGGTGATCCGGATGTAATGGCATCGACGATGAAATTGGCGGCCGAAAATGACGTAGGCATCGGCGCGCATCCCGGCTTTCCCGATTTACAGGGGTTTGGTCGGCGGAACATGAAGTTGCCCCATGACAACCTGCGCAATCTGGTCCGGTATCAGCTGGGGGCCGCAATCGGCATGGCCACCGCAGTTGGTACCAAGGTACGGCACCTGAAACTGCACGGGGCGCTGGCCAATATGTGTTCAGCCGATATCAATATGGCGCGCGCCTGTTATCAGGGTGCATTGGATGTTGATCCCGATATCATCGTCATGGTGCTGGCCGCGACAAAACAGGAAGAGGCCGTGCGTGAACTCGGGTGCAATTGGGTGGGCGAGATTTTTGCCGACCGTGCCTATAACGACGACGGAACATTGGTCGACCGCAGCCTGCCCGGCGCCGTCATCCACGATGCCGAGATCGCAGGCCCGCGCATCCTGAACATGGTCCGCGAAGGTGCGATCACCACCGAAAGCGGCAAGCGACTGGAAACATCCATCGACACGATCTGCCTGCATGGAGACGGCCCGACCGCGGTTCAAATCGCCCGCTCAGTTCGCGACAACCTGATCGGGGACGGTGTCGAGGTGACGAAATTCACCCGCTGAACATCATGCGTTAACGTCGGCAACCCAATTTCACGACTGTTGCCCGTACAGGTCTCAGCGCCTAGCATGACGGGCAAGCACATGTTCTGAAACCTACAATTTCAAGCGATAGCTCGCCTCGGTTGGGGTGTCGCGCAAGGAGGTAGTCGAATGTCCTTTGATCTGATGTCCTATCAACCCCGAGGCGACAAGAAGAACTCGGACTTCTTTGCGGAATACCTGCCGAAAATCTACGAGCGCCGGACAAGCTCGGGAATTGCCGATCAGGTCGGGCCAATGCGCGCGATCTGTATGCAGGTCGAAACCGGCGCGCTGTTCGATACGCTGGTCGAACTTTACGTGATGACACCCTATCGCCACACTGCCAGCTATCTGGGGCAGACCCACAAATTTTCGGTCCTGCATTCGCATCCCGATTATCCCGCGCTGATCGTGATGGCCCCGCTCAGCCCCGGTTTCGAAGACTTCATCCCCCGCATCAATCGCATGTACCCGCTGGCCCGCAATACGCCGCAAACGCGGTATGTTGGCGAGGTTTTCGGCGCCAGCGATCTGAAGGCGCTGACCGGGACGCTTGAGGATCAGAATATCCGCTTCGAATATGCCGGAGACACAGAAAACCCGTTCTACACATTGGACGGCTTCCGCTTTACGACCCCGTCGGATTTCACCTGCAACCGGGTCGGGTATTCGACCCACGACTTTAACGACACAGACGGCCTCGGCCTTGGTGATCGCGTGTTATTGAGCGACGCGGAACAAGCGCGGCTGGATCAGGCAGCCGCGTTCGGATCGGACAGCAAAATCGCGCCTTTGATGCTGGGCATCGATCATCTGGCGACCCGCGTGCTGGCGGGTGAGCGCGAGGATGCGATCCTCGAATTCCTGACCATGGTGCCCTACTATTTCTGGGGGGCCTACAATATCTTCGACATGAACTCGTCCACCAATGTGAACCGCAACGCCAATGTGGACGATGACAAGAAATCTCCGGCCAAGGTTTTCACCGCCAACAACACGCCGTCCTTCGTCAACTCATTCGCCAAGCTGCCGATGCCGACCGAGGATTTTGTGCGCAATTTTGGCCGCCGCCTGCATCACATGGCCGTCGAGATCAAGGATGGCGACCATGGCGCCGGGGAAAAGAACGTCGACTTTGTCGTGAACACGCTGAAGGACAAGGGCGTGCCGTTCCTGGCCCATGTGGTGGGCGAATGCAAAGACGACCCGAACCTGAAACAGATCTTCTCGAAACACTCGCAGAATACGCTTCTGATCACCGAATATATCGAGCGGTGTCACAAGTATGACGGGTTCTTCACCAAGGACAATGTCGCCGCCCTGACCGCCGCCGCGGGACAGGACGAGCAATATCAGCACGGTCACGTCTTCGATTAAAAAAGGGCCGCGGATGACCGCAGCCCAGACCCAACAGGAGAGATTATGCCGGACCTTATGATGGCCCGATCATGAAACAGGTGACATTGCGGGCTTGCAGACGACGACACGCCAGATCGGCCTGTTCCCGCGTCATGCCCTGGAATGTCGCATCAAATCCGCGCGAGCTCTGACTGACCTTGCGCAGACTGCCATCCAGCGTGGTCATTTCCGACAGCGCCGTTTTCAGCAGGATCTTCTCGGCCTCATATCGTGTGGTGTAGCGGCCCACATTGACCCCCCACAGATGCCCACCGGACGAGGACAGGCGGGTAATCACTTCCTGCTCGGGCTCTGGAGGGCTGGCGGGCTCGGTCGAGGCCAGCACCAGATTGTCCGGGCGCAATGCCGGGCGGGTGTCGGACGTTTCAACCGGCGGGGCGGTTGGAGCAATATCCGCTTCGGCAATCGCTGCGGCAATGCCGCTGCTGATACGGTCGCTGTTCTGGTCCGCCACGACCGTGACCGCACTGGCAACCTGTGTTGTGGCACTCGGGCGCCCAAGCGGGCGCAGGCTGGATTTCGGTGCTCCGCTCAACGCTGCGACCTGGGTATCGCCCCCCAACCCGACATTGCCCGCATAGACCGGGCGCTCAGGTTTGCGGATAGGTGCACGAGACGGGGCACGGCGAAACCCCAGATCCAGCAGTTCCGCAACTTTGGCATTCCGCGACGCCCCGGATTTACCGCCAAAGACAGTCGCGATGATACGCTCATCCTTGCGTTTGGCCGACGCCACCAGATTGAACCCCGCCGCACGTGTGTATCCGGTCTTGATTCCGTCGGCACCCTTATAGGCCGCTAGCAGGCGGCGGTTGGTGTTGGGAACCGTCTTGATACCGGCATCCGTCGATTGGCGCGAGAACAGGTTATAATACTGCGGGTAGTCATACAGCAGATGCCGTCCCAGCGTGGTCATGTCGCGCGCGCTGGACAGGTGCCCTGACTCGGTCAGACCATGCGCATTCTTGAAGGTCGTGCGGCTCATCCCCATCGCTTTGGCGGTTCGGGTCATACGGCGGGCAAAGGCCGCTTCCGAGCCACTGATGGCAATGCCGATCGCCGTGGCGGCGTCGTTAGCCGATTTTACCGCAGCGGCGCGGATCAGATAGCGGAACGCAATCGTCTGGCCCGCGCGCAGGCCCAGCTTCGACGGGGGCTCGGCTGCTGCCTTCTGGGTAATCCGAACGGGTGTATCCAGTGTGATCTCGCCGTTTCGCACCGCCTCAAACGCGATATAGAGCGTCATCATCTTGGTCAGCGAGGCCGGGTGCAGCCGCGCATCCGCATTTCGGGAATGCAGCACCTCGCCAGTTCGGGCGTCAATCACCATAGCTGCATAAGGCGCCGCCATTGACCTGAGCGGCGCAAACGCCAGCACACATAGCAACGCTATAAGGAAAAAGCCCATTCGGGCCGGAACTGTCCGCCGAATCTGCACGATCTTTGCCTCTGTCTGCCTCGCGCCGCCGGGTTTTCCCGGTCAGCAAAATTTATTTTATTGTGCCCAAGGCTATCACAGCGACCCAATGAAATAAACCGAAAGCTGAGGTTTTCGCAGTTTCGATTTGCTTCTGGACTGAGGCTATATCTTGCGAAATTCCCCCTCAGAACCACCAAATGCGCGAAAAAGGCGAAACTGCGTCAGGATGCGGCAGGGTTAATGTGAAACTGAGGCGAAAAGGCAACATCACTTCAGGTTGCCCAGCAGATCGGTCAGATCGCCCAAATCTCTCAACTCGCGGAATCGGGGGCTGTCGACAGGGGCTTCGGCATGTTCCACCTCCCAGACCAGACCGTGGGGCACGTAGACACCCCAGCACCCGGCCTGAATCGGGGCAACGACATCTGACCGCATGGAATTGCCGACCATCATTGCGGCAGTCGGGCCATCACCATGACGGTCGAATACGAACCGATAGGTTTCGGGGGTCTTTTCGGAAACGATTTCCACACCATCGAACAGATCACCCAGCCCGGACTGGGCCAGTTTGCGCTCCTGGTCGATCAGATCACCCTTGGTGATCAGAATGACCCGATACGCATCGGCAACGCCTTCGACGGCCTCGCGGGCATGGGGTAACAGCTCTATCGGATGGGCCAGCATCTCTTGCCCCGCTTCGATCAGCTGCCGGATGACCCAGGCCGGAACGCGGCTTTCGGTAACTTCGATCGCCGTCTCAATCATCGACAGGACAAATCCCTTGATGCCATACCCATAGTGCTGAATGTTGCGCTTTTCAGCCGCAAGAAGTCGCTCCATCAGGTGATCACGATTGGCATGATCGGCCAAGAGTTCAGCAAAACGAGCCTGCGTCAGCTGAAAAAACCGTTCGTTATGCCAAAGGGTGTCGTCTGCATCGAACCCGATTGTCGTCAGCTTGGTCGTCATCCTGTTTACGTCCGCTTGCTCTTTTCACCAGCCATGCACACGTTATATAAGCGCCAAGATAAACCCCAAACCTGAATCGGACAGTTGCACACGATGCTTGAATTGACCTGGATGATGTCTGACAAGCCGGACGACGACAGTGACGCGTCCGTCCTTGTACAGACACGCCCAAAAACCAAGCGTCCACCATTGTACAAGGTCCTGTTGCTGAACGACGACTATACACCGATGGAGTTTGTGGTGCATGTGCTTGAACGTTTCTTCGGCATGACCCATGCGCAGGCGTTCGAGATCATGCTGACCGTTCACAAGAAAGGCGTGGCCGTTGTCGGGGTTTTCAGCCACGAGATCGCCGAGACCAAAGTTGGACAGGTGATGGACTTTGCCCGCAGGCACCAGCACCCTTTGCAATGCACAATGGAACGCGAAGAGTAAGGCCTTTGGCCTGACGCGCGCGCCTCTCTCAGCCGGAATTGCCCATGTCCCCTCGTCTGGAACTTGCCCTGCAAAACGGCCTGACGCTGTCCCCCCCTCTTAGCGTGATCTGCCCCACGCCCGACCATGATCTGTCTGCGCTGGCGGGCGGCGCACAAGTTGTGCAGCCCTTCAAACCCTTTCACGACCATTTCGCCGCGCAGGGTTTTGAAACGGTGCCCGACGCAGATGGCCCCTGTCAGGACGCCATTGTCTTTCTGCCCCGCGCCAAGGCACTGGCCCGGTCGCTCATTCATCAGGCCTGTGCGCGGGCGAGCGGCCTGATTGTCATCGACGGTGCCAAGACCGATGGTGTGGACAGCATATTGAAGGATGTGCGCAAGCGGGTTCCGGTCGAGGGACCGCTTTCCAAAGCACATGGCAAGATTTTCTGGTTTCAGGCCGATGATCAGGCTTTTGCAGACTGGGCCACGCCGAAACATCAGATGGTTGACGGATACCACACAGCACCGGGTGTGTTTTCAGCCGACGGCATTGATCCTGCCTCGGCCCTGCTGCTGAAGACTCTGCCTGACCGGCTTGGTCCCTGCGTGGCCGATCTGGGTGCGGGATGGGGGTATCTGTCTGCGGAAATCCTGAAGCGCTGCGGGATAACCTCGCTGCATCTGGTCGAAGCAGACCATGCAGCCCTGACCTGCGCGCGGCTTAACGTCACCCAATCCCAGGCGCATTTCCACTGGAGCGATGCCGTATCCTGGGCCGCTCCGGAACCTATCGATACCGTTGTGATGAACCCGCCATTTCACACGTCACGCAGCGCGGATCCCGCCTTGGGGCAAGGGTTCATAGCCTCTGCTGCCCGCAATCTGACACGCAACGGAACCCTTTGGATGGTCGCCAACCGGCACCTTCCCTACGAAGCTACACTGAACGAACATTTCGCTCAGGTCGGTGAAATTGCCGGCGACAACCGGTTCAAGGTATTCCAGGCCTCTCGCCCTCGGCGTTAAGGCCCGTTAACCTGCGCCCCAATTCAGGAGGATTCGGATGTCCTTTTCCATCGCTGGCAAGACAGCAATCGTTACGGGCGGGGCCAGTGGCATCGGCCTGGCCATCGGGCGGCATTTCGCGGATGCGGGCGCAAATGTCATGTTTGCCGACATAGATGAAAAACGCCTGATCGACGAGCTTGGAGAACAGGCCGAAGGCAGCAATATCCGGTACTTTGCGGGCGATCTGCGGGAAAAGCTGACCATAGCCAACCTGTTATCTGCGACGCTGGATGCGTTCGATCAGGTGGATATTCTGGTCAACGGCGCACGGCAGGTGATCCCGTCTGATCCGCTGGATCCGGATGACGATTCGATGCGCACCCTACTGAACCAGAACCTGATGCCCGCCTTGCGGCTCAGCCAGTTGGTCGCAAATCGCATGATCAAACAGGCCGACGGCGATGTCGAAAACCCGGCGGGGACGATCATCAACCTGTCCTCGATCGCGGCCCGGCGGACCCACCCCGATCTGATGGCCTATTCCGTTTCGACCGCTGCACTGGATCAGCTGACCCGGTCCCTTGCGGTTGCGCTGGCTCCGAAACGGATCCGCGTCAACTCGATCGCGCTGGGTTCGGTCATGAGCGCATCGCTACAATCGACCCTCAAGGACAATCGCGACTACCGCGTCGATATCGAAAAGCACACGCCCCTGGCCCGCATCGCCTCGGCCACGGAACTGACGGAAACCGCGCAATATCTTGCGTCTGATGCAGCTGGTTTCGTCACCGGGCAGATCCTGACAATCGATGGTGGCCGTACCCTGCTTGACCCGGTCGCAGCCCCTGCACATTAAGACCCATGTTCGAAACAGAAAAATCTACCGCCTCCGCCTGGTTTCGCCAATTGCGCGATGACATCGTTGCAGCGTTCGAAGCCCTTGAAGACAGCCACACCGACGGGCCGTTTGCCGATGCCGCACCCGGTCGGTTCGAGGTCAAGGAAACCAAACGCCAGTCGAACGATGGGTCAGACGCGGGCGGCGGGCTGATGTCGGTCATGCGCGGCGGGCGTGTGTTTGAAAAGGTCGGTGTCAATGTCTCGACTGTCTACGGCACGCTGGGCGAACGTGCGCAACAAGCGATGGCGGCGCGCAAAGGCATCCCCGGAATGACCGAAGACCCGCGCTTCTGGGCGTCGGGTATCAGCCTTGTGGCCCATATGCAGAACCCCCATGCCCCGGCGGTCCACATGAATACACGCATGTTCTGGACACCCCATGCCTGGTGGTTCGGTGGCGGCTCGGACCTCAACCCCTGCATCGAGTATGACGAGGACACCGCGCATTTCCATGCCACGCAAAAGGCGCATCTGGACCCGCACGGACCCGCCCATTACCCGCGCCTCAAGGAATGGGCTGACGAGTATTTCTATATCCCTCACCGCAAACGCGCGCGTGGCGTCGGCGGGATCTTCATGGACGACTATTGCACCGGTGACTGGCAGGCGGATTTTGCCCTGACACAGGATATTGGCAGGGCCTTTCTGCCCGCCTTCCTTCCCTTGGTTGAAAAGCGCCGCGTTCAGAACTTCTCAGAAGCGGACAAGACCACCCAACTGGTGCATCGCGGCCTTTATGCGGAATACAACCTAGTCTATGACCGGGGCACAAAATTCGGTCTGGAAACCGGGCATGACCCGGATGCCGTTCTGATGAGCCTGCCTCCGATGGCAAAATGGGTCTGACGATCAGAACGGGTCCGTGATGAAATTGTCGTAGCAATAGTTCTGCGCCGACACCGCCGACATGTTTGCTCCGACTTTCTTGACCGTGATCGAATAGCCGGGTTTCGTATCGGCCCCCGGCGGCGGGGTCATGGAAAACTGCACCGTTCGCACGCCGGGCTCATACGCCCGCCAGATATAGATCTTCTGCGAGTTCGGAACACCCAGTGTGCGAATGGCATAATCTCCGATCCCGCACCAATAATTGACCGGCGCGGATGAACCGACAGCCTTCACCTCGTAAACGCCGTTCGGCAAGGGCGTGATCTCGGTACGGAACTGCGGCCGGACTGACAGGCCGAACCCCACCGCCCCAGCCACCGCTGGCGCTAAAACAAGTGTGGCAGTGATGAATGGCTTGAGAAAACGCATGATCCAGATATCCCGAAACAATGGCACCAATACCGATAGCATAACCACGACACCCTGCGAGTAAAGTGGGGCACACCAGCTGCGCCGGCACAGTTATCCGGGGAAATTCCACTATTCATATCGCCGGAAACAAGTACACTACCCGAAAGAATTAATAACGCATCAAACTGTCGGCAGTTCCGTTGAACAAGAGTTTTCCAAAAGACTGGTTCGATTTCCCACCCGAGAAATATGCGGATCTGGGGGCGATGTTCTATCTCGCGGGTCTGACAAAAACGCACCAGAAACGTAACCTTGCGCAAGTTCTTTATGCGTTCGAAACCCCGTTCCGTCTGGGCCAATACCAGATCTTCAGGCAGAATGGCTTTCCCCGCGGATTTGTCACTTTTGCCGGTCTCAGCCCCGAGGCCGAGTATCGCTATGCGGTGAAAGAAAATCCGCTGATGGACAAGGATTTTACCAGCGGGTCCTCCTTCTGGATCATCGACCTTGTCGCGCCGTTTGGACAGACCAGCCAGATTGTTGATATCCTCAAGCAAGAGATCCCGCATCCGCGCGTGCGCACCAACCGAATGGACAGCGACATGACACGCAACCGGATTGTCGAATGGACGCGGGACGATGCAGGCGAGGTTCATATGCGCCTGTACCGAAAGAAGGAATTTGAGCGGATGCTGCAACAAGGCGAGGTCTAGTTGGTTTCAGTTCCGATCACAGGTGAATTGACCGGCAACGTGACCGGGTCCCCACCCAATGTGGCGATGGGGCAACCCACGCTGAACAACGGAAACTTTACACCGCTCACCCAAACCTGGACAATTGCGACACCCCCTGCCAACGGTACAGCCACGATCGACCCAAATACCGGTGAGTGGACCTATACGGTCGATCCGACGTATTTCGACAGCCTCGACAATGGTGAAGTTGTCTTTGATTCCTTCTTCATCAGTGTCTCGGGAACAACGCAAGCCGGTCCGATTACACTTCCGTTTACCGGCTCTCCGGACCCGGTAGAGGTGGTCATCCGGATCGAAGGCGTGTGTTTCGTAGCCGGAACCCTGATCGAGGCCGAAAACGGCCCCCGCGCCATCGAGACCCTGAAGGTCGGGGACAAGGTGGCGACAGCCGATCACGGGTTGCAACCCATTCGCTGGATCGAAAGCAGCACGATCCCACCCGACCGATTACGCGACGAACCCGCAATGTGGCCCGTTCGCATCTCGGCAGGCAGTCTGGGACCCAACACACCCTCGCGGGATCTTCTGGTGTCTCAGCAGCACCGTATTCTGGTGAAAGGCCCCCGCGTCGAACTGCTTTTCGGAACCACCGAAGCGCTGGTTGCCGCCAAGCACCTGTGCAGATGGCCCGGAATAGGGCTCGATACCTCGGTTGAAACGGTCGAGTATCTGCACATCCTGCTGGATCGGCACGAAATCCTCTCGGCGGATGGGGCACAGGCAGAAAGCCTGTTTCTGGGGGAAGAGGCGCTACATACCCTTTCATCCGACGCGCTTCAGGAACTGGCCGCAATATTTCCCGACCGTCCCTCCTCCGGCCATCAGGGGTTTGGGCGCGCCGCGCGCCTTATCCTGCTGGAACACGAAGCCCGTGCACTTGCCTGAGGTCAGGTGCCAGTCCCGATACGGCCACCGACATTCTGCGGGGCCAGCGCAACCGTCTTGATCACGGCATGGCATGTGCTGCCGGGCTGCAAATTCAACGCCGCAACTGACCGTCGCGTGACCCGCGCCAGAACAGTCCCAGCCAGTGTCCTGACTGACACGATCGCTCCGGGACCTTCACCCGACCGGATCGAGTCGACCGTCCCGCTGAGCACGTTCAATGCCGACAGACCCTCGGGCTTTTGGACGGACAGGATCACCTCTTGCGCCGGAATGCGAATTCGCAGATGCGCGCCAACCTCCTGCCCGATACGTGGCAGAAACAGACGCGCGCCATTTGCGTTCAGCTCGGTCAACCCGTCAGCGTGGTGCTGGTGCACCTGCACTTCCAACACGGCCCCGACCGCGCGCACACCTGCGGGCGCCACGGACGGATCGGACAGAACCTCGGACGCGGGGCCATGGCGGACGACCCTGCCATCCTGCAAAGCGACAACCGATGTGGCCAGACGGGCCACCTCGTCGGCTGAGTGGGTCACATACAGGATCGGGACAGACACCTCATCCCTGAGACGCTCGAAATAGGGCAGGATCTCCGCCTTGCGGGCCTCGTCCAGCGCCGCAAGCGGTTCATCTGCAAGGATCAGTCGCGGGCTGGCCAGCAACGCCCTGCCTATCGACACGCGCTGTTTCTCGCCCCCTGACAACCCGGCTGGACGGCGGTTCAGAAGGTGGCCGATCCCCAGCATCTCGATGACTTTTTCCGGGTCTTCACGCCGCGCGCTTTTGGGGGCGAACCAGCGGCCATAGGCAAGGTTCTGGCGAACGGTCAGATGCGGGAACAACCGCCCTTCCTGAAAGATATAGCCCAGCCGCCGCCGGTGCGGCGGCAGCCAGTGCCCGCGTTCGGTGTCAATCAACACCCAGTCATCCACGGCCACCCTGCCCGCGCGCGGTCGCAGCAATCCGGCCACCGCGTTGACAATCGTGGTCTTGCCCGACCCGGAACGCCCGAACAGCACAGTCACACCGGGTGGCGCGTCAAAACTGACCTCCAGATCGATCCCCGGTAGCTGATGATGCAAGCGAACGGACAGGCTCATGATCCGGCCACCCGCGCTGCGGCGCGCCGTCCCACATATTCCGACAGCAGTAACGCGCCCATGGCGATGACGATCGAGATCAGGACCAGCCGCGTTGCAGCAGCCTCGCCCCCCGGCACCTGCAAAAAGGCGTAAACAGCCGATGGCAATGTCTGCGTCTGTCCCGGAATATTCGACACGAATGTAATCGTCGCCCCAAACTCACCCATGGCCTTTGCAAAGGCCAGAATGGCCCCGGCGATGACACCCGGCAGGATCATCGGCAAGGTCACGGTCAGAAACACCATAAGCCGCGACGCCCCCAGCGTCGCCCCCGCCTGTTCCAGCTTCGGGTCCACCGCCTCGATCGACAGACGTATCGCCCGGACCATCAGCGGAAAGGCCATGATACCAGCGGCCAGCGCGGCTCCAGTCCAGCGAAAGGCAACCACAATGCCGAACTCGGCCAAAAACCGCCCCAACGGTCCCTGAACGCCGAAGGTCAGCAACAGCAGATACCCCGTCACAACCGGCGGCAGGATCAAAGGCAAATGCACCAGACCATTCAGAACCTGCCGCCCGGGGAACCGCCAGCGGGCCAGAATGTAGGCCACGAAAATCCCGACCGGCAAGGTCGCCAGCGTCGCCCAGAATGACACGCGCAGCGACAGCTTCAGCGCTTCGACTTCAGCGGGGCCCAACCACTCCAACGCGATCACCCGCCCGGCAAGGAAAATCCCTGCTCCTGAAAAATAGCCAAAGCCGCATCGCTGTGCAGATGATCCAGAAAAGCCCGCGCCGCACCCGTGGCATTACCTGTCATCGCCGCCGGATAGATGATCGGAGGGTGCAGGTCGGTCGGAAAACTGGCCACAACACTGACCCGCTGTTCCGCCTGCGCATCCGATCGATAGACGATCCCCAGAGGCGCAGCACCCGTTGCCACAAGGGCCAGCGCAGCGCGCACATTGTCGGTTTGTGCCACACGGTCCTGCACCGCCTCCCACTGGTTCAACCCCTGCAAAGCCGCTTTGCCGTAGATACCGGCGGGCACCGCATCGACCAGCGCCATGGCCAGAAAGCCTTCGCCCAGTTCGGCCCTGAGGTCATGAACCACCCGAATGTCACCCAGATCAGGACGCCCCGCAGCGCCGATCAGAACCAGACTGTTGCTCAGCAAATCCGACCGTGTCCCTGGCTGCAACAAGCCCTGCTGTTCCAGATAATCCATCCATTCGGCATTGGCCGAGATGAAAATGTCCGCAGGCGCACCCTGCTGAATCTGCCGCGCCAGAACCGAAGACGCCGCGTAAGACACGGTGACATCCTGCCCCGTCCGCTCTGTGTATTCCGTTGCGAGTTCGTCCAAAGCGGTCTTGAGGCTGGCCGCGGCGAAAACCAAAACCCCTTCTGCCCCGGCCCGGACCGGAGCCAGCACAAATGCGCCAAGGACCAGTGCCACCATCCAGATACGGCAGGCGAAAGGTAGGATCATGTGTGCTCCCGACCGGAAAGTTGCAGTCTCTTCGGGCATATCGGAGGCCATAGGGCGCTTGCAAGCGCCTTTGATCTTTTCCAGACCACACGCCTGAAGCCCACGCAGACCTGCCTCATAAGCCCATGCTCACCGAAGCTGGCGTTGTTGGGGGCGGCATTTCTATCCGCAACCCATCGCGGAATAAAAATCTCACAGACCCTCTTGCGCCCGCCCGCTGGCTTGGCTACATGCAGCGTCACGGGTGATTAGCTCAGTTGGTAGAGCGCTTCGTTTACACCGAAGATGTCGGGAGTTCGAGTCTCTCATCACCCACCATCCTTTCACAATACCGAACGACCACACGTGGCATCCGCCGCCAGTTACCGATTGCAACCGGTTGCAAGTTTGTAGCGATGGTGCATAATAAATCTCTGATGCAAAACACCTTGATATCTCTGACCATCAACGACCGGAGCCGCACTGCGTGAGCGTGACCCTGAAAGACGTCGCCGCTTTGGCTGGTGTATCGCGATCTGCCGTGTCGCGCACCTTTACCGAAGGTGCCTCGGTCTCTGCAAAAACACGCAGCAAGGTCGAAAAGGCCGCGCGAGAGCTTGGCTACAGTCCCAACGCCCTCGCCTCGTCCCTGACCACCGGGCGCACCAAACTGATCGGGTTGATTTCGAACAACTTTCACAACCCGATTTTTCTTGAGGTGTTCGATCAGTTTACCCGCGCCTTGCAGGAACGCGGGCTACGCCCTTTGATCGTGAACCTGACGGACGAGACCGAGCCCGCAAACTCGGTCCGCATGCTGCGCCAGTATTCGGTTGACGCGGCCATCGTTGCCTCTTCGACGCTGCCGCCCAGCTTTGCCAAGGCGTTCCACGATGCGGGCGTACCGGTGGTGCACACGTTCGGTCGCTCGGCCACCTCGCCCGAAGTGCATGTGGTGGGAATCGACAACGTCGAATGCGGGCGCATGGCCGCGCGCGAGCTTTTGGCGCGCGGATACAGGCGTGTCGGCTATCTGGGCGGGCCCAAAGATGCAACCTCGGCACTCGACCGGTATCGCGGGTTCATGGAAGAATTGGCAGATCATCCCGATATCGAATTAAGTCATTGTTTCGCAGGGGCTTATTCCTTCGAGGCCGGCCGCGCCGAAATGTTGCGCCTGTTGGCCAACACCCCGTCCGAAGCGTATTTCTGCGGCGATGACATCCTGTCTGTAGGCGCATTGTCCGCACTGGCTGATCACGGGCTGAAACCCGGTCAGGACATTGGAATTATCGGACTGAACGACATGGAAATGTCGCGCTGGGAAAGCGTTAACCTGACAACGATCCACCAGCCGATCAAGCAGATCATCACCTCATCCGTCGATCTGGTTGTCGAGATGCTGAAAGAGCCTCAGCGCTATCCCGAGGCCCGCATTTTCCCCTGCCGCGTGATCGAACGGGGCACATTGCGGCCCCGCCCCTGATCAGCGAAACATCGGCGGCCGCGCATCCCGCCACGCGCCATCGGCCTTGCCCGACGCAACAGCCGCGTGAACGGCCGCAATGGACCGCAGCCCATCTGCCGCACCGGGCAGACCGTCGCGCCTTTCTCCGCGGATTGCATCCGCCAGATCGCAATAGATATTGGCGACCGCCAGCGGGAACCCTTCGGGGTGCGCGATAGCGACCCGAGACAGGCGCTGCACTTCATCATGCAACCCCCCCTCACCCTTTTCGATGATCTGAGTACGCCCGCCGACCGGAGTATAGATCAACTGGTTGGGCTGTTCGGATGCCCAGCGCAGCCCACCGGTTTCGCCAAAGACCTGAATGTCAAAACCATGCTGCCGCCCGATCGCCACCGAAGATGTCCACAGGCGTCCAACCGTGCCGCCCTCCATCCGGAAGTTGATCATTGCATCATCTTCCAACTCACGGCTGGCGATGGTCGAGGCCATGTCGGCAGACAGGGTTTTCACCTGATCGTCACAGATGAAACTGGCCATGTGCAACGCATGGATACCGCAATCGGCAAACTGCCCCGACACCCCGGCCATCGCAGGGTCATAGCGCCAGCGTACGCGCGGGTTATCCGCATCTGTGGCGTCGCCATGATGACCGTGGCTAAAATTGGTCACCACCAGACGCACCTTGCCGATTTCGCCTGCGCGCACCATCGCGCGGGCCTGACGCACCATCGGATAGGCAGAGTAACAGTAGTTCACCGCGCAGATCCTGCCCGAGGCTTCGGCCACGCGAACAATCTCTTCTCCCTCTTCAACGGTCATGGTCATCGGCTTTTCGCACAAAACGTTAAAGCCTGCCTCAAGATACGCCTTGGTAATCTCGAAATGGGTCGAATTGGGCGTCGCGATGGTTACCAGATCAACCCGATCCTCGCGGTCTTTTTCACCCGCCAGCATCTCTTGCCAGTCACCATAGGCACGATCGGCAGCAACACCCAATCGCTGCGCGTATTCGCGGCCCACGTCGGGCCGGTGATCCAGCGCGCCAGCTGCAAATTCGAACAACCCGTCCGCCTGCGCCCCAAGGCGGTGTGCAGGGCCAATCTGGCTGCCTTCACCACCCCCGATCATGCCCCATCTCAACTTAGCCATGGTCATTGTCTCTCATTGGAATTGTCTCGTAGAGCGATCAGAAATCGCTGATGTCCTGCCACTGCCGCTGATCGGACGAGGCCAGCGCAGCGGCCAGCACGCGGTTGACCTCATGCCCGTCGCGGAACGTGGGCCAGATCGCCTCGCCGGTGTGGATGGCCTGTAGAAAGTCCTTGGCCTCGATGATGATCTGGTCCTGATAGCCGGTTCCATGACCCGGACCCTGACAGAAGGGCTCATAATCCGGGTGCGCGGGGCCGGTCAGGATCTTGGTGAAGCCGCGCGCGGCTTCGGGCCCTTCGCGCTTGTACAGCCACAGCGCGTTCTGGTCCTCCTGATCGAACCGGATCGCGCCTTTTGTTCCCGATATTTCATAGGCATAGCCCATTTTCCGGCCCGTCGCGACACGGCTGAAATACAGGTTTCCCATCACCCCGTTTTCAAACCGACACATCATCTGGGCATGGTCGTCATTTGTTACTTCACCACCTGGGCGGGTTTTGTGAACGGTCTCAACATCGGCCATCACCTGCGCAATGGGCCCGATCAGGGCCAATGCGCCGTTGACCATATGCGGGGCAAGATCGCCGATTGTGCCATTGGCCCTACCGGTTGTGCGCCAGGTGGCCGGGGCCTGCGGATCGGCATAGAAATCTTCGGTATGTTCGCCCCGGAACCACGTGATGTCACCAATCGCGCCATCGGCAATCAACTGGCGGGCATATTGGCTGGCGGGTGTGCGGATATAGTTGAACCCCACCATGTTCACCGCCCCCGAAGCCTCTGCCGCGGCAACCATCGCCCGACTGTCTTCAAGCGATGCGCCCAGTGGTTTCTCACACAAAACCGGTTTGCCCAAGGCAAAAGCCGCTTCGGCGATCTGACGATGTGTTGACTGAGGCGAGGCGATCACGATTGACTCGACCCTGGGGTCTTCAACCAAGATGCGCCAGTCATCGGTCGCTCTCTGAAATCCATAGGCCGCCCGGTAGCGTTCGGCACTGTCCGGGCTCGACGCGCAGATGACCTCAAGCCGGGGGCGCAACGCCGTGTTGAACACCGCACCGACGGCCGACATGGCAACGGAATGGGCCTTGCCCATATAACCGCCACCCACGATTCCCACTCCGATTTCAGGCATCTGCCATGGCCTCGCACATTGTGTTTGCAACCGGTTGCAAAATCAGTATCGTGTGAATCGATTCAACGCAAGGTCCAAACTTTGCCCACCCCACTTTGCCGGAGGATATGACGTGAGCGCTTTGATGGAGGGTATCAAAGGAAACCGCTTTGCCGTTCTGGGGCGTGCGGGTATGGACCTTTACGCAGACCCGGTCGGTGTCAAAAGCGAAGAGGCCGATACGTTCCATGCCGATCTTGGCGGCTCGTCCGCGAATATCTGCGCTGGTCTGGTCAAGCTGGGCAGTCAGGCATCCTTGATCACCTCCGTCTCGGACGATGCAATTGGTCGGTTCTGCCTCAACCGGTTGCAACATTACGGGGTGGATACCTCTTATATCCGCGTGTTGGGGGGTGAGTATCGCACCTCTCTGGCCCTGTATGAAAGCCGGACCGATAACTTTCAGAATGTCATCTACCGCAACGGTGCGGTCGATTTTCAGGTTACTGACGCGGATGTCGACAAGGTTGATTATTCATCCTTCTCGGCCCTGATCTCGGCTGGTACCGTCTTTGCGTCGGAACCCTCGCGCAGCGCCACGTTCCAAGGGTTTGAAAACGCGCGCAAAGCTGGCCTTCCGATCATTTTCGATGTTGATTACCGCCCCTACAGCTGGCCATCGCCAGAAATTGCCGCTGACGTTCTGTCCCGTGCGGGCGAAGCCTGTGACCTGATTGTCGGCAATGATGAAGAGTTCGGCTTCATGGCCGGCGGCATGGAAAAGGGCTTTGCCAAGGCACAGGACCTCGCCAGGAAACCGGGCCGGGTTGTCATTTACAAGATGGGCGAAAAAGGCGCCGTGACGCTGGCGGATGGGCAGGAAATCAGAACCGGGATCTACCCAGTGGACGCCATCAAGCCAGTCGGGGCTGGTGACAGTTTCATGGCAGGGCTTCTGGCTTCGATCGCGGCGGGGCACTCGCTGAAAGACTCGGTGATGCGCGGTTCCGCCTGCGCATCCATTGTCGTTTCCAAACCCGGCTGCGCCCCCGCCATGCCGACGACCCCCGAACTGAACGCGTTCCTCGCCTCTCACCCCGGCCCGACCACATAGGAGTATCCCATGCATATCGCGCCCTATGACAATCAGAACAAGCCCATCGTTGACGCCGGTGATCCGTCCGTTCCGCTGAACTATTTCAACATCGTCAAACTGAAAAAAGGCGAGGCGTTCGAATACCAGGTGCCGGGCTACGAGACCTGCATCGTCCCTGCAACCGGCAGCGTCGATGTGGATGTCGAAGGCGTTTCCTTCCCCAGTCTGGGCAACCGGGGCGAAGATGTCTGGGATGGCGAGCCCGAGGGCATCTATGTGCCCGTCGGCGCAAAGGTACAGGTGGTCTGCGTTTCTGACGCGACCGAGGTGTTCATTGCCGGTGCGAAATACGACAAGGTGCTGGACCCGTTCGATGTGCGCGAACACGACCTTGTGCAATATGGCAGCGACGACACCAAAACCCACCGCAAGATCAAACACATCCTTGGCCAAAAGCAACACGACAAGGTCGGCCGCCTGCTGGTGAGTGAGCTGTTCACCGTCGGTCAGGGCGGCTGGTCGGGCTTCCCCAGCCACAAGCATGACACCAACCGCCTGCCGGACGAGACCCGCCACGATGAGACCTATAATTTCCGGTTCAAGCCCAACTGGGGCTCGGGCCTTCAGATGTTGCAGCGCGAAGATAACCAGCCGGGCGACGCCTATCACATCGTGGATGGATCGACCGTTTGCATCGACAAGGGCTATCACCCCTGCTGCGTTTTGCCGGGGTACGAGATGTATTATTTCACCATCCTCGGCGGCCTGACCCAGCGTTCTCTGGTGCAGTATTTCCAGCCCACACATGCCTATCAGATCGAGACCATTCCTGGCATCAAAGACATGATTGCGAAATTCAAATGACCCTCGTCACACTGAAAGACGTCCTGCAACCCGCTTATGAACAGGGCTATGCCGTAGGCGGGCTGGTCACACTCGGCTGGGAAGACATGCGCGCCTATGTAGCCGCGGCCGAGGCCGAGAATGCGCCCGTGATCCTGCAAGCCGGACCCAGCTGCCGCGAGCACACGCCACTGCCGATCCTGGGCAAGATGTTCCGGTATCTGGCCGAAAACGCCTCGGTGCCCGTCGTGGCGCATCTGGACCACGGCTATACCTTCGAGGACTGCAAGATCGCGCTGGACAGCGGGTTCACCTCGCTGATGTTCGACGGATCGCGCAAACCCCTGCGGCAAAACATCGATGAAACCGCCGCAATTGCCGAGATGGCCCATGCGGCAGGGATTTCCTGCGAGGGCGAGATTGGTTTTGTCGGGTACTCGGGCGGTGAAGGATCGAACGGCACCGACCCGGCAGAAGCGGCCCAGTTCGCACGTGAAAGCGGTGTGGATGCGATGGCGATATCGGTCGGCAACGTCCATCTGCAACAAAACAAGGAAGGCGGTCTGGACGAAGCCCGTATTGCCGAGATCGACGCCATGACCACAGTACCTCTGGTCATTCATGGCGGGTCGGGCGTGCCGATAGATCAGCGCGTGAAGCTGTCCCGCGAAACCTCGATCTGCAAGTTCAACATCGGGACCGAGCTGCGTGTGGCGTTCGGAAATGCCATGCGTGAGGCCGTCAATCGTGACCCGGATCGGTTTGATCGCGTCACGATCCTGAAAGAAACCCACGATCCGGTCGAAGCCGCCGCGCGCATGGTCATCCGTGCCTTTGGCGCACCACCGCAACGTTAACGCGCGCTTTCGCCTTCAGATCGAGCCGCCCTCGACCATGAAGTTGCCCGCGCTGCACATGGCGGCGTCGTCCGAGGCCAGAAACAGAACCATGCGCGCGACATAGACAGGCTCTATCGGATCGGGCAGGCATTGACGGTCCACCTGTTTGGCCAGCGCCTCGGGCGTGACCCACAGGTCTTTCTGGCGCTCGGTCATGATCCAGCCCGGCACCACCGTGTTCACACGAATGCGGTGATCGCCCAATTCGCGCGCCATGGTGCGGGTCAGGCCATGCACCGCCGATTTGGCGGTGGCATAGGCCGGAAAACCTGCCCCGGCCTCCCACCAGGAATTCGATCCTATGTTGACGATCGAACCTGCGCCCTTGGCGATCATACCCGGGGCCACAGCCTGAATGGCAAAGAACATATGGCGGATATTGGTCGCCATCCGCTCATCCCAATAGTCCGGCGTCACCTCGCGCCAGTCGTGGCGGTCATCCTGGGCGGCGTTGTTGACCAGCACATCCGCCTCGCCCAGCTCCTCGACCAGTTGCTCCAGCGCAGCCCGCGTCCCTTCGATATCGCGCAGGTCACATTGCGCAAAGGCGTGTTCACCGTCCAAGTCCGCCAGCAGAGCATGGCCCGCATCCGCATTGATATCCAGAAACCCGACCTTCGCCCCTTGCGCGGCAAAGGCGCGAACGGTTTCCGCACCAATTCCCCCGGCCCCGCCGGTGATGATAACCGTTTTGCCCGCAAGGCTAGGGTAATTGGCGAAGTCTTGGCTCATCCGTCACGCTCCATGATCCATTCGACCTCGGGGGCCAGGGCAAACCGCCATTTGCGCAGGGGGCCCGCCATGACGTTCAGGTAATACATCTCAAACCCATAGGGCGCGCCGCAAGGGTGATGGCCACGCGGAACGATCACAACATCGCCATCGGAGACAGCCATCGTCTCATCCAACTGGCCATCATCGGTATAAACCCGCTGAATTCCGAACCCGTTGGCCGGGTTGAGGCGGTGGTAATACGTCTCTTCCAGATAGGTGATGCGGGGAAAATCGTCCTCATCATGTCGATGACTGGGGTAAGAGGACCAGTGCCCATTGGGCGTAAAGACCTCAGTCACCAGCAGACTGTCGGCATAATCCTCGTTCTCCATCGCGATATTGTTGATATACCGCGTATTCACACCCTTGCCGCGTTCGGTCAGCGTGATGCCATCCGGCCCGATCCGGCGCGCTTTGTGGCCGCCCTTACCCGGGGCCGAGCACACCGCCACAACGCAGTCGGTTTCCGCCACAGCCTCCCACTCGGTTCCGTTGGGCAGATACAGGCTATGCGGCGGTGTCTTTTCGAACACGTTCATCCGGTCGCCCAATACACCCCAGTCCTGACCGGCCCCGGTGATCCGTGCCTTGCCTTCGACCATCACCAGAATGATCTCGCGGTCTCCTGTCGCCTCGGCCGCCCTGTCGCCCGCTTGCAGATGATACAGCCCAAAACCCACATATCGCCATCCGGCACTGTCCGGGGTGATGTCATGTACCTTGCCACGGGTTCCAATAGGCTTCTTCAGCAGGTCTGCCATTCTTGTTCTCCTTATTGGGCGGGCCTAAACGGCCCGCCTGTATCGCCCTCAGGCCGCTTGCCGTGTTTGCAGGGCCGAAAGCGCCTCGGACAGTCGGGCCTCGGCCCACCCTTCCGATACGGCCCGGTGCAATATGTCGGCCTGGCTTTCAGGCGCGTTACCACCAATCGGCGGGTCGGTGTCCAGATTGGTCGGGAACGGATAGCCCTCAGCCGTTGCGGCAATAGCGGCATTCAGCTCTGCCGCACTCAGCGCCCCCCGTTGTTTCAGGGCGACCAGCGACGGAAACACCGCCTGCGACATGGACTGCCGGTCAACCATCTCCATCGCACGACCGAAGGCAGACGAGACCTGCAACAGGTTCGCCATCCGCTGAATATCCGCACTGCTGTTTTCCCCGGCAGCGTGGAACAGCGCCGGGTTGAAGAAAACGGCATCCCCCTTTTCAAGGGGCAACTGAATGTAGTTCTCTTCGAAAAACGCCCGGTGTGCCGCATCGTGAAAGGCCAGATATCCCGGCGCATAAAGCTGCGAAAACGGCAGCAGTTTGGTTGGGCCGCTTTCCACGGGCATGTCACAATGCGCAACCGCCCCCTGCAAGGTCAGCGAAGCCGTCACCAGATGGGCATGGGCCGGATACCGGGCGGCGCTGTCGGCGGTTTGAAAGCCCAGATGATAATCCCGATGCGCCTGCTGTGCCTTGCCGCCGGGGCGCACCTGATTGATTTGCGCGGTCATTTGATAGTTCGGCCCCAGCCACGCCTCGCAAGCCGCTGCAATGGCCACATTCCCGAAATAGAGCGCAAAGCCCTCGGGATCGCGCAAGCACAGTTTCTGTAACGCGTTCCATATCCGGTCATTCGCACCCGAGGCCGCGAAGTGGTCACCTTCCCCCGCCCCGCCCTGACGTTCTTCCTCGATAATCTGATGGAACACAGCGGTCGCCCGGTCGATCACAGACGTATCCGCAAATGCGCCTCTTAGAACGATCACACCCGCAGATTTGTCCAGCACATACGCCCATTCCGCCAGCAGCGCTTTTCTTTGATCTGCCTTCTCCAGCGCTGGGCGCAGCGCACGCATATCATAGATCGGAACGTTCTTTTGCACCGATGCGGCATGAGGCACCGCACCGGCTGTCAGGTTTTGCGAGGTCAACACCTTGAATTCATCCAGATCGCAGGATTCCCGGTCAAAATAGCCGACATATCCAAGGTCTTGATATACCATGACAAACTCCTCTTTCATGGCTTCGGTGTTGCCCCGTGGGGCGGTGATTAAACGGTGATCTCCAACCCTGCCTTGCCGCAAACCTCGACGATGTGGTCATAGCCCAATTTGGAGTACTCATAGGGCGGCGCCTTGGCGGGGTCCTGCTCTGCCTCGACCACGATCCAGCCCGCGTAATCCATTGCTTTCAACGCGTTGGCTACGGCCTGAAAGTCGATGCACCCATCACCCGGCACGGTGAATGCGCCGGCAATTACGGCATCCAGAAAGCTGCGATTGTTCTCGCGCGTGTCCTGCACGATGTCAGGGCGGATATCCTTGAAGTGGACATGGTGCACCCGGTCGCCCCAACGGTTCAGCGTGGCCATCACATCGCCGCCACCAAACAGCAGATGGCCCGTATCGAAACACAGCTTCAGCTCGGGGCCGGAACCCTGCATCAGCCAGTTCACCTCATCTTCGCTTTCGATGATCGTGCCCATGTGATGGTGATAGGCCATCGGCATACCCTGATCTGCCATCCATTTGGCAAGCTCGGTCAGCTTGGCCGCATAGGCCAGAACCTCGTCTTTGGACAGCTTCGGGCGGTCATTGACCGGCGTTCCGATCTGCCCCTGAACAGTATTGGAACACTCGGCGTAAACGATGCAGGGGCTGTTCAGCGCAACAAATTGTTCGACCTGTTCACGCACGACAGCGATTTCGGCGTCCAGGTCATTGACCAGAGTACTACCCGAGCACCAGCCGCCACACAACGCGATGTCATTGGCCTCCAGATAGGCGCGCAACCCTTCGGTGTCGCCCGGCATCCGCTGACCCCGTTCAACACCGGTATAGCCGATCTCGCGCGCTTCTTTCAGCGCCTGCTCCATCGTGTAGGCTGCGGTCAGGTCCGGCAGATCATCATTCTGCCAGGCAATCGGAGAAATACCGATCTTCACGCTCATTTGGTGTTTCTTTCCTTGATGGCGACCTCATAGGCCGCACGTTTTTCATTAACTTCCGGGCGGATGCTGACCTCGGGCACCGCCACTTCCCACCACGTTCCGCCATATTCGGTCGAAGGATAAGGATCGGTGTCGATCACCACCACATAAGGGCCTCTGACCTCGGCGCGTTTGGCCAGTGCCTCCTCAAGCTCGGCGATCGAGCTGACCTTGACCGCGGTCGCCCCCATTGCTTCGGCATGTTTGGCAAAGTCGATCACCGAATTTTCGCCGCCAATTGCGTGATCCAGCAGGTTGTTAAACTCGGCCCCGCCGGTTCCCATCTGCAAACGGTTGATGCAGCCAAAGCCGCGATTGTCGGTGACCACAACGGTGAACGAAATCCCCATCATCGCCGCCGTCGCCATTTCGGAATTCGCCATCATGTAAGTACCGTCGCCGGTAAAGCAGATCACGTCGCGGTCGGGCTGGGCCATCTTGATGCCCATGGCACCGGCGATCTCATACCCCATGCAGCTGAAGCCATATTCCATATGATAAGCACCGGGGCGCGGTGCCTTCCACAGCTTGTGCAGCTCACCCGGCATTGTGCCCGCGGCACACATGGCAACGGTGTTTTCATTGGCCGCCCGCTGCACGGCGCCAATCACCTGCATATCCGTGGGCAGCGCATTGCTGTCCGCTGGCGCGTCGGTCAACGCGTCGACCTTGGCAAACCACTCCGACTTCAGCGTCGCGGGCATATCAGGCGCGCGGTAACCGCCCAACGCGTCGCTCAGGTCACCCAGCCCAACGCGGGCGTCAGCCTGCAGCGGCATCGCGCCGTGCTTTGCCGCGTCATAGGCGGCTGTGTTCAGGCTGATCAACTCCCGCTCGGGGTTTGCGAACAATCCCCAGGACCCGGTGGTGAAATCCTGAAAGCGGGTGCCGACGCCCAGCACCAGATCAGCCTCGGCGCAGATATCATTGGCAGGCTCACCGCCTGTGACGCCAATCGGACCAAGGTTCAGGGGGTGATCCCAGGCCAGCGCGGATTTACCGGCCTGCGTCTCGGCCACCGGCACGTTGTGCGCTTCGGCAAAGCGCTGCAACGCGGCGGTCGCATCCGAATAATGCACACCACCCCCGGCCACGATCACAGGGCGCTTGGCTGCCTTGATTGCGGCCACAGCACGCGTCAGCTCACCCTCATCCGGGCGAATGCGGCGCTGATACCAGACGCGCGGCTCAAAAAAGCTAACGGGATAGTCATAAGCCTCGGCCTGCACGTCCTGACAAAAGGCCAGCGTCACGGGTCCGCAATCCGCCGGGTCCGTCATGGTGCGGAAGGCACGCGGCAGCGCCGTCAACAGGTGCTCCGGCCGGGTGATGCGGTCGAAATAGCGGCTGACCGGTCTGAAACAGTCATTTGCACTAATAGTTCCGTCCGAGAACACTTCGGGTTGCTGCAAAACCGGGTCAGGGCCACGCGTGGCGAACACGTCACCGGGCAGCAACAAAACCGGCAGGCGGTTCACATGGGCCAGCGCCGCAGCGGTAACCATGTTGGTGGCCCCCGGCCCGATGGACGAAGTGACCGCCATCGCCCGCCTGCGCCCCAACTGCTTGGCATAGGCAATCGCGCAATGCGCCATGGTCTGCTCATTATGACCGCGATAGGTGGGCAGGCTGTCTTTCACACCGTGCAACGCCTCGCCCAGACCGGCCACGTTGCCATGGCCGAAAATCGCCCAGACACCTGCGATAAAGGGCTCTCCGCCCTCGTTCATCTGCGCGCCCAGATAGCGCACCAGAGCCTGCGCCGCGGTCAGTCGGACTTTCTTGCTCATCATGATCCCTTTCAACTCAGCTCCGCCTTTGGCGGCCTGCGGGTTTTCTCATTTGCGAAGGTGCCAGCTTTTGTATCAAAGCCTGAAAAAAGTGGGGCGTCACGTGCCACGGCCCGATGGATGCCCCATTGGGGCATCCAAGTTCTGTACTTTAAACCGTACCGCCCAGCGATCCTTCTAGCTCGGCCATTTCCTGACCGCCTGCCATCAGGTCCTGCAACTGCTCTGGCGTGATCTCGCCACGCGTTGCTGTGCCCAGCGTCTTGCCCCGGTTCAAAACGGTGAACCTGTCACCCACCGCCAGCGCGTGACGCACGTTGTGGCTGATGAAAACCACGCCGACGTCCTGACTGCGCACCTTGTCGATGGTGGCCAGAACGTTCGAAGTCTGGCGCACACCAAGGGCCGAGGTCGGCTCGTCCAAGATCAGGATCTTGGCACCAAAATACACGGCGCGGGCAATGGCAACGGTCTGCCGTTCCCCCCCAGACAAGGTGCCAACAGCCTGATCCGGCCCGCGCAGGTTGATGCCCATCTTGCGCATCTCTTCCATGCAGACCTCATTCGCGTGTTCAACATCGAACCGTTTCAGCAGACCCTTACCCTTGGTCGGCTCGCGCCCCATGAAAAAGTTGCGCGTGACGCTCATCAGCGGGATCATCGCCAGATCCTGAAACACGGTCGCAATGCCTGCCTCCATCGCATCCCGCGGAGTGTCAAAATGCAGCGGTTTGCCCTCGAAAAAGATCTCGCCCTTGGTGGGTTTATGTACCCCGGACATGGTCTTGATGAAGGTCGACTTGCCCGCGCCGTTATCGCCCAGCAGGCAGTGGCATTCACCCGGTTTGACGTCGAAACTGACGCCCGCCAATGCGATGATGTTGCCAAAGTGCTTCTCGATATCCTTCATTTCCACGATGGGGGCCTGATCGCCTGCCGCATCGCCATGGTGGAACTTGGTATCTTCGGTCATATCAGCGCTCCCCGGTTACGCGTTTGCGGATCGCGTTGTTGAACAGAACGGCAATCAGCAGCATCGCGCCCAGGAACACCTGGAACCAGTCCTGATCGAAATCCGTATAGGTCAGTCCGATGACAACCATGCCAAAGATGATCGAACCAAAGAACGCCCCGATGGCCGAGCCATATCCGCCCGTCAGCAGACAGCCCCCGATCACGGCAGCGATGATCGCCTCGAATTCTTTCTGGAAACCACGCCGTGCGTCGGTCGAGCCCGCGTCGATCACCGTAATGATGGCCACCAATGCAGCGCAACAGGCGGTCAGCATGAACAGAGACACCTTGATCTTGCTCACGGGAACACCGGAATTCGATGCCGCAGTGCTGTCACCGCCCGCCGCGAAAATCCAGTTCCCCGCCGGGGTTCGCAGCAACACATAGGTGGCGGCCAATGCCAGCACGATGAACCACAGGATTTCGACCGGAACGCCGGGCACCTTGGGTGCTCCGCTTTTGAAGGTGTCGATCATGCCATTGGCCGCCAGCCAGGCAAACAGGCTGCCAAAGGCTTCGCCCGAAAAGAACGGCGCCAGCCAGTCGTTTTCAACCACGTCACGCACACCGCGCAACTGGGTCGACCCTCCGGTCGCCGCTTTGAGGCCAACAAGGGACAAGCCACGCAGAATGAACAGGAAAGCCAGCGTCACGATAAAGGACGGCAGACCGGATCTTATGACGATATTGCCGTTCACCGCCCCGACGAATGCCGCGAATACAAATGTCATGGGGATCGCAACGATCAGTGGCAACTGCCATGTCACCACACAGACGCCGAAAAACAAGCCCGCGAACGCCACCATTGAACCGATGGACAAATCAAACTCGCCACCGATCATCAAAAGGGCCGCACCGATTGCCAGAATGCCCAGCTGTGCCGCAGGTGTCATGAAGTTCATGACCCCGGCCAGGGTAAACATCGAATCGTCTGCTGTGATGGCAAAGAAGATGACCACCAGAACGACGCCCGCCATCGCACCGAGTTCGGGCCGTTTCATGAGCTTGGTCATGAAAGGTTCTTTCTTGACCCTTTCGTCCCCGGCGATTTGTGCTGAGTCACTCATCGTTTCCTCCCACTTGGGTGGGAACGGCGCCACCGCGCCGCCCCGTTTTGTTCAGGTTGCGGTATGGATCAGCGGATGCCCTGCGCGGACAGCTCGATCACCTGCGCGGCCTTGTCCTGAGTGATCAGGTTCGGACCCGAAGGAACATTACCACCGGGCATCAGGCCGTATTTGGCGTGCAGGCCCATGAAGTTCACCGACAGATACCCTTGCAGATACTGCTGCTGATCAATGGCAAAGGCCGCGTCGCCATCCGCAATCGATTGCAGGAAGTTGGCCGACAGGTCGAAGGACGCAACATTCACGTCACGGCCCGATGCTTTGACAGCGGCAACAGTCGGCTCTCCGGCCGAGCTTGCACCCAGCGCCATAACCGTATCGACGGCTTCGTTAGCAGCCAGAGCAGCCGAGACTTTCGACTCGATTTCCGACGGATCGTTCGAGGTCGGCAGAACTTCGACATTACCGCCAAAGCCTTCCGCGAAACCTGCACAACGCAGGTCCAGCGCAACGTTGCCCACTTCGTGGTTCACACAGATCGCGGTTTTGCCCCCCATCGAAGCCAGTTGTTCGCCCGCAGCTTTCCCGGCGTCAAACTCGTCCTGACCCACGTGCAGCAACGCACCCAGCTGTTTCGACACATCCGACCCCGAGTTGATCGAGATCACCGGGATGCCTGCGGCAACGGCGCGTTCGATCGACGGGCCAAGCGCATCCGCATCCGGGATCGAAACGATCAGGCCATCGGGCTCCTGGTTCACGGCAGCGTCGATCAGCTGCGACATGGCCACCATGTCGAAAGTTTCCGGAGCGCGGTATTCCACATTCACTCCGACATCCTTGCCAGCCTGTTCAACACCGTTCTTCACGACGTTCCAGAATGCGTCATTGGCCTGGCCATGCGATACGACCACGATGTCCTGCGCAAGAGCGGGCGTCGCCAGGGCCAGTGCCCCTGCGGCAAGTGCACCTTTAACGAATTTCTTCATTTCAGTTTCCTCCCATTGGTTCAGTCTGATCTTCTGTTGGGGTACCGGCCCCAATCATCCGGCTGTGCCGAATCTCAGTGGCTGCGGCTCAGGGCCGAGCTGTCGTTAGTTTGAAGAATTTTGGTCATTTTGCAACCGGTTTCAAAATTTCCTCCATCCGGACGGGCATTCCCGTCTGCGCTGACAGGGTCGCGGCCTCGGCCATCGCCAGCGCCGCCACACCATCCTGCAACGTGACGGGAACGTTGGAACCGCCGCTGACGGCATCAACAAATGCGGCCCATTCCACGCGATAGGCCGGCATGTAGCGTTCCAGAAAGAAATAAGTCGGCTTTGCGCCCACAACGCCATCTGCCGTCGATTTCACGACGGTGTTTTCCAGCATGTTATGCGCCTGCAACAACCCTTCCGAACCCAGCACCTCGACCCGCTGATCATAGCCATAGGCCGCCCGGCGCGAGTTCTTGATGACCGCAATCCGGCCGTCTGCGTAAGTCATTGTGACCACGGCCGTGTCCACATCGCCTGCTGCGCCGATCTCTGCATCCACAAGCGACGATCCCACCGCTGTGACGGTCTGGGGCACATCCCCCATCAGAAAGTTCGCCATGTCGAAATCGTGGATCATCATGTCCCGAAACAGTCCTCCGGACACTTTTACGTAGCTGACCGGTGGCGGGGCCGGGTCAAATGACGTGATCGACAACAGTTCGGCCTTGCCGATTTCACCCGCGTCCAGCCCGGCCTTCAAAGCTGCAAAATTGGGATCGAACCGCCGGTTAAACCCGATCATGACAGGTTTGCCGCGCCCCGCGACCGCTTTCAGACAATCCTGTGCCCTCTGAAGGCTCAGATCGACGGGCTTTTCGCACAGAACGGCTTTGCCAGCGCCCGTGGCCGCCTCGATCAGGTCGGAATGCGTATCCGTCGGCGTTGCAATCAGAACCGCGTCAATCTCGGGATCAGCGATAATTTCTTCTGACCTGCGCGCCTCGGCCCCATATTCATCCGCGAGGTTGTTCGCCGCCTCGGGCAGCGCATCGGATACCGCACACAGCCTGCTTCCCGGATGGGAAGATATGGCCTGCGCATGAACGCGCCCGATACGTCCGGCACCCAGCAATCCGACCCTCAACATGCAGCTCTCCCGAATCTTGTTGTTGTGCGTAACAATGATTTTCTTTGCAACCGGTTGCAATATATTTTTTGCATCGCCCCCGGTTTTGCCAGCGGTTCCCGCAGCCTCAACACGAATACCGCGCAAAAAACCGGTCTGATCTCAACAGGATTGCACTGCCTGACATGCATATTTCCGCGCAAATACCAGCCTACGGGAATCCCCCAATATCGCCGCACGGTGAATCACGTTAGATTGTACTTAAGGAACACGTACTACCACTCTGTGACCCCCTTAGAGGGGCTGGCATGACCCCCTCGTCCAGCCCCTCATACCACACCAAAAAGCCACAAGATCACGACGCGCCGACCAAAGCAGGCGCATGTCCGGTATTGATCTGGTTTGCAAATGGCGATCCCTGAAGGACTCGAACCCTCAACCTGCTGATTAGAAGTCAGCTGCTCTATCCAGTTGAGCTAAGGGACCGCTGCGCCCTTCTTGCGGTTTTTACCCGCGGGGTTCAAGAGGCAAGCGCATGAATGCGCTGTTGGGATCGTCAACATACCCAAAGATAGGCCCGCAATAGGAATATCCCAGCGACTCATACAGCTTACGGGCGGCATCATATTCGCGAAGATGGCTCGCCCCGGTCTCAAGAACCAAAGCCTCGCACCCCTCTGCGCCAGCCTGTTCAGCCAGATGCACCATCAGCACGCGCGCCAGCCCGCGCCCTCTTGCCTGCGCCAGAATATGCACTGATTTTACTTCGGCGGTTCCATCGGGCAGCGCTTTCAGCGCACCGCATCCCAATGGCTCCTGTCCGTCAAAAATGGCCCAGAACCGCACCCCCGGCCCAGCCAAGGCTTCAGCGTCCATCGTGTGGTTGCTTTCCGCAGGTCCCGCAGTTTCACCATGGGCAAAATGCGCATCGACAATCGGGCGCAATACGTCCGATGTCGGGTCAGCCTTTCGGATTTCGATCATTCAGTGCGTCCAGGGGCCGCGCCGGTCGGTTGCGAAATTCTCGCCATAGCCCCGCGCGCGCAGATTGGGTTTGCGCTTGTGCGGCTCGCTGACCTCGGCATCGATACCGTGGGCCTTGGCATAATCCAGCGCCTCTTCCCGCGTGTCGAACTTCAGGCGCACCTGAGCCTGCGTGTCGCTGGACGACGTCCAGCCCATCAGCGGATCAACCTCGCGCGCCGAGGCCGGGGCGTATTCCAGAACCCATTTGCGGGTCTTGGCCATCCCCGAGGTCATCGCATTTCTTGCGGGCTGGTAGATCCGTGCGCGCATGTCGCCTCTCCGTACTCACTTGGCTGAGCCCGTTTATGCTTCAGAGCGCGCCCGGGGGCAAGATTGCAATTGTCGCGGCTCCGCCTGCGAACTCATGCCAGAAACTGTCATCAGGTCGGAATAGGGTCTCGCCAAACAAACGCAAGAACATCACACCGTCTCACCCGTCGCACGGCCTCAGACCGCATAGCGGGCAATGAATCCGGATCGGCCCTTGCAGTTGGACAAAATAAGAACAAATGTAAGGGCCTGACGCCCGGAGCCTGCCAATGCCTTACGCCCATTCCGACAAGACCCAACTGACCGCCGAAGACGTGCGCGCGCGCCTGAAACTGGAAGGCGGCAAGCAATTCGTGATGCATACCGAATTCAATCCGGCGGGCGATCAGCCCACGGCGATCAAGGAACTGGCGGGCGGCGTGCTGGACGGGGAACGCGATCAGGTGCTGCTGGGCGCGACCGGAACGGGCAAGACCTTCACCATGGCCAAGGTGATCGAGGAAACCCAGCGCCCCGCCATCATCCTGGCCCCCAACAAGACGCTGGCGGCGCAGTTATACGGTGAATTCAAGGGCTTCTTCCCCGAAAACTCGGTGGAATATTTCGTGTCCTATTACGACTATTACCAACCCGAAGCCTATGTGCCGCGCTCTGACACCTACATAGAAAAAGAATCCCAGATCAACGAACAGATCGACCGGATGCGCCACTCGGCCACGCGGGCGCTGCTGGAACGCGATGACGTGATCATCGTCGCCTCGGTGTCGTGCATCTACGGTATCGGTTCGGTCGAAACCTACGGGGCGATGACGCAGGATCTGAAGGTCGGTCACGAATACGACCAGCGGCAGGTGATGGCCGATCTGGTGGCCCAGCAATACCGCCGCAACGATCAGGGGTTTCAGCGCGGCTCGTTCCGGGTGCGGGGCGACAGTCTGGAAATCTGGCCCGCCCACCTTGAAGACCGCGCCTGGAAACTGTCCTTCTTCGGCGAGGAACTGGAACAGGTCACCGAATTCGACCCGCTGACCGGCGAAAAAACCGACACGATGGACCATATCCGGGTCTATGCGAACTCCCACTACGTGACGCCGAAACCGACGATGCAGCAGGCCATCATCGGGATCAAAAAAGAACTGCGGATGCGCCTCGACCAGCTGGTCGGCGAAGGCAAACTGCTCGAGGCGCAGCGGCTGGAACAGCGCACCAATTTCGATCTGGAAATGCTCGAGGCCACCGGCGTCTGCAACGGGATCGAGAACTATTCGCGCTATCTGACCGGCCGCGCTCCGGGCGAACCGCCACCAACCCTGTTCGAATTCATCCCCGACAACGCCATCGTCTTTGCCGACGAATCCCATGTCAGCGTGCCGCAGATCGGCGGCATGTACCGGGGCGACTACCGGCGCAAGTTCACGCTGGCCGAACACGGGTTCCGCCTGCCGTCCTGCATGGACAACCGGCCTTTGAAGTTCGAGGAATGGGATGCCATGCGCCCGCAATCCGTCTTCGTCTCGGCCACCCCCGCCGCGTGGGAGCTGGACCAGACCGGCGGCGTCTTCACCGAACAGGTGATCCGCCCCACCGGCCTGCTGGACCCGCAGGTCGAAATCCGCCCCGTGTCGATGCAGGTCGACGACCTGCTGGACGAGGTGCGCAAGGTCGCCGCCGATGGCTACCGCACATTGGTCACGACGCTGACCAAACGCATGGCCGAGGATCTGACCGAATACCTGCACGAACAGGGTATCAAGGTGCGCTACATGCATTCCGATATCGACACGCTGGAACGGATCGAGATTCTGCGCGACCTGCGTCTGGGCGCCTTCGACGTGCTGGTCGGCATCAACCTGTTGCGTGAAGGGCTCGACATTCCCGAATGCGGGCTGGTCGCCATTCTGGATGCCGACAAGGAGGGCTTTTTGCGGTCCGAGACCTCGCTGGTTCAGACCATCGGCCGCGCCGCGCGCAACGCCGAGGGCCGGGTGATCATGTATGCCGACAAGATCACCGGTTCGATGGAACGTGCGCTGGCCGAAACCGACCGCCGCCGCGCCAAGCAGATGGCCTATAACGAAGAACACGGTATCACGCCCGCGACCGTGAAAAAGAATGTCGAGGATGTTCTGGCCGGGCTGTACGAGGGCGACGTCGACATGAACCGCGTCACCGCGACCATCGACAAACCGATGCACGGCGCCAACCTCGAGGCGCACCTGAACGGGCTGCGCGACCAGATGCGCAAAGCCGCCGAGAACCTGGAATTCGAAGAGGCCGCCAACATCCGGGATGAGATCAAACGCCTGGAAGCGGTCGATCTGGCCATCGCCGACGACCCCATGGCCCGCCAATGGGCGGTCGAGAAAGCCTCGGAGGAGGCAGTGAAATCGCGCGGACGGTCAACGGCTGGACGACCCGGGCAACGGGGTGGGAATGTGAAGAGAAGGAAGCGGTAGGTTAAAACGCAACTGACGGTTGCAATTTGCCTCAAAGCAGGAAATCTATCTTCTTAGACAATCGGTTTAGGAAAGTTTTTTGATCACGCTTCTTATTGCAGTTGGACTGCTCGGAACAATTTCACTCCTAGCAATGGTTTGGGTATGGGTAAGTGTGCTCGCAGGATGGCGCGAAGCGTCGCCCGGCAGAAGTATATCAATGCTATGGTTCGTGCTCCTTTTGATGATCATCTGGGGACTTGGAGTAGATTCGAGCTTTAGCGGCTTACGAATGCTGGCGCTAGCTGTATGGCCCGCCTCAATCCTATTTTTACTGGGAGATGCTTTAACCGCGAGACTTTTTGTTTTTTTCTTTGCGGCGTTGATTTTACTGTTTTTGGTGGCCGCAGCCGCTGCGATCATGCCGGGCAAGGCAAAAATACCGACTATTATTGTTGGCGCAATGCTTACAGTGATAGGTCCGGTCGCGTTGCAAAACCTGCAAGTGCAATGGCAAATGAAAAGATACGCGAAAGCATCCGAGTTACGCATCATAGAACGTTCGTCTTTGTTCAAGTCCATTCGAGATCGCTCCGACGGTTACCAGTCCCCACATGGCGTCGCGTGTAACAGCGAGAATTGGCCGTTTCTTTGGAGTTATCGGCACAGAGACTGGATCGCACTGCCGTCCAACACCCGTTACGGCGGTGATACTAAGGAAAGAGTTATGAGCGTTTGCCTGAGTAGGTAAGTCACATCCCACACTCCACCCTTGCAGCCCAGCGCGCACTCCTCCACGTTTGAATTCACAAATTGTGTTTCCAAGCGGTTGCCATGACGAACCCGAACACCCTGGCCAGACCACATGAGGTCCAAATCGCTGTTCTCTCCAAATAAAAGAAAGGGCGGGTCTATCCCCGCCCTAACCGCTACCCCTTATCCCAATGGGCAATCACGTCGTACCCAACCGGCGTCGGTGGGCCTTCCATGAATTCGGCGAAATGGCCCCACAGCTCGGCCACTTTGGGTGCGTTTGCGTTCGAGGTCGCCTCGCTTTCGACCACCGAGATCACATAGCCCGAACCATCCTCGTTCATCACGTTGGTAAAGCTGTGCATGCCGGGCATACCCATGATGTCGGATTTCAATTCATTCATCTTCGCCGTCGCCGCCTCGCGCGTACCGGGCTTCATTTTGTATTGGGTAATTCGTGCAAACATCACTATCCTCCGTCGTCTGGCGAAATTGCCATGTAACACGGCCGGAACGGCCCCGCCGCGCGTACTCTAGCACGGCAGTCCGAAATCTCGCATTGATACCGGCGATTTGCGCCGATTTTCAACCATACACCGCACTGCATCCGGGTGGCTGTCCCTTCAGGGTTGCAGCCTCGCCCCCAGTGCGGTTGTTTTTGCACCGATGGATGCTTGATCCCTATCAATGCCGCACCACGAATGCGTCGGCAAAGTGGGTCCCATGCAAACACAGAACCCAACCGGAATTGACGCCTACAAACCCGCCCAGATCGCCGAAGTGGTTGAAACCGCTGGCGTTGCCAAGGCACATCTCACGGTCGGTCAGACGCTGACTCTGGCGATACACGCGGGCGTGTTCATCGGCTTCGGCGGGGCCGCCTTCACCATGGTCATGACCGGCGTTGACCCCGGATTCGGACCGGCCCGGTTTCTGGGTGGCGTCGTGTTCTCGCTGGGCCTGATCCTTGTGATCGTCGGCGGAGCCGAGCTGTTCACCGGTAACGCCCTGATGACCATCGCGGCGGTGGACAGGAAAATCTCGCCGCGCGCCCTGCTGCGCAACTGGGGCCTCGTGTACCTTGGGAACTTGGTCGGGTCTATCGCGCTGGCTCTGGCCTTCGCTGCAACCGGTTTGCTGGACGGGCCCATGGGGGCCACCGCATCAGCAATCGCAAATGGCAAGGCCGACCTCTCTGCCACCCAGGCGTTTGCGCGCGGCATTCTGTGCAACGCGTTGGTCTGCCTTGCCGTCTGGCTGAGCTTCGCGGCCAGAACAGCGGCGGGCAAGATCATGGCGGTACTCTGGCCCATAGCGGCGTTTGTCCTCTTGGGGCTCGAACATTCGGTCGCCAACATGTACCTGCTGCCGCAGGGCGCGCTTGCCGGTGCCGATTTCGGTTTGGGCGCGGCCATGGGCAACCTGTTCTGGGTCACGATCGGCAATATTGTCGGCGGCGCAGGCGGCGTCGCGCTTGCCTATCGCTTTGCTTATCTGCGCAAGATACCCCAATGAACACGCCGAACCTCCGGTCGGGGACGCGGCAAACCCCGGCATTTCAAACTTGCACCCCGCCCCACCCTCCTCCACGTTTGAAATCACAAATTGTGATTCCAAACGGCTGCCATGACGAACCCGAAAAACCTGCCCAGCGCGCATGAGGTGCAAAGCGCAATTCACAGGGTGCGCGGCACCCGCGTGGTGCTGGCCGAGGATCTGGCGCAGTTCTACGGAAAATCCGTCAGTGCGTTTAATCAGGCGGTGTCGCGCAACACCGACCTGTTCGAAGGCTACCGCTTTCAGCTGACCGATGCCGAGGTTGCCGATTTGCAATCACAGAATGTGATTTCAAAACCCAAAGGCCGCGGCGGGCGGCGGGTCAATCCGTGGGTCTATACCGATTACGGCGTGGCCATCGCCTCGGCCCTGTTCAAGGACCCGCGCGCGATCAAGATCACGCGGATGATCACCGAAGCCTTTGTCGATGGCGCGAACGCTCTGGCCGAGGTTCCACGCAACCTGCCGGAAATCCTGCCGCCCGAGGATGCACCCACCCCGCTGCTGCCCAATGGCGACCAACTGCGCGAACTGGCCGAAAACATCCTCGATTCCGGCCAGCAGAGCCTTGTCGATTATATCGCCAACCCCACCACCAAGCGCCAACAGGCCGTGGCGGTGATCATGAAGACGCTGGCCGAAACCGCCGGGGAAGAGGTCCGCACTCAACAGGAACGCCTGCGCCTGCGTATCGCCGAACGGCTGGCCACCGGCGATTATGCCAGTGACGACGATCGCAAAGGGTTGTTGGAATTGCTACAGGCGATGAAAGGCTAGCCCCTTCCCGCCCCCCGAAAATCAGGGGCGCACGAACTTGGCGCTTCCCACCGACCGTTCGCGCGGCTTTGGCTGGTCCTGCGCCTGCACGGTGGTCGCGCGTGGCAGCTCCAGCTCGGCATACCCGCAGGCCACCCCGTCACCATCCGGGTCGTTGCGCTCATGATATCCCGGCTGCCCTGCGCGGAATGGACCGATCCCCATGGCCTGTGTCGCATCACACCCCGCCAGCGCGATCAGGTGGATCACCGCCTCGTCCCGCTCATAGCCCGAGGTGCGCAGAAAGACGCCCGTGGCAATCAGCACGGTCGTCAGCGGCAGCAGCAGAACCATGATCAGGATCCGCAGCGGGGACAGCGCCTGCCGCCGCGCCGCCTCGGCGCGCTGGTGTCGTCTGGCCGAGCGCGGGTTCAGATCAGGTGCTTCCTGCGAGGGTTTCTTGAACAACATGCCCCGACCCATAAGGGCAATATGTGGCAAAGCCGAGGCAACACAGTTCCACCGGGTTCAAAAAATCTGGCCCGGCCCGAAACCACCGCCCGCACAGGCACAATTTTGCTTACTGCCAGTGATGTCCGACCGTTACCGGACCACATGCACCGCGCAAGGGGCGTGGCGTACGATATGGGACGCGGTTGACCCCAGCAGCAGATCCTGCATCCCCGGCCGGTGCGAGGCCACGATGATCAGGTCCGGGTGATGCGCCTCGGCCCAATCCAGAATGGTCCGGCCGGAATGCCCTTCGACCACCACGCCCGTGGCATTCGGCAATTGCGACGCCAGCGTATCAAGCTCTGACTGAATCGCCTTTCGGGCCTCGGACAGATATTCCGCCGGCATGTACGAGATTGCATAATTCGGAATATGCTCAACCACATGCAGCAATGTGACCTGCGCGTCCGGTGTGGCCAGAACCCGGGCCAGTTTCAACGGCCCGGACGTGTCTCTTTCAGCATCGAAAGAAATCGGAACGAGAATGTTGTGATACATAGCATGCGCCTCCGTTTTGCAGACTTACTTTGAAACAGACATGCACCGCAGGCTTTGATTCAGGTCAGGTAGAGCCAAATGTCTCTGCAACGTCATACATGACCGGCTCAAAGCTCTTGCACAGCTCGTTGATCTTGCGGTTGCGGTCGCGCATCTCGGGGGTCCGCAGCATGGCCAGGAAATCCTCGCGACGTTGCCATTGCGAATAGTTGGCAATCCGGGTTTGCGCATCATTCACATGAAGCCCCGCAGAAACAAAGCCGGGCTGCTTCGAAATGAACTCGGAATAGGCGTCGGTCAGCGCTTCCAAAAGGTCCTGACAGGTGCCGGGCGTCATTTCAAACGTGGTGATAACTGTCTGAACACTGGCGTTTTTGGCGATTTTCGGCATCGGGATTCTCCATTTCTTTCCCCAAGCCTAGCACATCAGATTGAAACGTCGCCTATTTCCTTACCGCTGCGCCAATCCGCGCTTTTCTGCGCCCGTTTATCAGGCGGCTGGCAACCCGGTATGGGCGGCCAGCCGCTGTTTCAACGCTCCATGCGCATCGTGACCGAGACCTCGCCTTTCAGGTGATCCGGCCAGCGCAGAATAAGACTGTCGCCACTGACCCCCTGTTCCGTCAGAACATGAGGGGCCGAATAGACAAGGTTGTTGAACACCCCGGTCAGCGACCCGATGGCAGTGACCCCGTCGCAACCGCGCGCCTTGCCGCCAAACGGCAATTCGCCGTTTGCCGAAACAGTCCAGACATTCGCGACCGAGTTCTGCTGGCTGCGGATGCGCAGCGGGTTCGAGGATCTCTTGCCAATCCCGTGATAGGTATTGTTCTCGTAGGTCACGTTCGAATGCCTGTTATTGTCCAGATCGGCAAAAGACGTATCGACCCGTTCCGCCCGGTCGATCGAACCGCTGGTGGCGCGGAACTTGTTCCCGGTCACCGTCACACCATTCAGGTAATGGCCAGCGCCATAGGGGCGGATGATGATATAGCTGAACCAGGCCGGTGCATCGCTCGAGAAAAAGATATTGTCCGTGATGCTCATCGAACTGAACGAGAACCCGCTGGTATAGGTGGGTGCCGCATCGCGTTCATTGGTCCATTCGATAAAGCAGTTGTCGACATAGTTCTCGGCAATGGTCGAGGTGTTGTAGGTGCCGATCATGATCAGCCCCGCGGTACGGACCCCTTGCGGGATGCCGTCGCCCTGAAAGAAATGGTTGCCCAGAACCAAGTTGGTACCGCCGCCCAGAACGGCAAAATGCTTGAACCGCACCGCCCGATTGTGACGCAGCTTCACGTCGTTCGAGTTGGTGTTCAGCCCGATGGAATTCCGGTCCGTCACGTCAAGCGCTTCTTCTGAGGACAAGAACTGGCAATTGTCGATCAGCAGCCCCTTGCACCCCGTCGCGGTCGAGGTCAGTCCCCGATCCTTCGGGCGACTGATAAAACAGTCCTTCAACGAAAATGTGCTGCCCGAGGCCGCCAGACGAATGCCGCTGCACCGGCTGTTGCACTGAAACTCGATCTGTTCCATGCCGAATTTCCGCAACGTATCGAAACCGCTGAAATCCAGCAGGTATTTGAACGACTGAAAGGTAAAGGTCTGGGTACCGGCGGCGTCATAGATGGGCGCACTCAGGGTTATCTCACCGGCACCTATGTTCTTCGAGCGCACATAAACCTCACGCCCGACACCACTGCCCTCAACCAGCGATCCTACCGGAATATTGGCCACATTGGCGACATTGGTCAGGCGTGTCTTGTCCGACGGGTCATAGGTGGCGACAGAGGTGAAGGTTTCGGTGTCCCAGGCGGTACCGCTTTTGACATCGAACTGCCCGTTACGGATCACGCGGCGCGTGGAAAAGCCGCTTTGCTTGTTGGGAACCGCAGCGGCCATGTCGATCGGCGTGGAAACGGAAATCTTGCGCCCGCCCAGATCCAGCGAGTCATGATCCGAATTGTTCAGCAGAGCCTGAAACGCCTTCTTGAAGGCCAGCTCCTCATCTCCGAACGCCTCGATATATGCGGGCAGATGGAAATCCTTGGTCAGCAAAAGCATTTTGTCATCCGGCATTGTGACGGTGCCTTCGAATTCAATCTCCGCATCGATGCTGGTGTTTTCCGCAAGGTGATAGCTGCCTTGCGGAACAAAGACCCGGCGGCCACCGGCAGCCTGATCCGCCGCCTCAAACGCAACCGAGTCATCCGTCACACCGTCACCAACGGCACCAAAGTCGCGCACATCGACCAGGCTGATCATCTCGCGCAGAAAAACCCCGGTGACATCGGTGATCTCAAGATCATCGACACGCACCAGCGCGCCGTTGGCCCCTTCGATATCCAGGCCGAAATGCCCGTAAAGGGCAGCCAGCCCCCAGGGCATGTCCACGCCCGGGCGCTGGCCGGTTCCGACAATCGCGGTGATCTCGTGAACCGTGCCATAGCCCGACAGCTGGGTGGCCGGACCCTGCTCCACAACACCGGCCACATGCGCATCGCCCGCGCCACCGGCCCAAGCTGCGATGCGCACCGACGGCAACGGTCCACTGATCGCCTTGACCCGGGCTTTGATCTGCAAATAGCAACCGGGCAGGATCGGCGTCTGCCCCATGTAACGCAATTGCTGCGTTGTGTTGACCTTCAGGATCTCAAGACAACCGGCAAAATCCGCATCCGCCGGAACAAATACCCCGGTGCCGGACCCGCCATATGTGGGCGATCCGGGCGTTCCGTCCCCCGCAGACCAGACGGTCAGACCATTCGCGAATTGAGGCGGCATGAACACGATGCCGTCGGTGATTGCCTTGTTCATTGAAAACCCTTTCCCAATCGCGCCGCGCAAATCCGGCGACGCGTTCAAACCCCGTGTTCAGGTCCGCCCCGAACGCGACAGTCTGGATATCGAAAAGGAATTAACCACGGCTCATCTCACCGTGACGGTGGTGTTGCCTCAGGCCGCAGGGTCGGCGGCACCCAACAGTTGCACCCCGTTGATCTTCCAGCCTTCCGTCAGCGGGATCATCTGATAGTCCAGAAGATGCACCCGCCCGTTACCGTCCGTAATCATCACCTTCTGCCATAGCGCGCCATCGACCTCGCGCAGTTCCAGAAAACGCACATCGGCGGGGCGCCAGACCATGGGATAGCCATTGCGCACCATCGCGCCGAAATTGTCGGGGTTTCGGAACAGACGCTGGATGCTGGGGCTGGCAAAGGTGAAGGCGGTCGCAAAGTCATCCGCCCGGAAGGCCTGTATCTGTGCCGCGATATTGGCCTCGATCTCGGCACTCTGCGCAAATGCGCCCGACGCCAGCCCGGCGCTCAGGGATAATGCAAGCAGTAGTCGACGCATGGGGCCACCTCCTGTTCCAAGGATAGCCCCATGCCGGTTCAGGTCAAATCAGACCAGCTCTCCGGCCAGTGCCTTGTCGATCAGCGCAATGGTCTCGGGCACGCCGTAAAGCGCGATAAAGCCCCCGAAACGCGGCCCTTGCGAGGCCCCCAGCAGCACCTCATAAAGCGCCGAGAACCACCCTTTCATCGGATCAAACCGCTCGCGTCCGATGGCATAGACCACCGATTGCAACGCCTCATCCTCGGTCGGGCCATCATATGCCTCAAGCGCCGCCTTCAGCGCTTCCAGCGCCTCGCGCTCTTGATCCGTCGGCGCGCGATGCGTGCGCGTCGGCTTGACGAAATCGTTGAAGTACCGCACGGCGAAACCGGCCGCCTTGTCCAGATCGGGATGGCTCTCTGCCGTTGCCTCGGGCGCATAGCGGCGAATAAAGCCCCACAGCGCCTCCTTGTCTTCGGCACCGGAAACCGATGCCAGATTCAGCAGCATCGCAAAGGGAACGATCAGGGTCGATTCCGGCACGTCGCCGCCGTGGATATGCCAGACCGGGTTGTTCAACTGCGCCTTCAGGTCCTGCCCCGGATAGGCGCGCAGCTGCTGATGATACTCATCATAGGCTTTCGGGATCACGTCGAAATGCATCCGCTTGGCCGTCTTGGGCTTTTGGTACATGAAATAAGCCAGCGACTCGGTCGGCGCATAGGTCAGCCATTCGTCAATCGAGACACCATTGCCCGACGATTTCGAAATCTTCTGTCCGTTCTCGTCCAGAAACAGCTCATAGCTGAAATGCTCGGGCGCGCGGCCACCCAAGGCCCGGCAGATCCCGTCATAGATCTTTTCGTTGGTCGCGTGTTCCTTGCCGTACATCTCGAAATCAACGCCCAGTGCCGCCCAGCGCGCCCCGAAATCCGGCTTCCATTGCAGCTTTACGTTGCCGCCGGTGACGGGAACGGTCCATTCCTTGCCGTCTTCATCATCGAAGGTGACGGTATAGGTCTCGGCGCAGACCTTTTTCATCGGCACATACAGAACCCGCCCGGTTTCCGGGTGGATCGGCAGGAAGATCGAATAGGTCTGCTGGCGTTCTTCCCGCAGGCTTTTCAGCATGATGGCCATCACGTCGTCATATTTCTCGACGGCACGCTTCAGAATCTCGTCGAACTGGCCCGAGCGATAAAAGTCGCGCGCCGAGTAGAACTCGTATTCGAACCCAAAGGTATCAAGGAACCGGCGCAGCATCGCGTTGTTATGCTCGCCAAAACTGTCATACTCGCCAAACGGATCAGGAACCGAGGTCAGCGGGCGCTGCAAATGCTCTTCCAGCGCCTCGGGGTTCGGCACGTTGCTGGGAACCTTGCGCATCCCGTCCAGATCGTCCGAAAAACAGATCAGCTTGGTCGGGATGTCCGACAGCGCTTCAAAGGCGCGCTTGACCATCGTGGTCCGCGCCACCTCGCCGAACGTGCCGATATGCGGCAGGCCCGACGGGCCGTATCCGGTTTCAAACAGCACATACCCTTTTTCCGGAGCACCTTTCTGATAGCGTTTAAGCAACCGGCGCGCCTCTTCAAAGGGCCAGGCCTTGGACGACATCGCGGTTTCGCGCAGTTCAGACATTTCAATGTGCTCCATTGGGGAAACGGTCGCGGCTGCACCACGCAACCCGACCGGCCCCTCCTATTGTGCCAGTGCAGCATGAGTCAATAAAGCACCGGTGTTTTCACTGCCCGGAACCCTGGAAAACCGCTTTGTCACGGGGTTTTGCCGCTAATTGACTGTTCTGCCCGCCCTCAGCCTCTGATCCACGCCCCCTGCGTCCGCCATCCCGCACCGGTTTTTCCATCCGCAGGCCTTACTCCAGCCACACTCATGGGGTGGATTTGGCGCGCGAAACATAAAAGACACGGGCGACAGGCTTTGACCTGACCCGGATATTTCGCGTGTTTGCACAGCGGTGCTACGATAGACAGACGCCGGGAAACCTCCCCGGTCCAAAGGAAACGAGATGCGACGCGAAACCACCAACCTGATCCGCTTTGTGCTCGAGGATATCGTCCCGCCGATCCTGCGCGACAGCGCCGCCTTTCACTGGCTTGCGCGCCGTGTCTGGGGGGAACACATTACCCGGCTGGCGGCGTTCCGCGAACGCGCGCCTTTTCTGACAGACGAAGAATACGAAACGCTCTACCGGGAACACCCGCGCGTGCATGACGGAACCGACAATTCCGACGCCTGCATCGACCGGATCGCCAGCGACATTGTTGGCGACAGCATCTGCGACGTCGGCTGCGGCACCGGGGCCCTGCTGCAACGCATCCGCTCCCTACGCCCGGACATCACGGCCATGACCGGCGTCGATTTCGTTGTCGATGACGCTGAAGCCATCGAAAACATCAGATATGTTGCCGCCCGGATCGAAGACCTGCCTTTTGAGGACAACAGTTTCGACACGGTTATCTGCACCCATGTGATCGAACATCTGCTGGATTACCGCCGCGCCATCGCTGAATTGCGCCGGGTCGCGCGCAAGCGGGTCATCATCGTGGTCCCGCGCGAACGGGAATATCGCTACAGCTTCAACCCGCATTTCAATTTCTTTCCCTACACCCACAGCTTTCTGCGCGCCGTGCATCCCAGCCCCAGGTTTCACACCTGCGAAGATATCGGGCGTGACATCTATTACTGCGAGGATCGCCCGGCCGAGGAACCCACCGAAAAGCCCCTCAAGGATCAGGCTGCATGAGCGCAACCGCACCCACAGCGCTGATCTGGACCGGGCTGCTTCTGACACCTGTCATGATTTCGGTCGGACAGGTGCTGTTCAAACTTGCCGGCGGGCGGATCGACGGCCGCACCGCGACCGGGGCGATGGGGGTGTTGCATACCCTGCTCGATCCTTTCTTGCTCGTCGCTCTGGCGATTTACGGCACAGCAACGATACTCTGGATTTACGTCCTCAGGCATGTGCCGCTGTCGCAGGCCTATCCCTTCATGGCGCTCAGCTTCGTACTGGTCCCCCTCGCCTCGTGGCTGTTCGTCGGGGAAACGCTGGGGCTGCGCTATTGGATCGGGGCGGGCCTTTTGCTCAGCGGTATGGCGATAATGAACACCTGACCGGTTCAACCTGCCGCACAGTTGGGGCAAAACAAGATGTTGAACCTGCCCTGCCCCCCTTCTATCCTGCGCCATTGACGAACCCCAAGCAGGATGCCCCGAATGACCGAGCAAGTTCCCCACCCGATGTCCCCACAGGATTGCCTTGTGGCGATCATGGTTGCGATCTCGGCCTCCGACGAAACCATCCGAACCGCCGAGTTGGTCAAGATCGAGGTCGCCGTGAACATGTTGCCGGTCTTCGCCGGGTACGACATCGACCGGATGCGCCACGTGTCGCAGGTCGTGTTTGACCTGTTCGAACAGGAAGACGGGCTGGATGCGCTGTTTGGCCTGATCCGGGACAACCTGCCCGAACGCCTGAACGAAACGGCCTATGCCCTGGCCTGTGACGTCGCTGCCGCTGACGGAACGCTGGCAGAATCCGAACTGCGCCTGCTGGAAGAAATCCGGTACGAGCTGGACATCGACCGCCTGCACGCGGCCGCGATCGAGCGTGGGGCCCGGGCGCGCCATACTGTCTGACGCCTGCTTCAGGCCGGTTTCAGGTTTCAGCTTCCGTAAAGTGACCCCCAGCGCTCCAGCAAGGCGCGCTGCAATTTCCGTGATCTGCTGTTCCAGCTGCGTGCACCATCCGGGCGTTCACGCTGCGCGCGTGGGATCGTGGCGCGATGATCCACGTCGGCGGTAAATATCGCGAATGCCAGATCGACCCCGTCCGCAGTTGTCAGGAAACCGCCCAACCCGGATACAAAGTTCAATGTTCCGGTCTTGGCATCAACCTTGATCGGGTGGTTCTTGACGGGCCGCCCGTTCCGGTCGGTCAGTGCAAAAGGTTTCATCAGGGGCCGCAACATCCCCGACTTCTGCGTTGCAACAAGGGCCGCAACCAAATCCGCCGGTACCATGCGAGAGGCATCGCTCAGGCCCGAATGATCGACCATGGCGATCCCGGTCACGCCGAAACGACTGGCGGCCCACCGGTTCATCTCGGCTGCCGATTCCGCCAGGGTGTGCGGGTCAACACCGCGCGCCCTGGTCGCGGCCAGCCCGACCATCTCGGCCGTCAGGTTGGTCGAGTATTTCAGCATCCCGCGCAGGATATGATCCAATCTGTCGCTGCGATGCACAACAAGATCGACACCCTGCACGCTCTGGCGTGTCACCTGAACACGCTTCAAAACGATTCCGTTCGACCGCGCCAAGGTGCGAAACACATCGCCCGCATACAAAGCGGGCTTGCGCACCGGCAACCAGCGGGCCCCGCCATTGCCCAGCGCACCCTTGGCCACGGTCCAGCGATCCTGCCGCGCGCTTGCCTGATAGGTATAGATCGGCAGGCTGCGATCCTCGACCCGCATGGCCGAGACATCCACCGCAGGCACATAACGCGCGCTGCGGGCATCCATGGTTATGTCATAGCCATTGCCTGCGCGTTTCCATTCGAAATGGACACGATTGAAGTTCAGGGAAATGCCGCTGACGGCCGGGCTATAGCCCACATGATCCGGCTGTTCGGGATCGATGCTGAACACATAAGGCAACGCCCCGTCATAAACCTTGAACGCGCCGCGCACTTCGATAATCCCGGCCTCGCGCAAATTGGCCGCCATCGAGGCCAGCGCATCCGTATCCAGCAGCGGGTCGCCGCCCCCAACCAGAAACAAATCGCCGTGCAGAACGCCCTTCTCGATCCGGCCATCCGCCACCAGGCGGGTCTCGAACCGGTGTTCCGGCCCCAGAACATCCAGCGCATAAAGCGCGGTCATTGCCTTTCCAACGCTGGCCGGGGGCAGACTTGCGCCCTCACCAAACACTTCCAGTTGCGCCCCGGTCGCCACATCCGCAACCGCAAACACAACTTCGCCTTTCAGGCCTGCTGCGGCCACCAATCGCTCGGCACCGCTTAATATGACCCCACGCGCCTGCGGTCTCAGCGATACAAGCGGCGCCTGCGCAAGGCCCGCTGCCGGGATCAGGGACGCCCCCAATCCCCCCAGAAACAAACGACGTGAAAAACGACCAGCCATAGCCGAATTAAAATCCCACAGATCAAAAGCACACAACCACTGTGTTAGATTATGCGCCCGTTGGGGCTATTCCGGCAACACTTCTGCGCCCCATTCGCCGCGCGTCCGGAGTTCGGTCGAACTTACATCGATCATCGGCACGTTCACGAAACACCACGCCGGGGCCAGTGCCTGCCCCAAAAGGTGCCGCGCCTGCCCGTCGATCCGGTACTTCGCATAGACCCGCGCCGCAGGTGACATCCGGGCCGAGATCCGCTCGCCCGGCCGCGCCACCACGCCCACCGGCACAGTGTCCATGATCAGCCGCCAGTCTTTCCAGCGATGAAACTGCGCCAGATTATCCGCGCCCATCAGCCAGACAAACCGTACCTGCGGGTAAAGCCGCCTGAGCGCTGTCAGAGTGTCCGCAGTCGCCCGCGTGCCGACCAGCGCCTCGATATCCGTCACATCCACCTTCGGATGCTGCATCACCTGCCGCGCCGCCACCATCCGCCGCGCAATCGGCGCAGGCCCCCGCTCTTTCAACGGATTGCCGGGTGACACCAGCCACCACACCCGATCCAGCCCAAAGGCCTTCATCGCCTCACGCGTTACATGCACATGGCCCCGATGCGGCGGATCGAATGACCCGCCGAACAGCCCAACGACCTGCCCGGGCCGCGCGTATGGGATGTCGTATCGCTCCATACCCTGCTGATGTTCAGAACCGGGCCGCGTTGTCAATCAATCGGTTGCACGGCGTCGCCCAGCGCAACCCGCCCCGGCCTGACAACTTCGGCGCACCATCCCCCATGCCCCCGCACGGCAGAATAGCCGCCCTTGCCCAGCGCCTCTTCCATCCGGCTGCACGGCGCACAGATCACGGTAAAGCGCAAAACGGCCTCACCCACCTGCACCTCGCGCCCCTTGAGCGCGGCAAGATTGATCCCCGAAACCACCAGATTGCGCCGCAGGGTTTCCGGGGCCACGGGTCCCTGCCCCAGATAAGACCCAATCGCCGCCAGATGCTCCTGCTGGATCAAAGAAACCGCCCGCTTGCCCGCATGGCCCCGGTCGCCTTCCAGCCCATCGGCCGAGACCACCGCCTCCCTCACCACCTCCACCCCAACCCGCCGCTCGGGCCGGACGCCTATCCATTCGACACGTCCTGGCTTCGCCCAACCAGCAATGAGATCTTTCAAAGACATCGAAGGCTCCGAGAATTTAGCACTTCCCTCATCTAGCAGTCTGGCCGTTCCCGAGGCAGCCGCTAAAAGTAATGCTGATTGATTTGTGAATTGGAGCCAAACATGCGCCTGACCATCCCTGAACCCAAAATCAAACTCTACGAAGACGGGTTTGACGAGCACGACAAACTCTCACGCAAACCAACCGGAGACAAACTGTCAGAACTAGTCGAACGGATCGACGACCCACTCGTGATTGCTTTGGATGGAGCGTGGGGCTCTGGTAAGTCTTTCTTCCTGAAATGTTGGGTCGGCCAGCATCTGAAACGAGAAGGCAATACGACTCAAACCGTTTATTTCGATGCCTTCAAACATGATTTTCTAGATGATCCTTTGATTGCCTTGACCGGGGCCATTGCCGAACGATTCGAAGAAGCAGATGACAAAACGGCTCAGAAAGCTTGGAAACAGGCCAAGCAGGTCGCTCCAGCCCTTGGCCGCGCGCTAGTGCGCACTGGGGTTTCGGTGGCCACAGCAGGCCTAGTCACCAAAGCGGATGATTTGGCAGAGGCCGCTATCAACACCGTTTCCGGCGAGTTAGACGGAGCTGTGGCCGATTTCTGGAAACGAGAGAACGGAAAACGCGCTGCGATGAACGCATTTCGACGCGCGCTCATCGATCTGACTGAACCCAAATCATCAAACGGAGCTGAAGCAGTACCCACTAAAAAACTAGTGATTGTTGTGGACGAGTTGGACCGCTGTCGTCCCGACTATGCGTTATCTCTTCTAGAGACAATAAAACACTTCTTCGATGTCGCCGGCGTGCATTTCATACTTGGTGTGAATTTGACCGAACTGCAGAACTGTGTTCGGGCCCGTTATGGCGAACAGACAAACTCTAACGGGTATCTGCAAAAGTTTTTTAATCTTCAGTTTGAACTACCAATTGAAACGCGAATGTCGTCAAATTCCACACTACAAAAATATCTACAAAACATATCGGACAGTATAGACTGTAAAAACACTCAAGGCATTGAATTGCTTAACCTCTACACTAAGAAAGAGAGAGTTGTGCGCAGCCTGAGCCTTCGTGACTTGGAACGGCTTTCAACCTTGGCCATAGTTACTCCTCGGCTGGATACTGAATGGGGTGGTAAATATGCGAAGTGGCTTATTCCCGGTCTCCTCATACTGAAAGTTAAAAATCCAAAGGTGTATTCCGAGCTTAGGGTTGGGAAATTCTCAAAAGATGAGGTTTTGGAGTGGTTCGGGCTGACAGACGACGCGTTCGATGGGCAAGCCATTAACATCAAAACCCAACAGGACCTTTTAACAGTGGTTTGGCAGTACTACTTGGACGCTGAATTTGGAATCCAATCTGACTTTGGTGAAACTGCATTTAATTTTGAGCAAGATCTTGTTCCAGATGACTTACACGGCGTGCCGCGCACTGAGCTTCTTCCCACTTTAATCAACCAGTACTTGGAGCATTTCCAACCAAGCTACAATCGTTGAACCACATCATTGCCCCCACCCACCGCATCCGCTATCACACCGCCCAACCTAATTTTCCGACCCAGAGGACGCGACATGGCCGCCTATCAATATGTCTACCACATGCAGGGTGTCTCCAAGACCTATCCCGGTGGCAAGAAGTGCTTTGAAAACATCCACCTGAGCTTTCTGCCCGGCGTGAAAATCGGTGTTGTCGGCGTCAACGGCGCGGGTAAATCGACGCTGATGAAGATCATGGCCGGTCTGGATACCGATTTCACCGGTGAGGCATGGGCCGCCGAGGGCGCCAAGGTCGGATACCTGCCGCAGGAACCGCAACTCGATGAAAGTCTCACCGTCCGCGAAAACGTCATGCTGGGCGTGGCCGGGAAAAAGGCCAAGGTCGACCGCTTCAACGAGATTGCCATGGAGATCGCCGAGAACTACTCGGACGAGCTGATGGAGGAAATGACCACCCTGCAGGACGCGATCGACGCGGAAAACCTGTGGGATCTGGACAGCCAGATCGATGTCTCGATGGAGGCTCTGCGCTGCCCGCCGGACGATGCCAACATCGCCAACCTCTCGGGGGGTGAGAAACGCCGCGTGGCGCTCTGCAAACTGCTGCTCGAAGCGCCCGACATGCTGCTGCTCGACGAACCGACCAACCACCTGGACGCCGAGACCATCGCCTGGCTGCAACAGCACCTGATCGACTACAAGGGCACCATTCTGATCGTCACCCACGACCGCTATTTCCTCGATGACATCACCGGGTGGATCCTCGAACTCGACCGCGGCCGCGGCATTCCATACGAGGGCAACTACTCCGCATGGCTGGAACAAAAAGCCAAACGGCTCGAACAGGAAGCCCGCGAGGACAAGTCCAAGCAGAAGACCCTGCAGCGCGAGCTGGAGTGGATGCGGCAGGGCCAGAAGGCCCGTCAGGCCAAATCCAAGGCCCGGATCAACGCCTATAACGAGCTGGCAGACCAGTCCGAGCGCGAAAAGCTAGCCCGCGCCCAGATCGTCATCCCCAATGGCCAGCGCCTTGGCGGCAAAGTGATCGAGGTCGAGGGCCTGTCGAAACACATGGGCGACAAGCAACTGATCGAAGGGCTGGACTTTGCCCTGCCCCCCGGCGGCATCGTCGGCGTCATCGGCCCCAACGGTGCCGGTAAATCGACCCTGTTCAAGATGCTGACCGGGCAGGAACAACCCGACAGCGGCACCATCACACTGGGCGACACGGTTGAGCTGTCCTATGTCGATCAGTCCCGCGACGACCTGAAAGACAACGACACCGTGTGGGAGGCGATCACCGGCGGCGCCGAGATCATCCAACTGGGCGACGCGCAGGTCAATTCCCGCGCCTATTGCTCGTCCTTCAACTTCAAGGGCGGCGACCAGCAGAAAAAGGTCTCGCTGCTATCGGGCGGTGAGCGCAACCGCGTCCACATGGCCCGCCTGCTGAAAGAGGGCGGCAACGTCCTGCTGCTCGACGAACCCACCAACGACCTCGACGTCGAAACCTTGCGCGCACTGGAAGACGCGCTGGTCGATTTCGCCGGCTGCGCCGTCGTTATCTCACACGACCGCTTCTTCCTCGACCGGATTTGCACGCACATTCTGGCGTTCGAAGGAGACGCGCATGTGGAGTGGTTCGAGGGCAACTTCGAGGATTACGAAGAGGACAAAAAGCGGAGGCTCGGGCCGGACGCACTGGAGCCCAAGCGGTTGAAGCATAAGAAGTTTGTGCGATGAGGGTTTGAACCACATCTCTAAGGACAGGAGTGAGTAGGCTTCGACCACACCGATTAAACCCACCTACACGAACTATGATGTTAAATCTGGGCCTTCCGTTGCCGCTTTTTGAGTACTGATGGTTCGACTATTTAGCTTCTGCCTAGCTCAGCATGTAGCATAAGTCCTTCCTCATACACTATCCTGTCGAGTTCCTTGATCATGTCCCCAAGGAACCCGACAGTACTAAGTTGAAAGGCCCGCGCGATTTCTGATGGCCTCTTGCCCTCGACGCTTCGAGAAAAAAGATCCGGCGAAATCGAATTGAAATCTTCATCTCCATGTATATCCTCCCAAATTTTCAATGTTCTTCCATACAATTTTTCTCTTGAGATAAATGTTACTAGTATACTTTGCTTTCCCCCAAACCTTACAAAGAATATACCATCCAATGTTGGTATTGGCACCGTCGACTGATGACCTAGAAGGTTTATAGTTGAAACCCATCCAGAAATTTTTCTGATAAATCCCCTAACCTCCCTAAGTGATTTTGCGCCACCCCTTAGATACAATCGCTGCAACGCGTGATTTGAAATGACAGAATGTGGGCTTTCGCAATGCGTCCAACGGCCCAAAGTTTCTTGGTCAAAAAAGTGATTTCGCAAAACTAAACGTGGAAAATCCCCCTGTTCTTGGTGCGCAACCATAAATCTAAGTTTGCGATAGTTTTTTTGGCATTGAAATCCAAATATTTCGTCTTGAAAAGGTCTCCTTAGAGACAAAACCAATCTCTTTCGGTCTCGTTGGCTGTTGTCCTTCCAATTCAATTTTCTCATTATTTTTTCTGAAAACCTAAGGAAATCGCCTTCAAACAACTGGCACTCCTCAACGATTTGACGGGCATGACCTTTCGCCAAATAATCTTTCTCTTTCAATAGATAACTCCATGATTCTGCTGATCTCACCAGTCAGATGGCTAACAGCGCATTGCAATTCAAGACGTGATAGCAAACGTAAGATGAGCACTCGCACCCCTGACGCCAACTGGTAGGCCGGGCTTCAGCCCGGCACCCCTCGAAACACCCACACCTTTACCAACATCCACCGATGAATGTCCTCAAAACCCTTCAATCGATCTGAGGGGAATGGTGGATGCCGGGCTGAAGCCCGGCCTACGGGGGTGTTCTTTGTATCACGGCTCTCCGAATGCGCCGTCTGTCACACCGCCGCTCCATTCCGGATCAACCCGGCCTGCGCGGATATCACGATGAATCGACGAATACGGCCAATCGGTTGGATGCTCCACCAACCCGTGCTTGACCGGGTTCCCCCAACAATACGCCATATGATTACGATAATCCCGTTCGTCCCGAATGGTATGCTCCCAAAACCGACGCTGCCAAACCGCCCCTTCGCGTTTGTTGGCCCGTAGGCCGGGCTTCAGCCCGGCATATCTGCCGGATGTCACAACGGGCAAAACTGTCGGTACCGGTGCCGGGCTGAAGCCCGGCCTACGGTTTGTCTTGTTCACATCCATGGTGAACCGCGCCTTGATCGCACCCCACCGCGTGGAATAATCCGCATCGCCCGGCGGCAAGGTCCACACCGCGTGCAGATGATCGGGCAACACCACAAGCGCATCGCACCAAAACGGACGCTCCCGCTGCGCTTCGGCAAAAGCCGCGCGCAGATGTGCAACCTCGCGGATCAACAGGTCTGACGACCGGTCGGCCAGCGAAACCGTAAAGAAATATCTGGCTCCGGGAATGCGGACGCGGCGATAATCACTCATGCGCGCAAGGTGGCGCAGGTATGACTACCAAGTGGTTAACACGCGCCTTTGCAGGCAACTGCCGCAGGTCGCATGCTCCACCGACCCCCGGTGTCCCATATCACAGCATTCAAGGATGGTTGCAGACGCGGCGCTTACCCGAACCGGTTGCCACGCAGCCGTCCGACACCGAACAGCCCCGTCAGCGCACCAAGCAGCAGCAGCCAACTGGCCGGAAGCGGCACGGCCGAGACGTTCACGTCCACCGGCGTTTCTTCGGACCCGGGCTCATTGCACCACAGCTCGCAGAACTCAGGCCCGGATTCCTCCACGACCTCTGTCCGTTCAGTCAGTATCTCGGGCAAATGCTTGGGTCCTCCAAGCTCGACAAGACGACGACGTCTTTCATTACGGCGCGGGTTCTCTTTCGCGAAGACCGGAGCCTTCAGCTCGTGTTCAAATTCGAACATGTTGTAGAATTTGAGCCCGCCTTCACGCGCGCCCGGCATCGAACCCTCTGTCCCATTTGGAACAGTCAGGGCCTGCGCGGCTCCGGCCCAGCACAACAAGGTTATCGTACAGACAACTTTCATATCCGCCCCCACAGCTGCCAAATAGTATAGCACCGGATAGCGAAATTTCCAAACATAGTGATTAATGAATAAAAACCGTCGGTTGTGAGAAGACCCCCCGCGCAACCGGCCAGAATGACACTGGTCCTGACCACGTGCCTGCAACCAAGAAAAGTGTCACTCTCCCGCGCAGGTATGGCACGCGGTGACCGCTCCGCATGGCCGACCGGAAAAGTGTGGGTCCGGGTTTTTCACTACCGTCGCGTATCAACAGACAGGGTGATCAGAGCACCCGGGATGCCATCAAACGGCGTCAAACCCGTCAGCGGATTCTTGTACAAATTGGGCTTTCTGCCCTCTGACCCCTGTACAATCCGTACAATCCACTCTTGCCACAGGCTTACCTCAATGCCATATGCAAGGTGCTAACGTTTTTCTATTTCGACCTACTGTCTCCTTCTACGGCGCTCAGTCTATCGATCCAGACCTACGACGCCAGGCTGCCGCAACTCCGTGGGCAGCACCAAACAGGAGACACGGATATGCCAGCAGGCACCGTAAAATGGTTCAACACCACCAAAGGCTACGGCTTTATCGCGCCCGAAGATGGCGGCAAGGACATCTTCGTCCACATCTCGTCCGTCGAACGCTCGGGCCTGACCGGTCTGGCCGACAACCAGAAAGTCACGTACGAACTGCGTTCGGGTCGTGACGGCCGCGAAAGCGCCGACAACATCCAGCTTGCATAAGCTATTGAAAGGATGAGGGAAACCCCTCATCCTTTTGTTCAACCGCTGCCGTTTCGGTGGCTGTTTGATCACATCACGGATGCGTGATGCTTGCCCCAGAATTGACCAAATAACATATCATGATGAAACTGACTCTTAGGTTTCATTGGTCAATTGATGAGGGTTTCGATGTTTACACGCCGAGTTTTTCTGGCCGGAACAGCGGCCACGCTGCTGCCAGGCATCGCCAGCGCAAAGAAAGCGGTCGAGTATGATCCGACACCGCAATTCGTGCGCATCAAAAAGCAGTTCCTGCCCGGGCAGCTGCTGGTCGCCCCCCGTTCATTCTATCTTTACTATGTCACCGAACCACGCAAAGCGATCCGCTATGGCTGCGGCGTCGGCAAGGCTGGTCTGGAATTCACCGGCACCGCTACCATTGATGTGAAAAAGGAATGGCCGACCTGGCGCCCGACCCAAGAGATGATCCAACGCGATCCGGTGGCCTATGCAAAATTCAAGGACAATGACTATGTCCAGCCGGGAGGTGGGGATAACCCCCTCGGCGCGCGTGCGATGTATTTGTTCCAGAACGGTGTCGATACCTATTTCCGAATCCACGGCACGACACAGCCACAAACCATAGGCAGGGCGGTGTCAAACGGGTGCATTCGGATGCTGAATGAACATGTCATCGATCTGTATAACAGGGTCCCCATCGGAACGGTTGTTACGGTCGTCTGATCGCTATCACGGGGATGCTAACCTTCCCCGCCCGCCTGCGTCACGAGTTGCAGCACGGACGGACCCAGCGCTTGGACGATCTTCGCCACCCCTGCCGCATTTGGGTGAATGCCGTCCGATTGCATGAATTGCGATACGGCTGCGGGATCGCCCTCCGCTGCAAGCCCCTCGAAGAAACTGCTGAAAAACAGAACTTCAAACTCCTGCGCCAGTGCGGGGTACATGCCATCGAACGCCTGCTTGTATTCAGCTCCGTAGTTGCCCGGCGCCTGCATTCCGATCAACAAGACCGGAACCCTCGCATCGCGTGCAACCTCAAGGATCTTGCGCAGATTGGCTTGCGAAACAGCAGGATCGATCCCGCGCAACACGTCATTCCCGCCTAAGGCAACGATCATTCCGTCCACATCCGGTGTCAGGGTCCATTGCACCCGTGCGGCACCACCCGCCGTTGTATCGCCCGAGACACCGGCGTTGATAACCCGGACATCTGCGCCCTGCGCCTGCAACCAACGGTCAAGCTGGGGAACAAACCCGTTCTCCTCCACCAGCCCGTAGCCTTGCGTCAGCGAATCCCCAAGGGCTGCAATCGCCACCTGTTCGGCTGTGGCCGCAAAACCGCAGAAAACAAATGGACTTGCCATCAAAACCTTGCGCAATACGGTGATCACTCCATATCCCAAAAACCGCTCCTTTATCGGGAAGACCCATGACGCCTGCTGTTCTCGCTCTTCAGAATGCCGCTTTATCGCTGGATGGCAATGCCGGGCGGGTCGATATTTTGCATGACATTACGTTGACCGTGAACAGGGGGGAAACGCTGGGGCTGATCGGGCCATCGGGGTCGGGAAAATCGTCGCTGTTGATGCTGATGGGTGGGTTGGAACAGGCAACAAGCGGTCAAATCTTGGCCTTGGATCAGAATTTGACAAGCATGGACGAGGACGCCCTGGCGCGGTTTCGGCGCGACAACATGGGCGTGGTGTTTCAGAATTTCCACCTGATCCCAACGATGACCGCGTTGGAAAACGTGGCGACACCGCTGGAACTGGCAGGGCACAAAGATGCGTTTCACCGGGCCGAAACTGAACTGAATGCCGTGGGGTTATCGCATCGCCGCGATCATTACCCAGCACAGTTGTCGGGTGGCGAGCAGCAACGAGTTGCCCTGGCGCGCGCATCGGCACCACGCCCCAAGATCTTGCTGGCGGATGAACCGACCGGGAATCTGGACGAAACAAACGGTGCCGCGATTGTCGATCTGCTGTTCGGGCTTCGGCGCAAATATGATGCAACGCTGGTTCTTGTAACGCACAGCCGTTCGCTGGCTGAACGATGTGACCGTGTGATCCGGCTGCGCGACGGCAGGATTGCCGACGAGACCCGGCAGGAGGCCGCAGAATGAGCCTTCGGCTCGCCGCGCGGCTGGCCCGTCGAGAGCTGCGCGGGGGCCTGCGCGGGTTTCGCATCTTTCTGGCTTGTCTGGCCTTGGGCGTCGCAGCCATCGCAGCCGTCGGATCGGTGCGTCATGCGATTCAGACCGGGCTGACCCGCGAAGGGGCATCCCTGCTGGGCGGCGATGCCGAGCTTGAGTTCACTTATCGTTTTGCCACTGAGGCCGAGCGCCTCTGGATGCAACAGGCATCCGAGCAGGTGTCCGAGATTGTCGATTTCCGCTCGATGGCGGTTGTACCCCGCGACACCGGGCCGGAACGTGCGCTGACCCAGGTCAAATCTGTGGATAAGGCTTACCCGCTGGTCGGATCGGTTAAGCTGGAGCCGGATATCACGCTGAGCGACGCCCTGAATGGCAGGGCCGGATTACCCGGTGCCGTTATGGAACCCGTTCTGATCGACCGGCTTGGTTTGTCGGTCGGTGATCACTTCGCGCTAGGCACGCAAGAGTTCATTCTGATGGCCGCACTTCGGAATGAACCCGACAGCGCCGCGGCTGGTTTTGCCTTGGGGCCACGTACAATGGTGCGTACCCAAGCGTTGCAGGCATCTGGCCTGCTGGAACCCGGAACGCTTTTTTCGACCAGGTACCGGCTGACCTTGCCCCAAGACGTGAACCTGTCGGAGGTAGCCGCACGTGCCAGCGCGGCGCTTGAAGGCTCGGGGATGCGCTGGAGCGACGCGCGCAACGGCGCGCCGGGCATATCGGAATTCGTCAACCGCCTGAGTGCCTTTCTGGTCCTTGTCGGGTTGTCGGGGCTTGCCGTCGGTGGCATCGGTGTGTCCGCCGCCGTGCGGGCCTATCTGAGCCAGAAAACGGAAACCATTGCGACATTGCGGACATTGGGCGCGGATCGCTCCACCATTTTTCAAACTTACATGATTCAGATCGGGGTGCTGTCCCTGACTGGCATTGTAATTGGACTGCTACTGGGTGGGGTGGCTCCGCTTTTGCTGGCGCCGCTGCTGGAATACCGGTTGCCGGTTCCGGCGGTGTTCTCGCTCTATCCGCGACCGCTGATCGAGGCCGCACTTTATGGCCTGCTGACAGCGTTTCTGTTCACACTCTGGCCGCTGGCCAGAACCGAAGATGTGCGCGCCGCAACTCTGTTTCGCGATGCACTGAGTGCGGCTCGTCCCATCCCACGCGCGATTTATGTCGTGGCAACCGGGATTGGATTGGCGTCCCTGATCGTGATTGCGTCCTGGTTCAGCGGCTCTACTCGCCTAACCCTGTGGACCAGTGGCGGACTTGCGGGCGCACTGATCTTGCTGGCGCTCGCAGCCTATGCCATTCGCAATCTGGCGCGGGTCGGAACACCTTTGGCGCGGGGCCGCCCTGCCCTGCGATGGGCCTTGTCCGCCATCTCTGATCCGCGTGAAGGCGCGGGGTCGGTGGTTTTGTCACTTGGTCTGGGTTTGTCAGTGCTGGCAGCGGTTGGGCAGATCGACGGCACGCTGCGCAATGCGATCTCCGGCAATCTGCCGGATGTCGCGCCCTCATACTTCTTTGTCGATATTCAAAAAGACCAGATGCCAGGTTTTACCGAACGGCTGCAAACCGATCCGGCTGTCAGCCGCATTGAAAGCGCACCAATGCTGCGAGGGATCATCACTCAGATAAACGGTCGCCCTGCGCGCGAGGTGGCCGGAGATCATTGGGTCCTGGAGGGAGATCGCGGCGTTACCTATTCAGCCCGACCCCCGGCAAATGCACGGGTGACAGCGGGGGAATGGTGGGCAGAGGATTATTCTGGTGCACCACAGATCAGCTTTGCAGCCGAAGAAGCCGAAGAGATGGGTCTGAAACTCGGTGATCAGATAACTGTCAACATCCTGGGGCGGGATATCACCGCAGAGCTGACCTCAACCCGAGAGGTGGATTTTTCCACAGCGGGTATGGGTTTTGTCATGTCGATGAACCCGTCGGCGCTGGCGGGCGCGCCACACAGCTTTATTGCGACGGTATATGCAGAAGAACAGGCCGAGGCCGCCATTCTGCGAGATCTTGCAGGCCAGTTCCCCAACATCACGGCCATCCGAGTGCGCGATGCCATTGACCGGGTTTCGGGCCTTTTGGCAGGAATTGCCGCCGCAACCTCGTATGGCGCGGGCGTGTCGTTATTGACCGGATTTCTGGTTCTGATCGGGGCGGCAGCCGCCGGTGAACCCGCCCGCAGATACGAGGCGGCAATCCTCAAGACGTTGGGGGCTGACCGTAGCCGCATCCTGCGCAGTTTTGGGCTGCGCTCGGTCTTGCTGGGCACCGCGGCGGGCTGCGTCGCCTTGCTGGTCGGCATCCTGGGCGGCTGGGCTGTGGCCACGTACATCTTCGACACAGGTTTTACTGTGATCTGGTCTTCGGCCTTTGGCATTGTTCTGGCCGGTATCGGCGTTACGCTCTGCGCAGGTTTCGCCTTCGCACTGCGCCCTCTCTCGGCCCGGCCAGCCCGCATTTTGCGGGCCAGCGACTAAGGTCAGCGTACGCAGGCCACCGGCTGCAACAGCTTCAGCAACGGGTCGTTGTCACAAACCAGCGCATCCAACGACACTTCGTCCAGAGACGCATAAAAAACTTCCGCCGCATCCTGTAATGCCAGCCGCAGCCTACAGGCATCGGTCAAAGGACAGGTGTTATCCGCATCCGCAAAACACTCGGCGATGGGCAAGGCCCCTTCGACATGCCGAAACACCGCGCCGATCCGGATTTGACTTGCCGGGCGTGCCAACGACATACCGCCGTTGCGGCCGCGCTGAGTGCTCAGGTAATTCAACTGGCTTAACTGGTTGATCACCTGAGCCAGATGGTTTTCCGAGATGTTGCAGACTTCGGCGATCTCGGCTTTGGTGACCAGCCGGTCCGGGTGTGCGGCGCAATACATCAACAGGCGCACAGCGATATTCGTCCGTTTGGTAATCCGCATGAGGGCCTCCCTGAATAAAAGATGAAGCCTTATTGCATGTCGCGGAAAAAAGCGGTTTGACATACATCAATCGACCCAAAGGACACCTCTCGCATGGCCGACCCCTATTTCTTTGGCTATGGAAGCCTTGTGAACCTCGCCACACATGATTTCCCCGACCCCCGCCCGGCAAAGCTGAAAGGTTGGAAACGCGCATGGCGTCATACCGATCTGCGTCCGGTCGCGTTCCTGACAGCTGTCCCGGACCCGGAGTCTGAAATTGAGGGAATGATCGCGCATGTCCCAAAGAACGACTGGGCCGCACTGGATGAACGGGAATGGGCGTACGACCGAATTCCTGCGACGCATTCGATTTCACATCCACTGACACATGAAGTTGAAATTGCGGTCTACGCCGTCCCGCAGGATCGGCATAACGAGCCCAGCAACCGCCATCCCTTGTTGCTCAGTTATATCGACGTTGTCGTGCAAGGCTATCTACGGGCATTTGGAGAGGAAGGGGCAGACCGGTTCTTTGCAACAACCATCGGCTGGGATGCCCCGATCCTGAACGACCGGGCCGAGCCCCGTTACCCACGACATCAACAACTGAAACCAGCCGAACGTGACTTCGTTGATGATCGACTGATCAGATTGTCGGCCCGGATTGAACAGCCGGAATAAATATGGGCCGCGCCTGTGCACGACCCTTTTTGCTGGAATAGTATCGATTTACCCGCGCGCGCGGATCACCTGCAACAGTGGCAGCAACGCAGCCATTTCAGGGCCACGCTCGGCACCGGTCAACGCCTTGCGCAGCGGCATGAACAGACCTTTCCCCTTGCGCCCTGTTGCCTCTTTCACGGCATTGGTCCAGGCTCCCCAGGTGTCGCCATCAAACGGGCCTTCGGGCAGCAGCGACATGGCTTTAGCGATGAATTCGCGATCTTCTTCCGCAACCAACGGCTCGGCACCATCACGGCACAGGTCCCACCACCCTTTAAGGTCGGCTAAAGTGGTAATGTTTTCCCGCGCCATGGCCCAGAACGGCTCGGCCAACTCAGCAGGCACCCCGGCATCCGCGACAGCATCGGCCACATTCGCCAGCGGCAGCGATTGCAGGTATTTCGCGGTCAGCGGGAACAGGTCCTGCACGTCGAACTTGGTCGGCGCGGCACCAAACCGGCTCACGTCAAAGCCGTCGATCAACTCGGCCATTTCCGAGCGCAGTTCGACCGGATCGGACGAACCCAGACGCGCCATAAGGCTCAGCAGTGCCATCGGTTGCACGCCCTGTTCGCGCAGATCGCGCAGGGCCAGCGTACCCAGGCGTTTCGACAGAGCTTCGCCCTGCGGGCCGGTCAGCAGCGAGTGATGCGCAAAGCGCGGGCAATCCCCGCCCAGTGCCTTGATGATCTGAATCTGGGTCGCAGTGTTGGTCACGTGGTCCGAGCCGCGCACGACATCAGTCACGCCCATTTCAGTGTCGTCTACCACCGAAGCGATAGTATAAAGAACCTGCCCATCACCACGGATCAGCACCGGATCAGAAACCGAGGCCGCATCGATCGAGATGTCGCCCAAAATACCGTCGGTCCACTCGATCCGTTCGTGATCCAGCTTGAAACGCCAGACACCGTTGCCACGTTCGGCGCGCAGCGCATCCTTCTCGGCATCCGACAGGTTCAGCGCGGCACGGTCATAAACCGGCGGCTTGCCCATGTTCAGCTGTTTCTTGCGCTTCAGGTCCAGCTCGGTCGGTGTCTCAAACGCTTCATAGAACCTCCCCATCGCGCGCAACTTGTCAGCCGCTTCGGCGTAGCGGTCCAAACGCTCGGATTGACGCTCAACACGATCCCAGTGCAAACCCAGCCATTCAAGATCCTGTTTGATGGCATCGACATATTCCTCTTTCGAGCGTTCGGGGTCGGTGTCATCGATGCGCAGGATGAACGTACCGCCTGCTTTGCGGGCGATCAGATAGTTCATCAGGGCGGTGCGCAGGTTGCCCACATGGATGTAACCGGTGGGCGACGGGGCAAAACGGGTGGTTTTCATGGGTGTCTCCTGTTGGCGCGGCTCTTGTCACATGGGCGCGTTTTTGTCCAGCCGCCGCTTGATCCATCAGGTGATTCAACGCGGTTCCACGGGCCATATCCTGCCAAGGTCGGTCAACCCGGCGCGGATGAGTTCCGACAGAACCTGCATGTCGATATCCGCCAGCGTGTTCACGTACAGGCAGGACTTGCCCAGCTTGTGCTTGCCCAACCGGGCCAGAATGCCGCCAAAATCCGCGTAACCCGGCATGATATAGATCACCAGCGCCGACTTGCGCGGGGAAAACCCGGTTGCAAGAAAATCGCCCTCTCGGCCCGAGGCGTAGCGATAGTGATAACGGCCATACCCGATCATCGACGGGCCCCACATGACCGGATCAAACCCGGTGGTGGCCCGAAACAGTTCATCCAGAGCGCGCGCCTCTTCGGCCCGACGTTCTGATTGGACCGAGTTAAGGAAATCTTCTACACTTTGATCTGTTGGAACGGTTTTGTTCTGCGATCGCGACATGAACAAAAATTAACACGTATTGTTCATCCATGCACCCTACGTGGATGTCGTAACATCTGGTCAGAATCTCACAACGTTCTAGTTTTTCTAAAGGTGTTCTGACAGGGAGAACGATAATGACAATCAAACTTACGCGCCGTGCCGCCTTGGGAACTGCTGCCGCCTTGCCGTTTGCCACGGCAGCAGCGCCGGTTTTGGCCGCAGGCTCTGACGCCAAGGCCAACTCGACCATCGCCAAATCCTTCAAGGTCGGCGACTTTACCGTCACGACCCTGCTGGATGGCAGCCTGCCGCGCGACGGCGCCAAGGATATCTTTGGCGGTGGCGCGTCTGATGAAGACTTCGCAAAGGTTTCGGCAGAGAACTTTATTCCCGCCGACACCGCCCAGTTCTTCTTCACCCCCTCACTGGTCAACACCGGATCGGAACTGGTGTTGTTCGACACCGGTCTGGGGCAGGGTGGCATTCAGGCCGCTTTGGCCGATGCAGGTGTCAGCCCGGATCAGATCGACGTTGTCGTGCTGACCCATATGCATCCAGACCATATTGGCGGCATGACAACGGATGGCGCACCGACCTTTTCCAACGCACGCTATGTGACCTCGGCAACGGAATACGATTTCTGGTCCGCGCAAGAGGCCGGAAACAATGTCGGTGATCTTGTGGCCGCAAAAGTCACGCCGCTGGCCGAGAAGATGAGCTTTATCGGTGATGGAGAGCAAGTGGCGTCGGGCATAACTGCGGTTGCGGCCCACGGCCATACTCCGGGCCATACGGTCTATCATCTGGAGAGCAACGGACAGCGCCTTCTGCTGACAGCGGATTTGGCCAACCATTACGTGTGGTCCTTTGCCCATCCGGAATGGGAGGTTCGGTTTGACATGGACAAGGCCGCCGCGACAGCCGCGCGCCGTAATGTTCTTGGCATGCTGGCAGCCGACAAGGTGCCGATGGTCGGCTATCACATGCCCTTCCCTGCCGCGGGCTTTGTCGAGACACGAGGCGAGGGCTTCCGCTTTGTTCCGGTCAGCTATCAGATGATGGGCTAAGCCCCTAGTAACCCGGATCCGGTCGCACCTTTGAGCCGTCGGTGAACCGAGACAGGCGGAACGCGGTCGGATCCACACAAGGGGTTGAATCAGTGACAAGGTCAGCCGTCAGGCGGCCGGCGCCGGGCCCGATGCCAAAGCCGTGGCCGGAAAAGCCCGTGGCGATATACATACCCGGCATGTCATCCACGCCCGAGATTACGGGAATGGCGTCGGGGGTAACATCAATCATACCCGCCCAACTTTGGACGATTTCACTGTCCTGCAAGGCAGGGAACCCTTTTCGTGCACTGGCCCAGGCTTGTCGCAAAAACTTCTGCGAAGGTTCAGGATCCAAAACCCGGCACAGCTCGAACGGGGTCACGTCGGTCGGCAACCATTTTCTGTTCTGACGGGCCTCGATAGCCCACTGTTTTGACCAGCGAAAACGCAGGGATTTCCATTCCTGCGCAAAGGCAAAACGAAACTGCAACCCCAGCCGGAAACTGTCTGGCACGATATCGACCGTGTTCTGATGTCCCGACGCGATGGTGTGCCCGCCATCTGCGCGCTTTCGGATCGCAAAATCATCCGACCACAGCGCAGTTTCGGGCCCATCTTTCACCGGAGAGGTCCGCAGAACTGTGTTCAGAACCTTAAGCTGCGGCAGGTTGATACCTGCATTACCCGCAAACAGACGCGACCACGCACCCCCCGCCAAAACCACGCGCCCGCAGGCGACCTTGCCGCGTTCGGTGAATACACCAGCAATACGCCCATCCTGAATGTCCACACTTCGCACAGCGCAGCCTGTCATGATCACAGCACCTAGACGACGTGCGGCTTCGGCAATGGCCGGGGCGGCCCATTGCGGTTCAGCCCGCCCGTCCTGCGGCATGTACAGAGCAGATGTCAGGCCGGTTTCGTGCCCGTGCAACAACTCTGCCAACTCGCGTCCCGACACCATTTTTGCCCCGGTCTGCAATCCTTCCACATGGCACATCCAACGCTTCAGGTTGACTTCTCCCCGCTTGCCGGACGCGCCGAAAAGAATGCCGGATTGCGCATAGCCGGTATTGCCATCCAGGCGGGCATCAAGGGTCTGCCAGATCCGCAACGCCTCTTGCATCAGGGGAATTTCGCGGGGGTCACGCATGCCCAAACGCACCCACCCCCAATTGCGCGAGCTTTGTTCAGCTGCAATCTGCCCCTTTTCGCACAAAAGGACGGAAGCGCCGCGTTCAGCCAGTTCCAGCGCGGTTGAAACGCCGATTATGCCGCCGCCAACAACGACAACATCAACAGATTTGGGAAGGGCAAGATCGGATTCTACGGGGTTCGGTTTTGGTGCCGTCATAAATACGCAATACTCTGTCGCCTGAACCCGTATGGGGACCAAGACCCAGAAGTTTGGCAACACGAATTGTCACAACGTCGGCACTATTTTTACGCCTGTGGCCCAGACGCCAATGGCAACGAAAATCCTCAGCACATCACGCTGCGCCGGACAGTTCCGCCCATTTCTGACGCAGCTTCGCGGTCAATCCGGTGTCTTTTTGCACGGTCTGCGCGGTTACGTCCTTCTGCGGCAACAAGCTTGGAAACTCAGCCCGAAGCGACGCCGCTGCCTGTTCGTCGGACAGCCGCTGTTCATTCAGGACACCGGCAATCGCCGCTTCCAGCTTTTCCTCATCCAGCTCCTGCGGCGGAGATTCCATCGTCCGCCGTTTCAAAAGAGCATGATGCGATCCTTGATATTCCTCATACATGTCAAAACCAAACCATTTACTCAGACATCCAACCCCGGATGCGTCACACTTCATCAAAATCAACTCGCGACTTTGAGAATTGCGTCGCACCCGCCCCACATAGGGCAATTTTCAAGCTAAAATGTGGCAGAAAGTTGTCACTGCGACAAGTCAGAGGCCGGTTTTCGCGCCCGTGGCAGGCCCATAACGAGAAATCGGAAAACAATCAAAGGGAGGGAAACTTTACTGTTTCCAAGTCAGCGCACGAATTGCGGCAATCAGGGGCGATCACGCCAGCGATTCACAATCGGATACCGCCGGTCCAGCCAGAACGCGCGGTTGCTCAGGCGCGTACCGGGGGCGGACTGAAACCGTTTATACTCGCTGATATAGACCAGATGTTCGACCCGCTGCGCATCTGCTTCGTTGTACCCGGCGGCGACGCAATCCGCGATCGATCCGTCCTGATCGACCAGGATCTCAAGTATTCCGTCCAGCACCGGGTAATCCGGCAGGCTGTCGCTGTCTTTCTGATCTTCGCGCAGTTCCGCACTGGGCGGTTTGTCGATGACAGAGGGACGGATCACTTCGCCTGCAGGGCCCATCATCCAGTCTCGGTGATTGGCATTGCGCCAGCGGCAGGTTTCGAACACACGGGTCTTGTACAGATCCTTGATTGGATTATAGCCGCCGTTCATGTCGCCATAGATCGTGGCATAGCCCACGGCGACCTCGGATTTGTTGCCGGTGGTCAACAGCATTTCGCCGAACTTGTTCGAGATCGCCATCAACAGCAACCCGCGCAGGCGGGATTGAATGTTTTCTTCGGTCAACCCTTCATCCAGCCCTGCAAACAGCGGTGCCAAAGTGCTGGTGACGGCTGCGCGGCTGTCCGAGATCGGCACGTAGTCATAATGCACGCCCAGCGCTTTGGCGACCGCCTCGGCATCGTCAAGCGAGGCCTGGCTGGTGTATTCCGACGGCAGCATCACGCAGCGGACATTTTCGGCCCCGATGGCATCGACCGCAATGGTCGCAACCAGCGCGGAATCGACCCCGCCGGACAAGCCCAGCAGCGCCTTCTTGAAACCGGTTTTTCCCATATAGTCGCGAAGGGACTGCACCATTGCGCGATAATCCTGCTCCCACTCATCCGGTTGAGGCACGATTTCACCTGATGCGATCCGCCAGCCGTCTTCGCCGCGCTCAAGATCGACTTGCGAGAGCAGTTCGTCAAAAACAGGCATCCGGAACGCCAGTTCCCCGCCCGGGTTCAGGCCAAAGCTGGCACCGTCAAAGACCTGATCATCCTGCCCGCCAACCATATTCAAGTAGATCAGCGGCAAGCCGGTTTCGACCACGCGCGCGACCATATGGTTCAGTCGCACATCGTATTTATCCCGGAAATAAGGCGACCCGTTGGGGATCAACAAAAACTCGGCCCCGGTTTCCTCCAGCGTTTCTGCCACGTCCGGGTGCCAGCTGTCTTCGCAGATCGGGCTGCCAATCCGGAAATTCCCTACCGAATACGGCCCACCCAATGGACCCGCATCATACAAGCGCACTTCGTCGAACACCGTCTCATTCGGCAAGTGGTGCTTCAGAACCTTGCTGGTGATCCGGCCACCCTTCAGGATCAGGTAGGCGTTGTACAGCTTTCCATCGTCGACCCAGGGACCACCAATGGCGATTGCAGGACCTTCAGCGCATTTTGCGGCCAGCGCTTCGACCGCAGCCATGGCTGCGCGGTGGAATACCGGTTTGAGAACCAGATCCTGCGTGTTGTAGCCGGTGATGAACATCTCGGGGAAGGCCACCAGATTCGCGCCCGCTGCTTTGCCTTGTTCCCATGCCGCAACGGCCTTTGCCGCGTTGCCTTCGATATCGCCAACGGTCGGGTTCAGTTGCGCCAGAGTGATGCGGAAACGGTCGGCCATGCTGCCCTCTTGCCTCGTAAGTCCTATTGCCATTTAGCAGATCACCGCGCGAGTAAAAGACCAATGCGGCAAAAGCCGTTGCTCTGCCCGCAACGGTACCTTAGTTTTGCGAAAGAGATATCACCAGCGACGACCGGGCAGACAGGACCAGAAATGAACGTGATCCGAAACTCAATTTTGGCGGCGGGGATGAGCCTGACAGCGGCCACTGCTTTCGCGCAGGACGGGACCGTCATCGTCAAGGATGATGAAGTTGGCGGTGTCTATGAAGGCACTTATGAGAACGGGTTGCGGCACGGGACAGGAACGTATCGGCTGCCGAACGGATTTGAATACACCGGGCAATGGGTAGAAGGCGAAATTCAGGGTCAGGGTACCACACACTACCCCGACGGGTCAGTCTACGAAGGCATGTTCGCCAAGGGTCAACCCGAAGGGCGCGGCAAGATCATCTATGCCAATGGCAGCAGCTACGATGGCGATTGGTCGAACGGATCAATCAACGGCACCGGCATTGCTGAATTCGCGAACGGCACGCGCTATGAGGGTGAATTCAGGAACGCCCAGCGACATGGCAAAGGCGTGCTGAGTTTTCCCGACGGATACATCTATGATGGCGACTGGGTCGACGGTGAACGGCAGGGCAAAGCAAAGATCACATATGCCGACGGCAGCGTTTACGACGGCGACGTCAACGCAGGTTTGCGCGATGGCACCGGCACACAGACAATGCCAGACGGGATGGTGTATTCAGGGGATTGGTCCGGGGACCAGATCACCGGGATGGGTAACCTGACCTACTCCAACGGTGACGTATACGAAGGCGAGCTTCTAGAAGGGCGCCGTCACGGCAAGGGCAAAGTGACCCACGCCCAAGGGGATGTGTACGAAGGCGATTTTGTCGACGACCGCCGCCACGGCAAAGGAACGTTCACCGGAACAGACGGCTTTGTGTATACCGGCGACTGGAACGCCGGGCAGATTGAAGGCCTTGGCGAAGTGACCTATCCGGATGGCTCTGTCTATGTCGGCGATTTCGTTGCCGATCTGGCCGAAGGAAACGGCAGCATCACCTATCCGGACGGATCGACCTATGAAGGCGAATGGATCGCGGGTGTTATCGAGGGTCAGGGCACGGCCACCTATACCAATGGTATGATCTACAAAGGCCAGTTCAAGAACGCGCAAAGCCACGGCAAGGGTGTGGTTACGCGCGCAGATGGCTCGGTATATGACGGCGACTGGGTTGAAGGCGTGCGTCAGGGCAAAGGCAAGGCGACCTATTCCGATGGCACGGTCTACACCGGTGATTTCCTGAACGGAAAACGGCACGGCAAAGGGGAAATCGTGACCCCTGCCGGGTTCAAGTATACGGGCGACTGGTCGGACGGAAAAATCAACGGCGTGGGTACCGCCACCTACTCGAACGGGGACGTGTATGAGGGCAGCTTTGTCGACAACAAACGGCAGGGCAGTGGGACGATGCGCTATGCCAACGGCCAGGAGGAAACCGGTGTCTGGGAAAACGGCGTGTTGCCAGATCAGACCTCGGACCAGCAGAGCGACGCTGACACCCCTGCCCCGCAACCCAACCCTGATGCAAATACTGAGGCAACCGGAACCTCGGACGGGTGAAGGCTCACCACGGGACCCGCTTACCGGCCCAATCATAGAACCCTCCTGTATCAGCGAGCGTTAACCCGCGTATCACGTTCAACAGGTTATCGGCGGCTGCTTCAGGTTCGACGGCAGGATGACGACCCAGGTATTTCTTCGTGAACTCTGTTTTTACTGTGCCGGGGTGAATGGCGACGCAAATCGCCTGTTTATGTGTTCGGGCCAATTCAATCGCGGCAGTACGGACGACCTGATTGACCGCTGCCTTGGCCGCACGGTAGCTGATCCAGCCGCCTGTTCGATTATCCCCGATTGATCCCACCCGCGCCGACAGCACCGCGAATACAGATCGTCTTTGTCGCGGCAACAGATGATACGCGTGGCTTAGCACCAATGCCGGACCAACGGCATTCAACGCAAACTGATCCATCATGGCTTTGGCTGAAATCGCCCGAAGGGTTTTTTCTGGCACTGCGCCGTTTATCTCCAAGGCGCCCGAAGCCACCAGAATCAGATCAAACTGACCTGGTAGGTTTTCAAGCTTCAGCATCACCCCGTCCGGATCGGTCAGGTCAAAGCCGTCCTCCGACCGGGACAAACGCGTAACCGAAACGCCCTGCTCAACCAGCCGCCTGGTAACAGCTGCGCCAATCCCGCCAGAAGCACCAATTGTCAATGCAGTTTCCATCCATGATCAGCTAGCGGCGCTGTGCAAACAATCAAGGCGGTCGAAACAAGGGCAGTTGCCAGAAGTTCGCGTATTGCAAATTGGTTCTTTTCATTCCCGGCGGGCTCTGTATAACCTCAATCCCATGATCAACCGCGCAGATATCCCTTGTGTCGACACCGCCCTTCGCGGTGCGTCGCTGCGTGGCCTACTGATCCTAATCCGCCTCTGAGCGTGCCATCCGGCGCGCCCGCTCAGAGGAGGACGCCAGCGCGCCATAGGCTTTAGGACAGAAGAAGAAAGAGAACCCCATGACCAACGTGACCGACCAAGACCGCGTCTTGATCTTCGATACCACTTTGCGCGACGGCGAGCAGAGCCCCGGCGCCACCATGACCCATGACGAAAAGCTCGAAATCGCCGAGCTGCTGGACGACATGGGCGTCGATATCATCGAGGCCGGTTTCCCCATCGCGTCCGAAGGCGATTTCAAGGCTGTGACCGAAATTGCACAGCGGTCAAAGAACAGCCGTATCTGCGGTCTGGCCCGCGCAAATTTTGCCGATATCGACCGCTGCTGGGAGGCGGTAAAACACGCTGAGAAAAACCGCATTCACACATTCATCGGCACTTCGCCGCTGCACCGCGCCATCCCGAACCTGACGATGGACGAGATGGCAGACAAGATCCACGAAACGGTCAGCCACGCGCGCAACTTGTGCGAAAACGTGCAGTGGTCTCCGATGGACGCGACCCGAACCGAATGGGATTACCTGTGCCGGGTGATCGAGATCGCAATTAAGGCCGGGGCAACCACGATCAACATCCCGGATACGGTGGGCTATACCGCTCCGGTAGAAAGCGCGGACCTGATCAAGCGTCTGATCGAAACGGTGCCGGGGGCGGATGACGTGATCTTTGCCACCCACTGCCACAATGACCTTGGCATGGCGACCGCGAACTCGCTGGCCGCTGTGGCAGGTGGTGCCCGCCAGATTGAATGCACCATCAACGGTCTGGGCGAACGCGCTGGCAACACGGCGCTGGAAGAAGTTGTCATGGCACTGCGCACGCGCAACGATATCATGCCGTGGCACACTGGCATCGACACCACCAAGATCATGCACATCTCGCGTCGGGTTGCGACGGTCTCGGGCTTTCCGGTGCAGTTCAACAAGGCGATTGTCGGCAAGAACGCTTTTGCCCATGAAAGTGGCATCCATCAGGACGGGATGCTGAAAAACCGCGAAAACTTTGAAATCATGCGTCCTGAGGACATTGGTCTTTCGGGAACATCCTTGCCGCTTGGCAAACATTCGGGCCGCGCAGCCTTGCGCGACAAGCTCGAAACGCTGGGGTTTGAGGTGGGCGACAACCAGCTCAAGGATATCTTTGTCCGGTTCAAGGATCTGGCAGATCGCAAGAAAGAGGTGTTCGACGACGATCTCATTGCACTGATGACGCTGGACGAGGCTGACGACCACCTGCAACTGGTTTCGATGAAGGTGACTTGCGGCACGGGTGGTCAGGCGGAATCGACGGTCGAGCTGGAGGTTGAAGGCGTGGACAAAACCGCCACTGAACATGGCGACGGCCCGGTGGATGCGACCTTTAAGGCGATCCGTGCGATTTATCCCAACACGGCACGCCTTCAGCTTTATCAGGTTCATGCCGTAACCGAGGGCACGGACGCACAGGCGACGGTTTCCGTGCGCCTGGAAGAGGATGGAATGATCGCAACCGGCCAGTCGGCAAACACCGACACCGTCGTGGCGTCAGCTAAGGCTTATATCCACGCTCTCAACCGCCTGATTGTGCGCCGTGAAAAAGCTGGACCAGGCGCGGATGCGCGCGAGATCAGCTATAAAGACCTGACGTGATTGCATAAATCATCCGGGCAACCGCAAGTTTGGTTGCCCGGAAAATCCAACACGACCCACGGTGATGGATTGGGTGCTTTATCCCGACCAGCGTCTCGTCTGCTGCTAAAGCTGCGCGAAAAGCTTGGAAAGGCGGTTCATTTCGTCGCCGATACAGAACGGCGCGTTCACAACAAACATACCTGACCCAATCATCCGGTGCCCCTCACGCGCAGGCGGGAATGTCACTTCGTGGCAAATTGCTTTGGGGTAGTTTCGCGATTTGAGAGCCGCAGTCATCCCAGCATGTCGATTGTCCGTCAGGATCGGGTACCAAAGGGCAATCACGCCCACATTCCACTTGCGGTGCAGCTTGGCGATAATGCCGGGCAAGCGGTCATAATCGGCTTTCACCTCGTAACTGGGGTCAATCAGCATCATGCCCCGGCGCGGGGCCGGAGGCAGCAAGGACTGCGCCAGATCGAACCCATCCTGCTGATAGACTTTCGCCCCAAACGGCGACATCGCCAACGACAGGGCCGCAAATTCCTGTGGGTGCAGTTCCGCGAGGTGCAAACTGTCCTGTTCCCGCAACATAGTCGCAGCAATCATCGGCGATCCTGGATAGGCCATGTCGCCGTACCGGGCCTCTACCTGCTTCAGGACCTGCGCCATCGGGTGGTCGGGCCCGAACCACCCTTCCCGCTGTGCGCGACCGATCCCTGCCTCTGCCTCTCCTGTCCGAATGGATTCGTCTGCATCCAACCGATACAACCCACGCCCGGAATGCGTTTCGATATAACTGAGCGGCTTGTCCTTGCGTGTCAGATAATCCAGCACCCACGCCAGTAAAGCGTGCTTTTGGACATCCGCCAGATTCCCGGCGTGGTAAATGTGTTGATAAGAGAGCATTTTGCCTTCTAAAGTCCCATTCAATAAGGCGGAAAGGTGCTGATTGTCGCGGAATCAGCCCTTTTACCGGGCGTGATGGCACCCTATAAGTCATCCGTCCCGGAACCGTCGAGTCGCGGGCAGTAGAAAACCGACATTACAGGATCAGGGAAAACATGGGGATCTTTGGCAATCTGGGCGGCCTGTTCACAGCGGACATGGCTATCGACCTTGGAACAGCAAACACGCTGGTTTACGTCAAGGGGCGCGGTGTCATCCTGTCTGAACCTTCGGTTGTGGCCTACCACGTCAAGGACGGTGTGAAGAAAGTTCTGGCAGTTGGCGAAGATGCCAAGCTGATGCTGGGTCGGACGCCCGGTTCGATCGAAGCCATCCGCCCCATGCGCGAAGGTGTGATCGCGGATTTTGATACTGCCGAAGAAATGATCAAGCACTTCATCCGCAAGGTGCACAAACGCTCGACCTTCTCGAAACCCAAGATCATTGTCTGCGTTCCTCATGGCGCAACCCCGGTCGAAAAACGTGCAATTCGGCAGTCGGTCCTGTCAGCAGGTGCCCGTCGCGCGGGCCTGATTGCCGAACCGATTGCGGCCGCAATCGGGGCCGGCATGCCGATCACCGACCCGACCGGCAACATGGTTGTTGATATTGGCGGGGGCACTACCGAGGTTGCTGTTCTGTCGCTGGGTGACATCGTATATGCCCGTTCGGTCCGCGTTGGTGGTGACCGGATGGACGAGGCCATCATTTCCTACCTGCGTCGCCAACAGAATCTTCTGGTTGGTGAATCCACGGCTGAGCGTATCAAGACAACCATTGGTACCGCCCGGATGCCCGACGATGGGCGCGGTCAGTCGATGCATATCCGGGGGCGTGACCTGTTGAACGGCGTGCCCAAGGAAATCGAGATCAGCCAGGCCCAGGTGGCCGAAGCGCTGTCAGAGCCCGTGCAACAGATCTGCGAGGCGGTTATGACCGCGCTTGAGACAACGCCCCCCGACTTGGCTGCGGACATTGTCGACCGTGGTGTGATGCTGACCGGTGGCGGCGCGCTGCTGGGCGATCTGGACCTGGCTCTGCGCGAACAGACCGGCCTGGCGGTTTCCATTGCGGACGAAAGCCTGAATTGTGTGGCTTTGGGTACCGGCAAAGCGCTAGAATACGAAAAACAGCTGCGCCACGCGATTGACTACGAAAGCTAAGGCGCGCACCCTTTGAGCATTGGGTGAATTCGGCACGAGCAGCACGGGAAGGTAACCTGTGGCAAAAGACCGATCACAGCGCGATGAGTATACGACCCCCCTGCGCCGCTTATTGTTGGGGATCGTTGTGCTGTGCCTGCTTGGTATCTTCCTTCTGTGGCGCATCGACAGCCCGCGCGTAGAACGGTTCCGCGCGCGAATCGTGGATACGGTTTTACCGTCGATGGAATGGGCCATGGTCCCCGTGACTGCCGCCGTCAATCTGGTGCGTGACTTCCAAAGCTATCAGCGCCTGAGCGAGCAGAACCGGGAACTGCGTAGCGAACTGCGCCTGATGCGCGCCTGGAAAGAGGCTGCTTTGCAGCTTGAACAGGAAAACGCGCGACTGCTGGATCTGAACAATGTCCGCCTTGACCCTCGTCTGACCTACATCACCGGCGTTGTCATGGCCGACAGCGGGTCGCCATTCCGGCAATCCGTTCTGCTGAATGTCGGAGAGCGTGACGGGATCGTGGATGGATGGGCCACGATGGACGGCATTGGCCTGGTCGGCAGGATATCAGGTGTTGGCCCTGACACGGCACGCGTGATCCTTGTGACGGACGCCACCAGCGCCATTCCCGCAACCATTCAGCCTTCTGGCCAGACCGCTTTGATCAAAGGCGACAACAACCCCGCACCCGCGGTGGAGTTTCTTGAAAACCGCGAGTTGGTTCGCCCCGGCGACCGGGTGATCACTTCGGGTGATGGCGGCGTTTTTCCTGCGGGCCTGCTGATCGGTCAAATCGCGGCAGATCCCGGGGGGCGCCTGAGGGTCCGCTTGTCGGCAGATTTCGAAAGGCTCGAATTTCTTAGGGTTCTGCGGTTTCACTCGGCTCCGCCCATTCAGGATCCGGGCAGTATCGTCGGGCCTACCCGCCCAGAGGCAGCGCTGACCCCGGATGAGGTCAGCGATGGATAGACCGGCCTCGCAAATCTGGGCCATGCGCAGCCTTTATGCCTTGCTGGCATTTGCTGTACTGTTTCTGCATCTGTTGCCGTTGGACGCTCAACCCGATCGCTGGCCTTTTCCCGACGTCCTGATTGCCCTGACTTTTGCCTGGGTGCTGCGGCGGCCCGATTACGTCCCGACTGTATTGGTTGCGCTTGTCATGCTGATGGCCGACTTTCTACTGCAACGTCCACCGGGCCTTTTGGCCGCGCTGACCGTAGTCGGGTCGGCCTATTTGCGGTCAGCGGCGTTGGGTATGAGGGATGCGGGATTTGCCGGAGAATGGATGTCTGTCGGCATTGTGATCACGGCGGTCATTTTGATGAACAGGGTCGTACTATCGGTGATGTCCGTGCAACAGGCCGCATTGGGGCCGGTCGTGATTCAGCTTGTGCTGACGGTCGCTGTCTACCCGCTGGTCGTGCTGCTTAGCCAAAGCGCGTTGGGGGTTCGCCGCATATCCGCTGCTGATGTCAGCGCTGTGGGAAGCCGGGCATGAAACAGCGTAAACCCAAATCCCAGGGCCTTGCCTATAAGCGCCTGCCACGCAGAGCGCTGTTGCTGGGTGGTCTACAGGCGGTGTTCATAGGCGGTCTGGCGGCACGAATGCGGTTCATGCAGGTCGAACAGGCCGACGAATACCGCCTGTTGGCCGAAGAAAACCGTATCAACATCCGGCTTATCCCGCCGACCCGTGGGCGTATCTATGACCGGAACGGCCAGATCATCGGCCAGAACTCACCTTCCTATCGCATCGTCATCGTGCGTGAAGACGCCGATGACGTGGAAAAAGTCATCGCCAAACTGTCGGAACTGATCCCTCTGAACGAAGATGAGATCGAGCGCGCGAGGACTGAAATGCGCCGCTCGGCTCCGTTTCTGCCGGTGACGCTGGCGGATCAGGTTACGTGGGAGGATATCTCGAAGGTTGCGGTCAATGCTCCGGCGCTGCCGGGCGTAACGCCCGAGGTCGGCCTGACACGGCAATACCCACGATACGAGGATTTCGCACATATCGTCGGCTATGTTGGCCCGGTCAGCGACTATGACCTCAGCAAGATAGAAGACCCTGAGCCGGTATTGCGCATTCCAAGGTTCCAGATTGGAAAGGTTGGCCTTGAGGCCAAGCAGGAAATCGAACTGCGCGGCAAGGCCGGTGCAAAGCGGGTCGAGGTCAACGCGACGGGCCGCGTCATGCGCGAGCTTGACCGGCAGGAAGGACAACCCGGCGCAGACCTGCAACTGTCCATCGACGCTGATCTGCAACAATATGCACAGGCGCGACTGGCAGGCGAAAGTGCAGCCGCAGTTGTCATAGACTGCGAGACCGGTGACTTGCGTGCGGTCGCCTCGGCACCCAGTTTTGATCCGAACCTGTTTGTACGTGGCATTTCGGTCGCCGATTACCGGGCATTGACAGAAGACAAGTACCGCCCTCTGGCGAATAAATCCGTGCAAGGAACTTATCCTCCGGGATCGACCTTCAAGATGGTCACCGCGCTGGCCGCGTTGGAAGCTGGCGTAGTCTCTCCCGGCAACACCGTGTACTGCCCCGGACACCTGAAGGTCGGCAGCCGTCGCTTCCATTGCTGGAAGCGTGGTGGGCACGGGACGGTTGACCTCAACCTCTCGCTGAAACGCAGCTGCGATGTCTATTACTATGACGTGGCTCTGCGGGTTGGCATCGACAAGATCTCCGACATGGCCCGCACTTTGGGACTGGGCGTCAAGCATGACATCCCGATGTCGGCGGTGGCGGATGGGCTGGCCCCCAATCAGGAATGGAAGCAGCGCGCGCACGGTCAGGAGTGGCTTGTGGGCGATACGGCAAACGCGTCCATCGGCCAGGGATTCATGCTGGCTTCACCGCTGCAGCTTTCTGTGATGGCCGCCCGCATCGCCACCGGTCGCGCGGTCACGCCGCGCCTGGTGCGCTCGATCGACGGTGTTGAACAACCCTCGGGCGCCGGAGAACCACTGGGCCTTAATTCTTACAATCTGGAACAGGTCCGCAAGGCCATGTTCTCGGTCTCGAATGACAGGCGGGGAACGGCATATCGAAGCCGCATCATCGCGGATGAGTTCCGGATGGCGGGGAAAACCGGAACCAGCCAGGTTCGAAACATCACCAAAGCAGAACGGGCCGCAGGCGTGATCCGAAACGAGGACTTGCCGTGGGAGCGTCGCGACCACGCGCTGTTCGTTTGCTTTGCACCGTATGACAACCCAAAATACGCCGTGGCCGTGGTTGTTGAGCATGGCGGCGGCGGGTCCACAGCCGCAGCCCCGGTTGCACGCGACATCATGCTGCAAGCTCTTTATGACGGCACACCGCCGCTTGAAGCCTACCCCGTCGCCGACCGCGAACGCATCAAGGAACAGCAAAAACGGCTGGAGGGTGACAAGCGCCCCAAGGCGCGACCGGATGAAAAGGACCGTGCATGAGCTATCTTGAATATGCCGTCAAGTCCACGCCGTCGGGGTTTCGTAAGTTTCTGTATATGAACTGGCCGCTGACATTGCTGTTGATCAGCACCGCCAGCGCGGGCTTTCTGATGCTGTATTCTGTTGCGGGCGGTTCGTGGACGCCCTGGGCCGAGCCGCAAATGGAACGTTTCGGGCTTGGCCTGACAGTGATGTTCATCATCGCACTGGTTCCGATCTGGTTCTGGCGCAACATGTCGGTGCTGGCCTATCTCGGCTCGGTGGCATTGCTGGTATTTGTTGAACTGTTCGGCACCATCGGCATGGGTGCGCAGCGCTGGATCGACCTTGGGTTTATGCGCCTGCAACCCTCAGAGGTCATGAAAGTCACGCTGGTCATGTTGCTTGCAGCTTATTACGACTGGCTTCCCTCGCACAAAACGTCTCGTCCGCTTTGGGTTCTTATCCCGGTTGTCCTGATCATCCTGCCTACCTTGCTGGTTCTGAAACAGCCCGATCTTGGCACATCCATCCTGCTTCTGGCCGCAGGAGGTGGTTTGATGTTTCTGGCAGGGGTTCACTGGGCCTATTTTGCCGCCGTTATTGCTGCTGTCGTGGGCCTGATCGCCGCTGTGTTCAACAGCCGTGGGACCGACTGGCAATTATTGAAGGACTATCAGTTTCGGCGCATCGACACCTTTCTGGACCCGTCCACCGACCCATTGGGGGCCGGATACCACATTACCCAGTCCAAGATTGCCTTGGGGTCCGGGGGATGGAACGGGCGTGGTTTCATGCAAGGCACGCAGTCCCGCCTGAACTTCCTGCCCGAGAAGCATACTGATTTCATTTTCACGACGTTGGCCGAAGAGTTCGGATTTGTCGGGGGAACGACCCTGTTGACCCTTTATGCCTTGATTCTGGTTTTCTGCATGGTCACGGCCCTGGCAACCAAGGACCGGTTTTCATCTCTGGTCACGCTGGGTATCGCGCTGAACTTCTTCCTGTTTTTTGCCGTCAACATGTCGATGGTGATGGGCATGGCCCCGGTCGTGGGTGTACCACTGCCAATGGTCAGCTATGGTGGCTCGGCCATGCTGGTTCTGATGGCGGCCTTTGGCATCGTCCAAAGCGCCCATATTCACCGCCCCCGTTGATCTGAAAGGGCTCTGATGTCTGTGAACGTCCTGTTTTCCGCGCGCCCTGCCCTTTGGCCGGTGTATCAGCCGCTGCTGACACAATATCTTGATGAGGCGGGACTGGACGTCCAGCTAGGAACCGAGTTCGAACCGGATCAGGTCGATTACGTTGTTTACGCCCCAAACGGAGGGGTACAGGATTTCAGACCTTTCACGCGCCTGAAAGCGGTGCTGAGCCTTTGGGCCGGTGTCGAAAAAATCGTGGGTAACGAAACACTGACCGTTCCATTGGCGCGGATGGTGGATCACGGCCTGACGCAAGGCATGATCGAGTGGGTGGTTGGCCACGTTCTGCGCTACCATCTGGGGATGGACCGGCACATCACGGTACAGGACGGTGTCTGGACCCCAGATATCCCACCGCTGGCCCAAGAGCGCAACGTTTGTATTCTGGGGCTTGGAGCATTGGGCGAAGCCGTGGCCCGCGCGCTGACCGCGCTTGAGTTTCGGGTCTTAGGCTGGAGCCGTACAGCCAAGAACATCCCCGGCGTAACCTGCCTGCATGGTGCCGAAGGGCTGCGCCAGGCGCTTTCTCATGCCGAAATCGTAGTCTTGTTGCTGCCTGACACACCTGCCACTGAAAACGCGCTGAATGCGGAAACGCTGGCCCTGCTTCCCAAAGGTGCGCGTATCATCAACCCGGGACGCGGGCCGCTGATTGATGATGATGCGCTATTGGATGCCCTGAACTCGGGCCAGGTGGGCCACGCAACGCTGGATGTGTTCCGTGTCGAGCCCTTGCCCACCGATCACCCCTATTGGGCGCATCCGAATGTCACCGTGACCCCGCATATCGCGTCCGAGACCCGCCCGATCACTGCCGCACAGGTCATTTGCGAAAACATCCGGCGCGGGGAATCCGGCGAGCCCTTTGTGCACCTTGTCGACCGCACGCTGGGCTACTGAAGTCACGCCGCAATCAGACCGCGGCCTTTCAACAGGGCATCCACGCCCGGCAATCGCCCCCGGAACGCCAGATACAAATCCTCTGCCTCGCGCGAACCGCCGGTGGACAAGATATTGTCTTCCAGCGCTTTGGCCCGTTCAGGATCAAAGGCACCACCTGCTTCTTCGAAGGCCGCAAAGGCGTCAGCATCCATCACCTCGGACCACATATAGCTGTAGTAGCCCGAGCTATAGCCATCGCCTGCGAAAACATGCGCAAAGTGGGGCGTGGCATGGCGCATTCCAATGGCTTGCGGCATCCCCAACCCGGCTAGAACCTCGGCCTGTTTTGCCATCGGGTCCGCCGGGGCGTCGCCATCGTGGAAAGCCAGATCGACAAGGGCCGAGGCGACATATTCCACCGTCTGGAACCCCTGGTCGAAATTGGCGGCATTCAGCACTTTTTCAAGCATCTCCTTCGGCATCGGTTCGTTCGTTTCGGCATGGGTGGCGAACTCGGCCAGAACTTCGGGCACTTCCAGCCAGTGTTCATAAAGCTGGCTGGGCAGTTCTACAAAATCGCGCGCAACCGAAGTCCCCGAGATGCTTTCATAGGTCACGTTGGACAGCATCTGATGCAAGGCGTGGCCAAACTCATGGAACAGGGTGCGTGCATCGTCATAAGACAGCAGCGCCGGATCACCCTTGGCGAAGTTGCAGACATTGATGACAATCGGTGCCTGTTCTTTCGGGAATCTGGCCTGTGCCCGCATCGCGCTGCACCAGGCACCTGATCGCTTTGCCCCCCGTGCAAAGTAGTCACCTATGAACACGGCGACGTGCCGACCGTTGCGCGTAACTTCCCACGCGCGGCAATCCGGGTGATAAAGCGGCACGTTCAAAGGCTTGAACTCCAGCCCGAACAAGCGGTTTGCGCAAGCAAACGATGCCTCGATCATTCGGTCCAGTTGCAGGTAGGGTTTCAGTTCCGCCTCATCCAGATCATGTTCCGCCTTGCGCCGCTTTTCAGCGTAATAGCGCCAGTCCCAAGCTTCCAGCGGACCATTGACGCCGTCTTCCTGCATCATCTGGGTCAGGATTCCTGCGTCCGCATCAGCGCGAACCTTGGCTGGTTCCCACACCTGCATCAACAACTCGCGTACCCGGTCCGGCGTGCGCGCCATCTCGGTTTCCAGCTTGTAATCCGCGAAGTTGTCATAGCCCAACAGCTTGGCGCGTTCCTCACGCAAGCTCAGAATCTCAGCCGCGATGTCGCGATTGTCTGTCTCGCCACCATTGGCCCCGCGGGCAGCCCAGGCGCGATATGCTTTTTCGCGCAGGTCCCGACGAGGTGAAAACTGAAGAAACGGCACGATCAGCGACCGGGACAGGGTAACAACCGGCCCCTCCGCACCCTTTTCCGCACCAGCAGCGCGCGCCGCATTCACAACGAAATCCGGCAGGCCCTGCAGATCTTGTTCGGTCAGGTCCATGAACCAATCCCGCTCATCCGCCAGCAGGTTCTGGGTAAAGGATGTCCCCAATGAGGCTAGGCGCGACTTGATTTCTTGCATACGAGCGTCTTCGTCCCCGTCCAACGCCGCGCCTGCACGAACAAATCCTCGATGGGTCAGCATCAGAACGCGTACCTGTTCCTCGGTCAGGTTCAGGTTTTCGCGCCGCGCCCAAAGGTCGGCAACGCGTTCAAACAGCGCCTTGTTCGAGGAAATTCCCGAGAAATGGGCCGACAACTTGGGGGAAAACGCGCGCTGCAACTCTTCCCGCTTGGGGTTGCTGTCTGCGCCTGCAACGGTGAAGAAGACCGACAGAACCTTGTCCAGCTGCTCGCCCGCAGCCTCAAGGGCTTCCACCGTGTTCGCGAAAGTAGGGGCCTCTGCATTTGCTGCAATCGCGTCGATCTGCGCGTTATGCGCAGTCATCGCCTGATCCAAAGCCGGGGCAAAATCTTCATCCGAAATATCGGCGAAAGGGGCTATTTCGAATGGGGTGGTCCAGTTGGACAGGATCGGGTTGGTCATGCGGATCTCCTTTGATCCTATAGCTAGTTCGCCATGGCCGGGTGTTCCAGAACCCCCAGCCCACATTAAGAAAGGTTAATTGCTTGCGGCACCACAAATGGGGCAATCGGCACGGCGGGTCAGAGTGATCTTGCGACTTTCACCGTACAGGGCGTCGTAGATCAGCATCTCGCCCCGCAGCGCCATGCCAGCGCCCGTTATCACCTTGATCGCCTCGACCGCCATCATCGATCCGACGACGCCCGGCAATGGGCCAATCACACCAGCCTCGGAACAGGACGGGGCCAGACCGGGGGCCGGGGCTTCGGGAAAGATACACTGATAGCACGGGCTGCCATTGGCTGGGTCAAACACGCTGAGCTGCCCTTCCCACTGCGACAAGGCCCCCGAAATCAGTGGCTTGCCCAACGCGGCGGCGGTTCGGTTTGCCAGGTACCGGGTCTCAAAATTATCCGTACCGTCAAGGATCAGATCGAAGTCGGCAAAAAGATCTGCTGCGATTTCATCGCTTAATCTGCGATGAAAGGGCAGAACCTCCACATTCGGGTTCTGCGCCTCCATAGCTTGCTGGGCGGAAAAGACCTTGGGCATATCGATATCTGCATCGCGGTGGATCACCTGCCGCTGCAGGTTCGCATTCTCGACTATGTCGTCGTCAATGACCCCGATTGTACCCACACCTGCGGCCGCCAGATATTGCAGCGCCGGGGCGCCTAAACCTCCCGCGCCGATCACCAGAACACGGGCCTGTTTCAACTTTTTCTGACCCGGCCCGCCCAATTCGCGCAGCACAATGTGACGGGCATACCGGTTCAGTTCGGTTTCGGTGAAACGGTCAGAGGGCATGGTGGTTTCCGGCTTGGATGCTTGTACTGCGCGGTTACGCAGGGCCTTCAGCACACGGCCATATAACAAAACGATGGCCGCGAAACCTGCAAGGATCAGCCACAGCGCCGCAGACCCACCGGTTGCTTCGCGCAGAGGATGCCCATCCGGCAAGATCAGATGAGACAGGATCACCCCGACCAACAACACACTCACCGACACCACGCGCGCGGTTTTTGACGTGCCGGCGATATAGCCAACGCCCCATAGCCCCGCTGCCAGAACAAGAACCAGCAACATCAGCCGCGCCCGGTCGAGCCGAAACCGCCAGCCCCGCGATCTGTTTCACCCAATGCCTCAGCCAGTTCGAATGCCGCCTGCACGACAGGGGCAACTACCAGCTGCGCGATACGATCGCCATGGACAATCTCGAACGGTTCCTGACCGGCATTCATCACGATTACCCCCAGAGGTCCGCGATAGTCACTGTCGATAGTGCCCGGTGTATTGGGCAGCGTGATCCCGTATTTCAGTGCAAGGCCCGAGCGGGGACGAACCTGAACCTCGTATCCCTGCGGGATTTCAATGCGCAGACCGGTCGGAACAAGCGCCCGCTGTCCGGGCTCCAGCATGATCGAAGCCCCCTGGGGCAAGTTGGCCCGCACGTCCGCGCCAGCAGCACCCGCAGTTTCGTAAGACGGAAGCGCCACGGCGGGGTCTGCCCCGTCTTCGCGGATCACTCGAATTGCAACCATGGTTTTGCCTTTCCTTCAGCCCGCCAACGCGTCCGCGATCCTGCTTGCCAACCGCCGCGCAACCTCGGCCTTGCCCATACGCGGCCATTCCTCGGCTCCGCTGTCCGAAATCAGGATAACCGCATTCTCGGACCCGCCCATGATCCCGGTGGCAGGGCTGACATCGTTGGCAACAATCCAGTCACAGCCTTTGCGCAGCCGCTTGGCGGTAGCATGTTCGATCACGTCATCGGTCTCGGCCGCAAAGCCGACAACCAAAGGTGGGCGCCCATTTTCCATCCGCGAGACACGTTTGAGAATGTCGGGGTTCTCGGCAAACTCCAGAACCGGAAGCCCGTCTCGGCTTTTCTTCAGCTTCTTGTCCGACGCACTGGCCACGCGCCAATCTGCCACCGCAGCCGCAAACACGCCCGCGTCGACGGGAAGCGCCGCATCAACCGCGTCCGACATCTGTTGCGCGGTCTCGACCGGCACGACCTGCACACCCGCCGGAGGCGGTACGTCTGCGGGGCCTGTGACAAAGATCACCTCGGCCCCCAAATCCGCAAGCGCCTGTGCCACGGCCGAGCCCTGCGCCCCGGAAGAGCGGTTCGCGATATACCGGACCGGATCAATCGGCTCATGCGTCGGGCCCGAAGTTACCAGCACGCGCTTTCCCACCAAGGGTCCTGCCGCAAGCTGCGCCTCAACCGCCGCGACGATTTCCAGCGGTTCCGACATGCGTCCCGGCCCATATTCACCGCAGGCCATATCACCTTCGTTTGGGCCAACAAAGCGCACGCCATCCGCTTGAAGCTGCTTCAGGTTGCGTCGCGTCGCCGGGTGTTCCCACATGCGTACATTCATCGCGGGCGCACACAGAACAGGCGTGTCTGTCGCCATCAGAAGGGTCGATGCCAGATCATTTGCCAACCCCCCCGCCATCTTGCCCATCAGGTCCGCTGTTGCGGGGGCCACGACGATCAGATCGGCAGAGCGTGACAGCTGGATATGACCCATCTCGGCCTCGGCGGTCAGATCGAACAGGTCACCATAGACCTTTTCTGAGGCAAGGGCAGACACGGACAGAGGTGTTACAAATTCCTCTGCCGCACGCGTCAGCACAGGCGTTACGGCCGCGCCACGTTCACGCAGCCTGCGGATCAGGTCCAGCGATTTGTAGGCCGCGATGCCGCCGCCGATGATCAGCAGAATGCGTTTGGATGACAGCATGTTCAGCCCTTCCTGTCCCGGTCGGCCCCGACATTAGGCAAGCCCAGCAGGTTGTTCCAGCGATTAATTCTGAACCTGAAACGCCGCACAGGGATCTTCACGCTCGACTGTGGGGCTGTCGATTACGATATCAAAGTCACCGTCGATGATGTCGTCTTCGGACTGTCCGACCGAGACCACCTTCCATCCGGGTTGAAGGCGTTCAAGAAATGTCGGGATACCTCGGTCTTTGCGCGCATGTCCGTTCCCAGTGATCACGGCAACCGGGCCGCCGGTTTCTTCCATCGCGCGTATCACCGCGCGCGCAAGAACCGCATCGCGCAAACGCTGGATCGCGACCATCTGGGGTAACATTTCGGGTGGGAGAGCATCGCAATGCGCGGCCATTTGATCCGCCTCACGCGCCTCCTGCTCCTCGGGCGTCAGCGGTACAGTCAAACCATAGCGCGCCGCGTCTGCACCCAGCGCCGTGGCGGCCCCGCGTTCCATCGCAGCCCGCGCGGCAGCACGCGGCACCATGGCCCCGTAAACCGGCGCGCCTGAGGCTTTGAACACCGGATAATACAGCCTGAGCGGTGGCCAACCACTTTCTGCCCATTGCAGAATTCGGCTCAACTCTTCCGGGTTGGAGACGGCTTTTTGCGCCAGCCGTTGCGCGCCTTCTTCGGTGACCATCTCCCAGACGACGGCCGAGGGTGAGATTTCCTTTATCGCTTCGGCTTGAATGAAGTGGTGGCGGGGATTGTCGTGAACCTCACCCAGAATTACCACATCTGCATCCCGCATCGCGAGAGCCACATCATCGGAAATAAGATCTTCCGCCAGTCCGGGTCGCGCCGCTGTGACCATAAGGCCCAGAACACACGCAAGAATCGCAAGCTGTTTCATGCGATGAAGTGTTGCACCTCGCTCGACTGGGCTTCAAGGTTCTTGCGCATTTTTGCGAACGCTGCGGCCTCAAGCTGTCGCACCCGCTCCTTGGACAGTCCCAACTCGACGCCGAGACTCTCCAGTGTCCGCGCAGGCTCGCGCAGTTTGCGTTCGCACACAATGAACCGCTCGCGGTCATTCAGTGCGTTCATCGCGATCAGCAACCACTGGCGCAATTGTTCGGTATCGTGGGTGTGCTCAACTGCTTCAGCGGCCTGTTCGCGTTCATCTTCCAGCGCATCGATCCATTCGCGCCCGTCTTCGTCGGCGGATTGCACCGCGTTCAGTGAAAAATCCGACCCTGACAGCCGACCTTCCATCAGTTCAACGTCGCGCAAAGGAACCCCGATTTCCGTGGCGATCATCTGATGCAGCTGGTGGCGGTCCAGTTCAAGCCCTTCGGTCGCGGCCTCGCGTTCCAGCCGGGCCTGAACCCGACGCATGTTAAAAAACAGCGATTTCTGCGCCGAGGTGGACCCCGTTCGCACCATGGACCAGTTCCGCATCACATAATCCTGAATGCTCGCCTTGATCCACCACACCGCATAAGTCGAAAACCGCACCCCGCGATCAGGGTCGAACTTGTCTGCGGCCTTCATCAAACCCAGACCGGCCTCCTGGATAAGGTCATTCATCGGCGCGCCATAGCGTTTGAACTTGGCCGCCATCGAAATTGCCAGCCGCATATACGCTGTGATCAGGCGGTGCAGCGCCTGTTCATCACGCTGGTCACGCCAGGCATAGGCCAGCCTCAGTTCCGTTTCCGCATCCAGCAACTCGGCCTTCATCGCTTGCCGGGACATCGAAAAATCTGTCGCGTTGTCCAGTGCCATAAACCTCTCCCCCTGATTTGCAGGCGTTGGCCGGGCTTGCCATGCCGACCTATGACCGATACGCAAAACAGCACTAATTGGATCATCTTTAGGTAAGTACTGTGGCGTCAGATTTAACCTTAATTCTGGGCGGAGCTGCTTCAGGCAAGTCGGCATTTGCCGAGAACCTCGTTGTTTCCACAGGGAAAAATCGAGTTTACCTAGCGACATCACAAGTGTTTGATGACGAGATGCGGCAGAAGGTTGATCGCCATCTGGAACAGCGGGGCGGCGGGTGGACCACGATTGAAGAGCCTCTAGACCTGAAGCCGGTGCTGTCCAGCCTGTCCTCGGATCAGGTCTGTCTGGTCGATTGCGCCACCATGTGGCTCAGCAATCACTTGCTGGCCGAAACCGATCTGGGCGAGGTCCAAACTGACCTGCTAAAGTCGCTGCGCGCATGCCCCGCGCAGATTGTGATCGTGTCGAACGAAGTCGGGCACGGTATTGTTCCGGATAACGCGCTTGCCCGCCGCTTTCGCGAAGCGCAGGGCCGGCTGAACATCGCACTTGCGGCGCAGGCTGATCTGGTGGTGCAAGTGACCGCCGGGTTGCCGTTGGTCCTGAAAGGGCAGCTACCGTGACACGACTGCATCTTGTTCGCCACGGGCCCACGCATGCAAAGACGATGGTTGGCTGGTCCGATCTGCCTGCTGATCTAAGCGATACAGCGGCGCTGAAGCGCCTGCACGACCATTTGCCATTCGATGCACTTGTGATTTCGTCCGACCTGTCGCGCGCAATTGACACTGCTTCGGCCATTCAGGGCCAGCGTCACCGTCTGCCACATCACCCGGACCTGCGGGAAATCCATTTCGGTCAGTGGGAGCTTCGCGGGTTTGCCGATATTGAAGCCGAAGACCCCGAGCTGGCTTTTGCCTATTGGGACAACCCCGGTGATGTCCGCCCACCGCAAGGTGAAAGCTGGAATGAGGTCCGCGACCGGGTCGATTCCGCGATCGACGCGCTTATGTCCGCGCATACGGGCCGCGATCTGGTGATCGTCGCGCATTTCGGCGTGATCCTGACACAAGTGCAGCGCGCCCTTGGTCTGGACGGGCAGCAGACCTTTGCGCATCGGATCGACAACCTTTCGGTGACGGATATCGCTGTCAACGGCGGGGCGTGGACTGTCGGGTCGATCAATCACCTTCCGTGAACAGGTCCAACACAAATCACTGATTTACCGGTCCGCAAAGCTGAGGCATCGTCCGCGCATGACTTATGACCTTTATATCGGCGATCGCCTCTTCTCCAGCTGGTCAATGCGCGGCTGGTTGATGCTTGAGAAATTCAACCTGCCCTATCGCAGCCACATGATCGGCCTCTATTCCGGCACTATGGCGCAAGACATGGAACCGCTGGCCCCTGCCCGCCTTGTCCCTGCCCTGCGCATGCCGGATGGAACGGTTGTGGGGGAAAGCCTGGCGATGGCCGAAACACTGGCCGAACGCCACCCCGATGCCGGGTTGTGGCCTTCGGATGCCGCAGCCCGGGCAACGGCCCGCTGGCTATGCGCTGAAATGGTAGCCGGATTCAGCGCCCTGCGTGGAGAATGCGCCATGCAGCTGCGCAACGTGTGGCAAGGCTTTACGCCGTCTGAGGCGACTTTGTCAGACCTGGAGAGGATTGAAACACTCTGGGCACATGCGAGGAGCGTGTCAGGGGCAGACCAAGGCCCGTTATTTGGTGCCTATTCACTGGCAGACGTCTTCTACACACCCGTTGCTGCGCGGATTATAGGATATGGGCTGCCGGTGTCAGAGGCGAACCGGGCTTATTGCATGGAACTGCTCTCTGATCCCATCGTCAGACAGTGGCGCGCCATGGGATTGACCGTAGAGTATGACACCTTCCCATACGCGCAGGACTTGCCGTCCGGCCCTTGGCCAGTCGGGGGTGTTTCTGCTGCGAAGCCGGTTTCAGGTGGTCCGTCAATCAACGCCGCCTGCCCGTATTCCGGCAAGCCTGTCACCGATTTCCTGGAGCTTGACGGGCAATGCTGGGGGTTCTGCAACCCATTCTGCCGGAACAAAACTGTGGCCGACCCCGGAGCATGGCCCAAATTCGCGGCCATGCGCGCAGCCGTTAACGACTCTTAAACCAGAACCGTGGCAGCAACGTCCTGTTAACCAAAACAGGACTGCCATGGTCGCCCGCGCCCACACCGTTGCTTTTCAAGGCGTTGATGCCCGCCCGGTCGAGGTGCAATGCGCAGTCTCACCCGGACTGCCAGCCTTTTCCATCGTGGGCCTGCCCGACAAAGCCGTGTCCGAGGCGCGTGACCGCGTCCGCAGCGCGCTGAACGCGATGGCCATTGCGCTGCCGTCCAAGCGGATCACCATCAACCTGTCCCCCGCCGACCTTCCTAAAGAAGGCAGCCATTTCGACCTGCCCATCGCGGTCGCGCTTTTGTCCGCGCTCGACATCATCCCTGCCGATGCCGCGGAAAGCACCGTTGCATTGGGGGAGTTGTCACTCGACGGTTCTCTGGTGCCCGTTGTTGGTGCTTTGCCCGCCGCGATGACGGCCGCGTCAGAAGACCGCACATTGCTTTGTCCGCGCGCCTCCAGCGCCGAGGCGGCCTGGGTCGATGCCACTCAGGTGATCGGTGCCGGATCGCTTGGAGAGGTCGTGCGCCATTTCTCAGGCCAATCCCCTTTGCCAGCGGCACAACCCGGCGAAGTGAACCTGACACCGTCCAACCGCGACCTGCGCGATGTGAAAGGGCAGGAGCGCGCCAAACGCGCCCTGGAAATCGCCGCCGCCGGACGTCACCATCTGATCATGATCGGCACGCCGGGATCGGGCAAATCCATGCTGGCGGCGCGGCTTCCCGGAATTCTACCGCCGCTTACAGCCGTGGAAGCCCTGGAAACATCGATGATCCAATCGCTATGCGGGTTACTGGATGAAGGCGGAATAAACCGCACTCGCCCGTTCCGCGAACCGCACCACACGGCCTCGGTGGCGGCCATAGTTGGTGGCGGGAAAGGGGCCAAACCGGGCGAAATCTCATTGGCCCATAATGGTGTGCTGTTCATGGATGAATTCCCCGAATTTCCACGCACCGTTCTGGAAACCCTGCGGCAACCCATTGAAACCGGCGAAGTCATGGTGGCGCGCGCGAACGCCCATGTGAAATACCCATGTCGTTTCATGCTGGTGGCCGCCGCCAACCCTTGCAAATGCGGCTATCTGACCGATCCGTCCCGTGCCTGTTCGCGGGCACCGGGATGTGGCGAAGATTACCTGAACCGAATCTCGGGCCCTTTGATGGACAGGTTCGATCTGCGGATCGAAGTTCCGCCCGTGGGCTTTATTGACCTTGATCTGCCCCCTTCGGGCGACAGTTCGTCGACGGTTGCAGCACGTGTCGAAAGGGCGCGTGCCATACAGGCAGACCGGTTTCGTGACACGCCGGAGTTACGACAAAACGCTGACGCAGAAGGCAAAATACTGGAAGAGATCGCCACGCCCGATGCCGAAGGAAAAGAACTGCTGTTGAAAGCTGCGGATCGGTTCGGCCTGTCAGCTCGGGCCTTCCATAGAATCCTGAGGGTGGCGCGCACCATCGCCGATCTGGACGGCGCGACCGATATCCGCCGCCCACACGTGGCCGAGGCACTGAGTTTTCGCATCTCTGCCCGGGTTATGGCCTAAAGCCTGGCCTCGATGGCCTGCCAGATCTTTTCCGCAATATTTACGCCATCAAACCGTTCCAGCTCTTGAATGCCAGTCGGTGAAGTCACGTTAATCTCGGTCAGATAGTCGCCAATAACGTCAATTCCGACAAAGACCTGACCTTTTTCCTTCAGCAGAGGGCCAATCGCCGCGCAGATCTCAAGATCGCGTTCGGACAAGCCGATCTTTTCCGGACGTCCGCCAACATGCATGTTCGACCGCGTTTCGCCTTCGGCGGGTACCCGGTTGATTGCGCCGACCGCTTCGCCATCCACCAGGATCACCCGTTTGTCGCCATTGCTGACATCCGGCAGGAATTTCTGCACGATCAGAGGTTCGCGCGAGAATCCGGTGAACAGCTCATGCAAGGAAGTCAGGTTGCGGTCATTGGCATCAAGCCGGAACACACCCGCGCCGCCGTTCCCGTAAAGCGGTTTGAGGATGATATCGCCGTGCTTTTCCTTGAACGCCTTGATCGTCTGTAAATCGCGCGCAATCGTTGTTGGCGGGGTCAGGTCGGGGAAATCCAGCACCAACAGCTTTTCCGGGTAGTTGCGCACCCAGAACGGATCGTTGACGACCAGCGTCTGACCCTTGAGACGATCCAGCAAATGTGTGGACGTGATGTAGTGCATATCAAAAGGCGGGTCCTGGCGCAGCCAGACGACATCGAAATCGGCAAGATCCACCTCACGTTCGGGGCCCAGAACCGCAGGATCTCCGGCAACCCTTTGCACGGTCATGTCGTGACCTCGTGCGGTGATGCGACCCTGCTGATAGGCCAAGTGATCCGGACCGTAGAAAAACAGGGAATGCCCGCGCGCCTGTGCCTCTTCCGCCAGACGGAATGAACTGTCGGCGTTGATATTCACGGCCCCGATCGGGTCCATTTGAAAGGCGATTTTCATGACATGTCCCTCAGTTTCCCGCCAGATACATGGACCAGCACGCCTGTGGGTTCAATGGGGCTTAGCCAAAACCAAAGGCGTTTTCGATGATTTGAACCGCGCCAGAGCCATCCACAAGTGCCGCGTCAAAGCGTACGTTTGTCAGCTGCCCGTCCGGCTCGTTTTCCAAGAACTGCGCGGCGGAGGCATAAATTCGTTCGATCTGCTTGCGGCTGATCCGGGCAGCGGCTTTTTCAAAGCTGGTGCTTTTCTTAACTTCGATAAACACAAGCCCGTCGCCGTCGCGCGCAATCAGGTCGATCTCTCCGCCAGCGCCCCGCCAGCGACGATGCGCTATGGCAAAGCCCCGACGTTCGTAATCTGCAGCGACCTGTGACTCTGCGGCCTGTCCGGCGTGGTAAGAGATCGAACCCTGTCGTTCACGCCGCCCCATGTCATCCCTTGCCCAATTTCAGAGCTTTCTGGTAAATCGGTCGGCGCGGCAGGTCGTACATTTCCGAGACAAGATCCGCTGCATCCCGAACCGAGTGATTTTCCAAAGCTCGTTTCAAAGCTTCTTCTAGATCGGATTCGTTAACACTTTGCGAATGACTGCGGTCCACCAGCAGGACGATCTCGCCTTTGACGGTTTTTTCCCGATACTCCTCTGCCAAATCGGAAAGGCTGCCGCGGCGGACCTCTTCAAATTTTTTCGTCAGCTCTCGACAAAGCGCAGCCTGCCGTTCAGGCCCAAGGCACTCAGCCAGGTCCGACAGACAGGCGGCAACGCGTTTTGGAGATTCGTAGAACACCAATGTGCCGGGGATGTCCTTCAACGCCTCGATACGGGTACGGCGTGCTTTGGATGCGTTGGGAAGGAAGCCTGCAAAAAAGAAGGCATCGGTGGGAAGCCCCGCCAACGTCAGGGCCGTTACAACAGCTGATGCGCCGGGGGCGCAGGTCACGGTATACCCGGCTTCGGCGGCCTGCTTGCCCAGATCATAGCCCGGATCGGCAATTAGCGGCATTCCTGCTTCGGACGCGTAGGCCACCGATTGCCCTTGCGCCAGCGCCTCCATGATTTTGCCGCTTGCGCCTGCGCCGCTGTGGTCGTGATAGGCTTGGATTCGCCGACCTTCCAGCGGGATGCCATGTATATCCATCAAGCGACGTAAACTGCGGGTGTCTTCTGCCGCAATCACATCGGCTGAGGCCAAAACATCCAGGGCTCTGAGCGTAATGTCGCGTGCTGTTCCAATCGGAGTGGCAACAAAATACAGGCCCGCAGCCAACTTGATCTTTTGGAAATTCAAAGCTGGACCCTCACAGCGTGACGTTTATTATCGCGGCTCATCAGAACAGAAGCATTCGCAGCCGTCGGATCAGGGAGTTTTCATTTAGATGTTTACCGTTTGCAAGCCCGTAAGCAAGCTGGCGAAAGTCGCCGCTACCCTGACGACCGCAGCGTTTCTTGCTGCCTGTGAACCGAGTGGTCTTGGCGGAGGTCCATCGATCAATACCTCGAAACCGGTTCCTGTCGCCTTGCTGGTTCCCAGAGGATCTGCGCAATCTGGTGATGCAGCGCTGGCGCAAAGCCTTGAGAATGCCGCGCGTCTTGCGATGTCGGATTTGCCGAATGTCCAGATCGACTTACGCGTTTATGACACGGCCGGAAACCCGAACACGGCGACGGCCGTTGCACAGCAGGCTGTCGCGGACGGAGCAAAAATCATCATTGGTCCGGTATATGCCCAGGCAGCAAATGCTGCCGGGTTGGCGGTGCTGAGCAAGAACGTCAACGTTCTTTCGTTTTCAAACAACGCCAGCATTGCAGGCGGCAACGTCTTTGTATTGGGCCCGACCTTTGACAACACGGCCAACCGGCTGGTGAATTATGCGGGCAGTCAGGGCAAGGTCAACACGGTGGTCGTGCACAGCAACGACGCCGCAGGACAGTTGGGCCGGTCCGCAATCGCCAATGCCATAGCGAACAGTCGGGTCAACAATGCAGGGACCGTCGCATACGACCGGTCGCAACAGGGCGTCATCAATGCGGTTCCCACGATCAAGGCCACCGTCGATTCGACGGGCGCGGATTCGATCTTTCTGACGGCGACCACGGCGGGGGCATTGCCGCTGTTCTCGCAATTGCTGCCAGAGGCCGGTGTTTCTCCGGCAACCACGCAATTCATTGGCCTGACACGTTGGGATATCCCTCCGCAAACTCTGGAGCTTCCTGGGGTTCAGGGGGGGTGGTTTGCGTTGCCTGACCCGTCTAAGGCACAAGCCTACCGTCAGCGTTACAACGCAACCTACGGCGAAGCACCGCACCCGATCAGCGGCTTGGCCTATGACGGCATCGCCGCAATTGGTGCCTTGGTCAGCCAGGGCAAATCTGACGCCCTGACCGCTTCGGCCCTGACACAGAACGCCGGTTTCCAGGGTGTTGGCGGCATCTTCCGCCTACGCCCGGACGGCACCAACGAACGCGGTCTGGCCGTTGCCACGATCCAGAACAAACAGGTGGTTGTGATTGACCCTGCCCCACAAAGCTTCTCTGGTGCCGGTTTCTGATCTGACGGGCGCGATCAACGTGCCCGAAAGCGCGTTGATCTGCCCCGCCGGGGACATTTTCGACAGCACTGCCGTCAATGATGCGCTGGCTCAGGCCTTTGAGGTCTGCCCGGACAACACCAAAATGCGGTCCGAGACGGTGCGCATTCTGCGCGAGGCTCAAAAGGCCGGCCGCGCGGCCATTGCAGAGGCATTTGGCGAACGTCCTTTCGACGCGCGCGCACTCACGCGCTCATATACATACCTGACGGATCAACTGGTTGGGACGGCGATGCTGGTCTCAAGCGCACGCCTGCATCCGCTTGCAACGCCCACCCAAGGAGAAAAGATCGCCGTTCTGGCTGTTGGCGGTTACGGGCGCGGGGAAATGGCGCCGTTTTCCGACGTCGATCTGCTGTTCCTCACCCCCTACAAGATCACCGCATGGGCCGAGAGCGTCATCGAGTCGATGCTTTATATCCTGTGGGATTTGCGGCTTAAGGTCGGGCATTCGTCACGCACGATCAAAGATTGTCTGCGGTTGGGTGCCGAGGATTTCACGATCCGCACAGCGATGTTGGAGCAACGCTATCTGGCCGGTGACAAGGCACTGGCGGACGGGTTGGACCGACGGCTGAAAGACGAACTGTTCAAGGGAACCGAACGCGAGTTTATTGAAGCCAAGTTGCACGAACGTGATGAACGCCACCACAAACAAGGCGAGCGTTACATGGTCGAACCCAACGTGAAAGAAGGCAAAGGCGGCTTGCGCGATTTGCAATCCCTCTACTGGATCGCGAAATATATCTATGGCGTTCAGGACGTGGCCGAACTGGTGCCTTTGGGCTTGTTCACCCCCGAAGAGTTCAAGACCTTTGTTCAGGCCGAAGAATTCCTTTGGGCTGTGCGCTCGCACCTGCATCTGGTCACCGGTCGCGCGACCGAGCAGCTTACCTTTGACATGCAGGTCGAGGTCGCCGCACGCATGGGGTACGAGGACCGTGCCGGGCGTCGCGCAGTCGAAGTGTTCATGCAGCGGTATTTCCGCGAAGCCACCCGCGTGGGTGAGTTGACGCGCATCTTCCTGACCAAACTCGAATCGCTGCATATGAAAGGTGCGCCGTTGCTGGAGCGCATTTTCCGCAGACGTCGACGGGTCAAGGCAGGTTACAAGGTGGTTCACGGCCGTCTGGATCTGGTGGAACCTGAAAAATTTCTATCCGACAAAGTGAACCTGCTGCGCCTGTTCGAAGAAGGTTTGCGGACAGGTATGCTGATCCATCCCGATGCTATGCGGCTGGTCAGCGCGAACCTACATCTGATCGATGACGAGATGCGCGGCGACAAGGAAGCCCAGCGCATTTTCCTGGATCTGATGTTGAAACACGGCAACCCAGAACGCGCATTGCGAAGGATGAACGAGCTGGGCGTACTGTCCGCTTTCCTGCCCGAGTTCGAGCATATCGTGGCGATGATGCAGTTCAATATGTATCACAGCTATACGGTGGACGAGCATACGATCCAATGCATCGTCAATCTTGCCCAGATCGAACGCGGAGAGCTGGTCGAATCCCTGCCTCTGGCGTCATCGATTCTGAAAGGCGGGGTGAACCGAAAGGTGCTGTATGTCGCGCTTCTTCTTCATGACATTGCGAAAGGTCGCCCCGAAGATCACTCGATTCTGGGGGCGCAGATCGCGCGCAAGGTGGCGCCTCGGCTCGGCCTGAACAAATCGGACTCCGAAACCGTCGAATGGCTGGTGCGCTATCACTTGCTAATGTCCGATATGGCCCAAAAACGCGATATCTCCGACCCTCGGACGGTGCGCGATTTTGCCAAGGCCGTTCAGACAACCAAGCGGCTTGATCTGCTGACGGTTCTGACGGTTTGTGACATTCGCGGTGTTGGCCCGACCACCTGGAACAACTGGAAGGCCACCTTGCTGCGCGCCCTGCATGCTGAAACAAAGCGTGCACTGGAAACCGGTATGGAAGACCTGAACCGGGCAAACCGGGGGGCCGAAGCCAAAACAGCGCTGCGCCGTGCTTTGGACAACTGGTCCAAAGCTGACCTCAAGGTCGAGACCGGGCGCCACTACGCCCCTTATTGGCAGGGCCTGAATCTTGCGACGCATATCGAGTTTGCCGAGATGCTGCACGCGCTGGAACAAAGCGGCGATCCCGGCGCGATGGAAATTCGCCTGCAACCTGATGAAGACCGGGATGCGACGCGGGCCTGTTTTGCGATGGGCGATCACCCCGGTATTTTTGCCCGCATCGCCGGGGCACTGGCCCTGGTCGGCGCGAATGTCGTCGATGCCCGCAGCTATACCACCAAAGACGGTTACGTGACGGACGCATTCTGGATTCAGGATGCCGAAGGGCACCCGTTCGAGGCATCACGCCTTCCACGCCTGACGCAGATGATTCACAAGACCCTACGCGGTGAAGTCGTCGCCAAGGAAGCGCTGAAGTCGCGTGACAAAATCAAAAAACGCGAACGCGCTTTCAACGTACCAACGCATATCACATTCGATAATGAGGGTTCTGAAATCTACACGATCATCGAGGTGGACACACGCGACCGCCCCGGCCTGCTGTTTGATCTGACCCGGACCCTGGCCGCGGCGAACGTGTATATCGCCAATGCCGTGATCGCGACCTATGGCGAACAGGTGGTCGATACGTTCTACGTCAAGGACATGTTTGGCTTGAAATATTACTCGGAAAGCAAGCAGCGCGGGCTTGAGGCCAAGTTGCGCACGGCAATCACCGAAGGCGCCGAGCGTGCGGCCTCATGAAGCAAATACGCTTGTTCTCGGGCCTGTTCACGGTCGGCTTCTGGACGCTCGCCAGCCGAATTCTGGGGTTTCTACGGGAAATACTGCTGACGGCCTATATCGGACCGGGCCCAGTGATGGATGCTTTTGTTGCAGCCTTTCGCCTGCCCAACATGTTCCGCCGCTTTTTCGCCGAGGGGGCATTTAACGCGGCCTTTGTGCCGATGTTTTCCAAACGACTGGAAGCAGACGAAGACCCTCAGGGTTTTGCGCAGGACGCGTTCAATCTTTTGGCCGTGGCTGTTCTTGCGCTGGTCGGGCTGGCCATGGTTTTCATGCCCGGTCTGGTGTGGCTGACCGCCGAAGGGTTTTATGGCGATGAACGGTTCGATCTGGCGGTGGACTATGGATATGTTGTATTTCCATATATCCTGTTCATGTCTCTGGCTGCCTTGTTTTCAGGTGTTCTGAATGCAACCGGGCGGTTCGCAGCGGCGGCAGCCGCACCTGTTCTGCTGAACATTTTCGCCTGCACCGCCCTGATCGCAGGTGCCATGTCCGGCGGCGAGGTGATCCGGTGGTTGATCTCAGTCATTCCGGTCGCCGGTGTCGCGCAACTGGCGTTGGTCTGGGTTGCAACCGAACGCGCCAACATCCGCATTCGCCCCAGCCTGCCGCGTCTGACGCCCGAAATGCGGCGGATGGTACGTATCGCGGTCCCGGCCGCGCTGGCGATGGGGGTCACACAGGTCAATCTGGTTGTCGGGCAATTGGTTGCATCGAAAACCGAAAAGGCCGTCAGTTGGTTGTTTGCCGCAGACAGGCTCTACCAGTTGCCTTTGGGAGTGGTAGGCATTGCTGTCGGCATAGTCTTGTTGCCGGACCTGTCCCGCCGCTTGCGCGCGGATGACAAAGAAGGCGCACGCAATGCCTTTTCCCGGGCCGGTGAGTTCACATTGCTGCTGACGCTGCCTTCGACTGTGGCCTTCGTGGTTATGCCAACCCCCCTCGTGTCGGTGCTGTTCGAACGCGGCCAGTTCGGCCCCGAGGACACGGCCGCCACGGCCCTTGCGGTTGCCATCTACGGGGTCGGGCTTCCGGCCTTCATGTTGCAAAAATTGCTGCAACCACTGTTTTTTGCGCGCGAGGATACACGTTCCCCGTTTCACTACGCGATTGTTGCGATGATCGTGAACGCAGCTCTGGCGTTTGGTCTGTTTCCACTGGTGGGCTGGATCGCGCCGGCAATTGCCGCATCGACTGCCGGGTGGGCGATGGTCGTTCTGCTGGCACTTGGCGCACGACGAATGGGTGAAGAGGCGCGCTTCGATGTCCGGTTCAGAAAGCGCGCAGGCCGGATTGTGGCTGCTTCGCTTGGGATGGGCGCGATCTTATACGCAGCGCTTTACCTGTTCGGGTGGGCTTTGGATGTTCCCGGCTGGCGCTATCTGGCATTGCTGGTCCTGATCATGGTCGCTGCCGTCTCATATTTCCTTCTGGGCCATATCTTCGGCGCCTTCAAGCTGTCGGAGTTCAAGCAAGCCCTGCGCCGGTCGTGATCAATCCCGGCGAATGCGTCCGACGATCCGTGACCACGCGCCCGGTGCAACAAGAAAAGACAAGCCAAAACCGGTGGCAAACCCACCCAGATCAGCAACCCATTCCCAGTTGCCACCAAAGATCAGGCCGAAAAGAAATTGTATGCCCATAAGGACGGCAATCAATTGAAATGCCCGTGCTTGGTTTGCACCTACAAGTGACAGTTTGCGCCACAACAACCACGTAAATGCGCCAATCAGACCATACACCGGCGGGAACCCTCCAATCAGCGGATAGCGTGGGTCCAGTAACGCAGCGTAGACTAATGCGCCGCCAATGCCCGACACGACAAAAATCAGCAGCATCGGGAAACCGCCGAACACTTCGCCAACCATTTTGCCCATCGCCAGCACGAAAACACAGACGAAAATCGCCTGCGTGAAATTGGCGGATACAAAGGGATAGGTAACAAAGCGGATGACATGTTCGAATGGCCAGCGCCCGTTCAGAACCATCCAGTCGAAAATATCCGCAGAAAACGCATAATGCTGGATCGCATCCAGCCGCCAGCCCACCGCTGCTGGTCCTCCGACCAGCCCGCGTGATCCCAGCGTGAAGGCAATTTCTATCCCGATGATGAACAGAACCAGCGCCACCACAGCAGGTGGCAGAGGGTTCACAGGCGGTGTGTAATGTTCACTGCTCATTGGGCTGGCCTTTCGCGGCAGTTGACGTCCCTTTGCCTCATGGGTAAGCGACGGGGGCTGATTTTTCCAGACAGGAGTTCCCTTTGATGACTGAGTCCCAATTCACGCCGCGCGTGTTTTCCGGCATCCAGCCTTCGGGAAACCTGCACCTAGGGAACTACCTTGGTGCACTCAAGCGATTTGTCGATATGCAGGGCCCCGAATTCGAAACCGTCTATTGCATGGTCGATTTGCACGCCATCACCGTATGGCAGGACCCGGATCGTCTGCGTGAAAAAACACGCGAGGTTTGCGCGGGCTTTATCGCGGCGGGTCTTGATCCAGAAAAATCAATCCTGTTCAACCAAAGCCAGGTGCCCGAGCACACTCAGCTGGCCTGGATTTTCAACTGTGTCGCCCGAATGGGCTGGATGCAACGGATGACGCAGTTCAAGGACAAGGCTGGCAAAAATGCGCAAAATGCCTCGCTTGGCCTGTTTGCATACCCTGCGCTGATGGCAGCCGATATTCTTGTCTACCACGCGACACATGTTCCTGTGGGTGAAGACCAGAAGCAGCACCTGGAATTGACCCGCGATATCGCGATCAAGTTCAACCACGACTACGGCGTCGACTTCTTTCCCGTGACTGAGCCCGTGATTGGAGGCCCTGCCCCGCGCGTGATGAACCTGCGGGACGGTTCGCGCAAAATGTCGTCCTCCGACCCCTCGGACATGAGCCGGATCAACCTGACCGATGATGCCGATGCGATCGCCAAGAAAATCCGCAAGGCCAAGACCGACCCTAACGCTTTGCCGTCGGATGTCGAAGGTCTGGAGGGCCGCCCCGAAGCGCGCAATCTGGTCAATATCTACGCAGCACTCAGCGAACAGAGCATAGCGCAGGTTCTGGCCGAAGTTGGGGGCAAGCAGTTCGGTGATTTCAAACCGATGTTGGCTGATCTGGCAGTCGCCAAGCTGGCCCCAATCTCGACTGAGATGTCGCGTCTTATGGGAGAACAGGCCGAGATTGACCGGATTCTGGCTCATGGGGCCGAGCGCGCCCGCCAGATCGCCGCTCCGATCCTGCAAAAGACCTATGAAATCGTCGGTATGGTCGGATCGGCATCACGCTGAATGCACTGGACCTTCGCCTGACGCCCTCCTAGGGTCTGCCTGAACCACAGGAGGGCGTCATGGCAACCGGCAAAAACATCCGGACCTATTTCCAAGGCCAATGGCATGACGGGGATACTCCCATCATGCGCGCAGCGGATCACGGGTCGTGGCTAGGGTCTTCGGTCTTTGACGGCGCCCGTTATTTCGACGGGTTGGCCCCTGATCTGCACGCGCATTGCGCTCGGGTGAACCGGTCCGCCGAAGCCCTGATGCTGACACCGACCATGACAACCGAGCAGATGGTCGAATTGGTACATGAAGGGTTGCAAGCCTACAGCCCTGACACGGCTGTCTATATCCGCCCGATGTATTGGGGCATTGACGGCGATAGCACGGCAATCGTTCCGCAGGAAAACAGCACAGGGTTTGCCATCTGTCTGGAAGAAATCCCAATGGCACCAGAAACGGCTTCGGCCACGCTGTCGACCACGCGATTCCGTCGCCCGGTACTGGAATCGGCTGTGGTCAATGCCAAGGCCGGGTGCCTTTACCCCAACAATGCGCGCATGTTGCAAGAGGCACGCTCCAAAGGATTCTCGAACGCTCTGGTCGCTGACGCGATGGGCAATGTGGCCGAAACGGCAACGGCCAACATCTTCATGGTCAAGGATGGCGAGGTCTTTACCCCGATCCCCAACGGCACATTTTTGGCAGGGATCACGCGGGCGCGACATATCAAGAATCTGCGCGAGGATGGTGTTACAGTTCATGAAACGGTCTTGGGTTTCGAGGATTTTCACCAGGCGGATGAGGTTTTCATGTCCGGCAATATGAGCAAGATCACATCGGTAACTGCGCTGGAAGACACACAGTTTCAGGTTGGTCCCATTGCCCGCCGTGCCCGCACACTTTACTGGGACTGGGCTGCAAGCGAACGCTAGTACATCGACATGAACGTGTCCGAGTTGCCAGCACGCAAACGCTCGGGCATGATCCCTTAAAATTGAAGAGGACACCCATGCGTAAGTTCTTAGTTGTTCTGGATGACAGCCGTGAATGCCTGAACGCAATGCGGTTCGCCGCGATGCGTGCCGCGCATACAGGTGGCGGAGTGACGATCTTGTCGGTTATTCCGCCGGACGAGTTCAATCACTGGATCGGTGTTGCCGAAACCATGCGCGAAGAAGCCCGGGAACGTATCCATGCCCATTTCGAAGTCTTCGCCAAATGGATGCGCGACAAACAGAACGTAGAACCTGAACTGGCCATTCGCGAAGGTGATCCGGTGCCGCAGATCATCGAACACGTTCAGTCTGACCCTGAGATCGGCGTTCTTGTTCTTGGGGCGGGGACTGACAAGAAAGGCCCCGGTCCGCTGGTAACCCAGCTCACAAAAAACTCTGGCAGCCTACCGATCCCGATCACGATTGTTCCAGGTGACCTGAGCAAGGAAAAGTTGGAAGAAATCACCTGAGGATCGAACATGGCGAAGACGTTGCAGTTCTGGTTCGACTTCGCCTCGACCTATTCCTATCTCAGCGCGATGCGGATCGAACAGGCTGCGCAGGACAAAGGCGTCCCGGTCGACTGGCAGCCTTTTCTGTTGGGTCCGATTTTCGCGGATCAGGGATGGCGCACGTCGCCGTTCAACCTTTATCCGGCCAAAGGGCGCTATATGTGGCGCGACATGGAACGTCTTTGCGGCGCACGCGGGCTGCCGTTGGTTCGGCCTGACCCGTTCCCGCAAAACTCTCTCACAGCAGCTCGCCTGGCTCTGGCCCTTGCGCATCGCGAAGAACGGGCTGCCTTTGCAAAGGCTGTTTTCAGCGCTGAATTCGGGGACGGGAAGAACATCTCTGACGAAGGTGTGCTTGAGGATTGCCTGAAGAGGGCAGGTCTGCCTACGGCAGTGATGAATCGCGCAAAAGATCCGAGCATCAAGGCTGCGCTGTTCGAGCAATCTGCGCGCGCAAAAGCACTTGGCCTGTTTGGTGCGCCGAGTTTTGTGGCTGGGACAGAGCTGTTTTGGGGAGATGACCGGCTGGATGACGCGATTCGTTACGCGGTCACGATTTAGAATCGTTCCAAATATTGACTTCTCCGACCCCTGAGCGCATATCAGAAACACCTCAGACGGAGCTGCCTCATGTTCATCCAGACCGAATCCACCCCAAACCCGGCCACGTTGAAATTTCTGCCCGGCCAAACGGTTCTTGAGGCTGGAACCGCGGATTTCCCGACAGCCGAGGCTGGTGACAAGTCCCCATTGGCCAAACGAATCTTTGCCGTAAACGGCGTGACCGGTGTGTTCTTTGGAAACGATTTTGTCACTGTGACCAAATCCGACAATGTTCAGTGGGATCACATCAAACCTGCAATTCTTGGCGCAGTGATGGAGCACTATCAATCCGGCCAACCCGTCATGGGTGCCGACGCGGCAGCGGCCTCAGGTCATGCCGAACATACCGGAGAAGATGCAGAGATCGTCAATCAGATCAAAGACCTGCTGGACAGCCGCGTGCGCCCGGCCGTAGCACAGGATGGTGGCGACATCACCTTTCATGGTTTTGATCGCGGCATCGTCTACCTGCACATGCAAGGTGCCTGCGCGGGGTGCCCGTCATCAACCCTGACACTGAAGATGGGTATCGAAAACCTGCTACGCCATTACATCCCCGAAGTGACTGAGGTTCGCCCAGTTGCCGTCTGACCCGACGATCCTGGCATTTGATACATCGGCCGCGCATTGCGCGGCCGCTTTGTTGCGTGGCGGTGTGATCGCAGTATCCCGTGTCGAAGGCATGTCGCGGGGTCAAGCCGAACGATTGATGCCCTTGCTGCAAGAAGTGCTGACCGAGGCCGGTTGCGTATGGGCCGATCTGGACGCTATCGGTGTTGGGATTGGGCCCGGTAATTTCACGGGTATACGCATCTCGGTCTCTGCCGCCCGGGGCCTTGCCTTAGGCCTTGGCGTCCCGGCGGTGGGCGTTTCTGGGTTCGATGCTCTGATTGAACTGGCAGAAGCGGGGCAACTTCCAGCCATCCCTGCGCCGCGCGAACAGGTATATGTACAACTTCCCGGAACCGGCCCATGCCTTTTGCCTTTGGACGAGGCCGAAAAGCATGGGCCATTGTATGTCTGCCCCGACCCCGCATTGCAGATACAAGCCGTTGCCAGACTTGCCGCAAAACGATGGCACAGCGTCAGTGCGCCTCCGGCCCCGCTATATGTCAGACCTGCGGACGCGGCCCCATCCCGAGATGTGCCGCCTGTGTTACTGGACCAATGACGCCTTACGAGATGGCAGCGACACATGCAGCGGCATTCACCCAGTCACGCCCATGGACTGCCGATGAATTCGCCGGCCTTATGGAAAACCGGTTCACTGATTACGTTGGAAATGCCCGCTGCTTTGCCCTTTTTCAGGTGATCGCGGGTGAGGCAGAGTTACTGACGATTGCGACTCACCCCACGTTTCAAAGACAAGGTCTCGGGTTTCAGACCATGCGCATCTGGCACGACCGGGCAGTCACTTTGCAGGCAAACCGCGCATTTCTGGACGTGGCTGCCGACAATGTTGCAGCAATCGCGCTGTACGGGCGATGCGGGTATCGCCAGTGCGGTCGGCGCAAAGGTTATTATTCCAGAAAAACAGGCCCAAATATCGATGCTCTTGTGATGGAACGCGCACTGCCCTAACGGCAACCAAAGATTTTTTAGACCATTTGGTCAGAAATCAATTGACCATGACGGTTGCAAACGTCCTTAATTCCCGCCATCACAACACTTATGCTCGCTAAAAGTGGGTAAACGGGGCTAATCTGACCTCGTGCCAACAAAAAAATGGGAGACTTAAATGACCCTGATGAAATCCTTGATGGGTGCTGCCGCTGCTGTCGCTCTGACCGCAGGTGCAGCTTTCGCTGAACCGGCGCTGATCTTTGACCTGGGCGGCAAGTTCGACAAATCTTTCAACGAAGCCGCATATAATGGCGCGCAGCGTTGGGCCGATGAGACCGGCGGCGAATACCGCGAGATCGAGATCCAGTCGGAAGCACAGCGCGAACAGGCTCTGCGCCGTTTCGCAGAATCAGGTGCAAACCCGATCATCACCATGGGCTTTGGTATGGCTGATCCATTGTCGGCCGTTGCAGGCGACTATCCTGAAACCAAATTCGTGGCTGTCGACGTGAACTGGCTGGACATCCCCAACATCCGCCAGATCGGCTTTGCCGAGCATGAAGGATCGTACCTGGTTGGCATGATGGCAGCGATGGCATCGAAATCGGGCACCGTTGGCTTTATCGGCGGTATGGACATTCCACTGATCCGCCACTTTGGCTGCGGATACGCACAAGGCGCCAAAGCCGTGAACCCGGACATCAATGTTGTCGCCAACATGACCGGCACCACCCCTGCGGCGTGGAACGATCCTGTAAAAGGTTCGGAACTTACAAAAGCACAGATCAGCCAGGGTGCTGACGTGATCTATGCCGCAGCTGGTGGTACAGGTGTAGGCGTTCTGCAAACGGCAGCTGACGAAGGCATCCTGTCGATCGGCGTGGACAGCAACCAGAACCACCTGCATCCGGGCAAGGTCCTGACGTCGATGCTGAAGCGTGTGGACGTCGCGGTGTATGACGCGATGAAAGCAGGTGACGCCGTAGAAACCGGCGTGTTCACAATGGGTCTGGCCGAGGAAGGTGTTGGCGTCGCCATGGACGATAACAACAAAGAACTTGTTTCGGCCCAAATGAACGATGCGGTGGAAGAAGCCCGCAAAGCCATCATCAACGGCGATATCACCGTTGTCAGCTATTACGAGAACGACAGCTGCCCCGCACTGCAGTTCTGATACCGCGCGGGGCGGAAGGAACCCTTCCGCCCTGCCATCCACTCTGCCATCCGTGCCACCTGCCGGATGGGCTTTTCGGCAGTTGAGGGTAAGACATGACCGTCCCCGCCATTGAGCTCAAAGGGATTTCCAAATCCTTTGGGCCGGTTCAGGCCAACAAAGACATCTCAATCAGCGTCGCCCCCGGTACGATCCATGGGATTATCGGTGAAAACGGTGCGGGCAAATCCACGCTGATGAGCATCCTCTACGGCTTTTACAAAGCCGACAAAGGTGAAATTTGGATCAACGGGACAAAGACCGAAATCCCTGACAGCCAGGCGGCTATCGCCTCGGGCATCGGGATGGTGTTTCAGCATTTCAAGCTGGTGGAGAATTTCACGGTTCTGGAAAACATCGTTCTGGGTGCTGAAGATGGCGGCCTTCTGGCTCCGTCTCTGGCCAAGGCGCGTAAAGAACTGAAAGAATTGGAAGAAGAATACGAACTGTTCGTTGACCCCGACAAACGCATTGATGAGATCGGTGTGGGGATGCAGCAGCGCGTCGAGATTTTGAAGGCTTTGTATCGCAAGGCCGAGATTCTGATTCTGGATGAACCGACTGGTGTTCTGACCCCGGCTGAAGCTGACCAGCTGTTCCGTATCCTGGATCGTCTGCGGGCCGAAGGGAAAACGATCATTGTGATCACCCACAAGCTGCGCGAAATCATGGAAAACACCGATACCGTTTCGGTCATGCGCCGTGGGCAGATGACAGCTACGGTGAAAACTTCGGACACCAGCCCGGAAGAACTGGCCGAGCTGATGGTAGGCCGCAAGGTTTTGCTGCAAGTCGACAAGGTGCCTGCGACACCGGGCAAACCCATTCTTGAGATCGAAAAGCTGAGTGTTTTTGATTCCGCCGGAGTTGAACGGGTAAAAGGCATCGACCTGACCGTGCGTGCCGGTGAGATCGTCGGCATTGCCGGTGTGGCGGGCAATGGACAGTCGGAGTTGCTGGAGGTTCTGGGCGGGATGCGTCCGGGACAAGGCTCGATCAAGCTGAACGGCGAACCGCTGGCCCTAAGCGGTGCCGGATCAGACGGTCAGGCGCGTCGTGCACAGCGCATCGCGCATGTGCCCGAAGACCGTCAGCGCGAAGGTTTGATTATGGATTTCCACGCGTGGGAAAACGTGGCCTTCGGCTATCACCGCGACCCGGCCTATAAACACGGCATCTTTATGGACAACTCCGCTCTGCGCGCTGACACCGAAGCCAAGATCGAGAAATTTGATGTCCGGCCACCAGACCCTTGGCTTGCCGCCAAAAGCTTTTCGGGTGGGAACCAACAGAAAATCGTCGTTGCCCGCGAAATCGAGCGAAACCCTGACCTGCTGCTGGTCGGCCAGCCGACACGAGGCGTTGATATCGGGGCAATCGAATTCATTCACAAGCAGATCGTGGCCCTGCGCGACCAAGGCAAGGCGATCCTTCTGGTTTCGGTCGAGTTGGAAGAGATCTTCTCGCTGTCCGACCGGATCGCAGTGATGTTTGACGGGCATATCATGGGTGAACGCCTGCCCAATGAAACAGATGAAAAAGAACTTGGCCTGCTGATGGCCGGTGTTGCAGGAGAGGCCGCGTAGGATGGAAAAAATGCCTAAATGGGCCGATGTCGTTCTGATCCCGCTGATCAGTCTGATGCTGGCCGCTATCCTGTCGGCGCTGGTCATTCTCGCCATCGGAGAAAACCCCGTCGAAGCTGTAAAGCTGATGGTCTCGGGCGCGCTGGGGTCAACCTATGGGTGGGGCTACACGCTCTATTACGCGACAAATTTCATGTTTACCGGTCTTGCGGTCGCCGTCGCATTCCACGCCCGTTTGTTCAACATCGGTGGCGAAGGTCAGGCGATGCTGGGCGGTCTTGGTGTGGCCATGGTTTGCCTTTACGTCGACTGGCCGCATTGGAGCGTTGCATTGCTTGCAGCTTGCGCCGCATCAATGCTGTTTGGCGCGCTTTGGGCCGCTATCCCGGCCTATCTTCAGGCCAAGCGCGGCAGCCATATCGTGATCACCACGATCATGTTCAATTTTATTGCCGCTGCCTTTCTGAACTACATGCTGGTCAATGTCATGCGCCCGCAAGGGTCGCAGGACCCGGCAACCGCACGGTTCCCCGAATCCGTCCATCTGCCAACTTTCCAGTCAATGTTCTCGACCGCAGAAAACGTGGTGTTCCGGGGGGCTCCGGTAAACATTACATTCTTCATCGCGTTGCTGGCCTGTGTCGTCGTCTGGGCGCTGATCTGGCGGACCCGGCTGGGCTATGAAATCCGAGCTTATGGCCACTCTGAAACCGGCGCGGTCTATGCCGGTATCTCACCGGTTCGCATTACTATTGTTGCGATGCTGATCTCGGGTGCGCTGGCAGGTCTGATGGCCATCAATAACGTCATGGGCGAGGCGGAGCGCCTTGTCCTGAACTCGACCGAAGGCGCTGGGTTCATCGGGATTGCCGTGGCCCTTATGGGGCGCTCACATCCTTTCGGCGTATTGCTGGCCGCGCTTTTGTTCGGGTTCCTGTATCAGGGCGGGGCCGAGCTGGCACTGTGGGCATCGATCCCGCGCGAGCTGATCGTGGTCATTCAGGCGCTGGTGATCCTGTTCACCGGTGCGCTGGACAACATGGTACGGATGCCGCTTGAGAAACTGTTCCTTGGTATGCGGAAGAGGGCAGAGTAATGGACTTCTTTGTAACCCTCATCCAGGTTCTGGATTCGACCATCCGCCTATCCACGCCTCTTTTGCTGGCCTGTTTGGCCGGTCTGTATTCGGAACGGGCTGGCATTTTCGACATCGGGCTGGAAGGCAAAATGCTGGTGGCCGCGTTCTTTTCTGCGGCTGTCGCGGCGGTTACGGGTTCAGTCTGGCTGGGCTTGCTGGCTGGCATCGGATCCTCATTGGCGCTGTCAGGGCTGCACGGGTTGGCATCGATAACCTTCCGGGGCAACCAGCTGATTTCGGGTGTTGCAATAAACTTTCTCGCCTCGGGCCTGACAGTGCTTGTCGCCCAAAGCTGGTTCCAACAGGGCGGTCGTACGCCCTCGCTCTTTGGTGGCGGCCGGTTCGAGCCTATCAACTTTCCATTTGCCGATGCGCTTGGAGGGGTTCCGATTGTCGGCCCTATCTATTCCGAACTGCTCTCGGGCCATTCGATCCTTGTTTATGTGGCATTCCTGATGGTTCCAGCAACGTGGTGGGTGCTTTTCCGCACACGGTTCGGCCTGCGCCTGCGGGCTGTGGGTGAAAACCCGGCAGCCGTCGACACGGCGGGTGTATCCGTGGTTGGCCTGCGCTTCGCAGCCGTCGCGATCTGTGGCGTACTTTGTGGTATCGCGGGCGCTTATCTGGCGACGGCTTTGCAGGCGGGGTTCGTCAAGGAAATGACCGCTGGTCGTGGCTTTATTGCGCTGGCCGCCTTGATCTTTGCCAAATGGCGCCCGTGGCACGCCATGTGGGCCTGTTTGCTGTTTGGCCTGCTTCAGGCGGTAGCACTTCGGTTCCAAAACATCGATCTTGGCGGCGTAGTGATTCCGGTCCAGGTGATGGACGCCCTGCCCTATATCCTGACAGTTGTTATTCTGGCCGGTTTTGTCGGCAAGGCCGTGCCACCACGGGCAGGCGGAGAGCCCTACATCAAAGAGCGCTGATAAGGCCAGTTCCGAATGGAGTTTCAGTCCTGTTCGCTGCAAGGCGGCATGCAGAGTTGATTTTGCATGCCGCAACCGTTCTAAGAGGGTATGCACGTATACCTTCCCATAGCCGAAGTTTCTGTCAGCCCATTCCTGCTGTTGGGGATCGGTGGGGTCGTCGGTGTTTTATCTGGCATGTTCGGTGTCGGCGGAGGATTTTTGATCACTCCGCTGCTGTTTTTTATCGGCATTCCCCCGGCGGTTGCCGTTGCGACATCAGCCAATCAGGTTGTCGCTTCTTCCATTTCGGGATTGCTGGCGCATCTCAGGCGCAAGACCGTGGACCTGAAAATGGGAAGCGTTCTGCTGACCGGAGGGTTGTTTGGCGCGGCCCTGGGTATGGTGGTTTTCAATTTTCTCAAGCATCTCGGACAGGTCGATCTGGCTGTACAGATTTGCTATGTCGTGTTTCTGGGGGCCATCGGAACCCTGATGTTCATTGAAAGCCTTGCCGCCATCCGAAAAGCCAGAAAGTCCGGGAATCAACCTGCCCCCAAGCGACGCCAGCGCACATGGGTTCACGCACTGCCCTTCAAGATGCGGTTTCGGGCATCAAGCCTGTACATCTCGGTCATACCACCTGCACTGGTCGGGTTTGGTGTTGGCATCCTGTCGGCGATCATGGGTGTCGGCGGCGGGTTCATCATGGTACCCGCGATGATCTATGTTCTTGGCATTCCGACAAAAGTGGTTATCGGGACATCCCTGTTCCAGATCATTTTCGTCGCCGGTTTCACAACCATGATACATGCGTCGACAAATTTCAGCGTCGACATAGTGCTTGCCCTGTTCTTGTTGCTTGGCGGCGTTCTGGGCGCGCAATTGGGGACGCAGATCGGTGCACGTCTGAAAGCCGAACAGCTGCGCATTTTGTTGGCGTTGCTGGTCATAGGCGTTGCCGGAAAGATCGGATTTGACCTTCTATTGCCGCCGTTGGAGATCTTTTCTCTGGCAGAGCCTGGAGGGGTATGATGTTGTTTTCCCCGTACCACGCGACAATAACCGCTCTTGAATTCGAGTTTGATAGAAGGCAAGCCAAGACCCAGCGCAAAGTGACGGTATCATGCATATTTACCTGCCCATAGCCGAAGTCTCGGTAAATGCATTTCTACTCCTTGGTCTGGGTGGAATGGTTGGAATTCTGTCGGGGATGTTCGGGGTCGGCGGCGGGTTTCTCATGACGCCGCTGCTGTTTTTCATTGGCATACCACCGGCTGTTGCGGTTGCGACAGAGGCCAATCAGATTGTTGCATCGTCCTTTTCCGGGGTGCTGGCCCATTTTCGACGAAAGACCGTTGACCTCAAGATGGGTACGGTTTTGTTGACAGGCGGTCTAGTCGGGGCTGCATTGGGCGTTGTTGTCTTTAACTATCTAAAAAGCCTAGGCCAGGTCGACCTTCTGGTAACCCTTTGTTACGTGGTCTTCCTTGGTATCATTGGCAGCCTGATGTTCATCGAAAGCCTGAGGGCGCTGCGCAAAGCCAAGAAAGGCGGGGCAGCGCCAGCCAAGCGCCGCCAACGTGGCTGGGTTCATTCGATGCCCTTCAAGATGCGCTTTCGCACATCAGGTCTTTATATCTCGGTCATTCCACCGGTTGTAGTTGGTCTAAGCGTCGGGGTCTTGTCCGCGATTATGGGGGTCGGTGGCGGCTTCATCATGGTCCCGGCGATGATTTACCTGCTGGGAATGCCCACGAAAGTCGTTGTCGGCACATCGTTGTTTCAGATCATCTTCGTAACCGCATTTACCACGATGCTGCACGCGACCACCAACTATACAGTGGACATTGTCCTGGCGGTATTGCTGCTGGTCGGGGGCGTCATTGGCGCCCAGATCGGAACCGTAATCGGTTCGCGCATGCCGGCAGAACAACTACGCGTTCTGTTGGCGGCGCTGGTTCTGGTCGTCTGCGGCAAGCTGGCCCTTGATCTGCTTCTTGAACCATCCGAGCTTTATTCGCTTGGCAACAGCGGGGGGCATTAAGAATGCTGCGCTATGTCTTTGCCGCTTTGTGCCTGTTCTGCCTGCCCGCCGCAGCCGATGAAGAGCAGGTCGTCCTGGGCCTCAGCCAGGATCGTGTTGCGATCACTGCCGACTTTGACGGGTCTGAGATCCTCATTTTCGGGGCCATCAAACGGGAAACACCCATTCCCCCAGGCCCACCGGTCGCAGTTATCGTCGCGGTCGCTGGCCCGTCCGAGCCCGTCACGGTTCGCCGCAAGGAACGAAAGTTGGGGATTTGGGTAAACACCGATAGCGTGCTGGTCGACCTGGCACCAAGTTTCTACGCAGTTGCCACCAGCGAACCGTTGGATCAAATACTGACCGATACCGAAGACCTGCGTCACCGCATTTCGATTGAACGCGCGATCCGGTCTGTAGGAGCGGCGATGCACATCCGTGGTGCTCAGGATTTTGCAGATGCCGTAATCCGGATCCGTGAATCTGAACAGTTGTATTCCATCCGCGAGAACACAGTGGCCGTGGACGAACAAACCTTGTTCCGGACGTCAATCGACATGCCCGCGGACCTGACCGAAGGGGATTATTCCGCCCGGATCTTCCTGACCCGCGGAGGAGAGGTTGTATCGCAATACGAAACCACAATCGATGTTCGCAAAGTCGGGTTAGAGCGGTTTCTGTACAATATGTCCCGTCAGCAACCCGTTTGGTACGGGCTGATGTCATTGGTTATCGCAATTGCAGCAGGTTGGGGCGCGTCGACAGCGTTCCGTCTGTTGCGGGAAAACTGACACTCACCCCCTGCCGATATAGGGCATGGTCGTGGCCATGACCGTCATGAACTGCACATTTGCTTCGGGTGGCAGGGTGGCCATATGCAGAACAGACCGCGCGGCATCCTCGACCGCCATGGTTGGGTCCGGCGTCTGGCCTGCCGCCTGCGCCGCATCCACCAGATCCTGAACCATCTGCGTACGTGCGTTGCCGATATCGATCTGACCACATGCAATTCCAAAGGATCGCCCATCCAGTGAAAGGCTGCGCGTCAGCCCCGTAATGGCATGTTTGGTCGCCGAATAATGTACAGAATTCGGGCGCGGAACATGCGCAGCAATCGAGCCGTTATTGATGATCCGCCCGCCCTGCGGGCTTTGATGACGCATGATCCCAAAGGCCTCGCGCGCGCATAGAAACATACCGTTCAGGTTGACGTTGACGGTTTGATACCAATCGCCCAACGCGATTTCGTCGATTGTGCCGCCGCGGGCAAAGATACCAGCGTTGTTAAACAGAACATCAAGTCGCCCTGTCCGATCCATGAAGGCGTGGAACGCCTGTTTGACTGCGTCCGGGTCGGTCACATCTGCGGGTAATGCTATGGCCGCCGGGTATTCCTGCCCGAGGGCATTCAGCTTGTCCGCGCTGCGCGCCAGCAGCCCGACCGTCCAGCCCTGCACCAGAAAAAGCTCGGCGGTGGCCCGACCTATGCCAGAGCTTGCACCAGTTACGATTATGGAACCCATGTCTCTTCTGTCTCCAGTGTGAGTGAAACTGCGGGGACCGCGCGCAAATCATCAATCTGCAACGGGTGGGTGGGTTTCGACAGCCGGTTACGGACCACCCAGATCAAACGCTCTTGTGCGCGTGTGATCGCAACATAAGCCAAACGCTTCCACAAAGGTTGCCCGGCCTCGGAACGGCCCATACGGGCCGCGGCGTAAATGTCAGGGGCAAACACCTGAACCGTGTCCCACTGTGATCCTTGTGCCTTATGTATCGTCACCGCAGCCCCGTGCAAAAACGTCGCCCCCATACGGGCAGCAAAAGGAATGAAGGGCTCTTCCTCATCCGGTTTTTCGATCTGGACAATCGACGCGGCGCTGACCTGAGGGTCTTCGGCCCCCATCACATGCAAGCGAGAAAACCCCGGTTTGCGACCGGGACCAAGATAGACAACCTGGGCCCCTTTGATCAGGCCGCGCGCCTCAAGATCCAACCGCTTCTTGCGGTGCTTCAACGGCAACTCGATCCCGTCGCAGATCAGCGGCTCGCCTTCCAAAAGCTCCGTATCCGGTGCACCATGAACCTGCCTGAACGCCTGTATCAAACGAATGCGCGTGGCGTTGCGCCAGACCAGAACCGGGCTGCGCGCCATCAGATCAACTTCGACCCGCTGCCCCCAAACGACCCTGTCATCCCGCCGGGCAGTGTCTTCGACCAGACGTTCAAATTCTTCAAATCCCATCGACGGATCGGCAAGAGCGTGCGCCAGATCCAGGATCGGGTTATCTGCATCCTGCCGATGCACACGCTGAAGCGTCAGCTTTCGCGGTTCGGGCAAGGCTTCAAACACCATGCTGCCGGACTGATTGACCGGAGCCAGCTGTGCGGGATCACCGAACAGTAGAAGGGTCGGGAATATCTCTTTCAGGTCCTCGAACTGACGATCATCCAGCATCGACGCCTCATCGACAAACCCGATATCCAGCGGTTCCTCACGGCGTTTCCAACCGGTAATGAAATCTGAACCGCGCAATCCGGCTGCGGCCAGCGCTCCGGGTATCGATTTGTTGTTATGATAAAACGCAGCAGCACGGTCCAAAGCTTCGTCTGTCAGACCTTCGATCTCGGGGCGTTCATCATTTCCGGCCAGCCACTCGGCGATACGCTCGTATTCTGGGTCATAGACCGGCGTATAAAGGATGCGGTGAATAGTAGTTGCCGGAACACCGCGAAGGCGCAGAACACTTGCGGCCTTGTTCGTGGGGGCCAGAATGGCAAGGCTGCGCTTGTCTCTGGATTTCCGGCTTTCGTAATCGCCGGACACGACCTGAACACCGGTCTCAGCCAGCGCCTTATATAGTTCGGCCAGTAGCAACGTTTTGCCGGACCCGGCCTTGCCGATGACAGCCATCACGCCAGACTTCCCTGCCCCCGGCAGTTTCAGAAGGGCATCGTCCTCCAGGTCGACACCGGCTGAGCGCAGCATCTCAGCGATGCTGTCATACGCGGCGGCCTGATCATCTGAGAAGGTCACGTTGGGCAAAGACATGGCGCGACCCTACAGGGCCGCGCCAACCATCACCAGATGCGGAATTGCGTTTTCCGGTCCTTAGGCAGACAAGGCAAATCGGTGCAGTTTGGATCGCCCGAAAGCCGCCTTGAACCACATGCGCGAAAGCTCACGCGGGATGCCTGCCCGTTCAGCCACGCGGTTGCAATCATCCGCTGAATAGGGCCACAACCCAACCGAGATCTGGTCACGCCCTTTGCCTTGGGTTCCAAGAACCTCGGGGGACGACCCGATCAGACGATAGATCCGGATCATACGGGCATCAAAAACACCGGCAATATGCGTCAGGCCAAAGCCTTCCATCATCTCGCCCCCACTTAGCATGATGGCCCCGGCAGTGTGCGGGCTGGCTGTGCGGGACAGGCAGAACCGGGTCACCTCCCAGATCAGCGGGCTGCAAATCGGCTTGCCGCCGTTGAGATGCCCAAACACGTCATTGATCATTACCCGGCCTGTTGTCGGCAATACCCGCATCGACCCGCCATGGCTGCCATCCGGTTCTTCCCAGATGACATAAAGCGGGTTGAGGTCGTCGTACTCATCCCGCTCTTCTCCTTTTTTGTTGACATGGACATCCCACCCCAACCGGGTTTTGAACTGATCTGCGCGATCCTTGAACATCCCCTCAGCCAGAGTCGGAAATCTGTGTAACTCATCGGCATATAGATAACGCAACATGACTTTTCCCCTTGTCGTCCTGTGCAGGAACGAAGGGGGTACAGAGTCGTGGTTAATATTGCGTTTTGAGGACGCTCTGGCCTTAAACGACTATTAATCCCCGGCTGAGTGCCGTTGCGATTGCGTGGGTCGTGTTAAGGGCTCCGAGTTTCGACCGGGCGCTTTCAATGTAAACGCGTAGCGTGTGTTCGGAAATCGACAGGGAATGCGCCACCTGAGCACGGCTGTAACCCAGTGCCAAAAGGGTAATGGCGTCGATTTCACGGGGTGACAGGCCGCGCGTGGCATCCGGTTGCCTGTCCTTTTCAAACTCCAGCGCTTTGCGGTTGATGTAGTGCGCAACAAGAATCAACTCACGCCCGTAGGTCGAGATGAAGGTCTGCCAGGTTTGATCGTCGCAGCTGTGGTTAACGGTAAAAAGAGCGAACTGACCGTTTGGCCCTCGGATCGGGATCGAGTATCCCTGATTGCCGACCCCATGGTCGTGGGCATCCTGAAGGAATGATTTGGCCACCTTGCTGGACCAGTCCAGAGACTTCCAGTCAACTGGGTGAAATCGCTGGAAACACCCCAGAATTACAGGGTCGATACGATGATAGTTTTTTTCCCTGTATCGTTCATCCCAGGCGTCTGAGTATGTCGTATAGCCGTATTGGTCCCCCGCGCCGTCAACCCAATGATATGTCAGATGTGCGACCTTCAAAGTGTCTCGCAGACACTCGGCAACGATGCTGAGCTCTTCAAGCGTGCTGGTGTTTTCCAAATCCTGTAGGATTTGACCCAAATCGGTTTTCGTTCCCATCCGCGGGCGCCCGTGCCTCGTTCTTCAGGGACGCAATCTCGGCCGCGGCAATCAGTCTTGTATCATCAAGCTGTTCTGCAAGCGCGCTCAACCCATTCGCAACGGCGAACGCATTGAGGTCCGATAGTACGTCCAATATCCACTCATTTTGCGCCATCAGGGTCTCTCTGAAACAGTTAACGAAGCGTTAACACAACCATAACATGTATGATCTTTTTCGACCTATTCACCGGTTTCTACTCCCCAAAAATAGCGGGAGTAAGAATCGCAAGCATTTGAAACCATGAAAAAGGTCTGCAAACAGCAAACCACCCGCGAACCGGCAGTGCGATTCGCGGGTGGTTTTTGTCTAACGTCCTTAACTTTATCAGCCTGCGTCCAAAACTTCTTCGAGAGTGCGCAGCCCGGTACGCGGCGCCTGAACAAGCACAGACATGTTGCCCGGCTTGTGTTCATTCCGCAGCATTTTCATATGTGCTTCCGGAAGGTCGTTCCAGGCAAACACCTCGGACATACAGGGATCCAGGCGGCGCTCGACCATCAGCTTGTTCGCCGCCGCCGCCTGTTTCAGATGGGCAAAATGCGAACCCTGCAGGCGTTTCTGGTGCATCCACATGTAACGCACATCGAATGTGCAGTTGAACCCGGACGTCCCCGCACAAATCACAACCATGCCGCCTTTTTTCACCACGAAAGTCGAGACCGGGAAGGTGCTCTCGCCCGGATGCTCGAACACCATGTCGACATTGTTGCCCTTGCCGGTGATGTCCCAGATTGCCTTGCCGAATTTGCGGGCCTCTTTGAACCACTCGGCGTATTCGGGCGTATTGACCGTGGGCAGTTGACCCCAGCAATTAAAGTCGCGGCGGTTCAGAACCCCCTTTGCGCCCAGACCCATGACGAAATCACGCTTGCTTTCGTCCGAGATCACCCCGATCGCGTTTGCCCCGGCTGTGTTGATCAACTGGATTGCATAAGATCCCAGACCGCCCGAGGCACCCCAGACCAGAACGTTCTGACCCGGTTTCAGGTCATGCGGTTCGTGACCAAACAGCATACGATAAGCTGTCGCGAGTGTCAGCGTGTAGCAGGCCGCTTCTTCCCAAGTCAGGTGCTTGGGGCGCGGCATCAACTGTTGAGCCTGAACGCGCGTGAACTGGCTGAACGAACCATCAGGCGTTTCATAACCCCAGATCCGCTGACTGGTCGAATACATCGGGTCACCGCCGTTGCATTCCTCGTCGTCGCCATCGTCCTGATTGCAGTGGATGACGACTTCATCGCCAACCTTCCACCGCTTGACCTTGTCGCCAACGGCCCAAACGATGCCCGATGCATCAGAGCCAGCGATATGGTACGGTGCCTTGTGGCCATCAAAGGGGCTGATCGGCTGGCCCAGAGCAGCCCAGACACCATTATAGTTAACACCTGCCGCCATCACCAGAACAAGCACCTCATTGCTGTCCAGCGTGGGTACATCGACCACTTCCTGCTGCATTGCAGTATTTGGCTCGCCGTGGCGTTCCTTTCGGATGGCCCAAGCGTACATTTGTTTCGGGACATATCCCATCGGAGGGATCTCACCCATTTCATAGAGGTCTTTTTCGGGTGCCTCATACGACGCGATACCGGTTTCGGTGTCCAAAGCCATGCTGGCCTCCTTTTTCAATGCTTTTGCCGCGACGCAGAATCGCGTGCTTTATCAGATGAAATATTGGCCGCTGCGAAATATTGCAACCTGTTTCGGTGAAAAATTGTAATTTTATGACCCAGCAGTTGCAGAAATTATTTTGCAGACGCAGAATTTTAGGGGCGCGCGGAAACCGGTACAGATGCCGCATAATACTCCAGCAGATCACCGCGTTGCCCAGATGCAGAAAGAATATCTCCCTGCCGCTTGAGTATCCGTCGTTCAATCAACTGGTCCAAAGCGCTTGATATGGCCGGCGCATTGTCTTGGGTCTGCCTACCGTCGCGTTCCATCATCGTCTGAATACAGGACCGCAGATCCAGTTCCGCCATCGGCCCATTGTCACGTATCAGCAAACAGGCCGCAGGGGCCGGAACCAACGGGATCGCGTTCTGGATACGTTGCATCAATGTGCGCGCCAGATCGGTCATCATGTCGTCACTGCCTTCGGCCCGGAACTCTTTCAGGGAAATCGGCATTCCGTACCGGACCGATGCCAGCCCAAACCGCTTGTAGCGTCCGATTACTCGCCGCCAGAACTGCTTGAAAATCCATCGCGCGATGACCCCGATCCGCGCCCGAAAACGACGCTCTTTTCCCAGTGCCGCACGGGTAAGAATAGTGTCTTCAAGCACACGGTCATAATTCAAAGCGACGGGAACAAATACGACATCACGCCCCTGCGACGTCGTCCCATCCATTATGTATTTGAGCAACCCAAGCTTTGGGCGGGCGAGCGCTCCTGTCAGGCTTAAGCCACCTTCTGGAAACATGGCTTGCGTCACACCGGCTTCGGTCGCATGGCGCACATAGGTGGACAGAACCTGCCGGTAGAGCTCGCTGCCCGACTTGCGTCGGATAAAGTAAGCCCCCATTGCCCGGATCAACCGGCTCAGCGGCCAAACCCGCGCCCATTCCCCTACTGCATAGGACAAAGCAGAATGCGGGGCCGCCAGATATGTAACCAACACGTAGTCCATATTGCTTCTGTGGTTCATCACAAAAACAACGGTTGCATCAGGGTCGATAGTCCTGACCGCGTCTTCGTCTTCGTAGCTAAGCCGCACTTCGTAGAATGTGTTGCTTAGCAGCCGGGCCAGCCGGATCGCAAAACTGAAATAGGCGAAGGCGGAAAAGGACGGCACGATCTCGCGGGCATAGCGGCGTGCCTGCTCGGACGCGACAGCTTCGGGTATTCCGGTTTCAAGGGCGTGATGCTGGACCGCTTTTCCGACCTGTGGATCATAAATCAGCCGTTGAATCATGTCGTGCCGACGGGCCAGCTTGAACGGTTGGATCGGACGTTGCAGGCGCTGGTTCAAACGCGCCACGGCACGTTCCAACCGGCGGCGGAAGAACCACCGGACTGACGGGAACAGGAAATGTGAAGCGAAAGTAACCATGGCAAAGACCACGATCAGCACAAAAAGCCAAAGCGGAAGTTCCACGGTTTGCGTCATGGCCGCACCTTGCCACCAAACGCAGCTACTCACAATCTGAACAATTGCAGGATGCCGCAACGCAGCGAATTGACATGTCCCGAAAATTGCGCTTTAGAACCCGTAGACGTAATTTTATTGCCCACCGAAACGCGAGGCCCCTTCATGACGCAGATGCAGAAAGATCGCCCCTGGCTCATCCGGACCTATGCCGGTCATTCTACCGCCAAGGCCTCGAACGCGCTTTATCGTGGCAACCTTGCCAAAGGGCAAACCGGTCTTTCGGTTGCCTTCGATCTGCCCACCCAGACCGGATATGACAGTGACCACACGTTGGCACGTGGCGAAGTTGGCAAGGTCGGGGTGCCCGTTTGCCATCTGGGCGATATGCGAGTTTTGTTTGATCAGATTCCATTAGAACAGATGAACACGTCTATGACGATCAACGCCACCGCCCCTTGGTTGCTTGCCCTTTACATCGCAGCTGCCGAGGAACAGGGCGCTGACGTTTCCAAGTTGCAGGGCACGGTTCAGAACGACCTGATCAAGGAATATCTGAGCCGGGGCACTTATGTTTGCCCGCCAAAACCGTCGCTCAAGATGATCGCGGACGTGGCCGAGTATTGCTATACCAATGTTCCGAAATGGAACCCGATGAACGTGTGCTCGTATCACCTGCAAGAGGCGGGCGCGACGCCAGAGCAGGAGCTCGCGTACGCCCTGGCCACTGCCATCGCCGTGCTAGACGAATTGCGCCCACGAGTACCTGCCGAGGATTTCCCGGCGCTCTGCGGCCGGATTTCCTTTTTTGTGAATGCTGGCATCCGCTTTGTCACCGAAATGTGCAAAATGCGTGCCTTCGTGGATCTTTGGGATGAGATTCTGCAACAACGCTATGGTGTTGAAAATCCGAAGTTCCGCCGATTCCGGTATGGCGTGCAGGTGAACTCTCTGGGTCTGACTGAGCAACAGCCTGAGAACAACGTCTACCGGATCCTGATCGAGATGCTGGCCGTAACCCTGTCGAAGAATGCACGCGCCCGTGCGGTGCAGTTGCCCGCCTGGAACGAGGCGCTTGGCCTGCCACGCCCTTGGGATCAGCAATGGTCCATGCGGATGCAGCAGATTCTGGCCTATGAAACTGATCTGCTGGAATTCGATGATCTGTTCGATGGCAACCCGGCTGTTGATGCCAAGGTCGAAGAATTGAAAGCAGGTGCACTCGCAGAACTGGCGAACCTGGATTCGATGGGCGGTGCGGTTGCGGCAATCGAGTATATGAAATCCCGCCTTGTGGATTCCAACGCTGAACGTCTGAACCGGATCGAACGCAACGAAACCGTCGTCGTCGGCGTGAACAAATGGATGGAAGGCGAGGCTTCGCCCTTGCAGACCGAAGATGGCGGCATCATGGTCGTAGATCCTGCCGTGGAACAGGAACAGATTGACCGCCTGAATGCGTGGCGGGTTGAGCGGGACGAAGCGGCTGTTGCAGCGACCTTGGCCGCATTGCGCCAGGCTGCTCAGACAGGAGCGAACGTCATGGAGCCGTCCATTGCCGCTGCCAAGGCGGGTGTGACAACCGGGGAATGGGCCGAAGAGATGCGCAAGGTCTTCGGCACTTATCGTGGCCCGACCGGCGTTTCCGGATCGGTCTCGAACAAGACCGAAGGGTTGGAGGACCTGCGCACGGCGGTTGATGCCGTCAGCGACAAACTGGGACGGCGCCTGAAATTCCTGGTTGGGAAACCGGGGTTGGACGGCCATTCCAACGGCGCTGAACAAATCGCGTTCCGTGCCCGCGACTGCGGCATGGATATCAGCTATGAGGGTATCCGGTTGACCCCAGAAGAAATTGTCACCTCAGCCCGTGACGATGACGCACATGTCATCGGGCTGTCGATCCTGTCCGGCAGCCATCTGCCGTTGGTAGAAGATGTAATGGATCGGCTGCAAAAGGCTGGGCTGTCTCACATTCCCGTGGTTGTCGGCGGAATTATTCCTGATGAAGATGCCGCAAAATTGAAAGCCATGGGTGTATCCAAGGTTTACACCCCCAAAAACTTTGAACTTAATGCGATCATGAGCGATATCGTAACGCTGGTAGACCCCAAAAACCTCGCAGCCGAGTAACTGAGGTTTTAGACTCCTAATTCTCCGTTTCTTCCCATTGGATATTTGGGATGGAATAAACCATTCGTTAGAATTACGGTGCGCGTTCAAGTGCACCGTAAATATATCCTTCGGAGATGAATGATGGGGATCAATCTTGAACAGATGTCGCGTAAAGACCTTATGGCACTGCGTGACGATGTCGAAAAAGCCTTGGTAGGAGCCGAAAAACGCGAGCGCCGTGAGGCATTGAAAGCCGCTGAAAAGGCCGCCGCGGAATTCGGGTATTCGCTATCCGAGCTTTCAGGCGACGCACCCCGCGCATCCAAGCAGAAGAAAACAAAAGAAAAATACCGCAATCCTGCCAATCCGGAACAAACCTGGACAGGTCGCGGCCGCAAGCCGAAATGGGTGCACGATGCGTTGCAGGCGGGTACCGATATCTCCGATCTTGAAATCTGATCAGGGCGGATCAAAACAATGACAATTCATATCGGCGCTGAAAAAGGCGAAATTGCAGACACTGTCCTATTACCCGGAGATCCTTATCGGGCGAAATGGGCAGCCGAGACGTTTTTGGACGATGTGAAACAGGTCAATAACGTCCGGGGAATGCTTGGGTTTACCGGAAATTGGAAGGGAAATCCTGTAACGATACAGGGTAGCGGCATGGGAATGCCCTCGCTCTCTATTTACGTAAATGAGTTAATTCGTGATTACGGTGCAAAAACCCTGATCCGAATTGGGTCGTGTGGCGGAATGCAGGACAGTGTCAAAATTCGAGACGTCATTCTGGCATTGACCTCGACAACGCTGAGCACGCCGTCACGCGGTATCATGAAAGAACTGAACTTTGCGCCCTGCGCCGATTGGAGTTTGTTGCAGGCGGCAGCAAAGGCGGCGGCTGCCAAAGGGACTCCTACCCATGTCGGTGGGATTTATTCTTCGGACGTTTTCTATGATGAGCGCCCGGACCTGAATGAACAGATGGTGCGTCACGGGATTCTTGGCGTCGAAATGGAGGCGGCCGAGCTCTATATCCTGGCAGCGCGCCACAAATGTCGTGCTCTGGCAGTTCTCACTGTTTCCGATCACCTTCTGACGGGAGAAGCTCTGCCATCCTCGGAACGTGAAAGCAGCTTTGGAGACATGGTGGAAATCGCGCTACAGGCCGCATTCCCGGGCAACTAGCAGTAAGGTGGGTGCCCGCAGATCCTAACGCCCGTGCGTGCGATCATAGCCATTGCGCGCCGGGCTTTCCCAGCCATCCAGGTCTGTGGCCGTCGCGGCAAATGTTTCGACCAACAAGGGATAACACGCGGCGGTGTCAGAGGAATGTTCCGAGGAACAATCCCCACCCGGACAGGCGCTGAGATTGCCAAGCAAATCGATCTCGGCAAAGAATTCCAGATAGTCGCCGGGGCGAACGGGTGATGCTTTCATGAAATACTGACCTGTATCCCGAGTGAAGCCGGTACACATGAAGACGTTCAGAACGTCGTGCACCGCGGGTTCGGCCTCATCCATCGGGATATTCAGATGATCCGCCAGCGCGCGGGTCAGGTTGGAATGGCAACAATGGTGATACTGCGTGCCGGACAACAAGTTGCCCGTATATGGATCACAACGCGTGCCTATCACGTCATGAACTGATCCCCCGTAGGCATCGATCCCGTACCACTCCAGTGTATCCGCTATGATGATGGCCATCGGGCGCAGATGTGGGAAACTGGACCACATCCGCTCTCCGGTGGTCAGGTGCGTGCCATGCAGAGCCCGCGTCTTTCCGGAATAAAAGCGCTCCGACAAATCATTGCGGTTCCACAAATTCAAATCGCCAACCTGCGGGCCTTCAACCGATGTGATGCGAAAGAAATGCCCGGCAGGTACATCAAAGCAGCGCGCCTCACGCGGAGGAACCAGGACTTCGCCGGTTTTGGCTGCCCGTTGGCGCACAGATCTCATCCAGTGCAAATCTGGTCGCGGCAATGCATCGTTCGGATAACAAATGACAGGGGCGACCGAACGGCGGGCTTCGGCATCTTCGGGAGGGCGGGCAATATTCTCAGAACCGGTCATGGCGTGCAGAGTGGCGGATTCTCTGGCTCGCGAAAAGCCCTTTATTCAACGCTCACTTCCCTTAAAACAGCGCATAGGTTGGTCCGTCGCAGCGTCTTCCGCTCCACAAAAGCTGCACCGCCAGATGCCCTGACGTCTGTCCTGCCGCCAGCGACAATCACGTGAAAGCGTTGAATGGCGCGAGCGCCAGAAAAAATAGGCGAACACTGCGGCGGCCAACAAAAGCAGAAGAACAGGCATTCCTCTGCTTTGCCGATTGACCAAAGTTTTTCAAGGGCTGTCGTATTTGATCAGGCCGCGTTTGCGTATTCGAACAGCTCGGGCTCTTTGTCGGCTTTAACCGGCTCCGGCGTGTAGTAGGCCCATGCCCGCTCCAGCAGATTTAGGGCCTCTTTGGCGTCGATTTTTTGTTTGGAAGTGTTTGTATTCATCGGAGTGATCCTGACTCGAACTCATCACTCCTCCCTGACCAAAAAATAAGGCAATGCAGCCGGGGCTACATCGCCTTATTTTGCAAGATCGACATGCGCTTACTGCAATGCGGCGCAGGTGCTTAAACCGCGCGTTCGACCATCATCTTCTTAATCTCGGCAATCGCCTTGGCCGGGTTCAAGCCTTTGGGACAGGTCTTGGCGCAATTCATGATGGTGTGGCAGCGATAGAGCTTGAACGGGTCTTCCAGCTCGTCCAGGCGCTCGCCCGTGGCCTCATCCCGGCTGTCGATGATCCAGCGATAAGCATGCAGCAGAGCAGCTGGGCCAAGATACCGGTCGCCGTTCCACCAGTAGCTGGGGCAAGAGGTCGAGCAGCTGGCGCACATCACACACTCATAGAGACCATCCAGCTTTTTCCGATCTTCGATCGACTGCTTCCATTCCTTTGCAGGACGGTTGGTCTTGGTTTCCAGCCACGGCATGATCGACGCATGCTGGGCATAAAAATGGGTCAGATCAGGGATCAGATCTTTGACCACAGGCATATGCGGCAGCGGATAGATCTTCACGTCGCCCTTGATCTCATCCATGCCATAGATACAGGCTAGCGTGTTGATCCCATCGATATTCATCGCGCACGAGCCGCAAATACCCTCGCGGCATGAACGGCGAAATGTCAGGGTCGGGTCGATTTCGTTCTTGATCTTGATCAGCGCGTCCAAAACCATCGGCCCGCACGTGTCCATATCGACAAAGTAGGTATCGACACGGGGGTTCTGACCATCATCCGGGTTCCAGCGATAGATCTGGAACTTGCGCACATTGGTCGCGCCATCCGGCTTTGGCCAGGTCTTGCCGGTCGTAATCCGGGAATTTTTGGGCAGGGTCAGTTGAACCATGTCAATTCTCCATTCAGCACAAGGCCGCCTTTCAGCCTGTCCGGGCGCGCTGGGACGCCCCTTGGTTATAACGCCCCCAATGGGCGATGTTCACGTCAAAATCCGGCGCGAGCCAGTCCGCAACGCGTTGCGGATCATCACAGTCGATATCAAAGCGCAGGAAGCGCGGGTTGCCGTTAAAATAGGCTTCTACCTCGGCATGGTGCACATCATACATATGCGCCCAGCCGTGTTTCACTTCATCCACACTCAGGCCATTGGCTTTGCAGCACCGATCCAGATACCCGCCACCGGAATGGTTGGCACGCGAAACAATCCAGTCATCCTTGTCCCGTGTGTTCAGCAAGAAATAGGCATCCGGGTAAGCAGCATGCAATTCACGGAAGAAACGCGCCCCGTCCAACATGAAGCGCGAACTGACAAAAGCGATGTCAGTGAAGGCCCGCACCGCTCCGAACCCGTCCAGTGGTCGTCGCCCCATGGCAATGTTGGTCAGCATGCGGTGCGCAAGATTTCGACCCTGGTCATCTTCCCAATGAACCGACGGTATCCCGCTTTTCTGAAACAGCCTGTGAAACGAGGTCGTCGCACAGCGGTTCAGCCCGATCAGGATGATCTTGGGATCGCCTGAACCGGATTGCAGGACCTCGACCGTCATGACAAACACCGGACACGGACCGACCCTTGGCCAATGGCCGTTGCGGTCTTCGTGGGTATTTGGCGCTTGCTCACCATTGCCTGCTGTCCGAGCCTTTTAGAACGTACGTGCCTTGGGCGCGATTTTCTTCAGGCTGATGCCACCTTCGTCTTCGGTCGTCAGCGGATCGACGATCACGGGACGATAGCTAAGCTCGACCTGGTTGCCTTCGACCCGGCTAACCGTATGGACGCGCCAATTTTCGTCATCACGTGCAGAGAAATCCTCGTGCGCGTGGGCACCACGGGATTCCTTGCGCGCCTCTGCGCCGACGATCGTGGCCAGCGCGTTGGGCATCAGGTTGGTCAGCTCCAGCGTTTCCATCAGGTCACTGTTCCAGACCAGCGACCGGTCGGTGACTTTCAGATCGTCCATCTTGGCAGCGATTGCCGTCATCTTCTCGACGCCTTCGGCCATGGTCTTGGCGGTACGGAACACGGCAGCATCCGCCTGCATGGTTTTCTGCATTTCAAGCCGTAATTCTGCGGTCGGGATGGAACCGCTGGCGTTGCGCACCGCGTCGAACCGGTCAAAGGCCTTATCGATCGATGCCTGGTTCAGAACCGGGTTCGCAGCTTCTGCATCTACGACTTTGCCAGCCCGGATCGCTGCCGCGCGGCCAAAGACCACAAGGTCAATCAGCGAGTTCGAGCCCAACCGGTTCGCGCCGTGAACCGAGGCGCAACCTGCCTCGCCCACTGCCATCAGGCCCGACACCACAGCTGTCGGGTTCTCGGCCGTTGGGTTCAGAACTTCACCCCAATAGTTTGTGGGGATACCGCCCATGTTATAGTGCACGGTTGGCAGAACCGGGATCGGTTCCTTGGTGACATCCACACCGGCAAAGATCTTGGCGCTTTCCGAGATGCCGGGCAGACGTTCTGCCAAAGCCTCGGCTGGCAGGTGACTGAGGTTCAGGTGAATATGATCCCCTTCCGCTCCGACACCACGACCTTCGCGGATTTCCAAGGTCATCGAACGCGAGACGTAATCGCGCGGTGCAAGGTCCTTGTACTGGGGCGCATAACGCTCCATGAACCGTTCACCTTCCGAGTTGGTCAGGTAACCACCCTCGCCACGCGCTCCTTCAGTGATCAGACAGCCCGAACCGTAGATGCCGGTGGGGTGGAACTGAACGAATTCCATATCCTGCAAGGCCAGCCCAGCACGGGCCACCATGCCGCCGCCATCGCCGGTGCAGGTATGGGCCGAGGTCGCGCTGAAATAGGCGCGGCCATAACCGCCGGTCGCCAGCACAACCATCTTGGCATTGAAGACATGCATCGTACCATCGTCCAGTTTCCAGCAGACAACACCCTGACACTGGCCGTCATCGGACATGATCAGGTCGATGGCGAAGTACTCGATGTAAAACTCAGCATTGTTCTTCAGCGACTGGCCATAGAGCGTATGAAGGATCGCGTGGCCGGTCCTGTCCGCAGCGGCACAGGTGCGCTGTACTGCCGGGCCTTCGCCGAATTCAGTGGTGTGACCACCAAATGGGCGTTGATAGATCTTACCTTCTTCAGTTCGGCTGAACGGAACGCCATAGTGTTCCAGTTCGTAAACAGCCTTGGGTGCTTCCCGTGCGAGATACTCCATCGCATCGGTGTCGCCCAACCAGTCCGAGCCCTTCACAGTGTCGTACATGTGCCACTGCCAATGGTCGGGGCCCATATTCGACAGCGACGCGGCAATGCCACCCTGCGCGGCCACGGTATGAGAACGGGTTGGGAAAACCTTGGTCACGCATGCCGTGCGCAGACCTTGCTCCGCCATACCCAATGTCGCCCGCAGACCGGCCCCACCGGCGCCGACAACGACCACGTCATATTCATGCGTTTCGTATTCGTATGCAGCCATTTCTTTCAGCTCCGGGAATTAAAGGGCAATGCGCGCGATGGCGAAGATGCCGGCCGCAGCCGCACCGTAGGACAGGCAGGTCACCAGAATGATCAGGACCTTCTCAAGCGTGCCGTGAACATAGTCTTCAAGCATCACCTGCGCACCGTCCGCAAAGTGTTTAAAGCCAACCGCCAGCGTCAGTGCTGCCACGATGGCAGGGAAAGGTCGCGAGTAGTAGTCAAGAACGACTTCGAATGGCTGGCCCAGGATCGGACCAAAGGTGAATACAAACAACGGCACAAGGATCAGCAACGCAACCGAGCTGACTTTCATCGCCCAGAAATGGGCAGTGCCGGATTTCGCCGAGCCAAGTCCAGCGGCGCGTTTGCGGTCGGTCAGATAACGCATGTCAGGCCTCCAATCACGCGACGAGGACAAGGGTCAGAAGGGTCAAAACGACCGATCCGATGACAACAGCCCAACCCAGTTTGGTCGCCGTCGGAATATCCAGACCAACCGCATTGTCCCAGATCAGATGCCGCACACCGGCCAACGTGTGATACCAAAGCCCCCAAACGGACAGCGCCATCACAAGGTCTCCAAGCATCGAGGTTATTACCCCATTCGCTACGGCAAACGCCTCGGGCGAAGTTGCTGCGGCCAGAAACCACCAGACGATCAACAGAGCTGCGAGCAGAAGGGCGTTACCGGTGATGCGCGTCAGGATTGACGTGATCGACGTCAGCTGCGGGCGATAAATCGACAGATGCGGCGAAAGTGGGCGATTGCCCCGATTTACATCGGCCATGGCGGCTCCTTTTCGGTTGGCTACAGAACGTTTTACTGGTTTTTGCGACACTGTCACGTGCTGCGAGTGCAAAAACCATCAAATTGCGCTCAATTACACGGATAATTCAAATATGTGATCACACAAAATAATCTCGTGATCACATATCACATTCCGCGCTGTCAATGTTAGCGTTTTCAAGGCCAAAGAGATGTGATCACGAATCTCTCAAACCGTCATTTCAGGTCTGCCGTTTGCCGCGTCACTTCGCGCAGCAGTTTTCGGCGAATTCGTTCCGGGTAATCAGCGAACCCGGTGGCAGAAACGACAAAGGCACCTTCGCCCACGATGACATTCTCAAAGAAATATGCCGTCAGGTCCGGTTCGCTTTCCTCAATAGCCAGCGCGTTGACAACGATCCCTTCGGCGCGCAGGGCCGCATGAACCCGCGTCGGTTCAATCCCTTCATTGGACACACCGTCCCCTGACAGGTCAATCAGATGCCGTCGGCAGTCGGAAACCGAATCGAATGAACTCAGGGTCATTTGAAGCGCCTCGCCGATAGCCGTCGAAAAATTCCGCCAGATGCGCGGATCGGCGGCGACCTGGTCTGAAAACTGATCCAGCGTGGCAAAGCTATCGATACGGGTCCAGGGAATAGTGATCCGCTGGCGCGATGAGCCGGTCCACTGCACCAGCATCAGCCGCGCCTGCCCCCGCACCAGCGCCTCGGACACGATCGGGTCGCGCAAACCTGCGGCCAACCCATCCATCTGGATGCGATATTCGCTGCTATCGACTGAACCAGAAACATCCACGGCTAAAGCCAAGGCCAGATCGCAGGCCTGAGCCGCCGGTGCCAGAGTGACGCTGGCCAATATTGCGCGTAGCAGGTTCATTGTGCAAACCTATCACGCCTTGCAAGCCGTGGCGTCACATATCCGTCAGATCACCTATTTGGGCATCAAAGCCCAATAATCGAGATCCAGCAGAACGTCTGGCAGGTACCGCCCTTCTTCGTTCTTCAGCTTGAACGGATCACCGCCTTTGGTCGCGACCAAACGCAATCGCACAGCGCCTATGCCGGGTACCCCGGTTTCCGCTTTGTCCAGAACTTCGGACCATGCCTTGATCGTATCACCCGCAAAACAAGGGTTAGTATGGGCGCCACCATTCAAGCCGACAATCATCTGTGCATTTGCAAGGCCATTGAAGGACAATGTCCGCGCCATCGAGATTACATGCCCACCATAAATGAGCCTGCCTTCCGGACGGAACGTCAGGTCGTAATGCACCTTGGCGGTGTTCTGCCACAGACGTGTGGCCAGCATATGTTCGGCCTCTTCGACGGTGACACCATCCACATGATCGATGGTTTCACCGATCTTATAATCGCCCCAGCGATGCACCTCGCCCGCGAGGGCAAAATCGTAGTTTGCAAAATCGAGCCCTTCCGGCACGGTCAGGTCCTGCGGATCAAGTACAGCCTTCAAATCAGGAACAACCGTCTCGGGCGCGGGTGCATCCATGTTTGCCTTGCGCACCATGACCCAGCGCACATATTCAAGAACCACCTCGTCCAATTGGTTCAACCCGCGGGTACGAACCCATACAACACCGGTTTTTCCGTTGGAGTTCTGCTTCAGGCCGATAACCTCTGATACGGATCGCAGCGTATCGCCAGCATAAACGGGCTTCAGCCAACGGCCTTCGGCATAGCCAAGATTGGCAACCGCGTTCAAGGAAATGTCAGGCACGGTTTTGCCGAACACGATGTGGAACGCGGCCAGATCATCAATCGGGCTTTCCGGCAACCCACAGTCCCGAGCAAACTCATCCGAAGAGTAAAGCGCATGACGTGCGGGATAAAGCGCGTGATACAAGCCGCGCTCTCCCTCGGTCACGGTGCGAGGTACTGCATGCTGCAACACCTGCCCCACAGAATAGTCCTCGAAAAATCGGCCCGGATTTGTTTTCGCCATTACTGCTGTCCCAGTTTCATGTCGGGGGAATAGTCGGCCTCGACCTCTTTGGTCACGGCCTGCGCACAACGCATTACGTTGCCGTTGGCATCAAAGGCGTAAGCCGGGTCGCCATACAGCTCCCATCCCTTTGACAGGGCGTCGGACACCTTGTGACAGAAGGCCGAAGTGTCTTCTTCGGTCAGCAAGCGATAAAGTTTCGACATCAAATCAAATCCTTATGAGCTGAACGGAGATGGGCCAACCAGCCCGTGGATGTATCCGATAATTCCCATCAGAACGATCGAAGCCACAAAGAACATCGCATCCTTGCCGTAAGTGCCAGGCTCTGCCGGGGTCCACTCGGGTTCAGACTTGTTGATTACAATGACTTCGACCACCGCCCAGGCCAGAAGGCCACCAAACAGAATGATCGAGGCCAGATCGCCGTTCACCAACAGGTGCGCAAAAGCCCACAGTTTGAACCCGCCCAGCATCGGGTGGCGCAGCTTGTTCAGCAGCCGGCCTTTTGTGCCCGCAGGGCTCATCATATAAATCGCGATCAAAACCAACAGGTTGTTGACGTGAACCAGAAAGGTTGGCGGCGCCCAAACATGGATGAAGTCGGTCATGCGATACCCGAAGATCATCAGAAGGATCGACGCGAGCAAAGCCAGGGCAACAGCGCCTTTACCCGCGTCACCCATTGCGGCGCGGCGTTCAGGTGCCACACGTTTGAACAGATGCGCCCCCCACCACAGCGCCACACCCAAGATCAGAAGAACAAAGCCCATGCTGGCCTACCCCGCTTGCAAAGCTAATATCGCCTCTGCTTTTGCCAGAATTTCGCGGGCAGTTACAACGTGCAGATTTTCGACAATCTTGCCATCGACAACAGCGACCCCTTGGCCAAGGGCCTCGGTCTCTTCAAAGGCCGAAATCTGGCGGCGAGCCAGGTCGATCTCGTCATCCGATGGCGCGAAGGCGGTATTTGCCACTTCGACCTGGGCCGGGTGGATCAGCGTTTTACCATCAAAGCCCATATCGCGGCCTTGCGCACATTCGAAAGTCAGACCTTCGACATCCTTGAAGGCGTTGTAAACGCCGTCGATGATAATCAGCCCTTCGGCCTTGGCGGCCAGCAAGCACAGCCCTAACGAGGTCATCATAGGCAGGCGATCTGGGCGGAAGCGGGTTTGCAGCTCTTTCGCCAGATCATTTGTTCCCATCACGAATCCGGCCATCAGCGGATGCGCGGCGATTTCTGCCGCGTTCAGAATTCCACGCGGGGTTTCCATCATGGCCCAGATCGGCAAATCTCCGGTGATCGCAGCCAGCGCATCCACGTCAGCCGCCGAATTCACTTTAGGCAACAGGACTACGTCGGCATCCATTTCGCGCACAGCCTCGGCATCCGCACGGCCCCATTCGGTGTCCAACCCGTTTATCCGGACAATCTTGACGCGTGACTCGTAACCTCCGGCAGCCAAGGCCGCCTTAAGCGTTTCGCGCGCATTGTCCTTTTCGTCGGCCGCGACCGCATCTTCCAGATCGAAGATGATTGCATCTACCGGCAGAGTGCGGGCCTTTTCCAAAGCCCTATCCCGGGACCCAGGAATATAGAGAACCGAACGATAGGGGCGCTGACGAGGATCCATGGACCACTCCCATTGAAATAAAGTTGCGCGGAATGGGGCATTTTTTACCGGAAAGTTCAACCCCAAAATTGCCGCACCGCAGCAAACAGGGCGCAACGTGCTTTGCCTTAACTGAATTTCGGCCCCTACGCCGCACCCTGACCAGCAGAGGGAACCGAAAGGATTCGGGATGCGAAAGACAATGTTCAAGATGACGATGGGACTTGGGATCATGGTTCTGGCGGCACAACAGGCACAGGCCCAGGGGCAAAACTGCGCACCGCGAGAGGATGTGCTAAGAAGGTTGACCGACACTTATGGCGAAACGCGCAGGGGCTTTGGTCTGGCCCAGCAAGGCGCAGTCATGGAACTTTTCGCCTCAGCTCAAAGCGGCAGCTGGACCATCACGGTGACCTTGCCCAACGGGGTCACCTGTCTCGTCGCTTCGGGGCAAGCTTTTGAGGCTGTAGCCGAAGCGCTGCCCCCGAACGCCTGATCAGGTAAGTGCGTCCCAGATCAGTTTACTGCCTGTGAGGGTCAGCAGCACATAAGCAATTCCAAAGAACAGGCGTTCGGACAACATGAAATGTGCGCGGACGCCCAGCCACGCACCGAGAACAGCAAACGGTGTTAACAGCATATCGGCCCATGCCGTCTGCCACGTGAACATGCCCAGATAAGCGTAGGGTACAAACTTCGCGATATTAATCACCCAGAAAACCAATACCGTACTGGCTTGAAACTCGGTCTTTGTCAGCCGTTGGGACAACAGGTAAACGGCAGCTGGAGGGCCTCCGGCATGGCTGACGAAGCTGGTGAAGCCCGCGACCAGCCCTGCAAACAGGCCAGCGGAGGGTGGCAACCGTCTGGCAAACCCGCGCACCCAGCCTTTTGACTGTGCGATGTGCCAGATCACGAACCCGACCGAGATGCCGCCGATCAGCAGGCGCAGCAGGTCATCATCCGTTGAGCGGTAAAGCCATGCCCCCATTGCCACACCGGGTACAGCACCCAGGATCAGCAGGCGCGCATCCCTCCAGCTCCATCGCTTCCAATAAGGGCCCAAAGTGGCCACATCGATCACCATCAGAATCGGCAGCATCAGGGCCAGGGCCTGCCCGGGCGTTAGGATCAAGGCCAGAATCGATGATGACGCAAAAGCCACGCCCGAGCCGAAACCGCCCTTTGAGATACCCGCAAATATCACCGCCGGGATCGCCACTGCAAAAAACATCAAGTTTAATTCAAACATGCACCGGTCCCGGTTTTGGCTTGTCTCAAAGGCCCTTTAGCGCAACCACATAGGGTCTCGCAAACGGTATGCGGTTGTATGCCACGTCGCAGAACTCTTGCTTAATGCCGTTTTAGCGACTAGCACGGCCGCGATTTCAAAACCGACTGGAGATATTCCAAATGGCCAGACCCAAGATTGCGCTGATCGGCGCGGGGAACATCGGCGGCACGCTTGCGCATCTTGCAGCTGTCAAAGAACTGGGTGACGTTGTCCTGTTTGACATCGCTGACGGGCTGCCACAGGGCAAGGCGCTCGACATCGCCGAGTCAGGCCCGTCCGAAGGCTTTGACGCAACGATGAAAGGCACCAGCGACTATGCTGATATCGCCGGGGCGGATGTTTGCATCGTGACCGCAGGCGTAGCCCGCAAGCCGGGCATGAGCCGCGATGACCTGCTGGGCATCAACCTGAAAGTCATGAAATCGGTCGGCGAAGGCATCGCAGCACACGCGCCCGATGCGTTCGTGATCTGTATCACCAACCCACTGGACGCCATGGTCTGGGCGCTGCGCGAATTCTCGGGCCTGCCGCATAACAAAGTCTGCGGCATGGCTGGCGTGCTGGATTCAGCACGTTTCGCGCATTTCCTGTCGGAAGAGTTCAACGTCTCGATGCGCGATGTAACCGCGTTCGTATTGGGCGGCCACGGCGACACCATGGTGCCGTCGGTTCGTTACTCGACCGTTGCTGGCATCCCGCTGCCTGATCTGGTTGAAATGGGCTGGACCTCGCAAGAAAAGCTGGATGCCATCGTACAGCGCACCCGTGACGGTGGCGCCGAAATCGTCGGTTTGCTGAAAACCGGATCGGCTTATTACGCGCCCGCCACCTCGGCGATCGAAATGGCCGAAGCCTATCTGAAAGACCAGAAGCGTGTTCTGCCTTGTGCGGCGTACTGCAGCGGTGAGTTGGGTGTTAACGGCCTTTATGTCGGGGTGCCGACAGTCATCGGCGCTGGTGGCGTCGAGCGCATTGTGAACATCAAGCTGAACGAAGACGAGCAAGCCGGCTTCGACAACTCGGTCAACGCCGTGAAAGGCCTGATCGAGGCTTGCAAGGGTATCGACAGTTCACTGGCATAAAACTGCCAGACAATCCGAATTTGAGGCCGGCCCAATTCTGGGCCGGTTTTCATTTGCCACCGCGGAACCCGGCCGCATATGTTGGCGCAAACGTCCCAAATCCCTTTTTTCGAATGTGATTTCAAAAAACTGTGCAGAAATATCGAATCAATTGATGACACTCGAATTTTTGTGATCACACCCTAAAAACCCGTGATCACAAATGTCGAAAATCTTCGACAATTTCCCGTCGCAGGTCAAAAAACCCTTTAAATTTGCCCGCTAGACACGCCTATAACGGTTAAACGCAGTCAGACGGGACAATTTCGATGAACATTCACGAATATCAGGCCAAGGCTCTTCTTCGCAGCTACGGCGCTCCGGTCTCCGATGGTCGCGCCGTATTGCGCGCCGAGGAAGCCAAAACCGCAGCCGGTGAACTGGATGGGCCGCTTTGGGTCGTCAAGGCGCAGATTCACGCGGGTGGCCGCGGCAAAGGCTCGTTCAAAGAAGCCGATGCTGGTGAAAAAGGCGGTGTCCGGCTGACGAAATCGGTCGAGGAAGCGGCAGAAGAAGCCAAGAAGATGCTGGGGCGCACTCTGGTCACCCATCAGACGGGTCCGGCAGGCAAGCAGGTCAACCGCATCTATATCGAAGCCGGTTCCGGCATCGAGCGTGAACTGTACCTGGCTCTGCTGGTAGATCGTCAGACCAGCCGTATCTCGTTTGTCTGCTCGACCGAAGGCGGTATGGACATCGAAGAGGTTGCTGCCGCGACGCCCGAGAAAATCCTGTCCTTCTCGGTTGACCCGGCCACCGGCTACCAACCCTACCACGGTCGCCGCATCGCGTTTTCGCTGGGGCTTGAGGGCGCGCAGGTCAAGCAATGTGTCAGGCTTATGGGCATCCTCTACAAAGCCTTCGTCGAGAAGGATATGGAGATGCTGGAGATCAACCCGCTGATCGTATCCGACAGCGGCGACCTGAAAGTGCTGGATGCCAAAGTTGGCTTTGATGGCAACGCAGTCTACCGCCACCCAGATATCGCTGAACTGCGCGACACGACCGAGGAAGACCCCAAGGAACTGGAAGCCAGCAAATACGACTTGAACTACATCGCACTGGATGGTGAGATTGGCTGTATGGTGAACGGTGCCGGTCTGGCGATGGCCACGATGGACATCATCAAGCTTTATGGCGCCGAGCCTGCCAACTTCCTCGACGTGGGCGGCGGTGCGACCAAAGAGAAGGTGACCGAAGCGTTCAAGATCATCACCTCGGACCCGCAGGTCAAAGGCATTTTGGTCAATATCTTCGGCGGCATCATGCGCTGTGACGTCATCGCCGAGGGCGTGGTGGCTGCGGTGAAAGAGGTCGGGCTGCAAGTTCCGCTGGTCGTGCGTCTGGAAGGCACCAATGTCGAGAAAGGCAAAGAGATCATCAACAATTCGGGTCTGGACGTGATCGCGGCGGACAACCTGAAAGACGGTGCCGAGAAGATCGTGAAGGCGGTTAAGGGTTGAGCAGAGTGGGAGGAAGATTTGCAGAAATGCAAACCTTCCTCTGTCCTCGGGATGAGTATCACTTTCAAAGGCCGATTGAATGAATTTCCAGAAGATCTCCTTGGCAACCGCAATTCTTTTAGCTGGTTGCACGAACGCGCCGGTAACACGAAGCAGTGCAATTGAAGAAGCGAGTGTGCTGTTTGAAACGGTCTGCATGGCCAGCTTGGGTAATCCTTCTCAAGCAACTCAAACGCTGGAGAACTCAGGCCTTGAACGTATTTCTAACACGTCCGAGGGAGGAACTCGGTTCTTCAGTGAGCCGAATTGGATCTATGCAGTCACCGGAACCAGAACTTCTGATTTTGGAACCAGGGGCAGGGTCGAGTATGACTACTGCTATATCGCGTCGAAAAACCTAACTTCCACTGACGTAGAAGAAATACAAAAGCGGATGGCTGCAAAGCACATCGATGGTTCATCTACTTATCAGACGACCAGAAGCTCTTCGAGAACTACGCTGAGAGCCGACAAACCCATTGCAGGGCGAAATGTCTACATCGTCTCCGGGCAACCTCCGAAACAACCCGCTGGACAGCAATACTCGTCCATCGAACTTCAACAGATAAGATAGCAAGCGAAGGAGCCACTAAAATGGCAGTCCTCATCGACGAAAATACCAAAGTGATCTGTCAGGGCTCTACCGGCTCGCGGACCAAATCGCTGTTGGTACAGACTGCCTGATCTGACTGGAAATGTAACCCCATGACCATCCCCATCTTCCTCATAGGCCTAGAACGCGCCACCGGGCGGGCGCGTTTGATGGCGCAGGAGCTGCAAAAGGCAGGCCTGTCGGCAACGCGCATCAACGCTGTTGATTGCGACGCCGCCACCCGTGAGGAATTCCTGCGTGAATGCCGGTCTGAGGGACCTTGGGGTTATTTCCATACCAAGGACATGGCCTGCACCCTCAGTCACGCTAAAGCGTGGGAGGCCGTTGTCGCCTCTGGCGCGGAGCAGGCTTTGATACTTGAGGATGATGTTTTCCTGTCGCCAGAACTGGCGGATTGGTTGAACGATGCATCCTGGTGGCCAGAGGATGCCGATATCGTGCGGTTCGAACGCTGGCGCAGCACAAAGCTTTACCTCGCACTTGAGCGCAAAAACTCATCCCATCTGGGTCGGGAACTGCGCCTGATGCACTCACGCCACCCCGGCGGTGCCGCATATGCGTTGACCCGAAATGCGGCAGAACATTTCCTGGCGCAAAAGCCCTATGACATCACGCTGGATGGCCTGTTGTTCAACCCATCAGCCTCGGCTGCGGCGCGTCGGGTCAATGTCTATCAGGTGGTTCCTGCGATGGTCGAGCAAGGCAACGAAGCGCCGGGCGAAATCCAGATGGGTGCCCCCCGCGCACGCCCTACGGGCTGGCCGCTGGTCCGACAAAAAATCAGGCGCGGTGTCGCCGAAATCAGCAGCGGCCTGCGCACGATGGCCAACCTGGTCCTTGGTCGCGCCACGCTTCAGAAAATTACCTATGCGCCGCAGGTTCTTCCAGCGGCAGAACCCTATCAATCCAACACCGCCTAGAGAAAGGGACAAAATGGCAGTCCTCATCGACGAAAACACCAAAGTGATCTGTCAGGGCTTTACCGGCTCGCAAGGTACATTCCACAGCGAACAGGCCATTGCCTATGGCACCAAGATGGTTGGCGGCGTAACCCCCGGCAAAGGCGGGATGGAGCATTTAGGCCTGCCCGTGTTCAACTCGGTCCACGAGGCAAAGCACGTGACCGAAGCCAACGCATCGGTGATCTACGTACCGCCCCCATTCGCGGCGGACTCGATCCTCGAAGCGATTGATGCCGAGATGGAAGTGATTGTCTGCATCACCGAAGGTATCCCGGTTCTGGATATGATGAAGGTGAAACGCGCGCTGGAAGGCAGTAAGTCGCGCCTGATCGGCCCGAACTGCCCCGGTGTCATCACGCCTGACGCCTGCAAGATCGGCATCATGCCCGGCCATATTCACAAACGCGGGAGCGTGGGTGTCGTTTCCCGCTCGGGTACGCTTACTTATGAAGCCGTGAAACAGACAACGGATGTAGGACTGGGCCAGTCCACCTGTGTGGGCATTGGCGGCGACCCGATCAAAGGGACTGAACATATCGACGTGCTGGAATGGTTCCTGGCAGATGACGAAACCACGTCGATTATCATGATTGGCGAGATCGGCGGCTCGGCCGAGGAAGAGGCCGCACAGTTCCTGGCAGATGAGGCCAAGAAAGGCCGCAAAAAGCCGGTTGCAGGCTTCATCGCAGGCCGCACGGCCCCTCCGGGCCGCCGCATGGGCCACGCGGGCGCAATCGTCGCCGGCGGCAAAGGCGGTGCCGAGGACAAGATCGAAGCCATGCGCTCAGCCGGTATCGTCGTGGCCGAAAGCCCGGCGCAGCTGGGTGAGGCTGTGTTGGAAGCGATTGGGTAAGTGATGGCTGCCGGTCGCACATGTGTGCAGAGGGCAGCGCCCGACTGCGGGTGGGTGCAACGCACCCGCCCATGGGGCGGTCGGGCGCTGCCCCGGCAGTGCCGCCGAGTAAGTGAGTGTTAATGGGGCCGAAACAAGCCATATCGACTGGAATTCGAAAAGCACTCGTCTTTTCATGCAGGGCTACGCGCGCCGAGTTTTGGTGGTTCGCACCTTTGGCGGCTATGCTGCCAATAATTGTAACTCTGCATCTTGACTGGCGTGTTTCCTTCGGCTGGGGAATCGGGCGGTTGATAGTGGTGATGGCAACCTCTATCCCTTTGCTCGCGGCTATGAGCCGACGGTTACAAGAGACTGGAGAAGATGGTCACCAGGCCCTGTATCCTTTCATGCCAATTATACTCATCTGGATTGGGCACCAGGTCTTCTTGTTGTACAGTTTATTGATAGGTGGGCCAATTTTGTGGCTGATCTTGGCATTCCTGACCCTTGGGCCGATGTTTCTAGCGGCACTCGTCGCGAGTGTGATGGTAACAGCAAATATCATCGGAATGATGCTGGTCGCGTCTGAGCCGGGGAACAACCGGTTTGGTGTACCAAATGGAGAAGTGACCGCATGACCTTCTCCGACGCCATCCGCACCTGCTTCTCCAAGTTTTTCACCTTCTCAGGTCGCGCATCACGCCCCGAATACTGGTTCTTTTTCCTGTTCATCGTGATCTGGAACATCATTGCCGGGATCATCGACTGGCAGTTCTTCACGCAGGTCGCGGTGACGGAAACCGAAACCTCGAAATCCGTTTTGGCCACGTCCTCGCAACCAGTGCAGGGCATCGTCAGCCTGATCGTCTTCTTTCCCCATCTGGCAGTTGCTTTCCGGCGGATGCACGATACCGGTCGCAGCGGGCTGTATGCTCTGCTGCCGATCCTGCTGATCCTTGGCGCCGGAGCCGTGCTCGTTTTCGGTATCGGCCTGGCCTCTCATTTCCAGCATGGCGGCAGGCTGGATATCCTGTTCACCCGCGCCACGTTGCTCATCGTTCTTCCGACACTACTGGTACTGGTGGTGTCGCCCCTCCTGGTTCTATGGTGGCTGACACGCCCCAGCCAGCCAGGCACCAATCAATACGGTCCCAACCCAACAGAGGTAGCCCTATGACCGAACATTCGCCCAATTCCGCCTTTCATGCCTCAAGCTTCATGCAGGGGCATAATGCCGAATATCTGGAGCAGCTTTACGCGCAATACACAAAGAACCCCGGGGCGGTGGATGCCGCATGGGGCGCGTTCTTTGATGCCATGGGCGATGCCGCACCTGATGTTCAACGCGAAGCCGACGGTCCGTCCTGGGCGCGCACCGACTGGCCGCCGATGCCTGCAGATGACCTCACGGGCGCTCTGACCGGGGAATGGGCCGAGATTGACGCCAAAGCGGCGGGCAAGAAGATCAAGGACAAGGCGGCTGACAAGGGGGTCGAGGTCAGCGATGACCAGATCAAGCGTGCGGTGCTGGACAGTTTACGGGCACTGATGCTGATCCGGGCCTATCGCATCCGGGGCCATCTGGCCGCAGATCTGGACCCGCTGGGCATGCGCGCCGCCAGCACACATCCTGAGCTGGACCCGAAGACTTACGGCTTCACCGATGCCGACATGGATCGCCCGATCTTTATCGACAACGTGCTGGGTCTGCAGGTCGCTTCGATGCGGCAGATCGTTGAGATCGTGAAGCGCACATATTGCGGCACCTTTGCGCTGCAATACATGCATATCTCGAACCCCGAGGAAGCCGCGTGGCTGAAGGAGCGGATCGAGGGCTATGGCAAGGAAATCGCGTTCACCAAAGAAGGCCGCAAGGCGATCCTGAACAAAATGGTCGAGGCCGAGGGCTTTGAGAAGTTCCTGCACGTCAAGTACATGGGCACCAAGCGGTTCGGTCTGGACGGTGGCGAGGCGCTTATCCCGGCGATGGAACAGATCATCAAGCGCGGTGGCGCACTTGGCCTCAGTGACATCGTCATCGGGATGCCGCACCGGGGTCGCCTGAACATTCTGGCCAATGTGATGGGCAAGCCTTATCGCGCGATTTTCAACGAATTCCAGGGCGGCAGCTTTAAACCCGAAGACGTGGATGGCTCTGGCGATGTGAAATATCACCTCGGCGCCTCTAGCGATCGCGAATTCGATGGCAACAGTGTGCACCTGTCACTGACTGCCAACCCCTCTCACCTTGAGGCGGTAAACCCGGTGGTTCTGGGTAAGGTTCGCGCCAAGCAGGACCAACTGGGCGACACGGACCGTACCAGGGTCATGGCGATATTGCTGCACGGTGATGCGGCCTTTGCCGGTCAGGGTGTTGTGGCCGAGGGCTTTGGCCTGTCCGGCCTGAAAGGGCACAGAACCGGAGGCACCATGCATATTGTGGTGAACAACCAGATCGGGTTCACAACCGCGCCGCATTTCAGCCGCTCAAGCCCCTATCCCACCGATATCGCGCTGATGGTCGAGGCCCCGATCTTCCATGTGAACGGTGACGACCCCGAGGCGGTAGTTCACGCCGCGAAGGTGGCGACCGAGTTCCGCCAGAAGTTCCATAAAGACGTGGTTCTGGACATCTTCTGCTATCGCCGGTTTGGCCATAACGAGGGCGATGAACCCATGTTCACCAACCCGATCATGTACAAGAAGATCAAGACCCATAAGACAACGCTTTCCTTGTATACCGAGCGGCTGGTCAAGGACGGGCTGATCCCCGAGGGTGAGATCGAAGATATGAAGGCCGCCTTTCAGGCCCACCTGAACGACGAGTTCGAGGCCGGGAAAGACTACAAACCCAACAAGGCCGACTGGCTGGATGGGCGCTGGTCGCATCTTGACAAGAACAAGGATGATTATGTCCGGGGTGAAACAGCGATCTCGGCAGAGACACTGGCGGAAATCGGAGCCGCGCTGACCAAAGCTCCTGACGATTTCGCAATGCACAAAACCGTTGGGCGGTTGCTGGAACATAAGAAGCAGATGTTCGAGACCGGTGCAGGATTTGACTGGGCCACAGGTGAGGCACTGGCGTTTGGATCGTTGCTGACCGAAGGATATCCCGTGCGTCTGGCCGGGCAGGATGCAACGCGGGGCACGTTCAGCCAGCGTCACTCTGGGTTTGTTCATCAGGAAACCGAAGAACGGTATTACCCGCTCAACAACATCCGTGCCGGGCAATCCCAATACGATGTTATCGACTCGATGCTGTCCGAATACGCGGTGCTGGGTTTCGAATACGGCTATTCGCTGGCAGAACCGAACGCTCTGGTTCTGTGGGAGGCGCAGTTCGGCGACTTTGCCAACGGTGCGCAGATCATGTTCGACCAGTTCATCAGCTCGGGTGAAAGCAAGTGGCTGCGGATGTCCGGTCTGGTCACATTGCTGCCACACGGGTTCGAAGGGCAAGGCCCGGAACACTCGTCAGCGCGTCTGGAACGGTTCCTGCAAATGTGCGGTCAGGACAACTGGATCGTGGCGAATTGTACGACACCGGCGAACTATTTCCACATCCTGCGCCGTCAGTTGCACCGGACCTTCCGGAAGCCACTGATCCTGGTGACACCGAAGTCACTGCTGCGTCACAAGCTGGCCGTCAGCACGGCGGATGACTTCACCACTGGTTCCAGCTTCCACCGGGTGCTGTGGGATGATGCGCAGAAGGGCAACTCTGACACCAAGCTGGTGGCCGATGACAAGATCAAGCGCGTCGTCATGTGTTCCGGCAAAGTCTACTTCGACCTGTTGGAGGAACGCGATGCGCGTGGCATCGACGACATCTACCTGATGCGGATCGAACAATTCTATCCGTTCCCGGCACATTCACTGATCAACGAACTCGAACGGTTCAAGAATGCCGAGATGGTCTGGTGTCAGGAAGAGCCCAAGAACCAGGGTGCGTGGACCTTTATCGAACCCAACATCGAATGGGTCCTGTCCCGTATCGATGCTAAACACACTCGCCCGACCTATGCCGGTCGCGCCACATCGGCCTCGCCCGCAACGGGGCTGGCCAGCCAACACAAAGCCCAACAAGAAGCGCTGGTTAACGAAGCGCTGAGCATTGAAGGAAAGTAAGCGATGACGATTGAAGTTCGTGTTCCCACGCTTGGCGAATCGGTCACCGAAGCCACAGTTGCAACCTGGTTCAAAAAGCCCGGTGATGCGGTCGCCATGGATGAGATGCTGTGTGAGCTGGAGACAGACAAGGTCACCGTCGAGGTTCCTTCTCCCGCAGCGGGTGTAATGGGTGAAATCGTGGCAGCCGAAGGCGAAACCGTTGGTGTTGACGCCTTGCTGGCAACGATTGCGGCGGGCGAAGGCGCAGCCCCGGCGCCAGCCGCAGCCCCGGCAGCGGCACCTGCCGCATCAGGTGGGTCGGTTGACGTGATGGTTCCGACACTTGGTGAGTCTGTGACGGAGGCAACCGTTTCGACGTGGTTCAAGAAGGTTGGCGACAACGTCGCGCAGGACGAGATGCTGTGCGAATTGGAAACCGATAAAGTCTCGGTTGAAGTTCCCGCACCGACTTCGGGTGTTCTTGCGGAAATCGTTGCTCCAGAAGGATCGACCGTGGATGCGGCTGCCAAGCTGGCTGTCATCTCCGGAGCTGCCGCTGGTGCAGCAGCCGCGCCGGCCCAGGCAGCAGCGGCGGCGCCCGCAGCAACAAGCACCGGAAAAGACGTCGCAAACGCACCGTCCGCCCAGAAAGCAATGGCCGAAGCCGGACTGTCGGCTGATCAGGTCACCGGAACAGGCCGCGACGGTCGCATCATGAAGGAAGACGTAGCCAAAGCCGTTGCAGCAGTTTCAGCCCCGGTACCTGCGGCGGCTGCGCCCGCCCCTGTGGCCCAAGCCCCACGCGCCCCTGTGGCTGCCGAGGACGAGGCCCGCGAAGAACGCGTGCGGATGACCCGCCTGCGCCAAACCATTGCCAAACGTCTCAAGGACGCACAAAACACCGCTGCGATCCTGACCACCTACAACGAGGTGGACATGACCGAGGTCATGGCCCTGCGCAATCAGTACAAAGACCAGTTCGAGAAGAAGCATGGCGTGCGTTTGGGCTTTATGTCCTTCTTCACCAAGGCATGCTGCCACGCGCTGAAAGAAGTGCCCGAGGTCAATGCCGAGATTGATGGAACCGACATCGTCTACAAGAACTTCGTGCATATGGGCGTCGCCGCCGGTACGCCGCAGGGTCTGGTCGTTCCCGTGATCCGTGATGCCGACAGCATGTCCTTTGCCGCGATCGAAAAAGCCATCGCCGAAAAGGGCAAGCGCGCCCGTGACGGCAAGCTGAGCATGGCTGAGATGCAGGGTGGCACCTTCACCATCTCGAATGGTGGTGTCTATGGTTCGCTGATGTCCTCGCCGATCCTGAACCCCCCTCAGTCGGGTATTCTGGGCATGCACAAGATCCAGGACCGCCCGATGGTCATCAATGGTGAGATCAAGATCCGCCCGATGATGTATCTGGCCCTGTCGTATGACCACCGGATCGTCGATGGCAAAGGTGCCGTTACCTTCCTCGTTCGTGTGAAAGAGGCGCTGGAAGACCCGCGCCGCCTGCTGATGGACCTGTAAGCATGGCAACGCATGTACTTTGGCAAGCCGACGTGGCCGATTTCAACGCTTGGCTGAAAGTGTTCCGCGAGGACAAACCGATGCGCAAGGCCGCGGGTATCCGCGACCTGCACGTCTGGCGCGACCCCGACCAAAAAGACCACGCCATCGCGATGTTCGAGGTTACAAACCTGGACAAGGCCAAAGCCTTCTTTGGTTCGGAAGAATTGGCGATGCATCACGAGCGGGGCGGAATTGCCCATATCTCGATCAAGCTGCTGGAACCTGTTTGACAATGACTATTTCCGACCCGCCAAATCGGGTCGGGGAAGCGCCGGTGCGTCCGGTCGATTTAGGAGAATGTAATGGCAAATTATGACGTCATCGTAATCGGCGCCGGACCCGGCGGCTATGTCTGCGCGATCCGCTGCGCTCAACTGGGTTTGAAAACCGCCGTGGTCGAAGGGCGCGAAACACTGGGCGGTACTTGCCTGAACGTGGGCTGCATTCCCTCCAAGGCGCTGCTGCATGCCAGCCATCAGCTGCACGAGGCCGAGCATAACTTTGCCAAGATGGGCCTGAAGGGCAAAGCGCCTTCAGTCGATTGGAAGCAGATGCAGGCCTACAAGGACGAGGTCATCGACAGCAACACCAAAGGCATCGAGTTCCTGTTCAAGAAGAACAAGATCGACTGGCTGAAAGGCTGGGGCTCGATCCCTGCGGCCGGCAAAGTTCAGGTCGGCGATGAAATCCATGAAACCAAGAACATCATCATTGCGTCAGGCTCCGAACCGTCCTCGCTGCCCGGTGTTGAAGTTGATGAGAAGGTTGTCGTGACTTCAACCGGTGCTTTGTCGCTGAACAAGGTCCCGAAGAAAATGGTTGTGATCGGCGCGGGTGTGATCGGGCTGGAACTGGGATCGGTTTACAGCCGCCTGGGCGCTGAAGTTACCGTGATCGAGTTCCTCAAGGAGATCACGCCGGGCATGGACCCTGAGGTGCAAAAAACCTTCCAGCGCATTCTCAAAAAACAGGGCCTGACCTTTATCATGGGTGCAGCGGTGCAGAAAACCGAAGCGACCAAGACCAAGGCCAAAGTTACCTACAAGCTGCTCAAAGACGACAGTGAACATGTGATCGACGCCGACACTGTGCTGGTTGCCACAGGCCGCAAACCCTATTCGGATGGTCTGGGGCTGGACGCTTTGGGCGTCGAGATGACCCAACGTGGTCAGATCAAGGTTGGTGCCGACTGGCAGACCAACGTGCCGGGCATCTATGCAATTGGCGACGTGACCGAAGGCCCGATGCTGGCACACAAGGCCGAAGACGAAGGAATGGCCGCTGCCGAACAGGTTGCAGGCAAGCACGGTCATGTGAACTACGGCGTGATTCCGGGCGTGATCTACACCTGGCCAGAAGTCGCGAATGTCGGTGAAACCGAAGCGACGCTCAAGGAACAGGGTCGTGCCTATAAGGTCGGTAAGTTCATGTTCATGGGCAATGGGCGTGCCAAGGCGAATTTTGCGGCAGACGGGTTCGTCAAGATTCTGGCCGACAAGGAAACTGATCGCATTCTGGGTGCCCATATCATCGGCCCCGGCGCGGGTGATCTGATCCACGAGGTCTGTGTGGCAATGGAATTCGGTGCTTCTGCCGAGGACCTGGCGCTCACCTGCCACGCGCATCCGACGTATTCCGAAGCGGTGCGCGAGGCTGCCCTGGCCTGCGGGGACGGCCCGATCCACAGCTGACAACCTTGACCCTGGCAGCGATCAGCCTGCCGGGGTCAACCACGCATCCAGATATGTTTCCAGCCTGTCTGTGAACGTTGTCGCTGAATGCAACGCACAATACTGTAAGGACATGGCCTGAATGGCAAAGGCCTGCACGCCTTCTGCCAACAGCTCGGATGGTACATCCTTGCGTACCTCTGCGGTTTCAAGCCACATCATCACGACCCGAAAATATCGTTCAAAACAATAGGCAATCGGCCCAATATCTGCGATGGCCGTTGCCCCCGAGTATCTGATCAACAGATCGAACACGTACCGTTCGGATGTCATGAATTCGTGGACCGGTTCCAGCGATGCGATGATCTCTGGTACCGTTTTGGGTGGAGTTTCGGATTGGGCCTGATCCAGACAGGCATTCAGCTTGTCCGCGATCAGGATTTCCATCAGTGCGTCCTTGTCGCGGAAATGCGCGAAGAAGGTCCCCTTGGCAACTCCCGCGGCCTTTACAACTTCTTCCACCCGCAATGCTTCATATCCGCCATGTCGGATAACCTCTTCCGCAGCTGATAGAAGCTTGGCGCGGGTCTTGATCGTACGTTTCTGGATCGTTTTTTGCATACCGCTCAGTCGCACATTTTTTGACCGTGGTCAAATTTTATATTGACCGTGGTCATTTTTTGATTCTATAAACTGACCACGGTCATTTTCAGGAGAACCCCAATGCACCCCAAGAAAATCCTCATCCTCGATGGACATCCGGCAGAAAGCAGCTTGTCACGCACATTCGCAGAAACCTATGGCGAGGCAGCCCGCAAAAACGGACATGATGTCCGAATAGTCCATCTGAGCGACTTGCAATTCGATTTTGATTTCGGTCAGGGCAACTATCACGACTTCAAGCCGCTTGAACCGGTTCTGGAACACGTGTTGCAGGACTTCGAATGGAGCGACCATCTGGTCCTGACCACACCTATGTGGTGGGGCGGGCTGCCTGCAAAACTCAAGGGATTGATTGACCGGATGTTCATACCGGGGCGGACATTCGACACCCGCAACACGACGATGGCTGGCCTGCCAGCCCCGATGCTGACCGGACGCACGGCACGCGTTATCCTGACCTCAGATACGCCGGGCTGGTTCATGCGCCTGATGTACAGGCAAGCGCTTATTCGACAGGTTCGGGGCCAGATCCTCGGTTTTGTTGGCTTCAAACCAACGCGATTCACTTACTTTGCAGGCGCAAGCTATCCCAAACCGGGCAGCGTTGATCGCTGGATCAAAAAAGTGTCCAGAATCGGAGCCGCCGCAGCTTGACTGAACAACCGTCCGCTACCTACCACATTGTCTTGGCGGCGCGTGCAGCCCAGTCTTTGTCATATTGCGCGCCGCCCTCTTCACCCTCTGACGCCTCCGACAAAAGCTGCCCAATCGTCGGAAGGTCCTTGCTTTCGTCGCCACAAGTCCAAGTGCGGGCGCGCATCAGTGCACGCGCGCACTGACTGTAAATCTCGTCAATCTGCACAACGATAACCGTCGCCGGAACCTTGCCAGCCTTTTCGAACTGGTTGCGCAATGCCGCGTCTGCGGTCAATCGGGCTGTTCCGTTTACCCGAACGACATTGTCAGAACCCGGCACAAAGAACATCAGCGAAACGCGCGGGTCCCGAACAATGTTGCGCAAGCTGTCCAGGCGGTTGTTTCCCCGCCAGTCAGGCAACGCCAGCGTTTTTGGGTTTAACTCACGCACAACAGCACCGTCGTCCCCACGTGGGCTTCCGTCCACACCCTCGGGACCAACTGTACTGAGAACACAAAGGCGCGCGGCTTCAATCCACTTGCGATAGAGCGGAGTTAAGTGTCGAACGACCTTTCGCAACGAAGCAGCACCCGGCGTTCCGTACAACGCCTCGAGATCTTCTACTTTTTCAATGAATTCCATCAGGATCAAACCCCACTTCGCGCATCAATTCGTTCGAACGTGTTTCGATCACTTCCTCCAACCGCGCGAGGAACTCATCGCGGGCAACACCCGGTTTGATCGGCTCCAGAAAATCTACAATGGCAAGGCCGGGTTTACGCATCACGCCTGTGCGGGGCCAGAACACGCCAGCATTCGTCGCAACCGGAACGCATGGAAAACCGAGGCCTTCATACAGGATCGCTGTACCAACCTTGTAGGGTTTCTTTGCACCCGGCGCCACACGCGTGCCCTGCGGATAGATCACCAGCTGTCCGGGTTCGGAAAACTCTTTTGAGACGTCCTTGACCATTTTTGCCACAGCCGCACCGCGCTTGCCGCGATTGACCGGGATACAACCAAGGCGTCGTGCATACATGCCAATGACAGGTGTGAACAACAGCTCGCGCTTCATGATAAATTTGCCGTGCGGAATGGCGTCGAAAATCATGATGATATCAAGGAACGACTGATGTTTGGCCCCGATGACCACTTCATTCGTTGGGGCATTGCCCCGCACCTCGCAGCGGATACCAACCATCCACCGTGCCAGCCACATGGTGCTTTTGGCGTAGGTTTTGCACGCTTTCAGCGCACCGTTTTTAGAAAACAGCGCATAAGGCAGAAACGCGATGCCAAGGATCAGCATCCAGGCATAGATCACAATCATGAAGATGAGGGAACGAACCCACTGAATTGCCGTCAACATCAGGAAAGCTCCTTCAACTTGCGTCGGGCCGCGGCCCATGTGGCAACAAAGGCAACGGCTGCCCCAAGGACGGGGATAAGAACCGGCAATACCCAGTCTTTGCCCTGAAATCCAACTCCGGTCAGAAATCCGCCCGCGTCCGAAGCTTCGGGCAAAAGCAAGACACCTGTCATTCCCAGCAGGGTCCCAACCGAGGCGCCGAAAAACGCGCGATAGGTAAACCGCCGTACAAAAGCACCTGCGATGAAACCATCCTGTGCGCCAACCAATCGCAGGACCTCGATAATCTGCGCATTGGCCGCAAGTGATGCGTTGGCCGCAAGGGTAATCATCGCAGCGGTCGCGCCACCGATCAGCAGGATAGAGATCCACCCCAAACGACGCAGGGACATCGCAGCATCAACCAGCGGTTCGCGCCATCGCGTATGATCATCCAGAACCGCGCCGGGTACCTCGGCCCCCAATCGCAATCGCAGCCCGAGCGCATCCAGTCCCGGTTCGCCCTCGATGATCTCGATCAGCTGCGGGATTGGCAAAGTATCCAACGGCAGGTCCGGCCCGAACCATGGTGCCAGCAACGCGGCTTGTTCATCTGCGCTAAGCGAACGGGCGGATGCGACACCGGGTGTCTGGCTGAGGACGGTCAATGCCGCTTCTGTCTGGGCAGCAAGCTGCTCGGCCGGTGCGTTGATGCGTAAGGTTGCAGCGCCCGCCAGTTCCGAGGCCCACCGATCCGCGATGCGGCCAGAGGCGAGGGACAAAGCCAAAGCAAAAACAGCAAGAAATGCCATAGCACCAGCGACAAACAGCGTCAGATGCGCGGTGTAGCCGGTTGGCGGAACAACACGGTCAGCACGGGTATCGCCGCGCAGCAAGTTTCGGATATCAGCCCCAGTCACAGGTCTGCCCCCGCCAGATGCAGCTTTCGCTGCGAAATCCGCAAAACACGTGCCTGAACATGACTTTTTGCCGCGCGGATCAGGCTCAGGTCATGGGTGGCAATCAGAACGGTCTTTCCCATACGGTTCAGCTCGACCAGCAGGTGCAACAAACGTTGCGACATCTCCCAATCTACATTGCCGGTGGGTTCATCCGCCAATATGACATCAGGCGACAGGATGACAGCGCGCGCCAGAGCCGCCCGTTGACGTTCACCGCCGGATAATTCCGGTGGCCGCGCTTCGAGACGTGCACCAAGCCCCACCCAGCTGAGCAGTTCGGTCAAATTGTCTTGCCCAGACGACTCCCCGCGCCCGGAGACCATCAGTGGCAAGGCGACATTCTCGGCAAGCGTCATATGGTCAAGGAACTGGCAATCCTGATGAACAACGCCGACGCGTCGGCGGAGCACGGCCAGCTGATCCCGATCAAGGGCCGAGATATCTTGATCAAATACGCTAAGACGTCCAGAGGTTGGTAACAGTGCCCCGTAACACAGCTTGAGCAATGTCGTCTTTCCCGCTCCTGACGGACCGGTCAGAAAGTGGAACGACCCCGGCTGTAGTTGAACCGAGACATCGCTCAGCAACTCGCCGCCACCGTAGGTATAGCTGACATTTTCCAGCTCGATCACACGTGCCCCCAATATTTTGCCGCTCTTCTTGCCCGAGCAGGGCGACGGTTTCAATGGCTCTACCGAGTCCAATTGGTGACACTTGACCTATGAAACCGAAAACGCCCTTTGCTGTTGGGTCTTAACGGAATATCATCCCTGAAAAAACTATTATCGGCCCTTCATCCGGCCGAGGAGGCAGTATGCGTCTTACATGTCCGAATTGCACTGCGCAGTACGAAGTTCCTGACGAGGTCATCCCCGAGGAAGGCCGCGACGTGCAGTGTTCGAACTGCGATCAGACTTGGTTTCAGGCCAAGCATCCATCCGAGCAGACGGATGAACCGAACGCGCCCGAGGACAAGCCTGTTGAGGCAGATACATCGGACACCGAGGTCGAGGCCCAGAAGGACGCCGAGCCCGCAGAAAAAACAGCGCCAGAGGTTGAAAAACCTGCGGCATCCACAGGAAATGTCGCCCCATCAGTTGCCAGCATCCTGAAAGAAGAAGCCGCACGAGAAGCGGAGTTGCGTGCGCAGGAAGGCGGTGGTCTGGAAAGCCAGCCCGATCTGGGCCTGGAAGCCCCGCCAGAGCCAAAGGTCAGGCCCAAACGCCCTGCAACTTCGGAAACCGCTGTAGATGCCGGGCAAAAGGATGCACTGCCGGATGTCGATGCCATCAACTCGAGCATGCGCTCCGACCCGGCGGAAGATGAGGCGCAAGCGCCCGGCAAGTCCGGTGGGTTCTTGCGCGGTTTTGCGCTGATGCTGATCATCGGCGTGGTCCTGTACCTGATCTACGGGAATGCCCGCCAGATCAGCGAGGCTGTACCACAGGCCGATCCGCTGCTCAGCTCATATGTGTCGCTGGTGGATCAGGCGCGAATCTGGCTCGAAACTCAGGCAGGATCCGGTGCGCAGAACTGAGGGCTAGAACCGTTCCAGCAACCGCTTGAGGTATTCCAGCTCGATCTGGGGACGGTTTGTTTCACCGGTCCGGCGGCGGATTTCATCCAGCAACTCGCGCGCACGGCGATAAACGTCTTCGCCCTGCAACAGGTTTTCATCGGTTGAAATCGAACCCGCAGCGCCTGGGTTTCGGCCCAGCGGATCGCGGTTGTTGGCCTGCATATCGCCGTCCTGCGTTCCCTGCCCCGGTTGGTTCTGCTGTTCCTGCGCCATGGCTTCACCCAGCGACCGCATCCCTTCGCGCAGAGCTTCCATCGCTTCGGACTGGCGGTCGATAGCTTCGGCGAGATCATCGCCACGCAGGGCCTGCTCGGCCTCGTCCATGGCGCGCCCGGCCCGATCCAACGCCTCGCGTGCGGCGTCACCTTCGGGCGTGCCGGCACCGGGCAATCCCTGTTGCTGGCGGCTCAGTTCATCTCTCAGCGCTTGCTGCCGATCCGCAAGTGAGCCTTGACCCTGCTGGCCTTCGCCAGCCTGATCCGAGCCTTCGCCCTGACCGCCCTGACCTTCGTGGCTTTGCCCCCGACCTTGCCCGCCGTTGCGGCCTTCGTTCCCTTGGCTTTCACCTGATTGCGCGCCTGGGTTGAACTGTTCCTGCAAATCACGAAAGGCCTGATCGCTAAGACCCTGCTGTTCGCGCAGGGTTTCGGCGAGACCTTCCATGGCCTGCTGGCCTTCGGATTGCTGCCCTTGGCCCTGACCCTGAGTTACACGCATGTTCTCCATCATCTGCTGGAATTCTTCCAACGCCTGCTGGGCTTCGGCCATGCGGCCTTGTTCCATCAGTTCCTGAATGCGGTCCATCATGCGCTGCAGGTCATCCTGCGTCATTTGCAAAGAATCACCATTCTGGCCGGGCTGACGTTCGCCGTCTTCGCCATCTTGCTGTGCAAGGCGTTGTAGTTGCTGAAGGTAATCTTGCGTCGCCTCGCGCAACTCCTGCATCAGTTCGGCTATTTCTTCATCGCTGGCCCCGTTCTTCATCGCTTCGGTCAGACGTTCCTGCGCGCGGCGCATCCGTTCCAATGCATCCGCCAGCGTCCCGTCCTCGATCAGCACGGCAAGGTCCCACAGGGCCTGCGCAATCTCTTCCTGTTGTTTGGGCTTCAACCCGTATCGGTGAAACGTTTCCAATCGCCGCAGCACAACCCGCAGGCGCAGATAGGCTGTGTCAGAGCGAAACAAATCCTCGGGGCGGTGCGACACAGCCCTCAGGACCTGCGAGACACGAGGTGCATTTGATCGCGACCAAAGCAGATCGCGCCTCTGTTCAATCACGGCTGCCGCCAGCGGATCAAAGAAGCGCCGGGCTGGCAATGCTGTCGCATAGGGATCCGAAGACGTTTGCTGATCCGCTGCATCCGTCGCCATCAAGGTTATTCTGACCGGCAGATGCGCCCACGGATGCTGCGAGAAATCCTCGATCAGGTCTTCGGTAAAGTCCGCCCTGTCACCGGTGATCGGCATAGGTAATTCGATTTCGATCACCTCGCGCGGCTCTGGCTCGGCCGCCAGTCCGTACCGACGGTCAATCGCCGCCAGATCCAGCTCGATCCGGGCCAGACCCGAGACCACTCCGTAATCGTCGCTGGCGGAAAATGGCAGCTTCATCTGCCCGCCCGCTTCAGACTTGGCGGTACCGGAAACTTCGATCTTCGGAGCCACGTCATCAATGACCTGCACCGACCACTCCCGCCCCGCCGGTCCATCAATGCGAAACTGACCCGAGCGTTCGGCGACAAACTCCTGTTCCGGGTCTGTTGCCGCCTCGGTTCCGCTAGCAGAACTGCTCTCGGACAGACTGTGTGCGCCAACTTCACCATAAAGTCGCAAGGTGATGCGACTGCCCTTGGGAACAGAAAGCGCCGCGCCTGTCTGATCAGCAAGATATAAGGTCGGTAAACCTGTGTATCTGGGGGGTTCTACCCATCCTTCCCAAGTTGGGCCCTGTCCAGCGACGGCTGTGCCCGGGGCCATGTCCGCCACTGAACCCACGCGCCACAATGAACCAAAGATCAGCGCCACAACAAATGCCAGCAGAGCGGCATAGCGCAGCGCATACGGATCACGCGACGCAAGCCGAAGATCAGGTTTCACGGCCTCAGCAGTGGCCGCACGCTGTGCCATGCGTTCCTTGTGCGCCTGCCACAAGGCAACCGAGTCCCCATCATTGGCACCGATTGCCTGCTCATCCAGCAAAGCCTGAATCGGCCGGCCAGGCAGAGCCTCATCCAGCCGCGCCAGCGCATCAGCGCGGGATGGCAGTTTGAATTTCGTGACACCCCGGACGGATGCCACACCAAAAGAAATCAACGACAGCGCACCAGCACCCCAGACGATTTCAACGGGCAGATGATCCTGCAACCCCAGAATCAGAGCGGCGAGCAAAGCCAGAACAATCGAGAACGCAGGCCAGAACGCGCGCAGCACCTGTTCAGCCACCATGCCGAGATGGGTTAGCCACAGGGACAGGCGCGGAATGGGCAGGTTCGTTCTGTTGGTCAAGACGGGCCTCCGGGACGGGCCCGCGCGGTTATCGCGTCAAAGCCACGATGGTATGGTATCGCGGTTTATGATTTCGTCAAAGCTTGGCCGTTCACGAATGACTGCAAATTGATCGCCATTCACCAGAACTTCAGGGATCAACGGACGGGTATTGTATTCGCTGGACATCACCGCACCGTATGCACCCGCGCTGCGAAATGCGACCAGATCACCCGATTTCAACGGTGGCATATTGCGCTGCTTGGCAAAGGTATCCCCGGATTCGCAGACCGGGCCTACGATGTCATAGGCTTGCTGTTCCACGCCAGCCGCCGGTTCCTGCACCGCTATGATATCGTGGTACGCTTCGTACATTGCAGGCCGGATCAGGTCATTCATCGCCCCATCAAGGATCAAAAAGTCGCGACCTTCGCCTGATTTCACATAGATGACCTTGCTGACCATGATCCCGGCATTGCCCGCGATCAGGCGGCCCGGCTCAATCTCGATCTCACAACCCAGATGGCCCAGTGTTTTCTTGACCAGCGCACCATATTCAATCGGCAAGGGCGGTGCGTCGTTCGACCGGGTGTATGGAATGCCCAAACCACCGCCCAGGTCGAGGCGCCTAATGTTGTGACCTTCAGAGCGGAGGCGCTCGGTCAACTCGGCCACCTTTGTGTAGGCCAGCTCATACGGTTCAAGTTCGGTCAATTGCGAACCAATATGAACGTCGATGCCGATCACCTCCAACCCCGGCAGGCTGGCGGCGTGGGCGTAAACTTCCGAGGCACGGGCAATCGGAATGCCAAACTTGTTCTCGGACTTGCCCGTGGCAATCTTGGCATGCGTCCTGGCATCAACATCCGGGTTCACCCTGACGGTAATCGGCGCGATCACGCCAAGCTCAAGCGCAATGGCGTTGATCACTTCCATTTCGGGCTCGGATTCGACATTGAACTGGCGAATGCCGCCGCTCAGCGCCATGCGTATCTCGTCCGCTGTTTTCCCCACACCTGAGAACACGATATTGTCACCGGGAACACCAGCCGCCTTCGCACGCAGATATTCTCCGCCCGAGACCACGTCCATCCCCGCACCTGCTTGGGCCAATGTCTTAAGGATCGCCTGATTGCTGGCCGCCTTCATCGCGTAGCAGACCAGATGATCGGTGCCGTCCAACGCGTCATCGAACAGCTTGAAATGCCGCAGCAATGTAGCCGTGGAATAGACGTAGAACGGTGTTCCAACCGCGGCTGCGATTTCGGAGACGGGGACATCCTCGGCGTAAAGCGCGCCGTCGCGGTACAAAAAGTGATCCATGCTTGCGCGCTTAGACCATAAAAGGACTTCGGATCAATGGATTCTGTATCCTTAGTCCCGGTTTAGTTTTGCGTTGAAACACCAACTCGGCCATAGCCCGAGATTGAAATGCCGGTGCCCGATTGTTTTGGTTCGGCCGCAGGTTCCGGACGTCGCGCTGACGAAGGCTCGCAAGCCGCCAAAACAGCAAGAGCACAAACCAATCCCAGAATTTTCATTTCAATACCATTTCTTTGTGTGACAGGTAATCGATACGTGGACCCAACATGAGGTGCCGGGACCATGGGCGCAACATTCAAAAGGATCAGAATCCAAGATAAATGCCCAGCGGTCCGCGGCTTAGGCCGACACCCCCGCCAACATACGCGCCGCTTGATCCAACCCCAATGGTGGCACTGACCGTGGGTTGAGGGGCAGTTGGTTGATCAGGCTCGCCATCAGCCCCGCACCCGGCCAGCACCAGACCGGAAACCGCAATCAGGATCGCACGTAGCGCGGTTGTCATACCATTGCCTTCCATCGTTCGATCTGGGCCCGCACCTGATCGGGGGCGGTACCACCGTAGGACTGCCGCGAGTTTACCGAATTGTCGACGCCAAGGACAGAGTAGACATCATCCGAGATATCACCATGGACCGATTGCATATCATCCAGCGTCAGGTCGGGCAGATCACAATCCTTGCCTTCGGCCATGGCCACCAGTGATCCGGTGACGTGATGCGCATCCCGGAACGGCAGGCCCAGCACCCGCACCAGCCAGTCGGCCAGATCCGTAGCGGTCGAGAAACCCGAGCCGGCGGCGGCGGCAAGGCTGTCGCGGTTGGCGGTCATGTCCTTGACCATCCCTTCCATCGCAGCCAGTGCCAGCATCCAGTTGTCGGCGGCATCAAAGACCTGTTCCTTGTCCTCCTGCATGTCCTTTGAATAGGTCAGCGGCAGGCCCTTCATCACCATCATCAGCGCGGTATTGGCCCCATAGATACGCCCAACCTTGGCGCGGATCAGTTCGGCTGCATCCGGGTTCTTTTTCTGCGGCATGATCGACGAGCCGGTCGAAAACCGGTCGGACAGGGACACGAAACGGAACTGGGCCGACGACCAAATCACCAGCTCCTCGGCAAAGCGCGACAGGTGCACAGCGCAGATCGAGGCGGTCGACAGGAACTCCAGCGCGAAATCGCGGTCGCTGACGGCATCCAGCGAGTTGGCGGCGGGGCGATCAAAGCCCAACGCCTGCGCCGTCATATGGCGATCAATGGGGAAAGATGTACCCGCCAGTGCGGCGGCCCCCAACGGGGATTCGTTCATTCGGGCACGGGCGTCGCGGACTCGGCTCAGGTCGCGGCCGAACATCTCGACATAGGCCATCATGTGGTGGCCCCATGTTACGGGTTGCGCAGTTTGCAGGTGGGTGAAGCCGGGCATGACCCAATCGGCGCCTGCTTCGGCCTGTGCCAAAAGCGCGCGAATCAGAGCCAGCAGACCAGTTTCAGCCGCGTCTAGCTGATCCCGGACCCACAGTTTGAAATCCGTCGCCACCTGATCATTGCGCGAACGCCCTGTGTGCAAACGGCCAGCAGGCTCGCCGATGATCTCTTTCAGCCGCGCCTCGACATTCATGTGTATGTCTTCCAACGCAGTTGAAAACTGAAACGTGCCGCTCTGGATTTCTGACAAAACGGTGAGCAGCCCTTCCCGAATGGCCTGCGCATCACTATCACTTATGACGCCTGTAGCAGCCAACATGGCCGCATGGGCGCGCGAGCCTTCGATGTCCTGGGCTGCCATCCGCTGATCGAACCCGATCGAGGCGTTGATCGCCTCCATGATCGCGTCTGGACCGGCGGCAAAGCGGCCGCCCCACATCTGGTTCGAGGATTGATCGGTCATGTAAGAAAACCCGGAGTTGATATGCGCCTATTTCGTTTGATCCCCCTTTATATGGCCCTTGCGCTAGGTGCAAATGCCGCTTTGGCAACCGATGCCGCGACACTGGGCCCCTTACGGGAAGGCAGTCTGAAGCGCCTAATCCTGCATGAAGAACCCAAACCGGCAAAAGTGATCGAGTTTCAGCTGGAAGATGACGGGGGTGTCGGCACGCTGGCCGATTATGAGGGCAAGTATGTTCTGCTGAACTTCTGGGCCACCTGGTGCGCCCCCTGCCGCAAAGAGATGCCGCAGATCGCCGAATTGCAGGACGAGTTCGGGGGTGACAAGTTCCAGGTTCTGACTCTTGCCACAGGCCGCAACTCGCCAGCTGGGATCAAGAAGTTCTTTGAAGAAAATGGCATATCCAACCTGCCGCGTCATCAGGACCTCAGCTCGGCCGCCGCGCGCGAATTTGGCGTAATTGCGTTGCCCATCACGGTCATTCTGAATCCCGAAGGTCAGGAAATCGCGCGTTTGATCGGCGACGCCGAATGGAATTCGGACAGCGCCAAGGCGATTATCTCGACGCTTGTTGGCGCAGAAAGCTGATGAAATAGCTTGAAAATCAGTGAATCATCCTATCCTCCGGGCATTCAACCCGGAGGATATTTTGGTGAAACCAATTGCAGGAATTGCGGCGATGGCGGGTGTTTTCTAGATGGCCGCCGATGCTGCTACTGCCAAGGATGTAAGCAAGAAGGGCAAGGGAGATCCGGTAACCTACACGATCTCCGACCAGTATTCCCGCTTGTCGAATGGGGCCGGTCAAAGCCTTGGTTTTGGAACACAACTGACGCGACGCCACCTTTGACAGTTTCCATCCTCCTTTGCACTCTGCGCTCAGGAGGATGGAATGCCGCTGGAAATTCTATTGGTGCTGGTCGTTGGGGGCATAGCCGGGATTACGCTGTTGCTGCATCTGACGGGCAAGTCGCGGTTGCACGTGCTGACGCCGGACACGGCGCCGCGCCAATGGATGCGGCATTTTCCCGATGACACGGTGATCGACGTGACAATCGCCCATGACGGCCACGCGGCGCTGGTGCGAACCCAGAACGGGGCCGGGCTGATCTGGTCCTTTGGGGCCGATACAGTAGCGCGGCATCTTCAGGATTTCGACTGGTTTGAGACTGCCAGTGGCATCGAAGTTCGGTTTCACGACTTCAGCACACCGCGCGCGACCCTTCACCTTGACCAGACAGAACGCCAGCACTGGCAACACTTGATGAGGCCCGCATGACAGACCAGGTAAGTTTTCCCGATGCGGTGCAATGGGCCGTCCCGTTTTTTATCGCTGCCATACTGGCGGAATTCCTGTGGATCGCAGTCAAGGGCAAAGGCGGGCGGTATGAAACGCGCGACGCTGTGACCTCGCTGATCATGGGGGCCGGGAACATCGCGTCGGGCTTTTTGCTGGGCTTTATTGCCTATGCGTTTTTCATGTGGCTGTGGCAGATCACTCCTTTGGACCTTGGCACGTCAATTCCCGTTATCATTCTGTGCTTTGTTCTGGATGACCTTCGCTATTACTGGGTACACCGTTTTGGGCATCGTATTCGCTGGGTCTGGGCCAGCCATGTCAACCACCACAGTTCACAGCACTACAATCTGACCACAGCTCTGCGGCAGACTTGGACCTATACCTTTACGTTCATGATGGTCGTTCGCGCGCCGCTGATCCTGCTGGGTTTCCATCCCGCCATGGTTCTGTTCGTCGGTGGATTGAACCTGATCTATCAGTTCTGGATTCACACCGAGGCCATCGGCAAAATGCCCCGATGGTTCGAAGCGGTCATGAATACCCCCAGCCATCATCGCGCGCATCACGGCAGGAACGCGCGGTACCTGGATTGTAATTACGCCGGAGTTTTCATCATCTGGGACAAGCTGTTTGGGACCTTTGTGCCTGAACTGGAAAACGACCGTGTCGACTACGGGCTGGTTCACAATATCGGCACCTTCAACCCGTTGCGCGTTGCGTTTCACGAATGGGTCGGCATTTGGCACGATACCACGCAGCCAGGCCTGACACTGCGGCAACGTCTGGCCTATTGTTTTGCACCTCCTGGGTACAGCCACGACGGCAGCCGCGACAACTCGGAACAGATAAAAGCCAAGCACTTGGCTCGCCACCCCGAGGACCGGGGAACGCCCGGTTTTGAGCAGGTCGACAAGATCCTGCCCAAAGGCCAGGCAGAACAGGCCTGACACAGCCAACAGGCCCCGCCCAGACTTGAACTCCGGTCTTTGCACGCCATATCGGTGAGTGAATGTGGCGCATAACTGAGCGAAGGGCGGCATGAAACGTTTGGCAACCATTTCGACCTTCGTCGGGTTGTTTGGCCTGTTGCTGGCCATGCTTGCTGCGCTTGGCAGCTTTGTTGGTGCACTGGTCGCATTGGGTTTTGCCCTGATGATTCTGGGTGCGACAGGAGCCCTTCTTGGAGCCGCGGCATCACTTGTCCGTGCCGAACATTCCGCGCGCTGAAACCACGATTAGCAACTTCTTCTGACGCTTTAACCGCAGATTCATCTGTTTGCCCCGAAACTGTGTCAAAACACCTGTTCCGGACACACGGGAATCTGCGCCTATGGGAAACAAAAAGCTCACCAATCTTCCCGAAGGGTTGGACACCCCTTTGAATGCAGCAGTGTCAACGCGGGATCGTTCGGTGGTGCAGATGGCAACCGATGCTGTGAAGCACAAGCAATGTCGGTTGGCCTTTCAGCCGGTTGTCCAGGCGCACCCGCCGCATGACATCGCGTTTTACGAAGGCTTCATTCGTGTATTGGATGAAACAGGGCGCGTTATCCCGGCGCGCGAGTTCATGCCACAGGTTGAAAACACTCCGATCGGACGTGATCTCGACTGCGTCGCGTTGGAACTTGGTCTGCGCACGTTAGTGAAGAACCCCCAGATCCGCCTGTCGATCAACATGTCCGCCCGCTCGATCGGTTATTCCAACTGGTCCGGAATACTGGACCGGTTTCTGAAACGGGACCCGCAGCTGGGCGAACGGCTGATCCTCGAAATCTCCGAAAGCTCTGCCATGCAGGTGCCTGAATTGGTGGTCGACTTCATGGACCGCCTTCAGGATCGTGGCATCGCCTTTGCGCTAGACGACTTTGGAGCCAGCAACTTCAGTTTCCGCCACTTTCGCGAATTTCTGTTCGACGCCGCCAAGATCGATGGACAGTTTATCAGGGGCATCAGCGACAGCCCCGACAACCAGGCTTTGGTGCGGGCCCTGATTGCCGTGGCGCGTGAGTTTGAAATCCTGGTCACTGCCGAATCGGTCGAAACTCACAAGGATGCAGCATTTTTGCGTTCGAGTGGCGTGGATTGCATGCAGGGCTTTTTGTTTGGTGCGCCCAGTGTTTCGCCCCCGTGGAAGCAGGAAAGAAGTTCAAAAACAGCAAGTTGACCCGTGGGTGATCGACATTTTTCCGCCATTTCCCAAGCTGAGGCAAGCTGCCCGTTGCTGCAAGTGCAGCATTACGCTATTGCAGAAGTACTTGAGCGGGGGATAACGGGGCGCTCTTGTTTCGAGAGGGAAACTCTCGGCCTGCGCCGTCAGACATTCCGCCAGACAATGACGGTAAAGGACTGATCATATGACCAACGTAGTAATCGCATCCGCCGCACGAACAGGTGTTGGCAGCTTTAGTGGTTCGTTTGCGAACACCCCCGCACATGATCTGGGCGCGGCCGTCCTGGAAGCAGTTGTTGAGCGCGCCGGGATTGAAAAAGGCGAAGTCAGCGAATCCATCTTGGGTCAGGTGCTGACAGCGGCTCAGGGCCAAAACCCGGCTCGGCAGGCGCATATCAACGCCGGTTTGCCGCAGGAAAGTGCCGCCTGGGGCATCAACCAGGTTTGCGGCTCGGGCCTGCGTGCGGTCGCATTGGGCGCTCAGCACATCCAACTCGGCGATGCCGACATCGTCGCCGCTGGTGGCCAAGAGAACATGACCCTGTCGCCCCACGCAGCTGCCCTGCGCGCCGGTCACAAGATGGGTGATATGAAATATATCGACACCATGATCCGCGATGGTCTGTGGGATGCCTTCAACGGCTATCACATGGGCCAAACGGCGGAAAATGTTGCCGAAAAATGGCAGATCAGCCGCGACATGCAGGATGAATTCGCTGTCGCCTCGCAGAACAAGGCTGAGGCGGCGCAAAAAGCTGGCAAGTTTGTCGACGAAATCGTGCCCTTCACCATCAAGACCCGCAAGGGTGACATCGTGATGGACAAGGACGAATACATCCGCCACGGCGCTACAATGGAAGCCATGGCAAAGCTGCGCCCCGCCTTTACCAAGGACGGATCGGTCACTGCTGCAAACGCTTCGGGCCTGAACGACGGCGCGGCCGCAACCCTGCTGATGTCAGCTCAAAACGCAGAGAAGCGCGGAATCGAACCTTTGGCGCGCATCGCGTCCTACGCAACTGCCGGGCTGGACCCGTCGATCATGGGCGTTGGCCCGATCTACGCTTCGCGCAAGGCATTGGAAAAAGCAGGTTGGTCCGTCGACGATCTGGACCTGGTTGAAGCCAACGAAGCCTTTGCCGCGCAGGCCTGCGCAGTGAACAAAGACATGGGCTGGGATCCGTCGATTGTGAACGTGAACGGCGGCGCAATTGCCATCGGCCACCCAATCGGCGCATCAGGTTGCCGCGTTCTGAACACGCTGCTGTTCGAAATGAAGCGCCGCGACGCAAAGAAAGGTCTGGCCACCTTGTGCATCGGCGGCGGCATGGGTGTCGCCCTGTGTGTGGAGCGCGACTAAGTGCGCCAATAACCAAATAGAAAAGGGCGTCCATGGGACGCCCTTTTTTGTTACACTGGGGTCGTACCCCTTAGATGCGACGATATTGCCATCCGAAATAAACACCTTAACGACGAAACAATATTGCGCACAAACATCTCTCAAAGTAACAGCATTACCAAGGCGACTAAAATTGGAGGAGTCCTAAATGGCACGTACAGCACTCGTTACCGGCGGTTCCCGCGGCATTGGCGCAGCAATTTCCAAGGCGCTCAAAGCCGAAGGATACAACGTTGCGGCCACCTATGCAGGGAATGACGAAGCCGCCGCGAAATTCACCGAAGAAACCGGCATCAAGACCTACAAGTGGAACGTCGCCGATTATGACGAATCCAAAGCGGGAATCGAAAAGGTTGAGGCCGAGGTTGGCCCCATCGACATCGTTGTCGCCAACGCAGGCATCACCCGTGATGCACCTTTCCACAAAATGACACCCGATCAGTGGAAAGACGTGATCGACACCAACCTGACCGGCGTGTTCAACACTGTGCACCCTGTCTGGCCCGGCATGCGCGAGCGCAAATTTGGCCGTGTCATCGTCATCAGCTCGATCAACGGCCAGAAAGGTCAGTTCGCTCAGGTGAACTATGCTGCGACCAAGGCGGGCGATCTGGGCATCGTGAAATCTCTGGCGCAGGAAGGCGCGCGAGCGGGCATCACGGCCAACGCGATCTGCCCCGGTTATATTGCAACCGAGATGGTGATGGCGGTGCCCGAAAAGGTACGCGAATCGATTATTGGCCAGATCCCCGCCGGTCGTCTGGGCGAACCAGAAGAGATTGCACGCTGTGTGACCTTCCTGGCCTCGGACGAATCTCAGTTCATCAACGGCTCGACCATCTCGGCCAACGGCGCCCAGTTTTTCGTCTGATCTGCAATCAGAATTGTGAAAACGGGCCGGTCCATCAGGGCCGGCCCATCCTTATCCCGTAAGATCGCGCGCGCTGCGATCAGCGGGAACCCGATACCCAATTCCACAACTGCCGGACCACCTTGCCACGCTCTTCATGCGCGCGCAGGATCGCCACTTGGGCGGCGGGATTTGTTGTCATCTCGATCATGGCAGCCGCCTTTCAATTCAGTTTTGCTTGACCTGATGTGAATATGAAGGTCACCTGGGATCATGACAAACGAAGTTTTCTGAACCTTCAGTTAAGAATTTCTTGACCATGAGTGATTATCTGCCCCCACTTACCGCGCTTCGGGCTTTTGATGCCGCGGCCCGGCACATGTCGTTCGCGAAAGCGGCGGAAGAACTGCACGTGACGCCAGCAGCCCTGTCCTTTCAGATCAAATCGCTTGAGGAGCATCTGGGTCGCCCTCTGTTCCGCCGTCTGAACCGTGCTGTGGAACTGACCGATGCGGGCCGCGCCCTGGCCCCCGGCGCGGCAGAGGGCTTTGCCACATTGCAAAGCGCGTGGCGCGCCGTACGCAGGCAGGAGGATGACACCGGATTGACCGTCACCGCAGGTCCGGCACTGACTGCAAAGTGGCTCGCACCTCGCCTTTACGAATTCGCCCGTGCACATCCGGAAATCGACCTGAAATTCTCGGCCACATTGCGCAACATGGATCTGGAGCGGGATGATGTGGATGTTGCCATCCGGTTTGGCAATTCCGCCGATGAGGGGCTGTATTCCGTACCTGTAAGAAAAGAGTGGCTGACCCCGGTCATGACTCCGGAGCTGGCGGAGCAATTCACCACGCCAGACAGCCTGCGCGACGCACCGTTGATCCACGACGATTCGATCAATTTTCTGACCCCGCCCTGCGACTGGCCCGCCTGGTTCCGCGCTGTATGTATCGATTTCATCCCCACTCATGGGGCGCATTTTTCCAACGCAGATCACGCGATTGACGCCGCTGTCGCCGGTGTTGGTGTCGCCCTTGGACGACGCGCCATGATCCTCAAGGACTTGACCGAGGGTCGGCTGGTTGCCCCCTTCAAGGTCGCGCTGGAAACGCAGGGCCGGTTCCGGTTCCTGTGCCTTCCGGGGGCCGAGAAACGCCCTCAGATCGCAGCATTTCGGGATTGGTTCCTGACCGAGATTGAAAAGACCGCGCATATTTCGGATGAGTTCGACATTATTCCGATCGAAGAGGTTTCCGGATCATGACCAAAACGCGCGCAACAGCCATCGGCTTTGGGGCCGTACTATTATGGGCTTTGCTGGCACTTTTGACCGTCGGCTCTGCACCCACACCACCTTTGCTGTTGAACACGATTTGCTTTTCGATTGGTGGGGCGCTTGGGTTGATCTGGACAGCAGCAACCGGTGGGTTTAGCGGGTTGAAACAAGTCCCCTGGACGACCTACCTGTTCGGTTCATTGGGTCTGTTCGGGTACCACGCATTGTATTTTTCGGCCCTGCGTATGGCCCCTGCGGCCGAGGCCGGACTTATTGCCTATCTCTGGCCCCTTCTTATCGTTCTGTTTTCCGGCCTGCTGCCGGGCGAACGGCTTCGCGCTGGTCATCTGGTTGGGGCATGCCTTGGCTTTGCTGGGGCTGCTTTGATCATCACCGGAGGCGGAAGCGCCGGTTTTCAGGCGCAACATCTACCCGGGTATGCATTGGCCTTGCTTTGCGCCCTGACATGGTCAGGCTATTCGGTTCTGTCGCGCAAATTGGGGGGTACACCGACCAGTTCGGTTGCGGTCTTTTGTCTGATGGCTGCGTTGGCTTCGGGTCTGCTGCATCTGGCTATAGAAGACGCCGTGCTGCCTAACACGACACTGGGGTGGGTTTCTGTACTGGCGCTTGGCCTCGGGCCCGTTGGACTGGCCTTTTATATCTGGGATATCGGGGTAAAGCAGGGCGATATTCAAATGCTCGGAACCTCATCTTACGCGGCCCCGTTATTGTCGACACTTGCTTTGGTGATGGCCGGGATCGCTGCCCCATCCTGGGGGCTGGCGATCGCGGCCTTTCTGATTACCGGCGGGGCCTTGATCGCGGCCCGTTCCAGTTTGAAATCTTAAGCAGACAGTCGCTCGATCTCTTCCTTCAGCTTGAGCTTCTGTTTCTTCAGCTGGGCTATGTGGAGATCATCGATGCCTGGCGAGCGTTGGGCTTGTTCTACTTCTAGACCGAGAGATTCGTGCTTTTTCTTCAGTTCTGTCAGATGTGCGCTCACGCTCATTGCGATCCTCCTTTTATACGTGTCTGAATGTCACGTAAGAAGTTGATCACATCGTTTCCACCCTGTCACGCTGCAGACGCACAGAATCTGAAACAAATCCGACAAAATCGGCTGGACATTGCCGGTCGTCGTCAAAACCCGGGCAGGGCAGCGGCCTTCCGGAGCACGGCCGAAACTGCATCCGTATAGCTTTCGCCGTCTTTTTCGTGACGTTCACCCGTGTGCACAATCAAAGGTGGGTGGAGGCGAAATGCCGCACGCCCTCCTTTGCGGGCGCGCAGAATGATCAGCTCAGCCTCTCGCCCTGTCCGTGGGCTTAGCGGCAACAACTCTACCGATCCCAGAAACCCCTGGCACGCTGCCAGCATGTCGGGCAGTCGATCGGCTTTCTGGATCATGTGCAGGTACCCTTTTGGCGCAAGGCGTTTGGCAGCCACTGCAATCCAGTCGGCCAACTGGGTGTCTTCGCTCAGGGCCACACTTCGTCCAGCATCCTTTGCAGGGCTATGCGCCCCCGCCCGATAATAGGGCGGATTCGCAATTACGTGATCGAACTGGCGCTGCCGAAACGCCTCAGGCAAAGCAGTCAGATCAGCTTGGACAACTTCCAGCTCTATCCGGTTGATTTCCGCATTTCTGCGGGCCAATTCCGCATAGGAAGGCTGTAGCTCGATACCTGTCAGGTGCAGACCGGGCACTCGGGAGGACAAGCAAAGAATGGCAGCCCCTGCGCCGCACCCCAGTTCCAACACGGACTGACCTGCGCTGGCCGGAACGGATGCGGCAAGCAATACCGGGTCGACCCCGGCACGATAACCCGACCGAGGTTGCAGCAATCGAACCCTGCCCCCCAAGAAATCATTGCAGCTGAGTTCGCTATCGGAAAACCGGGTCATCGGCCCAGCGGAATTTCATTGTCGCGCATCACACGTTCAGCACGGGTCAGGTCTTCGGCGCGAACCATCAGTCGGCGGGGAAAGATTCCGATCCCACCTTCGAGGATGCTCATATTTACGTCCATCTGAAAGCAGTCTATATCCTCGCCTTCAAGGAGAGCGGATGCAAAGGCCAGGATCGTCGGATCGGTACTGCGCAATAGTTCTTTCATGGGGATGGATGTAAGGGCAAGGCGGGGCGGAAGTCGAGCCTTGTATCAGGAGAATGATGACCGTCGGCATGATCTCAAAACCGCATGAGCGCCTCGCTGATATATTGGCGGGTGAAATGGAGGCTGTGAACACGTTGATCCGCACCCGGATGGCGTCGGACCATGCCCCACGTATCCCCGAAGTGACCCAGCATCTGGTCGAGGCGGGCGGAAAGCGCCTGCGCCCGATGCTGACATTGGCAGCGGCGCGGCTGTTTGGCTATTCGGGCGAGCACCATGTACGCCTTGCTGCCACGGTCGAGTTCATCCATACCGCTACCCTTCTGCACGACGACGTTGTGGATGAGAGCGCGCAGCGGCGCGGACGCCCGACCGCAAATCTACTTTGGGGCAATAAATCCAGTGTGCTGGTCGGTGATTACCTGTTTTCTCGCAGCTTCCAATTGATGGTCGAAACGGGTTCGCTGCGGGTTCTGGATATCTTGGCCAATGCCTCAGCAACCATCGCCGAGGGCGAGGTGCTGCAAATGACCGCAGCAACCGACCTGCGGACAGATGAAAGCGTTTACCTACAGGTCGTGCGCGGCAAGACAGCAGCTTTGTTTTCAGCTGCGACCGAGGTGGGCGGCGTGATCGCCGGTGCATCGGAAGAACAGATCAAGGCCCTGTTCGATTATGGTGACGCATTGGGGATCGCATTCCAGATTGCAGACGATCTGCTGGACTATCAAGGGGACAGCAAGACAACCGGCAAGAATGTGGGCGATGATTTCCGCGAACGAAAGCTGACCCTGCCTGTCATCAAGGCTGTTGCACAGGCCACGCCCGAAGAACGCGCATTCTGGGAGCGTACAATCGAAAAAGGCCGCCAACAGGACGGTGATCTGGATCATGCGCTGGGTTTGATGGACAAATACGCAACGCTGGAAAAAACCCGGCAGGACGCTTTGGGCTGGGCGAACAAGGCAAAGGCATCTTTGGATGTTCTGCCCGATCATGAAATTCGCAGCCTGCTGCGCGAACTGGCCGATTACGTGGTCTCGCGCCTTAGTTAAGCTGCGTCGCGCGGCACCACCAGTCAGGATGCGCCGCACCGATCTCATAGGCCGCAAAATGCGCGTCTTTCATCGTCGGATAGAGCGCAAAACAGGTTGATCCTGACCCTGACATGCGCACCACGAGCGCGCGATTGGTCATCGTCAACTCGTCCAACACCTGCTCGATCTCAGGTGCGACGTTCATGGCGGGCACTTGCAGATCGTTGCGTTGATTGCACAGCCACTGGGCGCACTCATCAGCACTTTCAAACTCAGGTGTGCTTTCAGGCATCGGTGGATTGTCTCGGGACGCCAGCGCGTTGAAAACGGTACCTGTCGGCACCGGCACATTCGGGTTGACCAAAAGCGCGGGCAGGTGCGGAAGGTTCACCGCCGCCAAACGATCGCCAATGCCTTGCATTCTGATCGCCCGGTTTTCGAGACAAACGGGCACATCTGCCCCCAGTGACAACGGCAGGTCAGGCCGGACGTCACATCCCTGACCTGCCAATGCCCAAAGCGTGGCGGCCGCATCCGATGACCCGCCCCCTATACCTGCCCCGTGGGGCAGAGACTTGATCAGCTCGACATGCCCGGTCCAGCCGACGCCTTCGGCCGCTTTCCAGACCAGGTTACGGCTGTCCGTGGGCACGCCTTCGGCAAACTCCCCAGTCACGTCGATAGTCAGCTCGGGACCGGGCGAGAATGTCAACTGATCGCCCAGATCTGCAAAAACCACTAACGAATCCAACAGGTGATAACCGTCCTTACGACGTCCGGTCACATGCAGGGTCAGGTTGATCTTGGCGGGCGCAAACGCCTTAATTTCCATTTGCGACTTTCAAAGGTTCCGCACCTTCTTCGGCCAGAACGGCACTTAGTCCGACCTCGATCTTGCGTCGAATGCGATCTGGGTCAGCCTCGCCGTCCGTGTCTTCGGGATCAACAAAGGACAGCGCCCGTTTCCATTGGAACTCGGCCTCGCGTGCACGCCCAACAGCCCAATAGACATCCCCCAGATGATCATTGACGACAGGATCAACGGGCATCAGCTCGACCGCGCGCTCCATATGCTCGACCGCTTCTCCGTAACGACCCAGACGGAACAGAACCCAACCCAGACTATCCACGATGTAGCCGCTATCCGGGCGGGCTTCGACCGCGCGTTGGATCATGTCCAGCGCTTCATCCAGCTTTTCTTTCCGTTCTACCAAAGAATAGCCCAAGTAGTTCAGCACCTGCGGCTGATCCGGATTCAACTCCAGCGCCCGGCGGAAATCGGTTTCAGCCTGATCCCACTGCTTCAGCCGCTCGTGGCTTATGCCGCGCGCGTAGTGCAGGAACCAATTCCCACCTGCCTGACTGTCCGTCAGAGCAATCGCAGTGTCATAAGAGGCAACCGCAGCTGCATAGTTTTCCTGACGACGCTGAAGATCTGCCAGAGAAACATGCACGCTGGGCAAATCAGGATTTTGCAACGCCAGATTTTGAAGAACTTCAATGGCTGCATCGGTTTTTCCGGATTTGTCCAGGATTTCGGCCCGCCCAAGTTCTGCGGCATGGTGGTCATTGCTGCTTGCCGGGACCATGCGATAGGCGGCAACGGCCAGATCATACTGTTGCAGCTTGTCCAGCAATTCCGCGCTCAGCAGAATGGCGTCCACGTGGTCAGGGCGCAGAAAGCTCGCCAGTCGTGCGTAAAGCAGGACGTAGTCAGCCGAAGCCTCGCTGTTCAATGCGGCACCAACGGTAAAGAAAATTTCCGCCATTCCATCCAGCGCAGAGCCCGCGTGGGTGAACGGAAGCGTCTCGCCCGCGGTCAATTGGCCGGTGTAGGCTTCAATGGTCGGATCGCTACCGGAAACAAACACATCGTCCAGAAACTGTATGGCGTCTTCGTTGCGATCCAGCTGTGACAGCACCTCTGTACGGGCCAGCGCGGCCCGGCGCGAGAACCGCGCAACCGCGCCGTTGTTATCCGCAAATATCACCTCGGCACCTTCGAAATCGCCGATAGAGGCCAGTGCCATGGCTTTGTGATACAGCGCAAACTCCCTGAGGCCTTCCTGCGTGGCCACGGCATCGAACTGCTCCATGGCCTTTGTCATTTCACCTTGCCCCAGGTGGGCCCATGCAATCATCAGCCCATCAACCAAAGGACCGATCCCCTGCGTTTCAGGGTCACGCGCCAAAAGTTCGTCAAACTTGCCGTCTGCAATCAAATTAGCCGAAATCGCCATACGCGCGGCCTGACTGGGAAGGTTGGCTTCCTCGATCTGCTTTGCAACAGGCAAAGCACGGGCAATTTCCCCCAGCGCAAGGCGGGCGACGACAACGCTTTCCAAGAGCAGCGCGTTTTCCGGATCAAACCTGAGAGCCTGGGCGTAGTATCTTTCCGCCGCAGAATAGTCGCTTTCGTAGATCGCCTGACGCCCGGCCAGATATGAACCGGCACCCGAATCCGAAAAGGCCGGAACTGCGACCGACGACATGAGCAGCACGGACAATGCCGCGCGACGAACCAGGGAAACCACCGAAATCCTGCCTTACTATCGTTGACTGACGGTTAAGCTAGGGCTTCGGTCGGCAAGAGGCAATGGCAGAGCCTTCACGACCCTGCCATTGCCGGTTTTTTGCTTACATGTTCGGATAGTTTGGTCCGTCGCCCCCCTGCGGCGTGGTCCAGGTGATATTCTGGCTTGGATCCTTGATGTCACAGGTTTTGCAGTGAACGCAGTTCTGGAAGTTGATGACGAATCGCGGACCGTTGTCATCCTCGACCATTTCGTACACACCTGCCGGGCAATAGCGCTGCGCCGGTTCGTCGAACTTGGGCAGGTTGACCTTGACCGGGATATCCGGGTCCGTCAGGCGCAGGTGGCAGGGCTGGCTTTCCTCGTGATTGGTTGCCGCAAAGGACACGTTGGTCAGACGGTCAAAGGACAGCGTGCCATCGGGCTTGGGATAATTGATCGGCTTGTGCTTGCTGGCTTCCTCGGTCGACTGTGCATCGTTCTTGCCATGTCCCAGCGTACCAAAGAGCGAAAAGCCCAATGTGTTGGTCCACATGTCCAGACCACCCAGCACCAGCGAAGGGATCATGCCCCACTTGGACCACATCGGCTTGACGTTGCGCACCTTCTTCAGGTCCTTGCCAATTGCGCCATTGCGGACATCGGCCTCGTAAGCGGTCAGCTCATCGCCTGAACGGTCAGCCTTGATCGCGTCATAAGCAGCCTCAGCCGCGGCCTTACCAGACAGCATCGCATTGTGGTTGCCCTTGATGCGCGGCACGTTGACCATGCCCGCGGAACAGCCCAGCAGCGCCACGCCCGGCGCCACCAGCTTGGGCATCGATTGAAGGCCGCCTTCGGTGATCGCACGGGCACCGTAAGCCACGCGCTTGCCGCCTTTCAGCAGCTCCGCCACCATCGGGTGATGCTTGAAGCGCTGGAATTCCATGTAGGGGTACAGGTGCGGGTTTTTGTAGTTCAGGTGAACCACAAAGCCGACATAGACCTGATTGTTTTCAAGATGATAGATGAACGACCCGCCGCCTGCGTTGCCGCCCAGAGGCCAGCCCATTGTGTGCGTGACCGTACCTTCCTTGTGCTTTGCCGGATCGATCTCCCAGATCTCTTTCATGCCGACGCCGTATTTCTGCGGCTCTTTGCCGGCAGACAAGTCGTATTTGGCGATGACTTCCTTGGACAGTGAGCCGCGCACACCTTCCGACAGGAAGACGTATTTGCCGTGCAATTCCATACCCGGCTCGGTGTTGGGGCCATAAGAGCCGTCCGCTTCCAGACCAAAGACACCGGCCACTACGCCTTTGACTTCACCGTTATCGCCGTAAACCAGTTCGGAACAGGCCATGCCGGGGAAGATTTCCACGCCCAGTTCCTCGGCCTGCTCGGCCATCCAGCGGCAAACATTGCCCATCGAAACGATGTAGTTGCCATGGTTGTTCATCAACGGCGGCATCGGGAAGTTGGGAATGCGGATCTTGCCTGCCTCGCCCAGCATGTAGAAATTGTCTTCATGCACCGGCACGTTCAGCGGAGCACCCTTTGCCTTCCAATCCGGGATCAATGCATCCAGTCCGCAGGGATCGAGAACTGCGCCAGACAGGATATGCGCACCTACTTCCGAGCCCTTTTCCAGAACGACGACGTTCAGGTCCGCATCCAGCTGTTTCAGACGAATGGCAGCCGACAGGCCTGCAGGACCTGCGCCTGCGATCACCACGTCATATTCCATTGCTTCGCGTTCAATCTCGGCCATCGCGGGCTCCCTAGCTTACTTTCCGAATTGGCGCTGTCACTGCAGGATCTGCGCAATTTTGTTTCACGGCTGATTACATGGTCAGAAAGACTTTGGTCAATCGAAACACGGCGTAACAAGGGCGCTATTCGACACATCAGTCCTCTGGTGCATCACCCATCAGGTATCTGGGACCGCTACCATGGGATTTTGCCCTGTCATCGGGGTTATAAAGCTTGCATTTCGGCAAACTGAGGCACCCACACCCGATGCAGCCGTCCAGATTGTCGCGCAATCGCATCAGGGTATCGATTCGCTGGTCCAGATGAGTGCGCAACCGCACGCTTATAGCTTTCCAATCCTGTGGTGTCGGTGTTCGCTTTCCCGGCAAGCCCGACAAGACCTCGCGAATTTCAGGCAAGGTCAGGCCGAACTGCTGTGCGATCATGACAAAGCTCAGCCGCCGGATATCTGCCCGCTGGTAACGTCGCTGCCCACCCGCATTACGCCAGGGCGCGATCAAACCCTGTGCTTCGTAATACCGGATCGCTGAAACAGCCAACCCCGTACGTCGGGCCAATGCCCCGATTGCCAACCCTTCTGAAACAGCCATGTCGCCCTCGAAGAAATACCTTGACCTAAAGTTAGGTTTAGAAATTACGGTGAGTCGAAACAAGCCAAAAAAGGAGATCCCATGATGGCAACGCTTGAACATACCAATTTCACTGTCAGCGACCCACAGGCCTCGGCCGCCTGGATGCAGCAGGTCTTTGGCTGGAAAACACGCTGGGAAGGACCCGCAATATCAGGCGGATACACGGTGCATGTCGGATCGGCCCACACCTATCTTGCGCTTTACAAACCCGATGCGCCGAAACCATTGGTCGAAAGCAGCTACGATATCGTCGGCGGGCTGAACCATGTTGGTGTTCTGGTCGAAGATATCGACGCAACCGAGGCCAAGGTGCGCAAGGCGGGGTTCGAACCCCATAATCATGCCGATTACGAACCGGGGCGTCGGTTCTATTTCAGGGATGACAACGGCATCGAGTTTGAAGTGGTACAATATGATTGAGATGCTGTGGCTCTGCACGTCTTCGAGGCGATGGTGCAAGGGCGGGCAACCGGACCATCGCCATAGGCCACACCCGAAACAATCCCGGCGGCGCAATGTTGCAAATTGATCGCGGCAGCTGCTGACACCCCTTGCAATTCACGTGGTATTTGGGTCAGGTAATCGTCAACCTAGGACTCGCCCCGCCGCTTCTGTGCGGCGGGGCGAGTCAGTTTATGCGTGGACGTAGAGAGTATGGAAAAGATCCCGATGACGCCTGCGGGCAATGCCGCACTCGCAGCTGAGTTGAAGAACCTCAAATCCGTCGAACGCCCTGCGATTATCGAAGCCATCGCATCGGCGCGTGAACTTGGCGACCTGAAAGAAAACGCGGAATACCATTCAGCCCGCGAAAAGCAGGGCTTTATCGAAGGTCGCATTAAAGAACTGGAAGGTATCCTGTCGCTGGCGGATGTAATTGATCCTGCAAAACTGTCCGGCGCGATCAAGTTTGGCGCAAAGGTTACTTTGGTCGACGAGGATACCGACGAAGAAAAGACGTGGCAGATCGTCGGCGAATATGAAGCCAATATCGAAGCTGGCCTTTTGAACATCAAATCCCCCATCGCCCGTGCCCTGATTGGCAAGGACGAAGGAGACAGTGTCGAGGTGCGCACCCCTGGCGGCGTGCGCTCTTATGAAATTCTGAGCATCAAGTACGCCTGACCGGAGCGCATGTAATGTCGGGGCACAAACCTGACCCGGAAACTGAAAGACCGACTTCGCTGGGCATCTATGACCGCCCAAAGACACTGTCTGTCACCGAGATTGAGATTGCCGCGCTGGTGCTCAGCCTGATTTGGCTGGTGGTGTCGGTTGTTTTTCTGGTGTTGCCGGATAAGGGGCAAAGCGGCGGTTTTGTTGTCACCTTTCTGGCCGTTTTCATGCCTGTGGCGATGATCTGGGTCGCAGCCACTGCCATGCGGGCCAGCCGCGTGATGCGCGAGGAAAGCGCGCGGCTGCAAACTGCGATTGATGCGATCCGTCAGGCTTATGTGGCGCAGCAGCAGCGCGCATCCAGCACCTACGAACCGGCGGTGGCCAAGAAACTGGATGAGATCGCAGCCGCGACGCGAAAAACCGAAAGCACGCTGGCAACATTTTCGACCAAGCGCACAACGCCCCCTTACGCCCCTGCAAAACCACTCGTTGCGGGTGCTCAAACCTCGCTTGAACTGGGCACATCTGCGGAAGAAATTGCGCCACCGCTGAGCATCGATATCTTTATCCGCGCCTTGAACTTCCCGGAAACTCAGAATGACACCGAAGGGTTCAACGCCCTGCGCGTGGCGCTGAAAGACCGCAAGACGGCGCAGATCGTGCAAGCCTCGCAGGATGTTCTTACACTGCTCAGCCAGGAAGGCATCTACATGGACGACCTGCGTCCTGACATGGCCCGGCCCGAAATCTGGCGTCAGTTCGCGCAGGGCGCGCGGGGTCGCGCTGTCGCCTCGCTGGGGGGTGTACGCGACCGGTCCTCGCTGGCGCTGACAGCTGCGCGGATGAAACAGGATCCCATTTTTCGCGACGCCGCCCACCATTTTCTTCGCCGCTTCGACAAGATGATGGCCGAGTTCGAGCCCACCGCAAGCGATGCAGAACTGAGCGCGTTGGGTGAGACCCGCACCGCGCGGGCGTTCATGTTGCTGGGGCGCGTGGCCGGGACGTTTGATTAATCAGGCAAAACGATCCAAGACATCTTGGTCGCGCTGCTGAAACCAAACACGTAACTTAAAGGCCCGGTTTTTTCTTCCCCCACAGGCCAAAATCCTTCGCGCTCATATAAAGCGCGGGCGCGGGGGTTTGTGTCGATAACGTCAAGCTGAACCACTGACATGTTTTGTTTCCGCGCTTCACACTTAACGGCATCCAGCAAGGCAGTACCAACCCCTTTGCCACGCGAGCCCGCGGCCACAAATATGCCATCCATCTGAAACACGCCGGGTTTCAGTTCGCGCTCCAAAATACTGAGGATGAGGGCGCGCCAAATGGCCCCAAGCCAGCCATAGACCTTTGCTAGGTCTGACATTCCGCCTCCGGCCAATGCACCATCGCGTGTCTTGAAACCTGCAAGCCCCAAAATCCGGTCTTCCTTGTCCCGTGCAACAAGCGCGAAATCCGGGTTCAACGAAGTTTCGAAGAAAGCCAGCCCCTTTTCATCCGGACCCATGACTTTGTTCAGTTTCGCCGAAAATGCCTGCCAGAACAGGGTCGCCACCAGTGGGCGTTCCGCATCAGAAAAACCGCGTGAGACCGTGATTTTCACAACCCAAAACTGCCATACGGGATAAACCGAACCATATCCCCGGGTTGGATATGCCGGGCACCATCTTCTATTTCGACCAGCCCTTCGGCCCAGCTGAGCCCGCTGATCCGGCCTGATCCTTCTGACTTGAAGACTACAACCCGGCCTTCCCGTATGCGCGCGCGCAGGTATTCGCGGCGGCCCGGTTTCTTGCGCTTTTCAAAGGCAGCGGGCACTTCGAACCCTTGCGGCTTGATCCAGCCTTCGCCAGACATCAGGCCCAGCGCCGGTCGCGCAAAGATCAAGGTGCAGACCAAGGCGGCAACGGGATTGCCGGGCAGTCCAAAGACCGGAGTTCCGGACCACAACCCCAAAGCCAGAGGGCGACCGGGTTTCAAGGCGATCCGCCAATGTTGCATCGCCCCCGCCTGGCGCAGCAAGGCAGATACGTGGTCTTCGTCACCAGCAGATGCGCCACCACTCGTCAGTATCACATCTGCCTGTTCCGCAGCCTGGTCCAGCCGTTCCCGCAGGGCATCCCGATCATCTGACACACGCCCCATATCCACAGGTACAAACCCCAATCTCTCGACCAGAGACAACAGCATCGGGCGGTTGGCGTCGAATATCTGACCCGGTCCGGCGCACTCTCCGGCGTCGATCAGTTCATCGCCGGTCGATACCACGGCGACACGCAGCGGTTTGCGCACCTTCACCTCGGCAATGCCCAAAGCGGTGAGCAGCGCAAGGTCAGCCGGTGTCAATCGGCGCCCTGTAGGCAGGGCCAGATCGCCTGCGGCCACATCCTCGCCCGCTTGCCTGGTATTTGCCCCCTTTTTCAGCGGGCCGTGGAATGCGATATGCCCGTCTTTAACTGTGACATCCTCTTCCAGAATAACCGTATCCACCCCGTCAGGCAGCGCGGCACCCGTCAGAACGCGCACTGCCTGACCCTCGGGAACATCACCGTCGAACGGGATACCGGCTGCTGCACGCCCATCGACCAGCGGCAGGACCTGTGGCCCATCTGAAACCGGACCAGCGAACCCGAACCCATCCACGGCTGTATTCGGCTGCGGCGGGTTGGAACGTTGGGCTGTCACATCTTCTGCCAGAATGCGCCCACTCGCCTTATTCAGCGCGACCACCTCGACCGAGGTAATCGGATGCAACCTGTCGCGCAAATAGGCCAAGGCGTCATCAACCGGCGTCCACTCCACACCCGCTGGCAGCGCAAAACAGTCGTTGCGCAACGGTGGCGGGGCTATGTTCGGCTTGTTCTGTGTAACACCCAAAATCCAGCCTTCCTCTGCCGCTGAAACATCTAATTGCGCATTCAACTCCTGCTCTGTCAAACGCGACAGAGTCAAGGCGACCTGTTCGACCTGCCAGGCATCCTTGATCCGCCCGTCCGGTGGCGCACCCAAGGTGAGCGACGGCCAGATTTCCACAAAGGCAACGGGTCTATCCAACGGCTCGAACGGCCAGACCGCGACTTGTCCGGCAAAGCGATGGCGGAGCCTGCTTAGAACTGGAAGCCCCATCATCACCTGCCCACCGACCGCGCCTGCACCCGCCATCTGCCAGCAGGTGAAACTGCCTTTTGCCAAGGCTTCAACCGCACGACGGTCGGAAAACGGATTGGAATAGCCCGTTTTGGTTCTCGGCAAACCATCAATGTCACGCCCGAGGCCATTCATCCAAAATGGGCCTCTTCCTCCGAATTGTCGATTGATCCGGCCTGCCAAGTCGAAACGATTGTTCGTTTTCGGACCGTCTTCGACATGCTGTTCGAACCAGTCCCACAAGGTCAAGGGGTCATCCGTACCGGTCATCGCGCGGGCAAAACCCTTCGGGTATCCAAAAGGGAAATCAAACCCCAGAAACAGGCGACGACCTGCCTTCAGTTCGGTGCGGATCAGGGCATCCAGCCACGCTTCGGCAAGCGCCCGGTTGCGCAGGTATTCGGGTTCCTGTGCCTGCCCTTCACGCACAATACAGACCCAGATCGCGTCTTTGCGCGGCGTTGGTCCTGTGTCATTTCCACCAGACCAGTCCACCATGGCAAAGGTCTGGAACAGGGTCACAAACCGACCTCATCCAATATGAAGTCCGCGATCCTGACTGTGTCGTTCAGGTCGAAAACCGGGCGATCCAGTTCCAGCGCCGTGTCGCTGGCAACGGCTCGAACGGTATCGTTTTCAATCGCGATCAGAGGGTTTCCTGCCTCGGCGCGAAACGCCTCGACCTTTGGGTGGCCTTCCCGTTTGAAGCCTTCAACCAGCACCAGATCAACCGGAGAAAGCCGCGCCAGCAGTTCGCCCAATGGCGGCTCGGGCGCGCCGCGCAGCTCTTGCATCAAGGCGACGCGCCGCCCCGACGCAAGCAACACCTCGCTGGCGCCAGCAACGCGGTGACGATGACTATCCGTGCCCGGTTGGTCTACATCGACGCCGTGATGCGCGTGTTTGACGGTTGAGACGGTAAAGCCCCGCCCCGTGATTTCGGCCACCAGCCGTTCCATCAGCCCGGTTTTGCCCGCGTTTTTCCAGCCGGTGACGCCGTAGACCCTCATACCTGCTCCAACAATGTCCGGGCGCGGTCCAGATCGTCAGGCGTATTAACATTGAAGAACGGATCAAACGGGTCAGCCTGAAACAAAGCCTCGCGTCCGTCATGTTTATCAGTCCACAGCACGACCTTGCGCAACCCGTCCGTCAGAGCCGCCCGCAGATCATCGCGCAACGCCACAGGCCAGAGCCCAAAGGTCGGGTGCCGGTTGACCCGCCTGCCCCCTCCGGATTTCAGCGCCTCGTCGCCCGTTCGCGGAGTAGTGGCCAAGACCAGAGGATGCACCTGCCCCGCTGCCGCCTCTTGCAGGCGCGCCACCAGATCACGCGGGAAGAACGGTGTATCTGCGGCAGCCGTTACGATGCTGTCGGCCCCCTGATCTGCCGCCCAATCGAGCCCCGCCAGAACACCGGCCAAAGGGCCAGCGAAGCCTTCGATCGAGTCAGGCAGAACGGGTAGCGTCAGATCGCTGAAACGCTCGGGATCGCCATTTGCGTTCAGGGCCAAACCATCGACTTGCGGAGACAGCCGGTCAACGACATGGGACAGCAGGCTCTGCCCACCAATCTGCAATAGACCTTTGTCACCGCCGCCCATCCGGGTGGCCTGCCCGCCTGCGAGGATGACGCCGAGGGGTTTCCTGTTTTCATCACTCATTGGCTACTCTTCCGCCTGTGTTTCCTGTCTTCGGCCACAACCGTCGACGGATCCACATCACGAACCAACCGTTCCTCACCGGAAAGACAAACAAAGCGCTGTCCGCGCATCCGGCCGATCAGCGTAAGGCCGACCTCACGCGCGATCTCAACACCCCAGGCGGTGAATCCGGAACGGGACGCCAACACGGGAATGCCCATCATCGCCGTTTTGATCACCATCTCCGATGTCAGGCGACCGGTGGTATAAAGGATTTTGTCCTCTGCCGTCGCCCCCTCGGACAGCATCCAGCCTGCGATCTTGTCGACAGCGTTATGGCGACCCACGTCTTCCATATAAACCAGCGGGCGGTTTTCCCGGCACAAGACAGTCCCATGAATTGCCCCGGCTTCAAGATACAGCGACGGGGTGCGGTTGATCTTGGCCGCCAGTTCGTAAAGCCACGAGGTCCGCACCTGCACTTGCGGCAGCTGAACGCCCTCAAGGCCCTCCATCATGTCCCCGAATACTGTGCCCACAGCGCAACCACTGGTGCGCGTCTTTTTCTTCAGCTTGTCCTCGTACGAAGTCGCGCGTGCGGTGCGGACAACTACGGTTTCAAGATCATCATCGTAATCGACACGGGTAATCTCATCACCAGCCAGCAGCATGCCCTGATTTCGCAGAAAACCCAGCGCCAGATATTCGGGATAGTCGCCAATGGTCATCGCCGTCACAATTTCCTGCGCGTTGAGGAAGATCGTCAGTGGGCGCTCTTCAACCACTGAAATCTGACTGACCTCGCCATTCTGGTCCACCCCCTCGACCGCACGGGTCAGGCGGGCCGCGCCCGGATCAGGAGCGATTATATAGTCTGACACGTCGGATTCGGTGACCAATTGCAACCCCTTCACAAGACCGATACTGCTGCTGGCGTCACCATAGGATTTAGCCATGGCCTCTGCCACATCCAAGTCATACTTCTGGAAAGGTTTTCGCGACGGCACGCCGTTTGTCTTCGTGGCTGTGCCTTTTGGTCTGTTATTCGGTGTTTTCTCGACAGAAGCCGGGTTGAATATCGTACAGACCATCGCCTTTTCCATCACCGTCTTTGCAGGCGCGGCGCAGTTCACAGCTCTGCAACTTCTGCAGGATGAAACGCCGACAATCATCGTTTTGATCTCGGCCCTGGCAGTGAACCTGCGGGTCGCGATGTATTCCGCGTCGCTGACGCCGTATCTGGGTGCCGCGCCCTTGTGGCAGAGAGCATGTGCGGCTTACCTGATCGTGGATCAGTCTTACGCCTGTTCAATCGCGCAGTTCGAAAAAGAGCCTGATCTGACGATCCCCCAGCGAATGGCCTATTTCCTGGGTTCGGTCACTCCGATCACACCGCTGTGGGTTTTGGGAACCTGTCTGGGTGCCGTGCTGGGTGCTCAAATACCGGAAAGCTGGGCGCTGGACTTTGCCCTGCCGATCACCTTTCTGGCGATGATTGGGCCAATGATGCGTACGCTGGCCCATGTCATCGCCGCCCTGGTCGCCATTGTTGTTGCCCTGCTGACCGTGAGTGTGCCGTTCAATCTGGGCCTGCTGATCGCGGGCGCAGCAGGGATGATGGCCGGTGCGCAGGCAGAATTGATGCTAAAGCGGAACGCGCCATGAACCAGATCGATCAGACAACAATATGGATCATCATCGCGGGTCTTGCGGTGGGCAGCTATGCTTTGCGCTTTACCTTCATCGGTCTCGTCGGTGATCGCCCGATGCCGCCCTGGTTGTTACGTCACCTTCGATATACTGCCGTGGCCATCCTGCCCGCACTGATCGCGCCGCTGGTGGTTTGGCCTGCGGCCACCGAAGGACAACCGGATATCCCCCGTATGTCGGCCGCAGCGGTTGCATTGTCTGTGGGCATTCTAACCAAGAACGTGCTGGCGGCCATTTTTACCGGGGCGGCAACACTTTACATATTGCTGTATTTAGTTGGATGAAGCCGCGTCCAGCTGGTTCAGGCGCGCATTGTTGAACGCCAGTCCCTTCTGCAGGTCCGCGTCGTCGTTTTCACGGTACTCCGCCGTTTGAACGCCTTGCAAGGCCCCAAACTGATCCGACAGTTTGACCGGATAGAATGTGGTCGTGATCTGTTCGAACCCCGGAACCTGCTGCAACAGCTGCGAGGTAGAGTTCGCACAGAATGCACCAGCCACCGGGCCCATCTGCTTGGCCAGTTGCAATGCAATTTCGGCCTGTTGCGGAGTGACCTCGATCGTCTGGATGCGCGCATAATGTGTTTCGCGGGCGTGGCTGCTGCGATACGCACGTTCGACATTCGGGGTAATACCGTACAGCACATCGTTCCTGATCGGTACAACATCCGCCCGGAACGATCCTGCCGGGTCGAAAATAACCCGCTCACTGCCGCTGATCATCAACGACGTATGCGCACCCGAACCGGTTCGGGTGCTGATCATCGTGTACAAGGTCAGGGTCGATGGCCCCGGATCGCGATAGGAGCGGGACGTAATTTCAGTCTGATCCGCTTGCGGGCGCTGTGATGCAGCGCAACCAGCCAGCGTTGCGGCCACGAGGCACGCAGTCAATATCCTGAGCAAAGCCGCCCCCGAATTGCTTACGAGGCGAAAACTGCCAGGAACAGGCACAACAAGGCGATCGCGACCACACACCAAGTGGTGGCTTTGATGAAACCGTTGAAAGTTTTGGTTTGAACGTCGATGTTCATTTCGCCGTGCTTGTATTCAGCCATGAGTCTCAGAATCCCAATTCGCGTGTTTGACCTGTTGGATAATGGAAAACAATACGCCTGTCACCACGTCATTCGCGCGCAGGGCGCGCTTACTTGAGGACCGAGCATCCTGGATACCCAAACCCCCACCGCCAGGGCAGGCCGCTGCACGGCCCGCCACCGAAACGAACCGCCCCATACATGGCATCCGCAGTGATCGCATGAATGGTGCGGATCTGATCAGGTTCCATATCGTAGCGATCCGCATATTCGTCGGCATTCAGATCTCCATGCGCCGCAACACAGGCATGCAGGGCATCGTCCGCCGCCAAACGCGCGTCATAGCTTTCCTCGGCCGAATCCGCGCCGCCAGCATTGTGATATGCCCGGTCGTGGATCACACAACAGTTTTCCCAAGGTGGATGTTCTTCAAAAAGTTCACCAACCTGCGGGAATTGCTTTGCCACCCAGCGCCAGCTTGCGGACAACCCACCCGAGCACCCGTCTGTTTCAAATGGTTGCAGCTCGGCTCCGTCGCTCTGGTCCATCAAGGCGCGATGGGCAGGCATTTCGAACCGGCGCATCAAGTCCTGTGCCAAGGCAACATGCGGAATGATGAGTAACAGCAGCGACAGATTAAGGGCTTTCATCGCGCATCGCCTTGGTGTCGACCTGTAATCCGAACGCCGTGGCCAACCACAACATCAGCCGCTCTGCTGGTCCCATTTCGGCACGCACGCGCAGAACCTCATTGGCCATGGCCGGGCGGTCGGTGATCAGACCATCAACGCCCATAGACGCCATTTTAGACATTTGCAGCGGATCGTTCACTGTCCAGACATAGATATCCTTGCCGGCATCGTGAACCTTTCGGATCAGACCCGGCGTCGCCATCCCTGCGTTAACGGCGACAAACTCGCCCTCCAACCCCGACAGATCACCAACGGCTGTGGCCGCCAATACACCCGAACGCCAGTCCGGGCGCAGTTTCTTCATCTTTTGGACAGCCGGGTATTTCAACGACATGGTGGCAACCTCGTCCTGCATCTCCAACTCTTCCACCAGTTTGATCACCCGGTTTTCCAGATCGATATCATGGCCATAGTATTTCAGTTCGATAAGAACCCTGGACTTGCCTTTGGCCGCCTCCAGCACATCACGCAGAGTTGGCGTGCGTTCCGAGGCGTATTCCGGGTCGAACCAGCTGCCGATGTCGATATCGGCCACATCCGCCATTGTGGCATCCCAGACCTTCAGATTAACACCCGCCAGCTTCATGAAATCGCTGTCATGGGCCACGATGATCACGTCATCCGCAGATTCCTGAACATCGATTTCAACCCAATCCGCGCCGTCCTCGATGGCTTTCAGAACCGAGGCCATCGTGTTTTCCGGCCGCAAGGCCGCAGCACCCCGGTGGCCAATGACCTCGGCATGATCCGGGGCCTGCACACGTTCCAGCAGACTTTGACCTGACCAAAGGCCAATAACCAACGCGGCAAGGGATGCGCCCACTGTCAAAAATACAGGCGCCCGAATTTTCCGGGGTTCTGGGTGGGCGATCTTTTTTGCGTCAATATCGAAAAACCCGTCCAACAAGACGGCCAACGCGCCCAGCGCCGTTGCCGCCAGAACCAGCCCCGCCAATGACCACAGCCCTGCGACGACAAAACTGAAGGTCAGGGCCAGCTTGAGGTTGCCGCCGTCCTGCACGGGTACGAAAGTAAACAAAAGGCTGGCCACTGCGGCAATCAAAGCGGCGACGACAAGGCGCATTCCCAGCCAAAGGGCAAGTTCGATCTTCAGCCGCCCGCGCTTGCCTTCCATTTTCTGCGCACTTTGGGCAAACGCTGCTTGGGGCGCAGTTCGTTCGAAAAGGACCAGATGCAGGGCTAGCGCCCAGGCGGACAGGCGGCGGATCAAAAGCCACGCCAGTATAAGAACAACCATTCCGATCAGAAGAACCGCCACCTTGAAGGCGGGGGGGCGGAAGGTCAGGTAATAGTTGATGTCATATTCAGTCAGCGTCCACCACGCGATCAGGCCGGCAACGGCCACGAACGGCAGGGCAAGCAACAGGACGCGCAGGATGAAACGCACGGCAAATCCGAACAACGCCGGGAAACGGGAAAGGATCAATGCGAGCGCCGCACTGCCGGCACGCCAGGGGTCTTGTTCGCCCATTCGCAGCGAACCGGCCATGACCGAGAACACAAAGACCTCGGCCAGCAGAAACAGGCTCAGCACCACAACAGACGAGATAAACCCGACCGGAGACAGCAGGAACATGGCAATGTCCTGATCGGTCAAGGCCGTCTGGTCAGACAGGGAAACTGCCAGATTGACCGCCAGCGCCACCCCTGGCGCAATCAGCCCCACAAGCAGCAATCGCACAGCGAAATAAATTGGCACAAAAACCCGACGCCGGGCCCAGGCCCCCGCATAGGCATGTGTTACGGCATGGAAATATCTGCTCACGCGGTCGCCTCCGAACTGGTACAGTCATTCAAAGGCGCGCAAACGTGAATTGCAAGTCAGCTGTCTTTCAGGTCCGCAGCCAGGCGGAACCCGATGCGGTTGGCTGGCTTGTCCTCAACCGATTTAGGAAGCGCACGTAACATCACGTTCAACTGGCTGACATGTTGCACCAATTGCGTGCGGGCTCCGGTCCCATCTGACCCGTAAAAGGTTATCATGTCAGGGTCGAAATAACCCATCCCCTCGATCCGCATCACGCCCGCGTCGCCACCGGTGAACCCCATGGCGACCTCATGATCACCGTCCAGCGTCTGTTCGAAATTCTGGATGTACAGGATTAACCGCTCGTATGCCCATTGTGCGGGGCTCTTGCTAGCCACCGGTTTTTTCAACGTCTCGGGCAGTTTTTTGCTTCCGGATTCGGCTTTGGGATCGGCGTGCACCTCGTAACACTTTGGCAAAGCTGCGGCTTCTGCGGCCTCGGCCGAGGTTTCGATCTGGTCCTGCATTCGTCTACCCTTTGCGTTGATACAACCATGCCCCATCCGCGCGTTGCGTCCGGGTTACTGCACCAATGTGGTAGAGGTGATTTACATGTGCAACCGCCTCGACCAGCGCAAGGCCATACTCACCCTCGCGGATTGTACGTTTGAACAGCGGCATAAAGCAGTCAGCGGCAGATTTGGGCTGATCCAGATGATCCAGCAGCCGTTCCAGCGCGCCATGGTGGTTGTCAATCAGCTGCTTCATACGCAACGGCAGACCCGTGAAGGGCAGTTTGTGCCCACCCAAAACCAGATGATCGGGACGGGCGAGCGCCTGAAGCCTCTCACAGGCCTCCATCCATCCTGACACTGGATCGGCCATGGGTTCGGTCGCATAGACACCCAGATTGGGACTGATCGAACTTAAGATCTGATCGCCGCTGAGTACCAGATTGTCATCGCGGCTCCAGAAGGTGGCGTGTTCCGGTGCATGGCCATTGCCCATATGAACGTCCCAGTCACGTCCGCCCATACGGATCACGTCACCCTGCTTGATCCCGGTAAAACCCAGCGGCATGGGATAGACCGTGTCGGCAAAATTAAAGGGCCGGTCCGCCATCCGTTTGTTCAAAACTTCGGATGCCATGCCCGCGCTGCGATAGAAACCCAGCGTTTCTTGCGGCCAGGTTTCCTGCACATCCAGCGTCAGCATCCGCGCAAACAGCCACGAGGTGCGGCTTGTCACCAGCTCGGCGCCGTGTTCCGTCTGAAACCATCCGGCATTGCCAACATGGTCGGGATGGTGGTGAGTCACCACCACCCGCCTGATCGGCTTGCCTGCAAGAGGTCCGGCCATCAATGCTTCCCAGATGCGCCGCGTCTTGTTCGAGGACAGCCCCGTATCGATCACCGTCCAGCTGTCGCCATCGTCCAGTGCGTAGATATTTACATGGTCCAGCGCCATAGGCAGGGGCAACCGCATCCAGAGAACACCTTGGGCAATCTCGGTGGCTTCGCCCTGCGCGGGCGGTTCAGACCACGGATATCTGATCCCCAATACGTGATCCCCGTCCATCAAACTGCAAACTCGTCCGTGCTCAGCGCGAAAAGGTCATCCGCCCCGTTCTGTGCCCGTGCCAAAAGGCCCGTATGTTCGGGCAACAGGGCGTTGATATAATACCGCGCCAGTTTCGCCCGCGGCCCCTCTGGGTCGGCAAGGGCTGCGGTCAGGTGATAATGCCCGCCCAGCACCCGGGCAAATGCCTGCAGATAAGCAACTGCGCCTGCAAAGCGGTTATTCATATCGTCCTGTGCCACCAGCCATTCTGTCGCCTCGCGCAGCGTTTCGGTGGCTTCCCAAACAGGGCCCGCCAGATCAGGCAGTGTTGCACGGGCGCGTTCAGCCTGGTCTTCAATCTCATCCAGCAAGTTCGAAGCAGCCTCGCCCCCGTCCATCATCTTCCGCGCCACAAGGTCCATCGCCTGAATGCCGTTGGTGCCCTCGTAGATCGCGGTGACACGCGCATCGCGATAGAACTGTGCCGCTCCGGTTTCCTCAATATATCCCATGCCACCATGCACCTGGACCCCGGTTTCAGCCACACGCATCCCAGTCTGAGTACCAAACGCCTTGCTGATCGGCGTCAACAGCGCGGCCCGCGCAGCCCAATCGGCGTCACCAGTGGCCTCTGCCATATCAATTGCAACCGCATTGGCCAACAGGATCGCGCGCGCGGCATAAACATCAGCACGCATATCCAAAAGCATACGGCGCACATCCGCATGGTCGATAATCGTCCCGGACGGCGTTTTGCCTTGTTTCCGTTCCAGCGCATAGGCCAACGCGTGCTGATATGCACCTTCGGCCACACCCACGCCCTGTCCGCCCACACCCAGACGCGCATTGTTCATCATGGTAAACATGGCCGCCATACCGCCATGTTCGGCGCCCACCAGCCAGCCTTTGGCTTTGTCATATTGCATCACGCAGGTGGGTGACCCGTGCAAGCCCATCTTGTGTTCCAGCGAAACCACTTTCAGATCGTTGGCCGCGCCCGGATCACCATTTTCATCAGGCAGGAATTTGGGGACAAGGAATAACGAGATCCCTTTGGTGCCGGGCACCCCATCTGGAAGGCGGGCCAGTACCAGATGGCAGACATTCTCGGTGAAATCGGTATCGCCCCACGAGATGAAGATCTTTTGACCGGTGATCGAATATGTCCCGTCACCGTTCGGCTCAGCCTTCGCAGACAACGCGCCGACATCCGACCCGGCCTGAGCTTCGGTCAGGTTCATGGTGCCCGACCATTCCCCCGTCATCATCTTAGGCAGATACAGCGCTTTCAATTCGTCGCTGGCGTGATGGTCCAACGCCTCGATCTGGCCCTGAGACATAAGCGGCGCAAGTTGCAGCGACAGGCAAGCGGCACTCATCATCTCGTTGACCGCCGTGGTGATGGTCATAGGCAACCCCATCCCCCCGTATTCAGGATTACCACTGATCCCGATCCAGCCACCTTCAGCAATAGCCTTCCAGCCATCTGCATATCCCGGAGAAGTTCGCAGCACGCCATTTTCAAGTCGTGCGGGTTCCAGATCACCGGGGCGCTGCAAAGGGGCCATCACCTCTTCGCACATTTTTCCAGCTTCGGTCAGGATCGCATTGACCACATCCCCGCTGGCATCAGCAAATTTATCCGTCGCAGCGACCTGGTCGAACCCGACCACATGGTCCAGCAGGAACTGGTAATCTGAAATTGGGGTGCGGTAGGGCATGATCACTCTCGAAGGCTAACAATTCAGAACATATCGGCAGGCTTGGAATTGTGGGCAAGCGCCGGTAAGCGTATGAGCTTGGATCAATTACCTACTGTCCCTTATGTTTCAAGCAACCAAAACGCGGCGTCACCAGTTATGATCTCAACCGGCACTCAGGAATTGACGGCGGATCCCGGCGGCATCGCGCGGGCTGCAGATATGTTGCGGCAGGGCCTTCTGGTCGCTTTCCCGACCGAGACGGTCTACGGTCTGGGCGGCGATGCGCGCAACGGGCAGGCGGTGGCGTCTATCTACGAGGCCAAGGGGCGGCCCAGCTTCAATCCGCTGATCGCACATGTCGCATCGGTCGCCGCGGCGCAACGGTATGTGCAATGGTCAGATCAGGCCGAGCATCTGGCACAGGCCTTTTGGCCCGGTCCGCTTACCTTGGTTTTGCCCTTGCGCGAAGGGCACGGGATTTCATCGCTGGTGACCGCAGGTTTGGATACGCTGGCCGTCCGCGTTCCGGCACATCCGACAGCGCGCGCGCTGCTGGCCGAATTTGATGGCCCGGTTGCGGCGCCTTCGGCAAACCCGTCGGGTCAGATCAGTCCGACCACGGCAAGTCATGTCTGGTCGGGTCTTGGCGGCAAGATTGCGGCTGTTCTGGATGACGGGCCGTGCGATGTCGGGCTTGAATCCACCATCATCGGCCTGGCCGGGGAACCTGCACTTTTGCGTCCAGGTGGCATCGCGCTGGAGCAGGTCGAAGAGACGCTGAAAACGCGATTGCATTTGCATCAATCCGGTGATCTTCTGACCGCCCCCGGCCAGTTGCAATCACACTATGCGCCGGACGCCCCGGTCCGTTTGAATGCCGAAATCCGTCAGGGTGACGAGGTGTTGCTGGGATTTGGACAGGTTGAGTGCGACCTGAACTTGTCCGTCACTGGCAACCTGACCGAAGCAGCGGCAAATCTGTTTGCGTTTCTGCATCAGCTGAACGAAACCGGGCGACCGATTGCCGTTTCTCCGATCCCGGGCACGGGATTGGGGGTGGCAATCAATGACCGGCTGCGGCGTGCTGCTGCACCCCGCGACAGCTGATCAGGCGCGCCCCGCGCTGGCAGAAAGGGTCAGCGGGTCCACGCCCAAAGTAGCCAACGCTGCCTCCCATTTCGCATCATCGGGCACATCGAAAACAAGTTTCGACGTTGCCTCGGTGGTTAGCCAGCCGTTCATGGCAATTTCATCCTCAAGCTGACCGGGACCCCAGCCAGAATAACCCAGCGCCAGCATCGAGTTCAGCGGCCCGCTGCCTGACGCCAAATCCTCGAGCACATCAAGTGTCGCCGTCATGCTGAAGTCCTCGGAAATCTGCATTGAATGCAGGTTGGCCTCATAATCGGCGCTGTGAAGAACAAAGCCGCGCGACATCTCGACCGGCCCACCAAAATGCACAAGGCGCTCTCCGACAATCGGAATACGGCAGGCGATGTTCAGCTGACCCAGTAAGGTCTTAATCCGCAGGTCCGAGGGCTTGTTCACAATCAAACCCATCGCACCATCGTCTCCGTGGCTGCACACATACACAACCGAATGGTCGAATCGCGGATCCCCCATACCGGGCATCGCAATCAACAGTTTTCCGGTCAGGTCCATGGGCCGCCATCTCTTTCTCAGAACACCTCAACAATGGCCCCGCAGCATGTCCATTGGCAAGAGAACAACAGGTATTTTGGCGGAATTCATCCCAGTGAACAGAACGTGACTTGGAATCCGGGCCAACGCCACGCATTTAAGAAGGATGAAGATGTCGATGAAACACACTGCCGTCGCCGCAATCGCTTGCCTGCAACTGTCCGTCCCGGTTGCCGCACAGGGTCTGGATGGTGTGGTTCGGCTGGATATTCTGGATGGCGGCCGGACTGCAAACGGCACTTATCTTACCGCCTTGAAGCTGACGCTCGAGGATGGTTGGAAAACCTACTGGCGCGCGCCAGGAGATGCTGGCATCCCGCCGGAAATCAACTGGAAACGCTCAAGCAATGTCGGGCGTGTTGAGATCACATGGCCTGCCCCTGATGTCTTTGATCAGTACGGGTTGCAGTCGATCGGTTACAAGAACCAACTGGTTCTTCCGATTGAGATTACGCCGCGCAACCCTGCCAAGCCGGTCCGATTGCAGGGCGAAATGGATTTGGGCGTTTGCAAAGACGTTTGTATTCCGGAACGTCTGGGCTTTGACCACACGCTCGACGCCAATGCCGGGCGCCATCCCGCGATTGCCGCCGCACTGGCGCAACGCCCCTATTCCGCAGCCGAAGCTCGTGTGTCCAGTGCCACGTGTCGTCTGACGCCAACGAAGGATGGTATGCGTATCGAAGCACGGGTGACCATGCCATCGGCAGGTGGTCATGAAGTGGCTGTGATCGAACCCGGCAATCCCTCCCTCTGGGCGTCGCAGCCGATTGCGCAACGGCAAGGTGATACGTTGGTGGCCGAGGCCGAGATTATCAATGCATCGGGCACACCCTTTGCGCTGGATCGGTCTGAAATCCGGATTACGGTTCTGGGCGCCAATCACGCAGTTGATATTCAGGGTTGCAGCGCAGGCTGAATTCATGACCCAATCGCCAAAAATCGGTGCCCTGGCCGTTGTTCTGCATCAGGATCAGGTTCTTCTGGTTCAGCGCAGCAAGCAGCCCGACGCAGGGCTGTGGGGGTTTCCTGGTGGCCATGTCGAATGGGGTGAAACCGTATTGGAAGCGGCGCAACGCGAATTGCTGGAAGAAACCTCGGTGATCGCGCAACCGTCACATTATCTGAACAATCTGGACCTTCTGCGCCGAACCCCAGATGGGCTGGTCGTGTCCCATTACCTACTGGTCGGGGTCGCATGTCAGTATCGCTCGGGCACGCCGAGGGCCGGTGACGACGCACTTGATGCCCGGTGGTTTCCCATTGATCAGATACGCCAGGGCAACCTGCCCATGAGCGCGCGCGTCATAGAGCTAATGGAATATGCCTTGCGTGCGGTTTAAGCACCTGCCGATTTCGTGAGGCGACCATAGAGCATACCTGAAGCAACAATGCTCAGAATCACAATCGGCACAGCGCCGACAACAAACGCGCCCAACCCCATTTTCAATGCGGCAATGCCATCCTCACCGGGGTAAAGGCTTTGTAGCATGGCAAGCGGTGCACCGTTGACGGCGGGCCAGATCATCGTCAAGGCAAACCAGATCCCAAGCATCACGCCGGTTCCGGCCAACGCGCCACGAACAACCTTGTCAGGGGCCCGTGCAGCACGGCGCATGGCTGTCATCGGACGTGCCACGTCATTGAGAATTCCCAGCAAGGCGGGCACAAGCACCAACACCAGCAACATTCCGAAACCAAGCCCGTAGACCAGTGTGATTACTGTCGGTTTCAGGAACTGCGCCTGTTGAGAGCCTTCGTATAGTAAGGGCGCTAGCCCAAGAACCGTCGTCAGCGTGGTCAGCATGACAGGTCGCAACCTGTCCGCCGTGCCATCCAGAATCGACGGAATCAACCCGCGATCCTGCTGGTATGCGTCGATCGTAGTCACCAAAACGATCGAGTCGTTGATAATGATCCCTGTCATGCCCAGCAGCCCGACAACCGTGAACATGCTCAGTGGCACCTCCCAGATGTAATGGCCCCAAATCGCCCCGACTAGGCCAAAGGGAATAATCGCCATGACCACAAGGGGTCGTGTCCAGCTGGCAAAAACCCAGGCCAGTACAAGGTAAATACCGGTCAGGCACAGGATCAGACCGTTGCGGGCCTCGGACAGGAACTCGTTTTCCTGTTCGCTCAGACCCGACATGCGCCACTCAACCTGCCTTTCGGCTGCGATATTGGGCAGGATCTCGTCCTGCATCACGCGTTCAATTTCGGCGGCCCGTGCCGGATCGTCTTCCGAAATGTCACCTGTTACCGAAACCACCCTCAGGCCGTTTTCACGCCGAACCGTCGAAAACCCGGACTTGCGCTCGACCGAAACGATATCAGCCAAAGGTACGTAGACCCCATCAGGAGAACGCATCAGAGTTCGTTCCAGAAAATCTGCCGTCAGTTCACCTTCGGGCAGTTCGACACGGATCTCGGCACTGCGCGGCCCGTCGGGGAAGGTTGCGGCCTCAATCCCGTTCAAACGGTTGCGCAAAGCCCGCCCCAGCGTTTCGATCCGAAAGCCCAGCGCCTGACCCTGCGCTGTCAGGTCCAGAAGAAACTCTTCCTTGTCATATGCCAGAGTGTCTTCGAGCGCCGAGACTTCAGGAAACTTAGACAGCGCGGTTTGCAGATCTTCTGATGCGGTTTTCAGGACATTTACGTCCGAGCCATAGAACTGCACGTCGATGGCGTCGCCACCGGGGCCGGACCGCCAACCGCGGAAGCTGATCACCTCGACCTTGGGGTGGCGCGGTACGAAATCCTGTAGCTCGCCCACAAACTCAAAACTCGAATATGGGCGCAGATCGGCGTCGATCAATTCAATCGAAATGCCCCCCAGCACACTGCCGTCCTTGCCGTCAGCCGCAGCAAGCGCACGCCCGGCATTGCCACCAACCTCGGCCAGGACATAGTCAATTGGATTTCGGCCATGACGCTCTTCGTAGTTCCGGCCCAGCTCGTTGGTCGCATCCTGTAGAATGCGCATCATTTCAAGCGTATCTGACCGGGTCGACCCTTCGCGCATGATAAACCCGCCGCTGACTGAGCTGCGTTCAGGTGCGTTGAAGAACCGCCAGTTCACGTCGCCACGAATGAACAATGCAACCTGACTGGCCAGAATAGCAATCATCAACGCCGCGACCACATAACGCGCCCAGATCACCCAGGCGATCAGCGGGCGGAACAAGTGATCCCGGACCCAACGAAAGCCACGATTGACGACACGGTTCGGCAGATCGTACCAGTGTTCCTTGGCCGAATGCGCAATTGCGTGCGCCATGTGATTGGGCAGGATCAGGAAGCATTCCACCAGCGATGCAACCAGAACTGCGATCACCGTGAAGGGGATATCGCGGATCAGCTCTCCGAAACGTCCTCCAACCAACGTCAGGCCGAAAAACGCAATCACGGTCGTTACTGTGGCGGCCAGAACCGGCATTGCCATTCGACGGGCGGCACGCTCAGCGGCTTCCACAGGTGTCTCACCCAATCGACGGGCGCGATAATCGGCGTGCTCTCCCACGACAATGGCGTCATCTACGACGATCCCCAAGGTGATGATCAGACCGAACAGGGAAACCATGTTCAGCGACAGACCGCCCAGATACATCAGCGCGATCGCCGCCGACATCGCCACCGGAATGCCTGCAGCAACCCAAAACGCAATGCGCGCATTCAGAAACAGGAACAACAGGATGACAACCAGCCCCAACCCCATCAGCCCGTTATCCACGAGGATATTTAGCCGGTCGGTAATTGCTTGCGCCCGGGTGCGGATCAGATCAATTCTCACACCTTCAGGAAGGCTGGCCTGCATCTCGCGGGCTACATCCTCGACCGTGTGCTGAATACCTATCGCATCGCCCAGGTTCGACCGGTCCACTCTGATGGACATGGCGGGATTGTCGCCCACGTAATAGCTGCGGTGCCGGGTGACGTCTTCGATCCGAAGTGTTGCTATGTCACCAACCTTCAGCTTCGACCCATCTTCGTTCACCCGCAGCGCGATGCCTTCGATCTGTTCGGGTGTACGTTTCTCAGTTCCTGCCCGGATACGAGCCCCGGCGCCTTCCACATCGCCCGCAGGATCCGTGGTGACTTCGGCCCCGATCGCCGCCGCGATTTCCGCCATTGAGATATCGTTGGCAATCAATTGCGCTGTGGTGACTTCGACAACGATGCGCGGTGCGGCAATACCCCGGATCGTTGTGCGGGTCACACCCGATGCGAACAAACGATTGACAAGCTCATCCGTCAGTTTCGCCAGCTGAGCAGTATCGGTCGGCCCTGTGATCACTACATCCGTCACCCGATCACGCCACGCACCACGTTGAATCTTGGGCTCCTCAGCGTCTTCCGGCAGATCTGTGACAGCGTCTATGGCGGTCCGGACTTCCTCAACAGCACGGGACACATCCCAGTTGGGTTCGAATTCCAGCCTGATACGGGTCCAGCCCGGATGCGAGGAAGCCTCGGTACTGGTCACCCCTTCGACGGCCAGCAACGCAGGTTCCAGCAACTGCACGATCCCGGCGTCCATGTCCTCGGGCCCGGCACCATCCCAGGTTACGGATACATCGACGCGTTCCAGAATGACGTCCGGAAAGAACTGCGCCCGCATGTTCGGGATTGCCGCCGCGCCAAGAACCAGCATGACAAGCAACAGCAGGTTGGCAACTGTCCGATGCCGCGTGAAATAACTGAGAATGCCACCCGCCGCGCCAGGTATCTCGCGCATCATGGCGTTTATCCCCCAGCCCTGGTTTCAATACTGCGAACCAAAGATGTCGGCACACGAGCTTCGCGCAGCCGGGTTAGAACCTGCGTCTTTTCCTTTGGAGGCATCGCACTGTTCGCTTCGACCTGAGCTACAAGTTCGGCTCGTTTCTCGTCCGTCAGCTCGACCATTCCGGGGTCTGCACCCGCCTCAAACCGCAGGGGCCGCACCCGCACGCCCGACCCAAGCAGGGGGGTTCGCCCGACGACGACCTCTCGCCCTTCCAAACCGTCGCCCCGCAGCAGAACCTCGTCCCCCTGGCGGCGGATCAGCTGAACCGGCAAGCTTTCCAATCGATCGTCAGGTCCAAGCACAAGAACTGTTCCAGATGCATCAAGGACCGAGGACGGCAACCGGTAAACTCCGGCAAGAGGTTGCTCCTGAACAGAGACCGTAACGAAATCCCCGGGTTTGAACCCAGATGCCTCTTGCAAGCGGGCATAGATCAACCGCCCGGTCTGGCCTTCACCGGCAGACCCGCTGTCGCGGCTAATCTGGCCAATCGCAGTCAGATCGGTCCCTGTCACTTCGAGCGATATGGTGACCGGCGCGTTGATCAGACGATCACCGCCATCCAGAAGCCGCACATATTGCGCAGTTGACACCCGAAATGCCACCTCAAGGTCGTTGGGATCAACCAGTTCAGCCAGCTTTTCATTTGCCGATACCAGCCGCCCTTCCACAAGCGTCACATCCGTTAAAGTACCGCCAAAGCCTGCCCGGATTGTCATGTCGCCCAGATCACGTTCCGCAGCTTCCAGTGCTATCATGGCGCGGGCCAACAGGGTTGATGCCTGATCCACACGGGATTCAGCCTGTGCCAGCGCAATACGCCGCGCCAGTACGGCCTGTTGCGCCGCTGCGGCAGCCAGTTCGGCCTCTTCCACGCTGGCGGCGGCCCCCACGCCCCGAGATTCCAGATCGCGTTGACGTTGCAACGCCCTTTCCCGCAGTTCCGCCTGAGCCTCAGCCGATTTCAGCTCGTCCTGCGCCAGCAGCAACGAGCGTTCTGCATCGCGCTCTTCAAACTGAGCGTCCAAGAGGTCGGACTTGGCCCGATCCAGTGCGGATTGCGCATCTGCCGGGTCCAGTTCAACCAGCACTTCGCCAGCCTCAACAATTCCACCATCTTCAAAGTCTTCCGCCAGCGCGACAACGCGACCACCAAGCGCCGCGCGCAACTCCAGCCTGCGGCGGCTTTGAACCTCTCCGAAAGCTTCAAGATATGGGGTGACGGTTTCCGCCTCGGCAGGCCGAACCGAAACAGAAAAGATCCTTTCTCGAGCGGGAGGTGTCGCGTTATCGTGCGTCAAAGCCTCCTGAACGGCCCCAACGATCATCTGTGCAGCAACGAACAACAAAGCCAGCGCCAGAAACGCCAGAAAAATACCGACAAGACTATGCCGCAGAAATCGCATCAATCAGTTACCCCGGTTGCACCACGCTGCCGTCCACAACATGTAGCTGGATCAGGAAATATGCCAAGCCACAAGGCGATTATACGGAATGGAACGTATGACCAGTCTACTTCCGTCGCAGATGTTCGTCCAATCTGGGCATTATTTCCACAAAATTGCACGGGCGATGGCGATAATCGAACTGTTTTTCCAAAATACCGTCCCACGCGTCCTTGCAGGCCCCCGGGCTGCCGGGCAAGGCGAACAGGTATGTCCCCCCCGCAACGCCCCCCGTCGCCCGCGACTGCACCGCCGAAGTTCCGATCTTCTCCATCGAGATGATCGTGAAGACAGTGCCAAAGGCTTCGATCTCTTTTTCATAGACATCGCGATGCGCCTCGACGGTGACATCGCGCCCAGTCAGACCCGTGCCGCCGGTCGAAATCACGACGTCGATCTGTTTGTCCGCCACCCACGCGCGTAACTGCTCTGCGATCTGTTTGCGCTCGTCCCGAATTATTCTCCGATCCGCGACGACATGGCCAGCCTTTTCAATCCGGTCCACCAATGTCTGACCCGAGCGGTCCTCTTCCATCGATCTGGTATCCGAAACAGTCAGTACGGCGATCTTAACCGGGATGAACTCCATGGTTTCGTCAATGCGCGACATGTGGTGTCAGGCCCTTTCCAGAATGGCAAGCCGGACCGCAAGGGCCGCAAAAATGCCCCCTGTAATCCAGCCCAGAATACGTGAGGCGCGCGGATTCGAGACCAGATGGCGCCCCGCGCTTCCGGCGAAAACACCAACCAGCCCGTTCACGACGAACCCACCGATGCCGATGATTGTGCCGAAGATCAAAAACTGCATCAGGACCGACCCCCGCGACGGGTCTACAAATTGCGGGATAAAGGCCAGAACGAACAGAATAACCTTGGGGTTCGTCAGATTGACAAGCATCCCATCCCGAAAGGACAACCGAGCCGGTTTGACGGGGGCCTCGGCCGACACTGCGCCATTTCGAACAGCACCCCAGGCAAGATACAACAGGTATGCAACACCAACCCAGCGAATGACATCGAACAGCCATGGCAAGGCCGCAACCGCCGCGCCAAGGCCCAGCCCAGCCAGAAGGACCTGTAACATTCCACCCGCGGAAATTCCGGCACTTGCGGCAATCGCGGCGTGCGGACCTGATCGCAAACCCTGACCGAAACAGAACATCATATCCGCGCCCGGTGTCAGGTTCAGCGCCAGTGCAGCGGGAATGAAGGCAAGCAGCGTTACCAACTCAATCATACGGCGACCTCGAACCAGTTTACCTTGGGACCAAGGTTGGCGATCCGGGTGCGGCCGATCGAGCCGCGATATCCCCAGCTGTCGTGAATATGGCCGCAAAACGTGAAACGAGGCTGTATCCGCTCGATCGCGTTCCGGACAGCGACCGAACCAACAGCCACGCCTTGCGAGGTCACATCCCCATGACCCTTGGGCGGCGAGTGCGAAATCAGAATATCTGCTCCGCCGCAGCGCGCCAGCAGTTCGGCGGCCTCACCTTCGGTCAGATCACAGGACCAATCACCAAACGGTGTGGGTGGAACACCGTAGCCAAGCCCGAACAGGCGCAATCCATCCACTGTCATTCCCGTTCCGTGCAGAACATGCACACCCTCGGGCACCGCTTTGCCCAGATCCTCTGCGCTTTCGGCATTCCCGGGTATCAGGACCAGCGGCGCTGAAACGCCCGAAAGCATTTGCATCGCCTCATCCAGACCCTGCCGCATATTGCAATAGTCCCCTGCGCCGATGACCAGGTCGGCATCAGCGCTGGCGGCTACCAGATCAGCGGCGCGGTTTCGCGCCATATGAAGATCGGAGAACGCCAAGACCTTCATGACTCACCTCGCAGCCGGGCTTTCAACTCCAGCAGATCAGCCCAGGCCTGCCGCTTCATTTGCGGCTGGCGCAGCAAATAAGCTGGATGAAACATCGGGATCACAGGCAGGTCCATCGCCTGATCCCACTGGCCGCGCAATCGGGTAATCCCGCGTTTCCCCAGAACAGCCTGACAGCTGATATTGCCCATTACCACCAGAACCTCGGGCCGGGCCAGCGCCACGTGACGTTCCAGAAAGGGCTTCATCATCCCTATTTCTTCGGGCTTTGGGTCACGGTTCTGTGGGGGCCGCCACGGCAGCACATTTGTGATATAGACGTTCTGCCTGCGATCCAGATCAATCGCGGCCAACATGCGATCCAGCAACTGGCCCGCGCGCCCGACAAAGGGCTTGCCCTCGCGGTCTTCGTCGCGGCCCGGAGCCTCACCAATGATCATCACCCGCGCACCGGGCGTTCCATCAGCAAAAACCAACTGCCGCGCACCGCGCTTCAGCTCGCAGTGATCAAAAGCTTCCATCGCATCGCGCAGCTGATCCAGTGACCCTGCCCCCTTGGCCGCTGCTTGCGCAACCGTTACCGGGTCGGCCTGTCCGGGCTTTGACGGGATGGCTGCCGCAACCTCTGCCTTCTTGGGCTTTGGTGACGTGTCCGGCACCGAATATCGATCAACCGGAGTATCCCCGATTGCCTCGGTCACGCCCAGTTCGACCTGCCATTCCAGCAAGGCCCGTGCAGAGTAATAGTCCAAGCCCGATTCCATATGGATAATTTACCCGCCTGAGGGCTGATGGAAAGCGAATTGGGCTTGATCGGTCGCTCTGTCGCGCCGACCATCAGGGCACGATGCTCAGAACCTTGCGAATCCTCCTGATCGGGCTTGGGCTGGTGCTTACCGGCAATCCGGCATTGGCGACGTTCCACAACGCACAGGGCCAGTGCCGTGCGGGCCAGTTCAAATGCGGCACCACCTGCTGTTCCGGCGGTCAAAGATGCAGCTTTGATGGGCACTGCATACCGCTGGGCGGCACCTATTGCGGTGGCGGGCGCAGCTGCGGCCCGTTTGAACGCTGCGTAGCGGGAGGAGCGCGTTGTGCACCCGCAGGCGTGAACAAATGCACATCGCGTCTGGATTGCCCCGGTGACAGTTTTTGCAATGGGCGCGGCGAATGTGAACGGATCACACCAGATCCGGGTACAGCCCCTCCTACGATATGCGAGGATGGCCGCACTTGTGCGCGCGGCTCGTCCTGTCTGCCGGGTGGGGGGTGTTCCCGTCCGGGATGGTTCCTGTGCGAAGAAACAGGCTCGCAGTGCCGTCCGGGATTCAAATGCTCGGACCATCAGGGTTGCGTGCCGATCAAAGCCATCGACTGCGGATACGGCAAATGGTGCAAACCAGGTGAACAATGTCTGCCCGAAGGCGGCTGCGAAAAACTGTCAGAGGGTTCTGATCCTTAGGTTGCTTTGCACCGCGTGGCTTTCTATAAGCGGCCCGATTGTCAGACAGGAGCCCGCCCATGCGTTTCGCCCATCGTCACCTTCTTGGCATCGAGCATCTGTCGCAATCCGATATCACCGAAATTCTCGATCTGGCCGAAACCTATGTCGACATGAACCGCCAGTCGACCAAGCATTCGGATGTGTTGTCGGGGCTCACCCAGATCAACATGTTCTTTGAAAACTCGACCCGAACGCAAGCAAGCTTCGAACTGGCTGGCAAGCGTCTGGGTGCAGATGTGATGAACATGGCGATGCAGGCCAGTTCGATCAAAAAGGGCGAGACGCTGATCGACACTGCGCTGACCCTGAACGCGATGCATCCCGACCTTTTGGTGGTGCGTCACCCGCATTCGGGCGCGGTCGACCTGCTGGCGCAAAAGGTCAACTGCGCTGTTCTGAACGCAGGCGACGGGCGGCATGAACATCCGACACAAGCTTTGCTGGACGCGCTGACGATCCGCCGCGCCAAAGGTCGCCTGCACCGTCTGAACATCGCCATTTGCGGCGATGTCGCGCACTCTCGTGTTGCTCGATCCAATTTGATCCTGCTGGGCAAGATGGAAAACCGCATTCGTCTGATCGGCCCGCCCACACTCGTGCCGTCGCAATTCGCCGAGTTCGGGGCCGAGGTTTATGACGACATGAACGAGGGTCTCAAAGACGTCGATGTGGTCATGATGCTGCGCCTTCAGAAAGAACGAATGGACGGAGGCTTCATCCCGTCAGAACGCGAATACTACCACCGTTACGGCTTGAATGCTGAAAAGCTGGCGCTGGCCAAGCCCGATGCCATCGTCATGCACCCCGGCCCAATGAACCGCGGGGTTGAGATCGACGGAACCCTGGCTGATGACATCAATCGATCCGTAATACAGGAGCAGGTGGAGATGGGGGTCGCTGTCCGCATGGCCGCCATGGACCTTCTGGCCCGAAACCTGCGCGAGGTTGCATGAGCAATCTGACCGTCGCCCCTCATGAACGCGGCGTCCTGCGCCTGTTCGCGCTGGACATGCGCCCGGAAGAGGCGAAGTTCCTGCGCGAACCGGGGGCTGCCGAACAGGTGCTTGGCATCGACGGGCTGGACCCCGAGCACATCGACATCTTTCCGGTATCCGACCTCGAAGAACTTGGGCTTTACGGCTATCTGAACGAAGGGTGCGGCGTGTCCGAGGATCAGTTGGACCGTGCGGCGCTGGCGCAGATCGGCGGATGGGTCATGGTTCTGCGCAGCGCGGCGTTCAAAGACCAGGCCACGACCCTTGAACCCGATCCCCGGCTTCACCTGACGGGTCTTTTCACGGAAGTGGCAACCAATTGGACCGGCGGTGTGATCGAAACCGAAAGTGCCAAGCCTTTCTCCGCCCCGCAAACCGCGCCGGTTGACAACAAACCGCTCCGCATAGGCTCGGCTGTTATGGCATTGGCAGTACTTTTGGTCACCGGAGGGATTCTATGGCTGATCCTGTAGTCTTTGCCCCGGACAAGGGCGCGTATATCCGCACCAATGCATGGCTAGCGGCGGCTGCCATGGCCGGTGCAATGGCTGTCTTGTGGTTGACCGGCAACCCTTATGTCTGGACCGGAGCACCCGCCGGCCTCGCCGCAATTGGCATCCGCGCGTGGTATCTGGCATCGGAAGAACTGGCTGCTAACTGGGAGATGACCGGCACTTTGTTGACCGGCCCCGGTCCCCGCAAAGTACCGCTGAATCAGGTCGAGGCGGTTAAAACCATGGGCAGTTTTGTCCAAGTCGTTACCAAAGGCGGCGACAAACACCTGATCAAGTATCAGGCCGATCCCGCCGCCACGAAGGCCGCCATCGAAAGGGCTGTTCCATGACTTCCGTTCTTTTCGCCAACGCCCGCCTGATCGACCCCGAAGCCGGAACAGAGTCAACTGGCTGGTTGCAGGTGAACAATGGCCGGATTACCGCCCGAGGCGAAGGAAGCGCGCCGTGTACTGAAGGGCATATCGTAGAGTGCAACGGCAAGTGCCTCGCCCCTGGCATCATCGATATTGGCGTCAAGGTCTGTGAACCCGGTGAACGTCATAAGGAAAGTTATCGGTCAGCAGGACTTGCTGCTGCAGCTGGCGGTGTCACGACGATTGTCACCCGACCGGATACTCTGCCAGCAGTCGACACACCGGAAACGCTGGAATTCGCGACACGCCGGGCGCAGGCCGATGCGCCAGTCAATGTTCTGCCGATGGCTGCCCTGACCAAAGGGCGCGAAGGGCGTGAGATGACCGAGATCGGGTTTCTGATGGACGCGGGTGCAATCGCCTTCACCGATTGCGATCACGTCATCACTAATACCAAGGTGTTTTCCCGTGCCCTGACCTATGCGAAATCCTGTGGCGCGCTTGTGATAGCCCACCCGCAAGAGCCGGGGCTGAGCGCCGGGGCCGCAGCGACCAGTGGCAAGTTCGCGGCATTGCGCGGCCTGCCCACAGTGTCACCGATGGCAGAGCGGATGGGGCTGGACCGCGACATTGCCCTGCTGGAGATGACCGGCGCCGCCTATCACGCCGACCAAATCACCACTGCCCGGGCGCTGCCTGCGCTGGAGCGCGCCAAGCGCAATGGGCTGGACATAACCGCAGGGACGTCGATCCACCACTTGACGTTGAACGAGCTTGACGTGGCCGACTATCGCACCTTCTTCAAGGTCAAGCCGCCGCTGCGATCAGAAGACGACAGGCAAGCGGTTATTGAAGCCGTTCGCACCGGGCTGATCGATATCATCAGCTCGATGCACACCCCTCAGGACGAAGAAAGCAAGCGGCTGCCGTTTGAAGAAGCGGCCTCGGGTGCGGTCGCGCTGGAAACGCTTCTGCCCGCGGCCTTGCGTCTGTATCACGCGGGTCAGCTGGATTTGCCGACGCTGTTTCGGGCCATGGCCCTTAACCCGGCCAAGCGGCTTGGACTGGACAGCGGTCGCCTGTCGAAAGGCGCGCCAGCCGATTTGGTTCTGTTCGACCCGGATGTGCCTTTTGTGCTTGATCGGTTTGCACTAAAATCAAAATCTCAGAACACTCCATTTGACGGCCAGCGGATGCAAGGTAAGGTCATTTCGACTTATGTGGCAGGTAATGAAGTGTTCCGGAGACCCTGATGCCCCCAATCGACAACTCGACTAGCGAACTGCTCCAGTGGGCGGTGGTTGGATACCTGATGGGCTCCATTCCCTTCGGCTTGTTGCTTGCCAAGATCATGGGGCTGGGAAATCTGCGCGAGATCGGGTCCGGGAATATCGGGGCGACAAATGTCCTGCGCACCGGCAACAAGGCCGCTGCGGCACTGACCTTGCTGTTTGACGCAGGCAAGGGGGCGGCGGCCGTTCTGATCGCACACGCATATGCGGGTGAAGATGCGGCCCAGGTTGCCGCTCTTTTGGTGTTTCTAGGCCATTGCTTTCCGGTTTGGCTGAGCTTCAAGGGTGGCAAGGGCGTGGCAACCTTTCTGGGGCTTTGGCTGGCACTGGACTGGCGCATCGGTGTTGCCTGCTGCCTGACCTGGCTGGTCGCGGCGGCAATCTGGCGGATATCCTCGGTTGGCGCATTGGCTGCGGCCGCGCTTTCAACAACTTGGGTGTTGTTGCTGTCAAACGGGACTACATTTATCCTTGGGATAATTCTGACACTTCTGGTCTACTGGCGGCACAGCTCGAACGTCGCGCGGATCAAGGCCGGAACGGAACCCAGAATCGGAAAGCCGTGATCGCGCCAGACGGGTTTCTGTCTGCTCTTTTTGCACTGCCCTTGGGCAGTTTCACCGGAACCTCCGGCGGTCGACGCTATGTTGTTGTGCGTCAACGAATGGCGGGTGGTAAATCCCACAAGCTGGTTGCGCACGAACTGGGCGGAGCCGACTATATCAGCCTGAACCTGTATCAGACCATGGGCAGCGGCGCGTTGCTAAGACCCTGTGAAATGTCCGCATGCAAAGTCATCGCATTTGTCCTGAACCTAAGGCCGGATGCCTGAGGCGAGATCGGCAAAAAATAACAGTGGTTCTATCACCTGCGCACAATCACAAATCATTGTTTTGAACGTGATCAGCCCGCTTCCCAAATCGCTATCGTGACGGTCAATTACGGGCCACACAGGACAACAATCTGGGCCTTACGGCGGCAATTTTCGCGGTGCCGAACGGGCTCTTTTCACGAAAGGTGAAGCAATGAACAAGTTTAAATCTCTGATCAGTGGCGTGGCACTGTCTGTCACTTTGGCAACCTCCGCACTGGCGGCTGGCGTCGAAATCAACGCAAGCTCGACCGGTCTGGCCATGCAGGGTTATGATCCGGTGGCGTACTTCACCGCTGGCGAAGCGACAAAAGGCGATTACCGCATCACTGCGCTGCATGATGAGGCCCTGTACCGTTTCTCGTCGGAAGAAAACAAAGCTGCCTTTGAAGCCAACCCCGAAGCGTACCTGCCTGCATATGGCGGCTATTGTGCCTTCGGCGCGGCCATGGGCTTTAAATTCGACGGCGACCCGAACCACTGGAAGATCGTTGACAACAAGCTGTATCTGAACCTGTCCAAAGACATTCAGGAGCGCTGGGAAGGCGACATCCCAGGTTTCATCGAAAGCGCGAGCGCAAACTGGGAAACGATTGCTGAAAAATCTCCCGCAGAGCTGCAATCGCAGTAAAACCTGATTTTTTTCAGGCACAGCGGCGGCGGTTTTTCCGCCGCCGTATGTCATTGAAGACCTCTTGTCCTTCCCATCCGGCGCATCAAGTATCCCAATTCTAAGGGCAATGGCGTTTCGGTACTGCGTTACAGGTCCAGAATTGTGCTGCCGGTCGTTTGCCGCGCCTCAAGCGCGCGATGCGCATCAGCAACCTGATCCAAGGCAAAGCGCTGATCGACATGGATTTTGACCTCACCCCCCTCGACTTTGCCAAACAGGCGACGCGACATTGCCTGACACACCGCATGGTCCGCGATATGTGTAAACAACGTGGGCCGGGTGATCTTGAGCGAACCTTTCTGGCCCAGAATCCCAAGGTTGAACGGTGGAACCGGGCCCGAGGCGTTGCCGAAGGAAATCATCATGCCCAGCGGTTTCAGGCAATCCAGTGATCCTTCGAACGTGTCCGCCCCAACCGAATCCATCACCACGTCTACGCCCTGACCCTTTGTAATCTCAGCCACACGTTCGGCGAAATTCTCGGACCTGTAATTGATGCAATGCGCGGCCCCGTTAAACCGGGCAAGGCTGCATTTTTCGTCACTCCCCGCCGTTCCGATCAAGGTGATGCCTTCGGATTTAGCCCATTGGCATGCAATCAACCCGACCCCGCCAGCTGCCGCATGGAACAGAACCGTATCGCCCCGCTTCAATGGTGTGGTCCGGTGAAACAGGTATTCAACTGTCAGACCTTTCAGCATCATCGCTGCGCCGGCTTCGAATGTGATGCCATCCGGTAGCGGGCAAACCTGCGCTGCGGGCATCACACGCGCCTCGCAATATGCACCGGGCGGGGCTGCGGCGTAAGCGGCGCGCTGCCCCGGTTGAAGGTGGGTCACCCCTTCCCCAACCGCTTCAACGGTACCCGCCGCTTCCATGCCTAAAGCATGTGGAAGATCAAGGGGATACAGGCCGGTGCGTTGATATACGTCGATGAAGTTCAACCCGCAGGCCTGATGCCGAATACGTATCTCACCCGGACCGGGGTCGCCCACTGGCCTGTCTTCGATCCGCAGAACCTCAGGCCCACCAAATTCATGAATCACAACCGTTTTCGCTGTTTGCTGCATCCTGATCTCCTCTTGCCTGCCATCAAGCTAACATGACTGTGACACAGGGCAATCCGTCCGATGCCGGAGTATTGATCCAGATTTCGCAAATTTATGTTATACTGAGGTATGGCGTTGCCGGTTGGACCGGCCACGGGCAACTGAATGCCGGATCCGTTCCGCGGCGCAAGTCTCGCCAGGGAAGGGTGAAGAAATGGCTAAGACAATCGGAAATCCGATCAGCTGGGCAGCCCAGGCTCTGGGCGCCACAAGTGACCACGTCACCGAAAGCGTCTCGCAACTTGGCAGTGCAGATCCAACGCAAGTGCCAATGGTGCAGACCTTGACCCTGCAAGACCTACGGGCCTGCCTGAGGGCGGGGTATCAGGATTTTCTCGAAACCCGAGCGGATGTCGTATTCATTGTCCTGGTTTATCCGATCGCCGGGCTTTTGATGTTCGGCTTTGCCCTGAATGCCAATCTGGTTCCGCTTCTGGCCCCTCTGGTCGCAGGCTTTGCGCTGATCGGGCCTGTTGCGGCCGTGGGCCTCTATGAAATCAGCCGCAAACGTGAACAGGGCAGCGAGGTTCACTGGCTGGACGCATTTGGTGTGCTTCGATCGCCGTCGTTCGGAGCAATTCTGGTTTTGGGGTTTTACCTAGTAATGCTGCTGCTGCTTTGGCTAATGGTGGCGCAAAGCATTCACACCTACACGATGGGCCCCGAGGTTCCAGCGTCGCTCAGCGCATTTGCCACGCAGGTTTTCACGACCTCTGCGGGCTGGGCGATGGTCATTGTCGGAACTGCGGTTGGGTTTGTTTTTGCCCTTTGCGCTCTGGCGATCAGCGTGGTCAGTTTTCCCTTACTGCTGGACCGCAAAGTGGGCCTACCGGTTGCTGTTGTGACATCATTCAGAGTGCTGCGTCACAACCCCGGAGTCATTCTGACCTGGGGGTTCATTGTAGCGGTGCTTTTGTTCCTGGGGGCTTTGCCACTGCTGTTGGGTCTTATCGTGGTGATGCCCGTTCTGGGTCATGCCACGTGGCATCTGTATCGCCGAGCCGTTGCGTGAACGCGCGGGACACGCCCGCGCATTCAAAACTCAACCCGCGATCTTCAGAACAATCTTGCCAATATGGCCCGAGCTTTCCATGCGCGCATGGGCGGCGGCTGCCTCGGTCAGATCAAACTCGCTGTCCATCACGGGCGCAACTTTTCCGGCTTCCAAAAGAGGCCAGACAGCTTCGCGCAGGTCCTGCGCGATTTGCGCCTTGGCCAGATCGCTTTGCGGGCGCAGGGTGCTGCCGGTCAGGGTCAGACGCTTGACCATCATCACGGCAAAGTTCAGCTCGACCACAGGCCCTTGCAGAAACGCGATTTGCACCAGCCGCCCATCCTCGGCCAGAGCTTTGACGTTGCGCGGAATGTAATCACCGCCGACCATATCAAGGATCAGGTTTGCCCCACCTTCGGCGCGCATGGCTGCTACGAAATCCTCGTTTCGATAGTTGATCGCCTTTTCCGCGCCCAGCTTGACGCAAGCCTCACATTTCTCATCCGACCCAGCCGTGGCAAAAACGCGCGCGCCAAAGGCATTGGCCAGTTGGATTGCCGTCGTACCAATTCCGCTGGACCCACCGTGAACCAAAAAGCGTTCACCTGCCTTCAACCCGCCACGCATGAACACGTTGGACCAGACTGTAAAGAAGGTCTCGGGCAGACACGCTGCCTCTTTCATTCCCATACCTGCAGGCACTGGCAAACAATGGGTCGCTGGGGTCGAAACGTATTCCGCATATCCTCCGCCCGGCAGCAGTGCGCAGACCCGATCGCCGACAGACAGTCCTTCAACCCCCGCACCAACTGAAACCACTTCGCCCGAAGCCTCAAGCCCCGGCAGGTCGCTGGCGCCCGGCGGCGGATCGTAAGCGCCCGCGCGTTGCAAAGCATCGGGGCGGTTCACCCCGGCATAGGACACTTTCAATACAACCTGTCCGGCCCCCGGCTTAGGGATAGGCCGTTCGGTCAGCTGCAAAACATCGGGACCACCCGGTTGAGTGATCTCAACAGCACGCATCATCTGGGTCATAAGCACCTCCTTTGCCCAATGCCTAACAGGCATCAGAGGCAAGGCCCAGCACCAAGACGTGTTACTTTCGGGGGTTCAACACTCCAGGCAGATCACCCTGCATCTTGGACGGCGCCCTCACCTGACCCGCCAGCCAGTTCGGAACTGCAAGAAAGGGTTTCAACACCGGGTTGTCACGCACCTGAGCCTTGAGCTTTTCGAACTCCATGACATTTGCGATCCGGCGATCCAGAAACTCCCAGGTGCGCTGATAGTCGGGGCTGTCATCGCCCAGCCAGAACAGCAAGGTCGAGGAATAGACCCCCGACAAGGTTGCCCGTTTGGTGTACCAGTTCACATCGTCCGATGTATCGCCCAGCGCGCCCCAGATCAGGTCACAGGTCTGCCATAAGGCCATGGCCCCATCGGCCGCATATGCTGGCAGGGAAAACAGCGTCATGCCCCGGCGCACCAGCTCTTTGTCTTCAACAGCCTGCAACCGGAACCTGACCGCGGCGGCAATCTTGTCGCGAAATTTTAGCCCGCTCATGTCCTCGGACCTGAGGCGGTCCAGCATCACCTGATCGCCGCGCGCATGAAAGGCCAGTGCCAGATCAACCGCCCCGCGCGGGCAGATTGCACGTGCCAAACCGTCATCCAGCCCACAATCGGAAACCGAGGCGCGAAAGCTAGTTTCCGACCAGCCGTCGAAAGGAACATGGTTCAGCATCGCGTCCAAAAGCTGCCGTTTTGCATCTTCATATGTGGTGGTCATGACGGTTCTCCGGTTGTCAGGCCCAGTACTAGACAAGTTAGGGCGGCTTTGCTATACGGCCAACTCCTGCAATTTCCTTGCAACTCTATCTAGAAAGGTGGTGACAACCACATGCAGGTTAGTGTTCGCGACAATAACGTCGATCAGGCGCTTCGTGCCCTGAAGAAAAAGCTGCAGCGCGAAGGCGTGTTCCGTGAAATGAAGCTCAAGCAACATTTCGAGAAACCGTCCGAGAAAAAAGCGCGCGAGAAAGCTGAAGCGATTCGCCGTGCCCGTAAACTGGCGCGCAAGAAAGCCCAGCGCGAAGGTCTGCTTTAAGATCTTTGATTTCGTCCAGCTTTGGATGACACTATTTGACGACCCCCGAGGCATGGCCCGGGGGTTTGTCGTTTCAGGGCTCGGATACAATCCGCCGACTCGTGGTTCAGGTTGTGCGGCAAGCTGCCAATTCCGTACAGGCAGTGTTTTGCCCGGCGCTTTGCAGCGCAGCGAATCTCGTCTCGGTAGCATCGCGCCGCCAAAACTCGCCTGAATTGCGCCGCCCTCTATCGCCCCCGACATCCCCGCCTCTAAGTGAGCCCGTCCGCAAGGACACAAACACAAACGGAGGCAAATATGTCGACTGCAAGTACATACGAACGTGAGATGTTGGCGCTGATAAACCAGGAGCGCACATCCCGCGGGCTCAACCCGCTGCAGCTTGAAACGCAGCTGAACGACTCGTCCGAAGATCACAGCACCTGGATGCTGAATACAGACACCTTCAGCCACACCGGTTCAGGCGGTTCCAGCGCAACCCAGCGGATGCAAAACGCGGGGTTCGATCTTGAAGGAAGCTGGCGCACCGGGGAAAACATCGCATGGCAGTCCGAACGCGGCGCGCCGGGTATCAGCGACGATGTCGCCCAGTTGCATCAAAACCTGATGAACAGTCCGGGTCACCGCGCCAATATCCTGAACCCGGATTTCAAGTATATCGGGATCGGGATCGAAACCGGTGACATGCAAGGCTTCGATGCCGTGATGGTCACGCAAAACTTTGCCGCAACCGACGCGGCTGTCATGCTGGACAACGGCAATACAAACGCCCCGCCCGTTCCTCCGACAACACCGGACGAGGTTGCTGAGCCCGAGGAACCAGAAACCGAAACCCCGGATACTGACGTCACCGAGACCGAAGAGCCTGGGACCGAGACCCCCGGAACCGAGGAACCAACACCCGAAACACCGGACACCGATGTCACAGAGACGGAAGAGCCGGACCCCGAGACACCTGATACCGACGTCACTGAGACCGAAGAACCGGAACCTGAAACCCCCGGTACCGAGGAAACAACACCCGAAACACCGGACACTGACGTAACCGAAACTGAAGAACCGGAACCTGAAGCGCCGGATACTGACGTTACCGAAACCGAAGACCCGCAACCTGAAACGCCCGATACTGAAGTCGTCGATGGTGGTGAGCCGGAAGCCTTCTGCTTTGACATTCAGGCATTCCTGGATGAAATCGCCAGCTTCCTTGAAAACCTGCAAACGCAGTTTGACGAGTTTGATTGGCGCGACGACATGAATGACGGCACTGATGTGGCAGATGTCGACGATGTCGATACCCTGCCGACCATAGATACCACTCCGGAGACCGAGATTGAGCCTGTCGACACCGAAACGACCGAAGACGATGGCTGCGATGTCTTCATGATCAATATCTTCACCCATGACTGCATGATGGATGCAGCCTGATCACTTGAAATTGTGCGAGGTCGGCCCTGCCGGCCTCGCATGCGTTGCTCAGTAAATCTTTGGGACGTAAAGCTCGTCTGGCAATACCCGCCGCTCGTATTCAGGATTGTACCGCCGGTCAGGCAAATTGACCTTTTCCTGTGGCACGTCTTCGTAGGGGATTCTTGTCAACAGATGCTCGATACAATTCAGACGTTCGCGTTTCTTGTCATTGCCCTCAACGATATACCACGGTGCTTCTGGTATGTTGGTTCGAAACAACATGTCTTCCTTGGCCTTCGTGTACGCCTCCCAGCGAATGCGGGATTCAAGATCCATCGGTGACAGTTTCCACTGTTTCATCGGATCGTGAATACGCATGAGGAACCGCAGTTGTTGCTCTTCATCCGTGATCGAGAACCAGTATTTCAGCAGAATGATCCCTGACCGCACCAGCATCCGTTCAAATTCGGGAACGTCCTGAAAGAACTGTTCGACCTGATCCTCGGACGCAAAGCCCATCACCCGTTCAACCCCCGCCCTGTTGTACCACGAGCGGTCGAACAACACGATTTCACCAGCCGCAGGCAGATGCGGCACGTAGCGTTGAAAGTACCATTGGCTCTGCTCGCGGCGACTGGGGGCAGGCAGAGCGACCACACGGGCGACACGGGGGTTCAGGCGCTGCGTGATCCGTTTGATCACGCCCCCCTTGCCCGCACTATCACGGCCTTCAAACAGGATACAAACCTTGGCGCCAGTGTGCTGAACCCAATCCTGCACCTTGATCAACTCGGCCTGCAACCGCAGCAGGTTTCGGAAATAGACTTTGCGATCCAGCATTTCAGGGTGCTGGTCCCGATAGATTTTGCGGACTTCCATCGACAGCATAGGCTCGCTGAACTCGATTTCGAAGTCTTCATCCAGCGTGTCTTCCAATTCGGCCTCAAGCCAGTTCTTGGTGCCCCCATCGTTCTCGTAAGCCAAGATCAGCTCCTTCTCAGTCATCGGGTTCGAACCATATCGGGCCTGTGTAACCGCCTGATGTCATCAGATAAATCGAAGCCGATCCGTTGCAGCAGTCTCTATCGGAAATCAGGGTCTGGACGGGTATATGGTCTTTTACCCGAATGTGTACGTCTGGCCCAAAGGATACAAGCACAAGAATTGACACAAGGCGCCAATCGCGCGCTTTCAGGTTGCTTGCATTGCCTTGTTTTTGTGCGGCATGACTGGGTCCACAATTCAGACGAGAACGCCGTGACGTATTTCTTTTCGACATTGCCGGTCACATGGCCCTGGCTGATCTTGATCACAGCGCAAGTCGCGGCGATGGGGCGACGATCCGGACTTGCGTTTGCCCTGCTGATTCTGTTCGTCAGTGTCGCCTCGGTTACCGGGCTGATGTCACCGACAGCAATCGTGGCGGTGGCGCTTGGTCTGATCGTGGCCTTCTTCCTCCCTCGCCATACAGGTCTGCTGGCTATTGCGGGGCATACGCTGTTGATCCTGTGGTGCCTGGCATTGGGGGCACATCTGTTGCCAGGATTCAACAATTTGAAACTGCTGGATCAGGTGCAGGCAAGTGTCTCCAGCGCAAGCTTCACACTGCATCTGAATCTGGACAAACCCATGGTCTTCTTTGCCGTTCTTCTGGCTTGGCCCGGAATGCTGAACAGCGCAATCCAGACCAGAATAAGACCTTTGCTAACGGGTTTGCTGATTTTACCCGGCCTGTTTCTGCTGGGTCTATCGCTGGGCGCGGTGCGCGTGGACCTCTCAGCCCCTTATTGGTGGTTGGTTTTTTGCCTGTCCAACCTGTTTCTGACTTGTCTTACGGAAGAGGCGTTCTTTCGCGGCTACTTGCAATCTGCCATTACTTCGCGCCTTGGGGTAACAGGCGGTCTGGTCGCTGCCAGCCTGCTGTTTGGATTGGCGCATATCGGCGGAGGACCCGCGCTTGTGGGCTTTGCATCCCTTCTCGGGTTGGGGTGCGGGTTGGGATACTATGCAACTGGTCGGCTCTGGGTGCCTGTTGCGATGCATTTCGGGTTCAATCTGACCCACCTGCTGCTGTTCACCTATCCCGGCCCGTTATGACGATCAGACCGGCAAGGCCGTGGTCTTGAACACGGTACGCAGCGCAAATGAACTTTGCATCTGCGCCACCCCAGGCAAGCGCGACAAATATTGCCGGTGGATACGCGCGAAATCTTCTGTGTTTTCCGCCACGACCTTAAGAATGTAGTCTGCGGTGCCGGCCATCAGGTGACACTCCAGCACATCCGGTATCCGGGCCACCGCCTTTTCGAAAACATCCAGAACTTCTTCGGCCTGGCCTTGTAGCGTGATCTCGACAAAGACGGTGGTAGGCACGTTCATTTTTCGCGCGTCAAGCAGAGCCACGTAGTTGCGGATATAGCCGTCAACCTCCAACCGTTGAACGCGGCGGTGGCACGCAGACGGAGACAGGTTGACCTGTTCAGACAGTTCCGAATTCGACATCCGGCCATTCTTTTGAAGTGCGGCCAGAATCTTTCGATCAGTCGTGTCTAGGCTCATTCCTGCAATTCCTTTGCGAGTTTCTCGAATAGTACGGGAAATTCTTCCAAAGAAAAGTCCGTTGGCACGTTTTCTTTCACAGAAATTGCGCGGCAAGATGCACATAATTTAAGCAGCTTGTGAACGGAGAGCCCAATGAAAATCGGTTGCCCCAAGGAAATCAAACCTCAGGAATTTCGCGTCGGGATGACGCCCAATGCCGCTCAGGAAGCGGTCGCACGCGGACACCAAGTCCTGATCGAATCCGGTGCAGGCATCGGCGCAGGTTTCGACAACGACGCCTATGTCGCCGCTGGTGCGCAAATTATTGACACCGCGGAAGAGGTGTTTGCCACCGCTGACATGATCGTCAAGGTCAAGGAACCGCAGGCGGTTGAACGCAAGATGCTGCGTGAAGGACAGTTGCTGTTCACCTATCTGCACCTGGCTCCGGACCCGGATCAGACGCATGACCTGCTGGAGTCGGGCTGTACCGCAATCGCGTATGAGACCGTAACGGATGCCAACGGCGGCCTGCCGCTGCTGGCACCTATGTCCGAGGTCGCCGGTCGTCTGGCCCCTCAGGTCGGATCCTGGACCCTGCAGAAGGCCAATGGCGGCCGTGGGGTTCTGATGGGTGGCGTTCCCGGCGTCGGCCCGGCCAAAGTTGTTGTGATTGGCGGCGGTGTCGTCGGGACACACGCGGCCAAGATTGCCGCCGGAATGGGGGCTGATGTCACCGTTCTGGATCGGTCGCTGCCGCGCCTTCGCTATCTGGACGATGTCTTTGGCGGAACTTTCAAGAACCAGTATTCGACAGCAGGCGCGACCGCTGAACTGATCCAGGACGCCGATATGGTCATCGGTGCTGTTCTGATCCCCGGCGCAGCCGCACCGAAACTGGTGTCGCGCGCTCAACTGTCGACGATGAAACCCGGCGCAGTACTGGTGGATGTCGCCATCGACCAAGGCGGGTGCTTTGAAACGTCAAAAGCCACCACCCATGCCGATCCGATCTACGATGTCGATGGCATTATGCATTACTGCGTTGCCAACATGCCGGGCGCTGTTGCGCGCACCTCGACCATAGCACTGGGCAATGCCACGATGCCGTTCATGCTGTCGCTGGCCGACAAGGGATGGAAACAGGCATGTCAGGACGATCCGCACCTGCTGGAAGGTCTGAACGTTCATGCTGGTAAACTGACCTACTATGCCGTTGGCAAGGCCCTTGGCATCGACGTCGTTTCGCCAAACGTGGTGGTCAAATCGTAAGCGCCTCCACTCCTGAAGTTGCCTGTTGATGGTAATTTTCAGGGTGGCGCGGTCGGTATCGAACCGACGACTTTCACAAAAAAGGGCACCGCGTTTCTGCGCGGTGCCCTTCTCAATGCGCGGAAAGGATGAATGCTCGCCCAAACAATGGGCGCCAGCTGTCACCCCTGTTTCTGAATTTCGACCGAATGCGGATACGGAATCGAAACACCTTTGGCGTCAAACGCCTCTTTCACCGCCTTCGTAAGCTCGAACTTGACGTCCCAGTAATCGGCTGCCGCACACCATAGCCGCGCAGTCAGATCGACTGAGCTGTCGCCCAGATTCGTGACCCGCACCCAGGGTTCAGGATCGCTGTGAATGCGCTGGTCGGCCTTGGCCACATCCAGAATGATCTGCATGGCGGTATCTGCGCTGTCCCCGTAATCAATTCCAAACACCAGATCGACACGACGTGTGTCGTGGGCTGAATAATTGGTTATGATCGACCCCCATGCCTGACCGTTTGGAACAATGATCTGCACGTTGTCGGGGGTCACAAGCTCGGTCGTGAACAGGCTCAGGTCCATAACGGTTCCTGCCGTGCCACCGATATCCACATACTGTCCCAGCTTGTAGGGCCGGAAAACCACCAACATTACACCGGCCGCAAGATCACTCAGCGTACCCTGCAGTGCCAACCCGACAGCCAGAGAGGCAGCACCCAGAATGGCGACGATACTGGTGGCTTCTATCCCGAAGATCCCCAGAACGGCGACCAGAACAATTGCCAAAATCGCCCACTTGATCACGCTGGCGGCAAAATTCCCAAGAGTCGGGTCGATCTGCGGTGTTTTGTTGATCCGGCGGCGTACAACACCCGCGATCGTTCGGGCGGCGATCCAGCCCAAAACAAGAACGATCAGTGCCTTCGCTGCATTCAAGGCAATGGGCAAGTATTGATTGGCCATACCAATCGCCTGCTCAGCCAAGTCGGCGGTTTGTTCCATCTCGAATTTCCTCGTGTTTTCTGTTCGTCAATTCCAATAAAACAAGCTCCGCGATTGGTGCGGAGCCCGATGTCATAACAGAACTACTGGTCTATTTCTTCAAAGCGTCCCGGATTTCCATCAGGATGTCCAGTTCGCTAGGACCTGCGGGCGCCTCTTCAGCCGCTTCTTCCTCTGCTTCGGCAGCGTCTTTGACCTTGTTCACCATTTTTACCAGCATGAAGACGACCCAGGCGATGATCAGGAAATTGATAATAGCCATTATGAAAGCACCATAGGCAAAGACAGATGCGCCTGCTTCACGTGCCGCTTCAAGGCTGGCACCTTCGGCCACGTCACCTGCCAGAACGGCGTAGTTGTTCGTAAAGTCGATACCCCCTGTGAACAATCCAATAAGCGGATTGATCAGATCGCCCACCAACGAGGTAACGATTGCAGTAAATGCGGCACCGATAATGATACCGACCGCCATGTCCATGACATTGCCCTTGGCAATGAAAGTCTTGAATTCTTCCAGCATAGCATCCCTCTTGTTTTTTTAGACCACGCCTCTGTTCACGCATGAGCGCATAGGAATTGTGCGTTAAACGCATGAAGAAGGGTATGTTTTTTAGGGGAAAGCCACCCTATTTTTCCCCAAACGGCATTACTCAGGGGGTTTCATGTCTCAACTTGCACCTTTTTTCGTAACCGACAGATGGCCTGCGAAGAATCCCAGCATCCTTCAACTCTACTCCTATCCAACACCAAACGGCGTTAAAGCCTCGATCATGCTTGAGGAAACCGGCCTGCCCTATGAGGCGCATCTGGTGACACTGGCAGATGCTGATGTTAAAAGCTCCGAGTTCCTGTCGCTGAACCCGAACAACAAGATCCCGGCGATAATCGACCCCGACGGCCCGGATGGTGTGCCGCTGGCCCTGTTCGAAAGCGGTGCCATCCTTCTGTATCTGGCCGAAAAAACAGGTAAGTTCCTGGGTCAAAGCGCAGCGGACAAGCACCGGATCACCCAATGGCTGATGTTTCAGATGGGAGGCATCGGGCCAATGTTTGGCCAGCTCGGGTTTTTCTACAAGTTCGCTGGCAGCGAGATAGAAGATCCGCGCCCGCGCGAGCGTTACATCAACGAAGCCAAGCGCCTGCTGAACGTAGTGAACACGCAACTGGAAGGACAGGACTGGATCGCAGGCGAGTATTCCATCGCGGATATCGCGCTTGCTCCGTGGCTGAATGCGCTGGATTTCTATGGCGCGAAGGATGTGGTTGATTGGGACGGCTATTCCAATGTCGTCGCTTATGTTGATCGTTTCTTCCAACGCCCAGCGGTTCAGCGCGGCAAAGCCATACCGGCACGAGACTGATAACAGTTAAAAGAAATGGGGCGCCAAACCGGCGCCCCTTTCATCGATCAGCCGGGCAGAGCACCAGTCAGCACGTAACGCAGAATTTCGACCACCTGAGCAGGTTCTTCCGCAACGGCCAGTGCGGCGGCATCAACTTCTTTCAGCGCGTGCTGATGATCCGGGCCGTGCAGAACGATGATAGACTTGCCCAGTGCTGCAGCATAACCCGCATCAAAGGCGGCGTTCCACTGTTTGTACTTGTCACCAAACCTGACGACGACAACATCCGCATCCGCAATCCCCTTGCGGGTCCGGATCGCATTGACCATCGCACCCTTGTGGTCGTGCCAATACTTGTTCGGCTCGGCCCCCAGAATGGCTACACCACAATCATCACTGGCCGCGTGATCGGTCACAGGGCCGTTGAAGGTCACGTCCAACCCTTGCGCCCCATCGATGATCTGTTCACGCCAGTCGGTGTGGATTTCTCCGGAAAGATATACGTTCAGGCCCATGGCAAACTCCGCTGTTGTTCCCGACCAATTTAAGGGTCCCACACCCAAAGCCCAACGCGGATTCCGGAAAAACCTTACATTTTACGAGCCACTAGGAATCGGCGGGCGTCACGTAAGGGGAAACTGTCGCTCTCGATGATGCTGAACCCGGCGCGTTCAAGGGCCGCATCAAGATCCGCCTCAGGCAGGAATCGCACAAACGGAGCCTTACCAAAGAACTGCATGATCGGCAGCGCGAGACGAACAGCGTAATACTTCAGGCTCGCCCCGCTGGACGGCCGGCAAAAGGTTTTCGAAATAAACAGTCCGCCGGGTCTAAGGACCGAGTGTACTCGGCTCAATGTCAGATCCAGATCTTCGACCAGATGCAAAAGGTTGAATGCCAGCGCCGCATCAAATGAACCCTGAGGCGGTTGATTTGCATCAGCCTCGGCAAAGGTGACGTTTTCGATGCTTTGCGAAGCGGCGTTTCGACGTCCAACGGCCAACATACCGGGGGACACGTCGGTTGCAGTGATAGATCCTACATATCCGGAAAGCTTCAGAGCAGTCATGCCCGTGCCGCACCCAAGTTCCAGAACATCATCGGTTTTCTTCAGGTAAGACGCTGTCCGTTCCAGCGTTTGCTCGTACGAAGCCATGTCTTTGATAGGCGAGCGGGCATATTTCTCGGCCACTCCATCCCAAAATTTCGCGGTCGTGGTCATAGAGGAGTCTCCTTTCGGCGAGAATTTATTCATGCGCAGACCGAATATAAATTGCCGAAATTTGCAGGTTTACTATACATTTTTGTATGAATGATTTTGGCGATTTTGATTGGAACCACATCCGGGCCTTTCTGGCGACGGCTGAAACCGGGTCATTTTCCGCAGCGGCACGGCAGCTACGGCAAACCCAGCCTACGCTTAGTCGCCAGATAGCAGCGCTTGAACAGGACTTGGGCGTGATGCTGTTTGAACGGGTTGGCAGAACTCTTGAGATCACTCAGGCTGGATTGGAGCTGCTGGATCATACTCGCAAAATGGGGGACGCCGCCAACCGCATCGCGCTGACGGCATCCGGACAGGCACAATCCATTGAAGGCCGGGTTCGCATCACTGCCAGTGACGTGATGTCGGCCTATGTCTTGCCCGACCTGCTGCGCGAAATCCGGACGCAAGCCCCGCGCCTGCGGATTGACGTGATTGCCTCAAACGATATTCAGGATCTTATGCGGCGCGAGGCAGATATCGCGATCCGCCATGTCCGTCCTGATCAACCCGACCTAATCGCGAAACTGGTACAGGAGGCGTCGGGGCATTTCTATGCAACCACAGAGTATCTCAACCGTGCGGGACGCCCGAAATCAAAGCAGGACCTTTCACGGCATGAGTTCATCAGCTTCGGCGACGACAATCAGATGATCGCCTATCTGAAACCGCTTGGCATTCACCTGACCAACGAGAATTTCCGGCTTGGGTCTCAGAACGGAATAGTGGCTTGGGAATATGCCAAACAAGGCTTTGGCATAGCGCCCATGTCGCAGACCGTCGGTGATGCGGCACCAGGTATGGAGCGTGTGTGCCCCGGGATGGAGGCTATCACATTTCCGATCTGGTTGACCACGCATCGCGAGTTGCACACCAGCCGCCGCATCCGGCTGGTCTATGACTTACTGACCAAGTTCCTGTCCAAATAAAAAACGCGCCCGAAGGCGCGCTTTCCATTGGAGCCTCAGAGCTCTAACCGCGAAGGACCCCACCCGTCGCCTTGGCAACCTTGGCAATGATCTTCTCGGCCACAGCTTCGATGTCTTTTTCCTTCAGAGTCGCCTCGGTCGGTTGCAGGCGCACTGTAATGGCAAGGGACTTTTTGCCTTCGCCAAGGCTGCCGCCGATGAATTCGTCAAAGACACGCACGCCCTCAATCAGTGCCTTGTCAGCGCCTGCGGCTGCGTTTACCAGCGTCAGCGCTTCGACATCGGCATCGACGACAAAAGCAAAATCACGCTCGACCGCCTGCAAGTCGCGCAGTTCCAGCGCAGCGCGGGTGGCACCAGATTTGCGGGGCAAAGGCACTTCGTCCGGCCAGATGGTGAATGCCATTGCCGGACCTTTTATGTCCATGGCCTGCAAAATGCGTGGGTGCAGCTCTCCGAAGACACCCAGTACTTTTTTCGGGCCCAGACAGATTTTGCCATGACGGCCCGGATGCCACCATGGATCGTCATCGCGCAGAATCTGAACCTTTTCGGGTGCGCCAATGGCGGCCAGAACGGCCTCTACATCTGCCTTGGCGTCGAAAACGTCCACTGGGCGCGCAGCACCGTGCACATCCTTGGGGCCCGAACGTCCTACCAGCAGACCGGTGATCTGGGTTTTCTGATCACCCGGCTCGCCATTGTGAAAGACCGGACCGACCTCGAACAGGGCGACATCCGCGAAACCACGCGCCTGATTGCGGGCCGCAGCCTGCAACAGGCCGGGCAACAGATCGGGGCGCATATGGCTCATCTCGGACGAGATCGGGTTTTCCAGCATGGTCGTAGTATCGCCGCCACCGAACAAAGCCGCCGAAGCCTGATCAATGAACGTATAACTGACGCATTCGTTATAACCCAGCGCCGCGCAGGTACGGCGCGCCATGGACTGACGGCGTTGCGCCGGGGTCATCACCGGTTTCGGTATCCCCTCGGTCACGCGCGGCAGCGGCCTGCCTTGCAGCTTTGTCAAGGAAGCAATCCGCGCGACCTCTTCCACCAGATCGGCCTCGCCCAGGATATCCGGGCGCCAGCTGGGGACATGGGCCATCTCGCCTTCCAGACGAAAGCCCAGACGGGTCAGGGTCTGTCGCTGTTCGCTTTCGGGAATATCCATCCCAACCAGAGACTGCACCCTTTCCGCATTCAGCTTGTATGCGCGCGCATGGTTCGGCGCTTTGCCAGCCTCAACCACGTTGGAGGCTTCTCCGCCGCAGATGTCCAGAATCATCTGGGTCGCGTGTTCCAGCCCCTCGCGGGTGTACTCCGGGTCGACACCGCGCTCGAACCGATAGCGCGCGTCGGAATTGATCTTGAGCGCACGGCCTGTGAGCGCAATTTGCACATGATCCCAGAACGCGCTTTCGAGGAAAACGTTTACCGTTTCCTCGGTACATCCGGTTTCCTCACCGCCCATGATGCCCGCAATCGATTCCGGGCCCTTGTCATCCGAAATCACCATCATTCCGGGTTGCAGCGTGTATTCTTTTTCATCCAGTGCGACCAGCGTCTCGCCGCCTTTGGCGCGGTGCACCCGCAGGTTGCCCTGCACCTTGTCGGCGTCGAACACGTGCAACGGGCGGTTGTGATCGTAGGTCATGTAATTGGTGATATCCACCAGCGCCGAGATCGGACGCAGACCTATGGCCTTCAACTGATCCTGCAGCCATTGCGGGCTGGGGCCATTCTTCACGCCACGGATCAAACGGCCGGTGAAATGCGGCGCTCCGTCCAGCGTGTCCTCGTCGATCGTCACCTTGATCGGGCAATCGAAATCACCCGGAACAGGCGTATAATCACGCTGCTTCAACGTGCCAATTCCACGCGCGGCCAGATCGCGCGCAATCCCTTCAACCCCCAACGCATCCGGGCGGTTCGGAGTGATCGCGATTTCGATCATCGGGTCGACTTTGGACGGGTCGCTTTCTGCAAGCCAGTCCACGAATGTATCACCCACTTCGCCCGAAGGCAGTTCGATGATGCCATCATGTTCATCCGACAGCTCCAGCTCACGCTCGGACGCCATCATGCCAAAGCTTTCGACGCCACGGATCTTGCCGACACTGATGGTCAGGTCCAGGCCAGGGATGTACATGCCCGGTTTGCAGACCACGACGGTGATCCCTTCACGCGCATTTGGCGCACCGCAGATGATCTGTAGCTCACCCTCGTCCGTGTCGACCTTGCAAACGCGCAGCTTGTCCGCGTCAGGGTGTTTCTCGGCGTGTTTCACATAGCCCAGTGTAAAACCTGCCAGCCGTTCGGCCGGGTTCACGATCTCTTCGACCTCAAGCCCGAGATCGGTCAGCGCCTCGGCGATTTCATCAACCGAAGCATCAGTGTCGAGGTGGTCTTTCAGCCAGGACAGAGTGAATTTCATTGCACGGGGCCTTTTTTGGCAAACATCCAGTCGGCACAGGCAATGGCAAAGAATGCGCCGGGGTGCAAGCGCTGCGCGTCACGGATAGCTGGGGGTGCGGCCCAAAAGCTCATCCAACTGCCGCCCAATCCAGCCATGCGGGATGAAATGCCCGCCGGGATGCGTGTCCAGCGTCACCTGCCCCTGCGTGCAATCGGTCCATTCCACTCGGCTAAGCGTCAGGAACGGTTCCACACTCCAATCACCCCGCGGGGTCGCTCCGTTGCAATTGTACTTTTCACGCCAAAGCGAGACCGGATGGGTCGTGTCGCCATTTGCGCCATAAGGAAAATCCATCACCGTATCGCTGAGCCCGTGTACATGGCGCGCCTCACGCGGGGCTTCGGGGCAGTTTTCTGTCTGGCGAATGCTGCCCGCAACGGCCAGCAAAGCAGCGACGTCATTGCCCGACTGGCACACATAGCGCCACGCCATCGCACCGCCGAAGGAATAGCCCGAGACATAGATGCGGTTAGGGTCAATCGGATAGCGCTTGGCCACGTCCTCAAGCACCCGGTCGGCAAAAGGCACATCATCCGAGCGTGCGGACCAGAAATCCCAGCTTTTGCCCAAACCGTTCGGGGCAACCAGCAGCACACCCCGACGTTTCGTGGCCCCGGCAATCCGTTCGTGGTTCACCACAACGGTCCCCTGCCGCGCCCAACCATGGAAATGCAGCAGCACGGGCAGAGGTGTTTCACCATCCCAGCCATCAGGTTCAAGAACGTGATACGAGCGGTCACCGAGATCACAGGCAATATCGCCGTGGCATTCGGTTTTCCAGGGACCCATGGCAAAGGCGGGCGCGGTCATCAGCAGGAGAAGGCAGAGCAATCGACGGATCATGCGCCCGACCCTAACGGGGCATTCCGCCCTGTCACTTAACATATCGGTGTGGTCCGAACGCAGGCCGGGCTTCAGCCCGGCACCCACCCACCGCACATGGCGGGCTGAAGCCCGCCCTACGTCAGGTCAAAGCATCAAGCCGCGCTATGGCCAGACCGCATGATGGCGATAGCGCGGCCTATGGGCCTTTGCTCCGCGCACCTATTTTATTCACCTAGAACAGTCCCGCTACGAACTGCACTAGAAAAGCCAGACCAAACAAAATCAGCAACCACAACAAACTGTAAGTAAGGCTCGAGAAGCGTTGCACAGTGAAGAAGTCGACTTCTTTTCCAACGCTCTCCGAACACCTTACCGAGGCAAGATAAGCAGCTCGTTGATTAAGATAGACGCAATCAAGGGTAATCAACTCATCGGCTGCGATGTAGGGTAACTTGATCAGGCACTGTCCATTTTCAATAGCTTCATAACTAACTTTTTGACCCGGATTAATGGAAATATTTCTAGGAAAATGGCTAAGGACTAGACTTACGTCTGTGGCGGGTTTCCTACCCTTGTTTTGAACAAAAAATTGCTCGTTATAAATCTCTAGGAAGTGGTCCTTTTCAGGGGGACCCTCCTGATTTTGGGATAGATTCAGGTTGTGTAGACTGGAGTGGGCGCGACCGAAAACCAGAATTGGCCTCAGGCGAAATGCATAGAAAACTAGCGCGGCGAGCAGCGTAAACGCCAGCGCAACAAACTGCTCGCCCAGCGATGTAATAAACTCCCAAACCGCGCCTACTAGCTCCATTTATCTACTCAAACCACCATGCAGGTTCGGCATATCCAGCGCTGCAAACCCATAGTGGCGCAGCCAGCGCAGGTCGGAATCAAAGAACGCCCGCAGGTCCGGAATACCGTATTTCAGCATCGCCAGACGGTCGATGCCAATCCCGAACGCAAAACCCTGATAGACCTCGGGGTCGATCCCTCCAGCGGCGATCACCTTGGGGTGGACCATGCCGGATCCCAGAATCTCCATCCAGTCGTCGCCCTCGCCGATCTTCAGCTGGCCGTTATCCCAGGAACAGCGGATATCGACCTCGGCCGACGGCTCGGTGAACGGGAAGTGCGAAGCGCGGAAGCGCAGTTCGACATCGTCGACCTCAAAGAACGCTTTCACGAACTCTTCCAGGACCCATTTCAGGTTCGCCATCGAGATGTCCCTGTCGATGGCAAGCCCCTCGACCTGATGGAACATCGGCGTGTGGGTCTGGTCATAGTCGGCGCGGTACACGCCGCCCGGGCAAATCACGCGGATCGGCGCGCCCTGTTTCTCCATCGACCGGATCTGCACCGGAGACGTATGGGTGCGCAGCACGTGCGGCGGGCGGTTATCACCCTCGGCGCGGTGCATATAGAACGTGTCCATCTCGGCCCGTGCGGGGTGGTGACCGGGGATGTTCAGCGCGTCGAAATTGTACCAGTCGTCTTCAACACGCGGCCCTTCGGCCACCGAGAAACCCAGTTCAGCAAAAATCGCGGTCAGCTCCTCGGTCGCCTGACTGACCGGGTGGATCGAGCCCTGACGGCGGGCGCGGGTCGGCAGGGTGACGTCCAGCCATTCGGTGCGCAGGCGCTCATCCAGTGCAGCATCGGCCAGCGCGGCTTTCTTGGCGGACAGCGCCGAGTTGATTTCATCCTTCAGGGCATTCAGCGCCGGGCCTGCGACCTGACGTTCCTCGGGCGTCATCTTGCCCAGCTCGCGCATCTTCAGCGCGACCTCGCCTTTTTTGCCAACAGCCGCGACGCGGATCGCCTCAAGCGCGTTTTCGTCGCCTGCTTCGGCGATTTGGCCCAGATATTTTGCCTTAAGATCGTCCATGACGGCCCTCTGAATTTGGTCGAGAACCTGCTATCGGCCCCGCCCCGCGATTGCAAGCGGGACGGTGCGCATCAATAGCTGTATTCGGGATAAATCCGGGTCAGATCGCCATTCCAGTCGCCATTGTAGTGTTCCAGCAACTCATCTGCCGGAACCTTGCCGGTGTCGATGCTTTCCTTCAACGCGTTCAGGAAATGCGTCTCATCCGGGACCAGCCCACCAGCACCAGGGCGCGCGCGGGCTTTCAGGCCCGCCTCAGAGATCGCCACAACTTCACGCGCCAGATCATGCATGTTGACATTGCCAACCTGCGCCTGAAGCCCGTCTTTGGCCGCCGCAACACGCAGCCCCTCGCGCGTTTCTGCATCCCAACCTTTGACCAGATCCCACGCTGCATCCAGCGCGGTTTGGTCATAGGTCAGCCCGACCCAGAAGGCGGGCAAGGCGCAAAGCCGTCGCCAAGGGCCACCATCCGCGCCACGCATCTCCATGAACTTCTTGATCCGCGCTTCGGGGAAGGCCGTCGTCAGGTGATCGGCCCAATCCGATAGGGTCGGCGTTTCCCCCGGCAATGCAGGCAACTCACCTTTGAGGAAATCGCGAAACGACATGCCCAGCGCGTTGATGTACTGCCCGTCGCGGTAGACGAAATACATCGGCACATCGAGCGCGTATTGGACATAGCGTTCGAATCCAAAGCCATCCTCGAACACGAAGGGCAACATGCCCGTGCGCGCATCGTCCAAATGTCGCCAGATATGGCTGCGCCAGCTTTTCTGGCCGTTCACTTTACCTTCGAAGAACGGAGAATTGGCAAACAGCGCCGTCGCTACGGGCTGCAATGCCAGCGCCACGCGCAGTTTCTGTACCATGTCGGCCTCGGACCCGAAGTCGATATTGACCTGAACGGTACACGTCCGCCGCATCATGGCGCGGCCCATGGTGCCAACTTTTTCCATATAATCGTTCATCAGCCGATACCGCCCCTTGGGCATCAGCGGCATCTGGTCATGCGTCCAGATCGGCGCCGCGCCCAGACCGATGAATCCCACACCGATCTCATCGGCGATATCCTTCACCTCGCGCAGGTGAGTATTCACCTCATCGCAGGTTTCATGGATCGTCTCCAGAGGGGCCCCCGACAGCTCCAGCGCGCCACCCGGTTCAAGGCTGACATTTGCGCCGTCCTTTTCCAGACCGATCAGATGACCGGATTCACGGACCTCTCCCCAGCCGTGGCGATCCCGCAACCCCTCCAACACGGCGACAATGGATCGCTTTCCTTCAAAAGGCAGAGGTTTCAGCGTGTCCTTGCAATAGCCGAATTTCTCATGCTCGGTGCCGATGCGCCAATCTTGTTTGGGTTTGCAACCCGATTCCAGATATTCGGCCAGTTGTTCATGGCGTTCGATCGGACCGCCGCCGGACTGAGGGATGGACATGAACCGTGCTCCGATCCTGCTGTGTCTGTTTTGAAGGTCAAGTCGTGGTCGCAAATGGCGTCAGTGTCAATGCAACGGCAAATGCGCCGGACGCGACGGTGTGCGTTCCCAGATAACGACCGGATGCCGCGATTTGCCGTTGAGTTCCGACAGCATTTGCTCGGTTTTGAGGCCCGGCAGGTTTGAGAACACGTCGAACAACGCCTCGGCTCCTTCTGCATTCACAGGAATGTGAAGCGTTGGCTGGCCCGGCTGATCCAGAACCCAATGTGCGGGGTCGGAGGTCGGGTCAAGGGCCAAACGCTCAATTTCGCGGGACGCGACGATGCCGCCATCCAAGGGGCCAAGATAAGTGATCTGACCTTCATCAATCGTCACGACACCTTGCCCGCCCACACCTGTTCTGAAGCGCGCGCGCTGTATGCCGATCACGGCCAAAGCCGCTGACACGACAATCAGAAACCAGCCTATCCAGGCCAACAGTCCGCCCGGCCCGCTGATCCAGCTCAGACCAAGGATCAGGACAAAAGCTGCGACCAGAACCTCGCGCCAACGCCAAAGCGCCAGTTTTGCTTCAGGTCGGATGAAACTCATGAGAGAACCCTTTGCGGTTCCTGAAGCAAAGCGACCTTGTACCAACCCACCTGTTGGAACCCAATCGCCTCATAGGCACGGGCGGCAGGTGCGTTGTTCGCAAACAGGATCGCTGCCGCCGCGCCCTCGGATTTTGCTTTCTGCATCAATGCGGTCGTGACCCGTCGACCCAAGCCACGATTTCTGTTTTTACGTGGAACAAAAACACCACCGACCTGAATTTGGTCGTGAACCCTGGCATTTACAGACGCCATGGCAACCGGCGCGTCGCCTTCCATCAGGACAATCGCCCTACCTGCGGTCAATTCCGCCTCGACGCGCTCTGCCGCCAGCTCACGCGCCTCTTCGCCTGCGGCCTGTCCAGTATCTTCGAAGTAATCCGCGAACCAAGTGTGCAGTCTTGACCGATCCTCGGCGCGCAAAGCGCGATAAGGAACAGGTGCCTCAGTCAGACCTCGCAGGTCACGTCGATAAAGCGGTTCATCGTGATTCAACCGGTACTTCGCCTGCCCCAATCCCAGAGCGCCCAACGTCAGCTCGACCTGAGGTGCATCTCCCGTCATACCCAAAACGGTTTCGCCTTCGATCATCCGCGCGAAACACTCGGCAGCTTCGGTTTCGGCGTTGGGCAATTGAACCATCAGATAGCCCTTCTTGCTGAGCCCGAAGACACCCCGGACCTGATCCTCACCCCAGATGAAGTAGCGGCTGGAATATTCATTCGCATTCAACCCCACCCCGTGGGCCGCCAAATTGCTGCGCAAAAACATTGAACTGTCAGGGTAGCGGGACAGAAACCTCTCTAGCGCCGGGGCATCCGATTGAACCGCCTCGCGAATCACGACCAATCTCCCAATGCCTGCTGCCACATGGTCAATGCGGCCACCGCCGCTGTATCGGCCCGCAGAATACGCGGGCCCAGACTGACCACATGCGCATAGGGTAAAGTCGACAGCCGTGCACGCTCAGCGTTGGAAAACCCGCCTTCCGGGCCGATGAGAATCGCCCAGGGGCGCCCTTTTTCATTCGCTGCCAGCCGCAGGGCCGAGCCGACCTCGGCTTCGTTGCAGAACATCAACTGCCGCCCTTCAGGCCAGGTCTTCAGCACACGGTCCAGCCGCTGAAGGTCTGCCACCTCGGGCACGTAGGTTCCACCGCATTGTTCAGCTGCTTCGATTGCATGAGCCTGAAGCCGGTCCTGCCGGATACGGTCTGCGTTGGTGAATTCGGTCTGAACTGGCAGGATGCGAGCCGCGCCCATTTCAGCTGCTTTTTCAACAATGAAATCGGTGCGCGCCTTTTTGATCGGCGCAAACAGGAACCACAGATCGGGGGGCAGCTGCAAAGGTTTGGTCTGCCTGACACAGGTCAGAGCGCCACCGCGTTTTCCGGACTCGGCCACCTCGGCCAGCCACTCTCCATCTTTGCCGTTAAACAGCGCCACTGCTCCGCCAACCGGCAGTCGCATGACGCCAAACAGATAGTGCGCCTGATCGCGCGTCAAAGGAACCGATTGCCCCTGCCCCAAGGGCTGCTCTACATACAGTCTGATTTTCGCATTCATGAGACCTACATATGCAAGGCAATGCCCCAACACCAGATGGTCAAGTCGCCGATGCCGTCACCGGCAACTGGGTCGACACCCATGCCCCAGCCTTTGCCCGACCGTATCTGCGCCTCAGCCGCGCAGACCGGCCCATCGGCACATGGCTGTTGCTGCTTCCATGTTGGTGGGGGCTGGCGCTGGCCATCCTGCATGACGGTCAACCGCGTTGGGAAGATCTGTGGATTGCCCTAGGCTGCGCATTCGGAGCTTTTTTGATGCGAGGTGCCGGTTGCACGTGGAATGACATTACAGACCGGGAATTCGACGCACAGGTTGAACGCACACGCTCGCGCCCGATACCGTCGGGGCAAGTCAGTGTCCGGCAAGCTGCGGCCTGGATGATACTGCAAAGCCTTCTGGCGCTTGGCATTCTTCTCAGCTTCAATCAGGCGGCGATTGCCATGGGTGTGTTATCTTTACTGCCGGTGACCGTTTATCCGTTTGCCAAGCGGTTTACGTGGTGGCCTCAGGTTTTTCTGGGGCTGGCCTTCAACTGGGGCGCATTACTGGCTTGGACGGCGCATAGCGGGTCGCTCGGCTGGCCTGCTGTCACGCTGTACCTGTCCGGCATCGCCTGGACCCTGTTCTATGACACGATCTATGCACATCAGGATACCGAGGATGATGAACTGGTCGGCATCAAATCCACCGCGCGCCTGTTTGGCACCGACACGGCGAAATGGCTGAAGTATTTTCTGGTCGCAACAGTATCGCTGATGGGGCTGGCCATTATTGATGCCGGGGTGCCTGACGCGTCAATTCTGGCGTTGGGGGTCGCGCTTTGCGGCCCCTGGGCCATGGGCTGGCACATGATGTGGCAATTGCGCGGGCTTGATACCGAAGACAACGCCAAGCTGCTGCTGCTGTTTCGGGCCAACCGCGATACCGGCTTTATTCCGCTGATCTTCCTTTGCGTCGCCTTGTTGCTCTGATTGCACCCGCTGAACGGGGCCTGTAAAGATCGGCGCAAACGCCTGAGGAGTGCCAAACCCAAACATGCGTCTGCCGTATTTTATCGCTGTTTCCCTGATCTTTCTTGTATCAGCTGGCCTGTCACTTCTGGCGGCCAGCTATGCTGTTACCGAGATCGAAGAATCATCGGAACTCGCTGTACGGCGCTCGCTGGACCTGAAAGGACACGATTGGGCCGAGGTCGAAGCCGATGGTTTGCGGGTGGTCCTGACCGGTACAGCGCCAGATGAAGCGACCCGCTTTAACGCTCTGACCGCCGCGGGAACCGAAGTTGATACATCCCGCGTAATCGACGAAATGGAGGTTATCGCAACTTCCGCCCTCGCAGCACCGCGCTTTTCGGTAGAAATCCTGCGAAATGACAGTGGAATTTCGGTGATAGGTCTGATCCCGGCCAGTGAGAACAGGGACAAGCTGATCCAACGGCTTGGCAATCTGGACAGATCTGTTGCCATTTCGGACCTGATGGAAACAGCAGATTACCCAAAGCCCAAAGGGTGGGATGCCGCAATATCTTACGCGTTGGAGGCCCTGACCCACCTGCCCCGCGCCAAAATTTCCGCCAGCCCGGATCTGGTCAGGATCACGGCAATTGCCAACAGTCAGCAAGAAAAACAAAAACTGGAACGCGACCTGACGCGTACGGCACCGCCCAGCCTGCGGGTTGGGCTGGCAATTTCAGCACCTCGCCCGGTCGTCACTCCATTTACTTTGCGTTACCTGATCGACGAAGAAGGCGGGCATTTTGACGCCTGCTCGGCGCAGGATGAGAAGGCACGTGACCGAATCGTGGCCGCCGCGAAAAACGCCGGGTTAACGGGGCCTTATTCCTGCACCATCGCCTTGGGCGAACCATCGCCACGCTGGCCAGAAGCAGCCGAGAAAAGCATTCAGGCGCTGTTCCGGATAGGCCAGGGTTCGGTCACCATGTCAGACGCGGACATTACCCTGATCGCAGCGGAGGGAACCGATCCTGCGTTGTTCGACCGGGTTGTGGGCGAGCTTGAAACCGAGCTGCCTGCGGTCTTCGCCTTGCACGCCGTATTGCCCGAGCCTGAGACAACGAACCCAAATGGCCCGGTCGAGTTCTCGGCCACCCGCAGCCCTGAGGGGCTGGTGCAATTGCGCGGACGGCTGGGTGATGAAACTCTGCGCGACATGGTCGACAGCTACGCGCGCGCGGCCTTTGGATCCGATCAGGTATATACTGCCACCCGCATCGTTTCGGATCTCCCGACGGACTGGCCTGTACGTGTTCTGGCCGGTCTGGAGGCTTTGGGTCAGCTCCACAACGGCGTATTGACCGTAACACCCGATACGGTCGAACTGATCGGCCTCAGCCACGAAGAAGACGCCAAGGCCCGCATCGCAGGTCAATTGTCCGACAAGTTGGGCGAGGGGCAGGAATACACCCTGACCATCACCTATCAGCCCCCACCGGAACCCGAGGACGCCCTGCCCGACCCGGAAGTCTGCGAGGCCCAAATTGCTGAAATTCAGGCCACCAGCAAAATCGCCTTTGAGCCCGGATCGGCCACGATTGCATCAGACTCGCGCGATGTGGTGAACCAGATTGCGGATATCCTGCGCGACTGCGGTCCGATCCGTATGGAGATTCAGGGCCACACAGACAGTCAGGGCCGTGAAGAGATGAACCAACAACTCAGCCAGGCGCGGGCGCAATCCATTCTGAACGAGCTGCGCGGGCGGCGCATTCCTACCAGCAGCTACACCGCCGTGGGGTATGGGGAAACGCAACCCATCGCTGACAACGACACCGAAGAGGGTCGGGAAGAAAACCGCCGGATCGAGTTCCGTCTGATCCGCCCTGAGCCTGTTGAGGGTAGAGAAACAGGCCTTGAAGCGCTTGAGGCCGAGGCTGCGACTTCCGCAGAGGACCAAACCGACACGACCGCACCAGATGCGGATGCAGGGGACCAGTAAGTTGAACAGAACAGAATTCGTCATTGTAACTGCCATTATCCTGTTCGCCGCCTTCTGCATGGGCTGGTTTGCCAACTGGTTGGCGCACCGCCTGTCCCGAGTAAGTCAAAGCGACGTTGCCGATCTGGATCGGATGAGTCAGGAGTTGCACGAGGCCGAGGAAACCCGCGATCAGGCCATCACCTATTTGCAGCAACGTGAGGCCGAATTGACAAACCAGCTAACCCAGACAGAGGCCGAGCTGGCAGCTGCTATGGATGGCCTGCGGGCCGCGCGTCAGGAGGCCGAAGAACTGCGCGGACGGATCAACAACGCGGATTAAGTATACGACCTTGCGCCACCGCCCAAGTTTGCAAGAATAAACGGTCGCTAAATCACTACCACCGGGTCAGCGCGTCTTCGTCTTCGTCTTTGGCTGCGACCCATTCCGCACCAGAGTGGGTGATTTCCTTCTTCCAGAAAGGTGCGCGAGACTTCAGATAATCCATCAGATATTCCGCTGCCTCAAACGCATCTTTACGATGCGGCGCAGCGGTCGCCACCATCATGATCCTGTCTCCCGGGGCCAGTCGGCCATGACGATGGATCACCAGCACGTCACCCAATGACCACCGCTCCTTGGCTTCCTGGGCAATCTTGGTCAGCGCCCGTTCCGTCATACCCGGATAGTGTTCAATCTCCATCACATCCAGATCACCGCTTGCCAGGTCGCGCACAACGCCAGTGAAGGTGACAATGGCTCCGTTGGCATCATCCCCGGCGGCAAAAGCATTGGCCTCGGCGCCCAGATCGAATGCTTCCTGCTGAACAGCGATCCGCATCGCTCAACCGCCCGTCATTGGTGGAAAAAACGCCACTTCCCGAACGCCCGACAGCGAGGCGTCAAAATCCGACAACTCCTGATCCAGTGCAACGCGCAGGGCGGACAAATCGGCAAATGCCGCGGCATAGCGTTCTTCCCGAGCGCTCAACTCGGCCACCAGATCATTGACAGTGACTGCCTGCGTCTCGACCTTTTCCTTTGGCAAACCGATACGTTCGCGTACCCATGCAAAATACAGCACATCCATCCCTCAGATCTCCTTCAGATGTGGCATGGCTTTACGTAGGTAATCATAGCCGGTGATCAATGTCAGCGCCGCCGCAATCCACAGCAACCACAGCCCGACTTGACCCGACCAGAACATGCCGTTGATGTGCCAGCGCAGGTGGTTCACGTCTTCAACCTTCCCCACGATGATCTGTTCCACCAGCTCGGCATCCATACCGAAACTTGCCATCACGGCATAGTGTTCAAAGATACCCTGCGAGAACAGTACCGCGATGGCGATCATCTGCGCTGTTGTTTTCCACTTGGCCAGCTTTGTAACCTTCAGCGTCCCCGCCACATCGCCCAGATATTCGCGCAGGCCCGAGACAAAAACCTCGCGGAACAAGATCACGGTGGCCGGTAGCACCAGCCATGGCGTCCAGTGTTCGGTCGAATAGCCAACCAGAATCATCAGTGCGATCACCACCATTGCCTTGTCGGCAATCGGGTCCAGCATCGCGCCCATCTTGGTTTCCTGTTTCCACGCACGGGCCAGATAGCCATCGAACCAATCGGTGATCGCCGCCGAAAGGAACAGGATCAAAGCGAACCAGTCCGCATAGGGCCGGGTGAAGTACAAAAACATAACGGCCAGACCGGGCGCAGCCAGCAGGCGTAGAACCGTCAGGATATTGGGCAAATTCCACTTCATGGCTTGGACCCTATATCGACGGTTCAAGACAGAAAAGACAAACCGGTAAAAAACTACATCACTCACAACAGCTTGGTCAAAGCGCCGCAGGTCCGACGCTTTGCGCCTCGTGCACTTGGCGTTTCACGTCTTTGCGGTCAGATTATCCGTCGACTGCAAAGCGGAACGTACAGGATGACAGCGCATATTCAAACCGACGCCCGGTCGAACATGGTCGGCAGCCTGTGGATGGTGGCGGCAATGGCGGGCTTTGCGCTGGAGGATGCGTTGCTGAAAGCAGCATCCTCCGCACTTCCGATCTGGCAGGTACTGGTGCTGTTCGGGACGGGTGGGTCCATAATCTTTGCCGCGCTGGCGTCGGCTCGTGGAAAACGTCTGATACACCCAGACGTTCTCTCCCGCCCGATGAAAGTTAGGGTGCTGTTCGAAGTCTTTGGTCGGCTGTTCTATGTGCTCGCCATCGCATTGACGCCCTTGTCCTCGGCCACGGTGATCCTGCAAGCGACGCCGTTGGTTGTGGTCGCGGGCGCGGCGTTATTCTTTGGTGAAGCGGTTGGTTGGCGGCGATGGAGCGCGATTTTTGTCGGTATGATCGGAGTCGTCATTATTCTGCAACCGACCGGGGACAGTTTTTCACTACTGTCGATGCTGGCCGTGCTGGGTATGTTAGGGTTCGCAGGGCGTGATCTGGCCAGCCGCGCGGCCCCTGCGACCCTTGGAACCGAAGTACTGGGGTTTTATGGTTTCCTCAGCATTATCGTCGCGGGCCTTGCATATCGGATGTGGGAAGGCGCGCCCGTGGCACCGGTTAGCCTGCACACCAGCCTGCATCTGACGGGCGCGGTTCTGATGGGCGTCATGGCCTATGCCGCGCTCATGAACGCAATGCGCACGGGTGAAGTGTCTGCCGTGACCCCGTTCCGCTATACGCGACTGCTGTTCGGTATCGGGTTGGGTATCGCCCTGTTCGGCGAAAGCCTGGACCGTACTATGTGGGTCGGCAGCGCGCTTATTGTGGCTTCGGGCCTCTATATCCTGTGGCGGGGGCGACAGGTCTAACCCTTGTCGTGGAAGAAATCATAGACTTTCTGAGCCAACCCGGCCGAGATTCCCTCGACCGCTTTCAGGTCCGCCAGATTGGCCCGGCTTACCGCTTTGGCGCTGCCGAAGTGAGTCAGTAAGGCGCGCTTGCGTGCAGCCCCAACGCCCGGAATTTCATCCAGCGGCGTGGCACCAACGGCCTTGGCGCGTTTCGCACGATGGGTACCAATGGCAAAACGGTGCGCTTCGTCCCTTAGCCGTTGAACAAAGTACAAGACGGGATCGTTGCGTTTCAGCGCAAAAGGGCGCCGGCCGATCCGGTGAAACTCTTCCTTGCCGTGGTCACGGTCGACCCCTTTGGCAACACCGACCATCGGAATGTCGTCGACCCCGTGGGCCTGCATGATCTCGTGCGCGGCGCTGACCTGTCCGGCACCGCCATCGATCAGCAGCAGGTCGGGCCAAAGCCCTTTGTCCCGGTCCGGATCTTCTTTTTGCAGGCGGGTGAAGCGACGGTTCAAAACCTCTTTCATCATGCCAAAATCATCACCCGGTGTCAGGTCATCGCCACGAATATTGAACTTGCGATAGGCGTTTTTCATGAACCCGTCGGGCCCTGCCACGATCATGCCGCCAACTGCGTTGGTGCCCTGAATATGAGAGTTGTCGTAAACTTCGATTCGACCGGGCGGGCCGTCCAGATCAAATGCCTCGGCCACACCGCGCAGCAACTTGGCCTGTGTCGCGCTTTCCGACATGCGCCGGGCCAGAGACTCTCGCGCATTGCGCAATGCGCCTGCAACCAGTTCCTGTTTCTCCCCACGCTGCGGCACGAGAAGCTCGACCTTACGACCAGCTTTTTCCGTCAAAGCTTCCTGCATCAGATCAGCGTTTTCGATCCCGTCCGACAAAATCAACTGCCGCGGCGGTTCCTTGTTGTCGTAGAACTGACCAAGGAAAGCTTCCATCACCTCGGCCGGAGATACATCTGGTCCTACACGCGGGTAAAAATCCTTGTTGCCCCAGTTCTGGTTGGCACGGATGAAGAATACCTGAACACAGGCCTGCCCGCTGTCCATATAAAGACCGATCACATCCGCCTCGGTTACACCGCGCGGATTGATACCCTGTGAAGTTTGAACCTGCGTCAGCGCACGGATACGGTCGCGCAGACCGGCGGCGCGTTCGAACTCCATGGCCTCGGACGCGGCCATCATCTGTTCAGCCAGTTCCTCTTGCACCTTGGTCGAGCGCCCCGACAGGAAACGTTCTGCATCCTTTACGCTTTCACTGTAATCCTGTTCCGAAATCAAACCGACACACGGCCCCGAGCACCGTTTGATCTGATAGAGCAAACAGGGCCGCGTACGGCTGTCAAACATGGAATCCGAACAGTTCCGCAGCAGGAATGCCTTTTGCAGCTGGTTCAACGTGCGGTTTACAGCACCCGCGCTGGCAAACGGCCCGAAATAGGCGCCTTTTTCCTTCTTGGCCCCGCGGTGTTTCTTGATCTGAGGAAAGTCATGATCCTTGGCGACCAGGATGTTTGGAAAGCTTTTGTCGTCCCGCAGCAGCACATTGTATTTCGGTTTAAGCTGCTTGATCAGGTTCTGCTCCAGCAGCAGCGCCTCGGTTTCGGTTCTTGTCGTCAGAAACATCATCGAAGCGGTCGAGGCAATCATCTTCTCGATCCGGCCCGAATGACCCGGCCTTGCATAGTTCGATACCCGCGCCTTCAGGTTTCGCGCTTTGCCCACGTATAAAACCCGGCTTTCGGCATCCAGCATCCTGTACACCCCCGGTGAGCTGTCCAGCGTCTTTGCGTAACGCTGAATGCAGGCATAACCGGTCGGGGACGATTCACTGTGGGTAGTCATGGGTTTCCGATATGATTCTCTTTTACTGGCTGCAATCTTGCGGGCCTCAGATCAAGAGAAAACAAATCCACGATTCCTGTGGATAAGTGTGAAGATAAGTTTTCACAGTCTTAGAATTTCCCTTGTTTCATTACCACTTCATCAACCTGCACAAAAAATAGGCACATTATCAAGCTATTGATTTTGATAGTTATTTTTTCAAGCATTTAGCAAGTGTATGAAAAAAAAGACATTTTTGTAACACGTAGGTAACATGAACGTGCGCGGTGCAAAACTTGCAGCGGAAATGCTCATTCCACACCCAGAACATCCGGTGTTTTCCACCCCAGGTGCTGACCGCCATCCACGCATATCAGTTGTCCCGTTACCGCGTGCGCATCCAGAAAAAACCCCAATGCGGCAGTGATATCCGATGGATTTGACCCGCGTTCCAGAACAGTATTCGATCGTTGCGCCTGGAAATGCTCGGCGCTTTGACGATGCCCCTGTACCGTCGGGCCAGGCCCAATGGCATTGACCCGGATTGCCGGGGACAGCGCCTGTGCCGAGGTACGGGTCAGCGTCCATAGCCCCATTTTGGCAATGGTGTAAGACATGAACTCGGGTGTCAGCTTGCGTACACGCATGTCCACCATGTTGATGATCAGACCGGTCGCAAGGGGTTCGCCATTTTCGTCTGTGTCCGGGGCCAGCCCCTGCCCGGCCATGGCTTGGGTCAAAACGAACGGTGCGCGCAGATTGCTGTCGAGATGGCGGTCCCAGCTTTGACGGGTCGCGGTGTGAACACTGTCATATTCAAAGATTGAGGCGTTGTTCACCAGACAGGTGATCGGCCCGCCCAGAGCCTCGGCTGCTTTGGGCAGCAGGTCCTGCACCTGTGCCTCGTCCAGCAGATCAGCCTGCAAGGCCACCGACCGTCGGCCCAATGCCTGAACCTCCGCCACAGTCTCGTGCGCGGGGCGTTCTGAGGACGCATAGTGAACGGCGACATCATATCCGCGACCCGCCAGAAAAAGCGCCATGGCCCGACCCAGACGAATACCGGCACCGGTCACTAAAGCTCGGGTCATGCTTCACCTCGTTTTGTCAGATCACACCAGCAATACAGTGATATAAATCGCATAAAGGAAGGTCAGTACCAGACCCCAAACGCGAGAGATATCCTGCTTGAAAACAACAAAGGGAACCAGAAGCAGCGAAGCGCCCAGCATGACCCAAAGGTCAAAATACAGGAAACCGGGATCAACCGGGATACGCCCGAACCAGGTTGCGATCCCGATAATGGCCAGAAGATTGAACATGTTCGATCCGATCACGTTGCCTAGGGCAACATCGGCCTGCCGGCGCAACGCGGCCATGACGGTTGTTGCCAGTTCGGGTAAAGACGTTCCAACCGCAATCAGGGTCAGACCGATAACCGTCTCACTGACACCATAGGTCCGGGCGATGACCGTCGCATTTTCCACCAGCAGGTGCGCCCCCATTGGAAGGCCTACAAGGCCTAGGATCAGGTAAACCGATACCTTCCAGTAAGGCATGTCAGGATCGGCTTCTTCCAGGCCTTCAAGGTCGTCGTCATCGGCACAGGCTTCCCCACAGGCCTTGCGGTGCGCCTTTGCTTCACGAAAGGCATTCATCAGAACCAGGCCCAAAGCCGCCAGCAGGATCAGGCCGCTGACGACGGTGAATGTTCCACAAAACGCCAACCCTATGAACAAGGCCGTCGCCATCAGCATGAAGGCATAGTTCCTACGGCTGTCGCACTCGCTGGTGTGGATCGTTGCCAGCATCGCTGGAAGGCCAAGAACCAACAGGATGTTGGCCGTGTTTGATCCGACAACATTGCCCAGCGCGATACCCGGTGCGTGTTCCTTGACGGCGCTGATAGCAATCAACAACTCGGGCGCGGACGTGCCGAAGGCCACAATCGTAAGACTGACGATCAGAGCCGGGACACCTAAACGCAGACTCAGGTTCACTGCGCCACGCACCAAGGCATCGCCTGCCAGCAACAGGATCAACAAGCCAAGACCAGACAGCAGCCACGTGGTGATCAAGCCCGGCCTCCTTTTTCACAGGTACAGGGGCCCTTTCCGATGCGATACCGACCGCATCGCGGACATTTTGCCGAGCTCAGCTTTTTCTGCCCGGGAAACCGCAACTTGCCGAACATTGCCAATACGCCCATAGCGATCAGAAAAAGAGTGACAGCCTTTACGATCACGTCACAAACCGAAACGCGCGTAGGCTGCCCGCTCCTCTAATCCTGCAATAGCGTCCTGCGCCAGGCTGGTCCCAAACCGGGTCCAGATCGGTTTTTTCACGCCATAGCGGCGGAATTTGACCTTGTCACCGAAACGGTCCTGCATCTTTGGCTTCAGATGGGCGATGCCGTCGATCAGCCCCAGTTCCTGCGCGCGACGCGCCAGCCAGACCTCGCCCGTGAACAGATCAGTTTCCTGATTCAGCTTGTCCCCGCGCCGATCTTTGACATGCGCAATGAAATTCTCGTGGATATCACCCAACAACCCTTGCAGGCGGGCTACGTCCTCTTTCTTTTCTGGTGAAAACGGGTCGAGCATGGACTTCGATTTCCCAGCGGTATGAACCCGCCGCTCAAACCCTTGCCGCGCCAGAAAGACATGCGCGCCAAACCCAGCCGAGATCACACCGATCGATCCCAGCACGGAACTGTCATCGGCCCAGATCTCATCCGCTGCGGCGGCCAGCCAATACCCACCGGATGCAGCGACGTCTTCGACAAAAGCGATGACCGGCACGTCCAGTTCTTCGGACAAACGCCGAATGCGCGCACCGATCATTGAACTTTGGACAGGGGATCCGCCCGGTGAATTGATCTCAAGCGCCACGGCCGCAGGTTTTCCCTTGCGAAAGGCTTTCTCGAGAACCGGCGCCAGCGTGGCGTCATTCAAGGACCCGCGCCCGGCCATTCCAATGGCGCCGGACAGGCGGACGATGGCCACACAGGGATGTTTTTTGACGAACGGCAGGCTGAGCTTCATGGGTGCCGATGTAGAGTGCCGCCATCCCGTAAACAAGGGACTCTTCGAACCTTGAACGCGACGTGAACCAGATTCACACACTCGATGGGCAAAAATGCAACGCACCGGCGTGGGTTAGCTGCGAATGCGCCAGCCGGTTTTGAAGATCCAGCCAATGACCGCCAGACACACCCCGGTAAAGGCTATGATGGCCAGCAAACTCAGGGCAATGGGCACATCCGCAAGCCCGAAAAACGACCAGCGAAACCCCGAAATCAGATAGACGACCGGATTGAACAACGTGATCGTCTGCCACAGAGGCGGCAGCATCGAGATTGAATAAAACGTACCGCCAAGGAAGATAAGCGGCGTGACCACAAGCTGCGGCACCAATGACATCTGTTCAAAATTACTGGCCCATATCCCGATGATAAAACCCAGCAACGAGAAGCTGAGACATGACAGGATCAAGAACGCCGCCATGGCAAAGGGATGTTCGATCCGTATGTCGACGAAAAAGGTCGACGTGGCCAGAATGACCAACCCCACGAACAGCGCTTTGGTGGCCGCCGCACCGACATACCCAATCACGATTTCGATAAAATTCACCGGCGCCGACAACAGCTCGTAGATGGTGCCCAGAAACTTTGGGAAATAAATTCCGAAAGACGCGTTCGAGATCGAAAGCATCACCACAGACAGCATGATCAAGCCCGGGACGATGAACGCGCCGTAGGATACACCCTCGACCTCCTGAACTCGACTGCCGATGGCGGTGCCAAATACCACGAAATACAGCGAAGTGGAAAGAACCGGTGACAGGAAGCTTTGCGCCAGGGTGCGAAAGAAGCGGGCCATTTCGAACCGGTAGATTGCAGCGATTGCGGTCCAGTTCATGCCGCCTCTCCGGATACCAGATTGACAAATATCTCCTCCAGGCTCGATTGCCGTGTCTGCACATCGCGCAACACCAGTCCGGCCTGCGACACGTCATTCAACAGGGTCGTTATCCCCGTGCGATCCGCATGGGTATCGTAGGTATAGATCAGGCTATCCCCCGCGCCGTTGAGGGTCAGATTGTGGCTGGCCAAATCATCGGGAATCTTGGCGATTGGCTCGGTGAGCATGACGACAATCTGCTTTTTGCCCATCTGCGCCATAAGCGTGTCTTTGTCCTGCACCAAAAGCAACTCACCCTTGTCGATGACGCCGACGCGATCCGCGATGGCTTCTGCCTCTTCGATGTAGTGGGTGGTCAGAATGATGGTGACACCGTCCCGTTTCAGCTCGGCCACGATTTCCCACATATCCTTGCGCAGCTCGACATCCACACCTGCCGTCGGTTCATCCAGAAACAAAACCCGTGGTTCATGCGCCAAGGCCTTGGCGATCAGCACGCGGCGTTTCATGCCGCCCGACAACTCCTTGATGGGGTTCTTGCGCTTGTCCCATAGCGAGAGCTTGCGCAGAATGTCCTCTATCCGGGCGTTGTCTTTGCCCAGCCCAAACAACCCGCGTGACAGCCGAACTGTGTTCCAGACCTTTTCAAACGGTTCCAGCGCGATCTCTTGCGGGACAAGCCCGATCATCCTGCGCGCTGCGCGATAGTCCGACTGAATGTCGTGCCCGCCGACTGAGACCGTGCCGGATGTTGGCGTGGTTATTCCACAGATCGTCGAGATCAGAGTGGTTTTTCCCGCCCCATTCGGCCCCAGAAGCGCAAGAATTTCGCCTTCTTCAATGTCCAGAGACACACCTTTCAGCGCCTCGAACCCATCGGCGTAGGATTTGCGCAGATCTCTGATGGATAAAATGGTCGTCATATCCGCTCCCCGTTCTGGCCCAAACCCTATCGCCCCGAACACAGGGATAACAGGCCCATTCCGCACCATGTGATGAACAACTGCCAAAAGGAAGACCGCCCGCGCCAGCAATCATCCGGCTTGCAATCCCGACACCAGCCAGCAAACTCTGCCGGGAATGGAGGGCCCTGATGCTGAACGGAATACGTGTTTTCGAACTTGAAGGTCTGGGTCCCGGCCCGTTTGGAGCCATGTTTCTGGCAGATCTTGGCGCTGACGTGATAACAATCCATCGCAAAGGGGGCGCCACGACACCGGGCATGCCGGAACGTTCCCTGCTGGATCGGGGCAAAAGATCCATCGCACTTGATCTGAAGGACGCCAATGATCTGGAGACCGCGCTTCGCCTTATTGACACAGCCGATGCGCTGATCGAAGGATTCCGCCCTGGTGTGATGGAAAAACTGGGGCTCGGGCCCGATGTCTGCCTGACCCGCAATCCAAAACTGGTCTATGGGCGCATGACGGGCTGGGGGCAGGATAGCCCGCTGGCCGACACGGCTGGGCATGACCTGAATTACATCGCCCTGTCCGGGGCGCTCTGGTATGCATCACGTCCCGGCCAAGAACCGCAGACCCCGCCAACTTTGGTGGGTGATATCGGCGGTGGGGCCATGTATCTTGTGGCAGGCGTTCTGGCAGGGCTCATCAATGCGCAACGCACCGGTGTAGGTACCGTCGTTGACGCGGCAATCTATGACGGCTCGGCCCATATGATGAACCTATTGATGACAATGCGCCAAACCGGCAACCTGTCTGAAACCCGGGGTCAAAGCCTGTTGGACGGTCCCCACTGGAGCAGCACCTACGCCTGCGCCTGCGGTGGTTTTATTTCCGTTCAATGCCTCGAACCAAAATTCTACATGCAATTTCTGAACTTACTGGGCCTCACAAACGATACCGAGTTTCAGCGGCAATACGACCGAGATCTGTGGCCTTCGCTTTCACGCCGTCTAACCGACATCTTCGCCAGTCAACCGCGCGACCATTGGGAGGCCCTGTTTCGCGGAACAGATGCCTGCGTTGCTCCTGTTCTCAGCCCGGACGAAGCCCGCTCACACCCGATGAACACCCATCGCAACTGCTGGCAGGATTTTGACGGCGCATTTCAGGCCGCCGCCGCCCCACGGTTTTCAGGTCATGACTGGACCCCGAAACCCAGTCCCATACGCGGCGAGCATACCAAGGACATCCTCGCAGAGCTCGACAGCCTGAGCTGATCCGCACTTCATCTGGCGCAAAATATCCCGGGGGATGAATTGGCCGCAGGCCAAGAAGGGGGCTGGCCCCCTTTAATCTGACTACCGCCCGCGCACCGTATCGATCATCAACTGAACATTCTCAGGATCGGCATCCGGCGTGATCCCATGACCCAGGTTGAAGATGTGTGGCCCGTTCGAGAACGCCTCGACAATCCGCCGCGTTTCGTCCACCAGAGCCTGTCCACCGGTCACCATATGCGACGAGGCCAGGTTTCCCTGTACACAACCATCAATCTGTACATGTCTGGCGGCCCAATCGGGCGACACCGAGTTGTCCAGCGCGACGCAATCCACGCCAGTCGTCTTGGCAAATCCAATATACCCCTCCCCCGCCTCGCGCGGGAAACCAATCACCGGAATGCCGGGATGACGCTCCTTGATGGCCTGCGTAATCACACGGCATGGTTCCACAGCGTATCTGCGAAACGCCTCACCTTTCAGGGAACCCGCCCAGCTGTCGAAAATCTTGACCACCTCAGCCCCGGCGTCGATCTGAGCCGACAGATACTCGATTGTTGCGGCCGTGATGCGATCCAGCAGCGCCTCGAATAAAACAGTATCGCTTTCTCGCAGAGCGTGAGCTGGTCCCTGATCGGGTGTTCCACGCCCGGCGATCATGTAAGTCGCGACTGTCCAGGGCGCGCCGGCAAACCCGATCAACGCGGTCTCAGACGGCAATTCTCGCGACAGGATCCGAACCGTTTCATAAACGGGCGACAATGTCTCATGAATCGCGTCAACCGGTTTCAGCGCATCAAACTCCGCTTGCCGCGTGATAGTCGATAAACGTGGGCCTTCACCGGTCACGAACCATAAATCCGCACCCAGCGCCTGCGGTACCAGCAGGATATCGGCAAACAGGATCGCAGCATCAAACCCATAGCGCCGGATTGGCTGCAATGTGACTTCGGCGGCCAGTTCCGGGTTATAGCATAATGACAGAAAATCCCCAGCCTGGGCACGGGTAGCCCGGTATTCCGGCAGATACCGACCCGCCTGGCGCATCATCCAGATTGGCGGCACATCCTGTACTTCGCCCGCCAGCGCCCGCAGCAGTTTCTTTGTTTCGGCCATTTTCGCCCCCAGTCTTCCGGTTTTCGCAACGGGTCGTCCTTCGGCGGCAATTTGTCAAGCTCAGCCCCCATTGTCAGGGCAATGTGACGCGACTAAAGCTGTGCACATGACTTTGACCCTGCCCACCCCCGCATCGCCCCTCAGAATCGGCACTCGTGGTTCGCCGCTGGCTCTGGCTCAGGCCTATGAAACGCGCCAACGTCTGAGCGATGCCTTCGATCTGCCCGAAGCGGCCTTTGAAATCGTCGTGATCAAAACAACTGGCGACAATCGCGCCATGATCGATGCGGATCGTCCCCTGAAGGAAATCGGCAACAAGGGCCTGTTCACCAAGGAAATCGAAGAGGCGATGTTGCGCGCCGAAATCGATATCGCCGTGCATTCAACGAAAGACATGCCTGTTGAGCAGCCCGAAGGGCTGGTTCTGGACACATTCCTTCCGCGCGAGGATGTGCGTGACGCTTTCATCTCGCCGCGCCTTAACTCGATCCACGATCTGCCTGAAGGGGCCGTCGTCGGCACCTCGTCTTTACGGCGCCGGGCACAGCTGCTGAACCGGCGGCCGGACCTGAAAGTGGTTGAGTTTCGCGGGAACGTGCAGACGCGGCTGAAAAAGCTGGAAGCCGGTGTCGCGGATTGCACTTTTCTGGCCATGGCTGGCATTCGCCGTCTGGGCATGGACGAGATTCCAGCCAGCGCCATTTCTCCGGATGACATGCTGCCCGCGATTGCACAGGGTACCATTGGCATCGAACGGCGCAGCAACGATATGCGCGCGGCTGAAATGCTTGAAGCGATTCATCACACGGAAACAGGATGGCGGCTGGCCGCTGAACGCGCCTTGCTGGCCGCGCTGGACGGATCTTGCGAAACTCCGATCGCTGGTCTGGCAGAACTGGACGGAGACAACTTAAGGCTGCGCGGCGAAGTCCTGCGCCCAGATGGATCGGAAACCGTGAACAGAGATGTGACCGGTTCCATCAAAGACGGGCCGGAAATGGCCCGCGCGATGGCGGCAGACCTGTTGGAACAGGCAGGTCCGGGTTTTTTCGATTGGAAAAATTCAAATTAATTTAAGGCAGTGTGAACTTGATCACTGTGACCGCCGAGATTCTCGGGCATTAAAGTGACATACCGATGAGGAAGTCGGGTCAGTCTCGAAAGTATCGAAAAGTTTTCAGATTGCCGGTGATTTAATCAGTATTCGAGGGGGCGAGGCTGACCCCCGACTTCCAAAGGTAGCGGGTCGCTGTTGAACTCAACAGCGACCCGTTTACGTTGTATACATCCAACCTTCAGGAAATCGCATCAACGGCGTGACGGACGGCGATGCGTGTCTGATCCAAATCCGCATCGGTGATCGCCAGCGACGGATAAAGCTTGCCCGGAGACTTAAAGATTCCATGAGCGCGCAGCACCGCATTATAAGTGGCGTTACGCTGTGGATCATCATGGTTTGCACTGCGATAATCGCGGCACTCGGCGTTGGTGAAATAGATGTCAAACAAAGTCTCGTCACCGCATATCCGATGCGCGATACCCGCTTCATTCAAGGCGTCCGTCTGAATCTGCTGCAAGTGTTTTCCAATTGCGCGCAAACGCTCGTACGCGCCATCACGCCGCAGAATCTCCATCGTCTTAAGCCCTGCGACCGAGGCGACCGGATTCCCTGATAGGGTCCCCAACTGCATCAGCCAACCTTCTTCCCCGACCTTCGATTTATCGAAATGCTTCATGATCTCGACGCTGGCACCGAGCGCAGCCAGAGGGAAGCCACCGCCTGTGATCTTACCCAGAGTGCAGATATCCGGTTTGACCCCGTATCGTTCCTGCGCCCCGCCATAAGCCAGCCGGAATCCGGTGACGATCTCATCAAAGATCAGCAACACACCATGTTGATCACACAGGGTTCGAAGGCCTTGCAAATATCCCGGCATTGGCGGAATGATCCGTTGCAAAGGCTCGACCATAATCGCGGCAACGTCGTCATTTTCCTCCAGCAAAGCAGCGACGGCTTCCAGATCGTTAAAGGGCGCGATCAGCATTTGCTCGGCCACGCTGTCCGGGATACCAGCGCTGTCGGGAACTGCCTGCGGGAAATTGACTCTGCGGCTTGGGGCAAGGCTCATCTGCGCCTCGGCGCTCATACCGTGATAACCGCCTTCAAACTTCAGGATCTTGCTGCGCCCGGCATAAGCCCGCGCCAGGCGAATCGCATACATGTCGGCTTCGCCGCCTGACGCGACAAAGCGCACCTGCTCGCAGCAGGGAACGGCGTCGATGATGGCCTCGGCCAATTCGATGCCCTTGCTGTTGTTTGCAAAAAACGTCATCCCTTTTGGCAACTGTTCCAATACGGCTTCCATCACCTCGGGGTGGCCATGGCCCAGCAGCATCGGACCCGACCCTATCAGGTAATCGACATATTCGTTGCCGTCCTCGTCCCAGACACGGCTGCCTTCACCACGGGCGATGATGATGCCCGGATCGAAGTTGCCAAACCCCCCGGCGGGTAGAACTTCGTTCGCGCGAGCAATCCATTCGGATTGTGATTGGATTTTCAGCATCTCAGTCGATCTCCAGAATTGGGGTGCCAAGGATATCGAGGTCCGGCACAACACCTAAACCCGGACCTTCGGGCGGAGCAATCCGGCCGTTTTCACGAATTGGTGCATCAGGACACAGACGCGGGGCCACGTAAGACGACAAGTCGCACGTGTTCATCAGAGAACCTTTCGGCGTCGACGCCGCAAAGTGAAGTGAAGCCGCAGTAATAATGTCAGACCCCCATGTGCATTCCGCGCAAATCTCGGCACCCAGATGCACGGTCAGATCCCGTGCACGACGCATTGCTGACAATCCGCCGAATTTCGAAAGTTTAAGCGCCACCGCATCCATGCAACCCAGTTCATACGCACGCAAAAGCGAGGCAAGATCAAAGGCACTCTCGTCGATTTTCATCGGAAGACCAGTAGCCTGACGGACAGCGGCACAGTCTTCCAGCGTTTTGCAGGGCTGTTCCAACATCACGTCCAGATGTGCCACCGCACGCCCGGTACGGGTCGCCTGCAATCGCGATGCTCCACAATTCCAGTCACCATATACCAACGGCCCGGTTCCCACGGCTTCGCGCACTTTGATCAGCCGCTCGGCATCCGCCTGCCAATCTCCCTCGACACCCAGCTTGACCTGAAACTGCCGGATTCCGGTTTGAAAAGCGGATTTGGCAATACGCGCCATCTCGTCCGGTGCGATGCAGGTGATCGAATGATAGAGCGGCATATCCGCCTGCGTTCGCCCACCCAACACCGCATAAACCGGCAACCCTGCCGCCTGACCGAACAGGTCCCAAAGCGCGATATCGACGATCGATTTCGCGTATTGATGCCCTTGCAGAAACCCGTCCAGCTTGCGCATGGGAGAGTCTGCACCAAAAGGGGTGATCCCAAGAATTTCGGGCCCCATCTCAGCAATGGCACCTGGCACCCCGTCCGCATAGGCCGGCAGGTAATGCGGGATCGGGCAGACCTCACCCCACCCCCTGTGACCGGTGTCCGTTTCAAGGCTCAGGACATGGGATTTCACAGTGGCACAGGTCTTGCCTTCAGCCATATGGTACGTTTCGTGACTTGTCAGATCAACAGACCAGAGCGTTATCTTGTTGATTTTCAAGCGTATACTCCCACTGGATCACCCAATGTGCTTTCATCCGGATGAACACCGAGCCCGGGTTCTTCTGGCAGGTGCAAATGGCCATCAACATTCCGAGGCCCACGCCCACCGGCAATATCGACCGTGATCATGTCCTGACAGGCCCATACTGCAAGGCAGTTGTCATCCGGGATGGTCGCGGCCAGATGCAATGCTTCGGTATCGGCCAGAACCGTACCGCCTGTGGCCATTACAAACATGTCTATCCCATGGGCCAGCGCGATATCCCGCATGCGCGCAGCCTTGGTCAGCCCGCCGACGCGGTTCAACTTGATCCCGAAAATCTGAGCCAGACCATCGCGGGCAATACGGGCCGCATCCTGCAAAGTCACGAGGCTTTCGTCCACTGAAACGGGTGACGGGTGAAGCCCCGAGATTGCAGCAATGTCATCCAGCGTCTCACAAGGTTGTTCGAACATGACATTCAGGTCCGCGCAGGTGCTCATCACACGCAACGCTTGCTGACGCGTCCAGCCACGATTGACATCATAAAGAACGATCTCGCCGGGTCGCCGAATACTCTCGACATCGCGAACACGCGCGATGTCCCGTTCAACGTCACCACCGATCTTCACAGAATGGGCGATGTAGCCCCGCTGGCGGTACCGCTCTATGACCGCGCGCGTTTCGTCGACGGATTTCGCCCCGACCGAGGACGCTATCGGGCGCGGTGTCCGCGATCCACCCCCCATCAGATCGGCAATCGGCACACCCGCCGCCTGACCCGCGATATCCCAGCAGGCCATATCAATTGGGCTTTTGGCATAAAGGTGCCCGGGCACGGCAAGATCCATCGCCCGTTCCACATCCAGAACCCGCCGCGGATCCAGGCCCAGAATGAACGGCGCCATCGTTTCAATTCCGGCGCGGATACCCGGACCATGTGCGGGCACATAGGTATGGCCCCATGGGGTCCCTTCACCCCAGCCAACAAACCCCGCATCGGTATCGATTTTCACGACTGTCGCGTCAAGCGTTTCGAATTTCAGCCGCCCACCAGACAACCAATATGGATGCTCTAGCGGGAGATCGATGTGATATACAGTGATAGCCTTGATCTTCATGCGATATCCATCCGGGGCAGATCACACATGCCTTCACCGCGCCACAGAACATAAGTCAGGATCGGCTGATCTGTGGTAACCATGGCATGACTTTGCCAACTTGCGTGCAAGCGCGTTTGATTGGCACCAACATATGTTTCGTCCCCATCGACCTTGAACAACGCACCTCCGCCAAGGACGAGGTAGAGTTCTTCGGCCTGATGGCTGTGCCAATCGTAATTCAGGCCAGCCCCCCAAAACGCGATGTAGCCACGCAGCAGGGTCGAGTGAAAATGTCCGGTTGGACCGAACAGCTCATAATAGCCGTATCGGTTCAGGAAATCCGCACCAACTTCGTTTTCGGTGTAGGTGTGTTTCCAATGTGCCAGATGCGCAGTCGCTTTGACCGCCGCGATCAGGTCGCGGGTTGGCACGTCTTCAACTAGGTCAAAGGCTGCCACCAGTCTCGTTGCGGGAATGGGTGCGGGATCCAACCCCGTCGGGGTCAGATCACCCGGCCAAGGCGCGAACGCAGACAGATCAGGATGCGCATGGTGCATTTGCCGGGCAACTTCGAGAACATCATCAAGCGTCATGGCATCACCACGATGTTGCCGGTGTGCTCTTTGGCGATGAACGCGGCTTGTGCTTCTCGGAGCTCCTCCAGCGGGTATGTCGCGGCAAGCGCTGGCTTGATCTCACCGGCCTCGATGTATGTTACGAGGTTCTTCATGACCTGAGGGTCAATGACGGTCGAACCGGTGAAGGTCAGATCGCGCAGGTAGAATGTACGCAGATCAAGTTCGACAATCGGGCCTGCAATTGCGCCCGAACAGGTATAATGGCCACCCCGTTCCAATATGTCGATCAGGTTCGGCCAGTATGGCCCGCCTACGACATCGGCAACCACACTGATCTTTTCCGCGCCCAGCGCCTCGCGCAGGTTCGCAGGAGCGCGTGGCAGAATGACGTCAGGGCCAAGCCTGGCCACGTCCGCGTGTTTGGATTCGGATGCCATCGCGATCACACGCGCGCCGCGCCGTTTGGCCAGTTGCACAAGCGCGCCGCCCACACCGCCGGAAGCACCTGGAACCAAAACCGTATCCTCGCCGGTCACATTGGCACGGGTCAACATGCCTTCGGCGGTGGAGTAAGAGCAGGAAAAAGTTGCCAGTTCAGCATCCGTCAGGTTCGAGGTGATTGCCACAGCATTCACCGCCAGAGTTGTCGCGTATTCGGCAAAACCACCATCCCGTTCCGAGCCGAAATAACCAGTCTTGTCCATATTGTCGGGTTCCACCGGATCGCGCAGCCAGCCATCCGTGATGACACGCTCGCCAATACGTGCCTGGTCAACACCTTCGCCGACGGAAACGATATGCCCGCAGATATCGGCCCCTTGAATTCGCGGGAAGGTGATCGGATTACCGCCCCAGGTGGGATCTTCTTCGCCAACCTCTTCAAACGCACCACCGGTCGTTGCGGCTGTGACCGTCTTGGAGTACCAACCCGACCGCGTGTTGACGTCCGTATTGTTCAGGCCACATGCCGCAACCTTGATCAGCACTTCACCCTCCGCAGGTTCAGGACGCGGCCATTTATCGTGCCAAACTATCTGCTCTAACCCTCCGTGGCCCATCGTGACCATGGCTTTCATTGTGGCGGGCAGGCTCATCAGGCGGTCTCCACTACTGCGTCTGTGCGGGGCAGCAGGCTGTCTGGATCGTAGGCGGGCTTATCCAGTACTCGGGCCGAACGCGGCTTGCCGTGAATCACGACCTCCAATTCGGTTCCCACTTTTGCTGCTTCGGATTTGATGTATGCAAAGGCCAATATCTTACCGACCGTGTGGCCGAATACGACCGAAGCTGTCGAGCCTATGACACGCCCGTCCAGCGTCACCGCCTCGCCTCCATGGCCATCAATTTCGCCATCCGGCTCGACTTGCAGATAGGCACATACCCATGGCAGATCGGTGTTCAACGTCTTGTCCTTGCCCAGGTAATCCTTGTCCGTACGGGCAAAGCGCAGCACGCCAGCCTCGGCCAGAGTGACCTCGTTGGTCAGCTCACCTGCCCCTTTGAAGCCCTTCTCCATCCGCATCACGTTCATGGCAAAGCTGCCATAGTCCGCAATGCCATACGCTTCGCCCGCAGCCCATAGCGCATTGTAGACATCAAGGCAGGCAGCGTTAGGCATATGCAGTTCCCAACCCAGTTCGCCCGCATAAGACATGCGAAACGCCCAGAGTTTATGACCGGCAATTGTGACCTCCTGCGCTGACAGCCAGCGGAACCCGGCATTGCTCAGATCGGTATCCGTACAGCGCGCCAGAACTTCGCGTGATCGGGGACCGTTCAGCGACAAGGCCGACCAATCAGAAGACAGCGCGGTGATTTGCACAACTTCACCCTTGCGCTGATGTGCCAGGTGATCAAGCAAGCGCTGTTCGAAGAACGCCGCACAGACCAGATAGAAGCGGTCTTCGGCGATGCGGACAATCGTAGTCTCCAACTCAATCCGGCCACGACGGTTCAACATATGGGTCAGCGTGATCGAGCCAACCTTTTGCGGCATCCTGTTAGCAGTCAACCGATCCAACAGGGTATAGGCATCCGGCCCCGATACTTCGACTTTGGTGAAGGCGGTGACATCCATGATGCCGACACGTTCGCGCACGGCTTTGACCTCGGCCGCGACCATGTCGTCGGCAGGGGTGCGGCGGAAGGAATAGTGATCGCGCTGTTCCACGCCGTCCCGGGCGAACCAGCGGGGGCGTTCGAAGCCATAGACCTCTTCATGTACCGCGCCTTTAGACTTCAGCAACTCAAACAGTGGCGACGGCTTGATCGGACGCCCTGCAATTCGATTGAAGTGTGGAAACGGGATTTCGTGACGTAAGCAATAATCTTCTTCCGCCTTGATCACTTGCCAGTCTTTGGTGGCATAGCTGCCAAAGCGGCGCGGATCGAAATCCCGCATCGAGATATCGGCAGCCCCATGCACCATCCAGCGCGCCAGTTCTCGGGTCAGACCCGGGCCCCAGCCGATCCCGATCTGCGTCCCGCAACAACACCAGTAATTCCGCACACCCGGCGCAGGACCGATCAGGGGGTTGCCGTCCGGCGGGTGCGAAATCGCCCCATGCACATCGCGCTGAATGCCCAGCTCGGCAAAGATCGGCATCCGGTTCAGGCTTTCCTCAAGCCATGGCATTACCCGGTCATAATCCGCGTCGAACAACCAGTTCTCATACTCCCAAGGGCAGTGATCATGCCAGACCGAGTTCGGATTCGCTTTCTCGTATATTCCGATCAGGCCACGCTTCTGCTCCATCCGGATATAACCCGAGACTTTGCGGTCATCGCGGATCACCGGCAGTTCTTTGTCCAGATTCTGGAATTCCGGCACCGGCTCGGTCACGAAATAATGGTGCGTCATTGACGTCATCGGCAGTTGCAGCCCGGACCATTCGCCCATCTGGCGCGCGTAGGTGCCGCCCGCGTTCACCACATGCTCGCAGATGATGGCTCCCCGTTCGGTCTCAACAATCCATTCACCGTTTGCGCCCTGCGTGATGTTCGTCGCCCGGCAGCTGCGGAAAATGCGCACGCCCTTCTGGCGTGCCCCGGCGGCCATCGCCATGGTCACGTTGGTCGGGTCCACATGGCCGTCATCGGGCGTGTGCAGCGCGCCCAGAACACCCTCGAGGTTATAAAACGGATGCAGTTCAGCCACCTTCTCGGGGCCGACAAGCTCGATATTGAAGCCCAGCGACCGACCAACCGACAAAGTGTGGCGCAGCCAGTCCATCTCATCCTCGGTATAAGCAAGGCGGAACGAGCCACAGCCATGCCACGTGACAGGCTGACCTGTCTCGGCCTCCAGCAGGCCGGAATACAAGCCGATGTTGTAATCGACGCATTTGCCCAGACCAAAGCTTGAAGTTGAATGCGTAATCTGCCCTGCCGCATGCCATGTACTGCCGCTGGTCAGCTCGGCCTTTTCCAGCAGAACAGTCTCTTCGCCCCAGCCTTCATGGGCTAGATGGTAGGCCAGACCAACGCCCATGACGCCGCCTCCGACGATGACCACACGTGCGTGTGAAGGCAGTTCAATCCCGGACATGATTTTCCTCTTCCCGAGTCGCTTTTCTGCTCGACAGGCTAATTCCACATTTGTACCATCGTCAATCATGAATGACACAAATGTATCATCAATTGTTCTGGATCGCCTGACCGAAGAGTGGGACGCCCTGACCCCTGAGGCGCAGAAAGCCGCGCGTTACGTTCTGGAAAACCCTACGGATGTAGGGGTTTCAACCGTGCGCGAAATTGCCGAGGCGGCAAAGGTCAAGCCCAACACATTCGTGCGCATGGCGCGGCAAGTGGGGTTTGAAGGGTACGAAGATTTTCGCGAACCCTTTCGCGACGCGATCCGAAAAGGGCGCGTGTCGTTTCCAGACCGCGCCAGATGGCTTCAGGACATCGGCAAATCCGGTGAATTGGGCGGGCTGTATGCCGATATGATCGGTGCCGCGATCCGGAATATCGAGGAAACATTTGCAGGGATCGACGCGAACCGCCTGAAATCTGCTGCCGAAGCCATCTGGAATTCTCGCCAGATTTTCACACTCGGCGTAGGCGTCAACAACTCCAACGCGCGCAACTTTACTTATCTGGCTTCGACCGGGATGAAGCAGTTTCATGCAATCCCCCGCCCCGGTTCAACCCCGGTAGACGATCTGGCCTGGGCCGATGAGCAGGACGTGCTGATTGCGATCACCTGTCATCCCTACCGAACGGAAGTGATCGAGGCGGTCAAACTGGCACGTCAGCAGGGCCTGACTGTCATTGGTATCTCGGACAGTCCGGCCAGCCCTGTGATCCGGAACGCCCATCACGGGTTTGTCGTCGCAGCAGATACCCCGCAGTTTTTCCCGTCATCCGTTTCGACCATCGCGCTGCTGGAAACGCTGCTGTCTTTCGTGATCGCGGTATCCAGCGACGAGATCGTCGAACGCGTCGAACGTTTCCATCGTCGTCGCCATCAGCTTGGCATCTATGCGGAGGAACCCGAATGAACGCACCCCTGACCCACTCACTGGACGCGCGATACTATACCGACCCTGCGATTTTCGAACAGGAAATGCAGGGGCTTCTGGCCCGAACGTGGCAGTTTGCGGGCCATGTCGCGCAGGTCCGGGAAACGGGGGATTACTTTGCGTTTGAGATCGCCGGCCAGAACCTGTTCTGCATTCGCGGCCGCGACGGCGAAATCCGCACCTTCTATAACGTCTGCCAGCACCGCGCGCATGAAATGGTCTCGGGCGCAGGAAACACCCGCGTCGTCGTCTGCCCATACCACGCCTGGACCTATGAATTGTCAGGTCAGTTGCGCGCGGGTCCAAATATCAAATCCGTCCCCGGATTTGACCGCAGTGCAATCTGCCTGACGGCGGTCCGGACCGAAATCTTCAATGGGTTCATCTTCGTCAATCTCGACGACAACGCAGCCCCGATGGATGACTGGTATCCCGGAGTGCGGCAGGAAATCCGTACATTTGTCCCGCATGTCGACGAGCTTGAGCCGCTGGAATGGGTCGAGATCCCCGAACACTGCAACTGGAAGGTCAGCGTCGAGAATTACTCGGAGTGTTATCACTGTCCGACCAACCACCCGACATTCGCTGAAGGTGTCGTCAAGCCCGAAACCTACGACATCCAACCCGATGCAGGCGGCGGTTTCGTGCTGCGCCACACGACCGAATGTCAGAGTCTCGACAAGATGACCTACCCTATCGACCTGTCAGTGCCTCATGCGGGCGATTACCAGTCTTGGTTCCTGTGGCCGATGTTTTCGTTCCAGTGCTATCCGGGCAATGTGCTGAACACATATCACTGGCGCGCAAGTGACACGGATCACTGCACCGTCTGGCGCGGTTGGTACACCGAAGGTGGTTCGGAAAGCGCGGTGATCAGGCAATTGGCCGTTCAGGACAGGGAAACAACGGTCGAAGAAGACATCCGGCTTGTGGAATCCGTGCATCGCGGCCTCAGATCCCGTGGTTACCGCCCCGGCCCGCTGGTGCTGGATCCAGGCTGCGGTGTGATGTCCGAACACTCAATCGCCAAGTTGCAACAATGGATGCGCGAGGCCGTGGAATGAAACCCACCCCAGGCAGACATAACCTGCTTGCCCTACCCTTGAGCGGGTAGATCAACCACGCTGATGCCCAAGGACTGGCACCCTTGCGAAATTGACCGGATTTTGCCCAAAGCACTTGGGTATATCGACATAGTGGACATGCCGGACCGGGTATACAGGTGCACCACCGGATGAAATCACACTACGATCCCGCATACAAACACCGCCTGACACGCTGACAAACCGGAGACCCGTAATGGCCGACTTATTTGACGAAGACCTGTTCCTGAAAGGGTTGGAACAACGAAAGAATACACTGGGCGCAGAGTATGTGGAAAAGAACCTTGCAGCAGCAGATGATTTCACCCGCCCGTTTCAGGAAGCCATGACCGCCTGGTGCTGGGGTTTTGGCTGGGGGGATGACGTGATCGACGCAAAAACGCGGTCGATGATGAACCTGTCCATGATCGGAGCACTGGGAAAGATGCATGAATGGGAAATCCACTGCCGGGGTGCCATCACCAACGGGGCGACCAAAGAAGAAATACGCGCCATCATCCACGTGGTCGGGATTTATTGCGGCGTTCCGCAGGCGTTGGAGTGTTTCCGCGTCGCCCGCAAAGTGCTGGACGACAATTAGACGCCATCACAGACCTGCTTCGGCCAACAGTCGTGCACCTTCGTCATAGTATTTTCTGTTTTTGAAACAGCCCGGCCAGGCCCAGCGCTCTGCCGTGAAACCGGGCTGCAATTCCAGGATGCGACGGGCGTGCCGGCGTGCCAGTGACTGGTTGCCAGCGGCGGCGGACAACATGCATAACACAACCCGCGCCCGCACGCTGCCGGGGTCCACTCGCAAGACATTATGCGCGTGCTGCCATGCTGCCTTGTCTCCGGAGAGGGCAAGGGTCATGGACAGGTTCGCCTCGATCCAGATCGGCGGGTGCGGCGTTAACGCGAGGGCCTGCCGATACGTGGCTATTCCGTCCTCAAGCCGGTCATCATACATCAACAAGACACCATAATAGCCCAGCAATTCGGGGCTGCTGTGGAACCTCTCAAGTACCTTGCGCATCAGCTGGCAAGCCTCGGCAGTATGGCCAGCAACACTGTGGGTAAACGCTTCGAGTGCGGCGCAATAAGGATCCGCCGGGTGTTTTTCACGCATGACGGCGCAGTCGGCCTCGACCAGAGCCAGCGTTTTTTCCGGCGAATCTTCCATGCCCAACCGGATCAGATCCAGGCGGCAGAATCCGACAGCGATCCGCGCAGGCAGATAGTCCGGATCGCGCTGCAAACAGACCTCATACTGGCGGATGGCACGAAACAGGCCGTCCTTGGTCGTAAGGCTCTCCTGAATGCGACCATTCTGAAATGCCGTCCAAACTTCGGTGGATGTGGCGCGTGCTGACCAGATGTCGGACCAGTGACCATCCCGCAGCCGTAGTTGAAGCGCTTCGACAACTTTCATTGCGATTTCTTCAACGGCGTCAAACGTATCCTTTTCCCGAAACCGGAAACGTTCGGTCCATAGGCACACCTGATCCACGGTTGATGTTAATTGTGCCGCCACCCGCAGTCCTTCGGCCGCTACCACGCTGCCGCTTAGCATATAGCCGTCGACAGGCCCTTCTTGCCTGCGCGCATCACGCAATTCGATGACATCCGACAACGTACCCAAGAGGAAAAGCAATTCGTCCCGTATCGACGCCGCCGCAACGTTGATATTGTTATCGTCACCAATTACTTCAAACGGCTCGACTACAATTGCAGGTCTCTGATGCCCCCAATGGGATGGAAAGCGCGCGCCAACCGGGACAGGCGCATTTTCATCAAAACCAACGTCCCAATACGCTTGCCGTTCAACTGCCAACCAGTCTTCAAATTCCGGGTCTGCAACATCCAACCCTTCCAGAAGCTCGGCGCGATCCGGTTGAAGCGGTTCATCAAACAAATCAATTTCAAGCGCTTTCAGGTCGATGGAGACATTCTCGCGCCCGATGTCCAAAAACCCCAGACCGAACCCGGCCAGATGCTTGGTCAGGACACTAAGTTCCTTGCGCAACGAGGCCGCACCCTGTGCAGGTGAGCTTTTGCTCCAAAGCTTGTCTTGCAGCCAGGCCCTGCTGCGAACAGCATTCTTAGACAACAACACCAAGGCGAGAAGCGCTTTCGCCTTGGTGCCGCGTGGTGTTGCATCCTGGCCGTCGTTGCAAATCACCTGAAACGGACCGGTCAGGAATATCTTGGTTTTTGCCTTACTCAAATAAACTCCTCAGGCAAGTTCAGATACTGCGATCAGGAACCACAGCCATAAACGACAATGCCACCCATCGCTTCATAGGCCAGCTTGCAGCACCATGACTCGTGATCGGGATTTGGGTCTGGCTCTTTATCGCTCAGATCAGGGATTACGATATGAACCTTGTTCTTGGAATCATAAACAAACTCCACTGCAGGATTACCGACATCAGCAAGGATTTCATGAATCTGTCGCTCAGCCGCGTCGCGACCCTCTTGTGATCCCAGCGCGTTGCTCCGGGCGGCGTTCAGAACTTCACACCCAAGATCCTTAAGTGTGTATTTCGGATTAATAGTCAAACGAGCCATACTAAAAGTCCTTTCTTAACAACCACAACCATTTGTATAACCCGTTACATACCTATCCGGAAACAAAAATGACCGACGCGCTGATTGAACTGGCCGAAAACGCAGGGATTATTTCCGGACCTTCTTTTGCTGAATTTCCCAAAAGTGCTCCGATCCACACCGCCTTTCGCATGATCAATTTGCGAAACGGAACAGTGCCACCCGCTGGCGCAATGAAACAACGAGTGTCCTTTGGCACGGCGCGTAACCGGAACGAAGCCGCGCGGCTTTCGGGATTCGAGGCGATCGAACGTTATGCGCTGCAATACAGCGCGGATTCGCCCGAAACCCGCGAAAGCCTGATTTCATCGGATGGTGCCACGCATGTTCTGCCACGTGATGCCCTTGCTCTGGGTGCGCAGGGCAGCAACGGACAGATCACGTCGAAGGGGGCCGCAGCCGGACCAACACATGAAGCCGCTGCGCTGTGGGCCGCGCTTGAATGTCTGGAACACGCGCTTGGACCACGCGGGTTCGACCAGGTGTTACCCGAAACAGCGTTGCCGCGCGATCTGGCCCGCTGGCTGAACACCCACCTGCGCAATCTGAGCGTTCACGTTCGCGTGGTTTCGGGCGTCGGCCTGCTACTGCGTGCGGTCTGCGCTGATGCGGATGGCGGGCGGCCAACTTATGGAACGGCTTTTTCCGCCGATCTGGCGACAGGTGTCTGGCACGCAGCATGCGAAGCGGTTGTGTCCTGGCGCAACATGGTGACCCTTGACCACACCGGCGTGACAGATGACGCGATGAATGAGGAACAGGCGCGCTTGTTCCGACTGTATCGCGGCGCGCGAACCGATCGCCCGGCAACTCCGGCATCCTTTTTCGATGTGGACGCCTGGCAGAGTCCCGACCCGACGCTGATGACTGTATTGACAGCGGCGGCCAACGCTGCCGGTCGCCCGATTGCCATATTCGATATGACCGCGCCGGAAATACCTTTGCCCGTTGTCAAAGCCGTGCCGGTTTGAAACCTTTGTCAGTGACTGAATTGGCGAGTTAGCGCCAGTTTGCCAGAGACCTCGGTTTCAGTCCGGTCCGCAAATTCAGAAATCTGTTTGCATCGTTGGGTTTCCGGCAGTCCACAAACGATGTCGCTTGGATCAACTGGCGGGACTTCAACAAATTCGACCCTTGTGATCGCGCGTGGATTGGCCGCCACTGTTATCAAAGGGCCAACCTCGATCAGGCCGGCAAGCGCATAACCCGACGCAGGCCGTGCGGTCGACCCTGTTCCCATGGTGATATCGTCCAGAAACCGCGGATCATCGTCGCCCGGCCCGAACTCAAGGCGCATGGGCATTCCCGCTTCACCGCGCGGATAACGCACCCAATCTGTCGGCACATTCACCGCATCCACGAAGAGTTCGGACATGTGAAACGCCCGAATATAAAGCCCCAGAGGATTCGCGAACGCCATCGCGCGCCCTGTCGGTGTCGCTGTGCCCCTGGAGAAGGCCAGATCAAGGGCTTCACCCGCCAACCCAGATCCCGCATGGCGACAATACAAATCCTGTCGGTCGGCAAAATGTAACACTTCATCAAGCCGCGCGGGCCTTCTGTTTTCACCATTGCCGACAACATATGGGAATGAGGAAAGATGCATTGTAGCGATCAGGTCGCTCAGGCTGTTCGTTTCTCTGATCATGAACAAAGCATGTTCGATATTCAACGGATGCTCTGGTGGGTGGGCAAAATCTGTTCCCACCAGTCTTTTGTGAAAACGAGCAATGCGTTGAGGCACATCCAATGCGCACCAGTCTGCTCGCGAAACCCCGAACAACTCTTCGCAGGAATATGAACATCTGGATACGGTTTCAACGACCGAAAGGAAGTGATCCAGATCGAACACTGCCATGGTTCTCCACCACTCCATCAGTTCGGTCGTAGCGACAAAGCGCTTCGGCCGCATTTTGCCGTCGGAACCGGGCCGTAAAATCAGCGCATATTCCAGAAATTCATTGTGCAGCTCAGCCCTGCTTGCCCAACCCTGATCCGAAAGACTGGCGGCCAGATCCTCGCCCAGACAATCCCGGGGCTCGCGCGGGTTGGCAGACCATTTGAACCCCGTCGATATCTGACCATCGACGATGTCGTCTGGGTCCATGACCAGGAACGGGCTCACTCCATTGCCATCAAAGAACCCTTCAATTCTCGAGTTCCAGTCCGACAGGGCGGCTTCACTCACCCCCCTATCGGCGCAACCTGGAGATTGAAAAACAGCCATCACCGAACACCGATCTGTATCTGAAACGCAGGGCTGATCTGCCATCAATACTTGCCACGGCAGTTCCAGCCTGGTTCGAGAGATCATCATCGTTGACGGGTACGTAAGCATCATGAAAAATCTCCCTCCGAAAAAATCTGAAACCTCATCCGCCCCAACCTGCCTGCTCTGGCAGGTGGCGGGTCCACCACAATTCAGGCGAACTATTGGCTACGTGGATTTCACTGCCAGAAGACCGTTTTCCCGAGATGCTGAGATGATCGCCGTCAAAAGTCTCCAGCGACACTTTCGATGACGTCGGTGATTTTGCCATATGCTCTGCCAGTATTCCGACCGCGATACGCTCACCCATCCGGATACTGTCGAAATAATCGCTATAGAAATGAACCCCTGCCAGATTGCGCCCAAGTGCAATATTCGCAGCCAGCTTGTTCAGCTCGCCATTCAGCGTCAGGCAGTCTGCACTGTCTTCCGGTCGGGTCGAGTCGATCAGGGTCTTACCCCCCGCAGCTGGCACAAGGACCCGAGGCAGACCAGCCGCAGCCAAAGAAACCCGTAATCCATCCAAAGCGTGCGTTCTGAAGAAAGCCTTGAGCACTGTGACGCATGCCCCGGCAACGGCACCATGAGCCGCCCCATAAGACGGGTGCATTGGCGACCCTTCGGGGTAAGCAACCGGAAGCAGCAAGTTACGGTCATTTCGCGGCAAGCCTTTATGGGACATGGCGTTATGCGCAAACCGCTTCACCGAAGGCGAGGCGGCGATTGCATCCATAAGGCTGAAACCTTCGCTTGTCGCCGCTTCGAGTTTTCCCAGATGGGCCGCGGCAAATGGCTCGGCCGCGCCAAGTTCCGTGCCGTAACCGTTCGCCATCAAACTCGTGATACTGCCCAGCTTTTCCGGTCGGGCACGATTGTGCACCTGAAAGGTCTGTCGTTTCGCGGCCCGCAGGGCCCGCGCTCCGGTTTCCGTAAGCAGGGACAAAACATGCGCACCGCCCCAGGCAGAGCCTGGATCACGCACACCAGCAAATCCATCCTCAGGCAGACCTTCGTCTGTCGGCGTGCCTTGTCCTAGCATCAGCAGGCAAGCATTGAAAAAAGCCTGATAAATTCTGTCAAAATGCACGTAAGAGGCAAGGTCGCGCGGTGTTTCAATGAATTTCGATCCAAAGCTCTCAAAGGCTTGTTCAGCCGTCGTGTCCGCCCCGTTTTGAACGTCCAGCCACTCAGCCCAATCCCGCAGATAGTCCACGCCCGCCGCCTGCGGCTGGATCTTCTGGTCGATCCTCAAAGCGCCGAAGGGAACAGCCCCGGCGGCCATTGCCTGAGTCAGCTTTTGCTTTTGTCGGCGCGCTTGATCTGCTGTCAGTGGATCGTGGCCTTGTACCAGGAACTGCGACAGATACGGTCCCTGTGCACAGCCCTGTGAGCAACCGCGAAACAGGGTTTGAGGGGTCAGGCCGCCACCGTCCCTAACCCGCCGCGCCGCCGAAACCTTTCCAATCTCTGCGCCATCAGCGTCCCGAGGGCTGCCATCGCGCCGGAACCATTCCATCTGACAAAGGGCACCCGCCACGTTGGCCGCATCACTGACACCATCCCTGATGGATTCGAACGGCACATCCCGCAGATAGGCCATCGCGTAAATCTCGGCCATCTCCGCCGCCAACTCATCCGATCCAAGCCGGGGCGCAGGGGCAATTCCCAAACCCCCGGCGTCACATCCGTTGAGGCCAAGCCGATGGCCCAGGATTGGCCCTTCCCACGCACGCCACCTAAATTCACCACCCTCTGATGGCGCGGTGCGGAAGGGCCCGGAGTAGGCTGGCGTGTCGAACAACGCCAACCGATTGCCATGATTGTCGGTGCAGGTCGGATCAGCCACTTCTTCCAGAAACTCGGTATAGACCTGCGCGTCGACAATCCCGTTCACGTCATGACGCAAACCCTTCGAGAAATTCGTGGGCCATGTCCCTTCAAAAAGGTCCGATTCACCGTTGTGATCCTTGAAAACCTCCTGAGTGGAACGCGCCAACACACTCAAACGGCGCCGACCCCGGCTTACCTTTTGATTGGCTTCATCAGGGTTCTGCCATGGTTCAGACGGAACGGTATGTTGCGACATGATGTTCTCCTCATCAACAACAGAACGAATCGCATCACGGCGTTACCAGATCGTGACTTCAAAAAAGGGAATGTGTTTTCTACGCTTTTTCAATAAGTTGTCAGATTCTCGCTGGCGTGCGGAAGGCAGTCACGCAAGAAATCGTGACTCGTTATCACGTTGCAAAGCCAACCGAACACTTGAACGCGGCTGTAGACTTGCCACGTTCAGATTCTCGCAAAATAAGGCCAGATGCCACAGGCAAGGCCCGCGATTCTAAGGATATTACGAACTGCATTGGGTCTGAAGAAAGTGAACCAAGTCTTGCCAATGGAGGATGCAAACCGGCGCGATTCCGTTCTATTTCAAAGAGTTCGGATGGATCTGTAAAAAAATCCAAACACTGCGGAATTGACCTTGTATTTCCGTTGCTTGCACGGATATACCCGTCGGCGGAGACGTGGCCGAGTGGTCGAAGGCGCTCCCCTGCTAAGGGAGTAGGCGGGAAACCGTCTCGAGGGTTCGAATCCCTTCGTCTCCGCCACCCACCAAAGTCAATAAATAATTATATAAAAACAACTGCTTACAAGACATCAAGTTGTGCGTTCCGGTCTGGCGGGCAACAACGCCCCTTGTTAACAACAGCGCTCAACCGCTTTTATTTAATTGACTAGTACCGGGGTTGCGCCTGACGTTATCTTCAGAACCTGTATGTTGCGCCCAGCAGCGGACCTGATTGGTCAAACTTGAAATCATTGCCGTTGATCTCATGATCGAAGGAAACATAGCGGTACCCGCCCCGGATCAGCCATCTGTCATTGATTTCATAATCTGCGGTCAGCAGAACTTGCCAGGTTTCGCTACCACTCCGAAATCCGCCGTAATCCACAAATCCGGTCCCTGACCATTTGTCAGAAATCCGAACGCGTGCACGGGCAGCGACGATTGGATCAGTCCAGTTGTCATCGGTCGTCACACTTCGTCCGGCGGCAACTCCCGGTTGCAATCTGAACGTGGTTTCCGTGCTGAACCACCTGAACCCCCCTGCTAAGGCCACGCTGATCGCAGGTGTCTCATAAACATGGTACCCGACATAGCCGCTGAGGAATTGTGTTGTGGCAGAGGTATCCAAACTCGAAAACGCCGGGCCGGGAGTTGAGTTACTGAACGCCAAATCGGTGTAGTTGTAATCCGCAAGCAACAACCAGCGCCCGTTAGACGCGGAAATACTGCCCATAAACGCAAAATCCAGGTTTTCGAGAGCGTCTGAAAAACTCAACGTGCCGTCGATTGTTCCACTTGGTGTTGCAAGAGAAATATCCGTTTCGGCCATGAACAGATAAGCTGTGCCCGAAAAAGACCAATCAGATTGCTGGGCTGAAACAGGTGGCGCGATCAGTAACGCAACCGCAATCGCCAAGTTTTGCACCTTGCTTTTCATCAGTGACCTCGTTGCTAAAATTTATATTGCATTACTTGCATGCTTTACGGTTACACAATTTGTAGCCGTTTCCAATATCTCGATCGCTGTAGTGCCAACACGGTCCTTATCAATCAAAAGGTGCGTTCACACCGGAAATGCTAAAGGACGCTGTCGTGCGTCCCCCGAAATGATCATACGAAGAATAATCCTGCTTCTAACGAACAGTCGCTACTGGTTTGGGGCAACAGAGGCGGTCAACAATTGCTTGGAATACTCGTGGCTTGGGTTCCCCAAACGCAGTGTTTCCGAGGACATGACCTCAACAATTTCACCATTTCTCATGACCGCCAACTGCTCGCACATATGTGCGATAACCGGAAGATCGTGAGACACCATCAGATAGGTCAATCCGCGCTGTTTGCGCAGGTCAGTCAACAGGTTGAGAACCTCGGCCTGAACGCTGACATCCAAAGCTGACGTGGGTTCGTCCAAAAGCAGGATGTCCGGCTCACCTGCCAAGGCCCTTGCGATTGCCACGCGTTGTCTTTGACCACCGGAAAGCTGGTGTGGATACCGAAACCGGAATCTTTGCCCAAGTCCGACGTCGTTGAGCAAATCGCTCACGCGTTTATCGATATCTCCAAACCCATGCAGATGAATTGTTTCACTGAGGACCTGGTCGACAGTATGTCGGGGATGTAACGATGCATACGGGTCCTGAAACACCATCTGGACGGTTCGAAAGAATGACCGATCCCGCCGGGACCCGGATATCGCCTGACCTTCTACGCGGATTGTGCCCGACCATTGCGGTGCAAGTCCCGTTATTGCCCTCAGAATTGTCGACTTGCCGGACCCGCTTTCGCCCACAAGGCCAAAACTCTCGCCCTGCGCGACTTCAAGGTTTGCGTCTTTCACCGCATCGACCCGGTCGTGTGCATGACCAAACCAGACATTCAGATGGTTGATTTCCAGTGCCTTCATTTCAGCCCCTCACGCTTGGGGCTTCGGACCAAGACGGATCGCGTGTGAGAACACTCAGGTGGTTGCATTTTTCATCAAGGCGCGGCAGCGAGTTCAGCAAGCCCTGGGTATAGGGATGTTGGGCCTGATGCAGCTTGTCAGCCTCGCAAACCTCGACGATCCGACCTGAATACATGATGAGGACACGGTCGCAGAATTCAGACACCAGATTCAGGTCGTGGCTGATGAATATCAGGCCCATCCCCCGCTCCTTGACCAATCCGTCCATGATATTCAGCACCTGCCGCTGAACGCTGACATCAAGTGCCGACGTTGGTTCGTCGGCAATCAGTATCTTGGGGTTGGGAATCAACATCATCGCAATCATAATCCGCTGCCCCATGCCTCCGGACACCTCATGCGGGTATGCCCGCATCACCCGCTCAGGATCACGGATTGAGACATTGTCCAACATCTCAATAGCCATCTTTTTCGCATGGGCCTTAGAGCCGGAATTGTGTTGAAGGTATGCCTCCATGAGTTGCTCGCCAACCGTGACCACCGGGTTCAGAGAAAACTTGGGGTCCTGCATAACCATGGAGATCTGCTTGCCTCGCACCTCACGCATCTCGCGCTCGCTGAGCTTCATCAGGTCTCGGCCTTCCAGATTGATGTGTTTGGCCTCCACGATACCCGGATTTCTGATCAGGCGCAGAATCGCCCGCCCCGTCATCGACTTGCCCGAGCCGCTTTCGCCGACGATCCCCAGACGCTCGCGCCCCAGCGAAAACGACACGCCCCGCACGGCGTCAAACACGCCCTGACGGGTTGGGAAACGAACCCACAGATCTTCGATGTCGAGTAAGTTCATTGCCCACCGTCCTTTGGATCAAGCGCGTCCCGCAGCCCGTCACCCAACAGGTTGAAGGCCAGCGAAACCGTGAAAATTGCGAGCCCCGGCACCGTGGCCACCCACCAGTGGTCAAGGATGAACCTTCGACCCTCGGATATCATGGCACCCCATTCCGGGCTTGGAGGTTGTGCCCCCAACCCCAGAAAACCAAGGCCGGCGGCAGCCAAAATGATCCCGGCCATATCCAGCGTGACCCGCACGATCAAAGATGAGATGCAAAGTGGCCAGATATGCCGGGTGATGATGCGCAGCGGCCCGGCACCCTGAAGGCGTATCGCGTTGATATAGTCTGTTGACCGGATGGTCAGGGTTTCTGCACGCGCCATACGTGCATAGGGCGGCCACGCCGTGAGTGAGATTGCCAGAACAGCGTTTTCAATCCCTGCCCCAAGCGCCGCGACAAACGCCAACGCCAGAACAAGTCGTGGAAAAGCGAGGAAAATATCCGTGATGCGCATAAGGATCACATCCGTCCATCCCCCCACATATCCCGCAACAGTCCCGACCAGAAGCCCCGCAATCGGTGCGATGAGCGCCACAAGAGCTACGATGTAGAGTGTAATTCGCGCCCCAAAGATCAGGCGTGACAGAATATCCCGCCCCAAGCTGTCGGTTCCCAACAGGTGCCCTTCAGCCCCGATGGGGAGAAGTCGGCTGGACAGGCTCTGAACAAAGGGATCGTGCGGCGCGAGAAAAGGCGCAAAGACCGCTGTCAGAACAAGGACGACAAGAATCGCCAACCCGACCATTGCCATCGAGTTTGATCGCAAAGTCAGCCAGCTTTTGTAGAAGCTGGCCAATCTGGCATGGCGGCGCGAAGTCGGCTCGTCGGTCAGCAGCCACTGGCGCAAGGTCATGTCGCTCATTTCGACCTCGGATCAAAGAAACGGTAAAGAAGGTCCGAGAATATGTTCAGGCAGATAAAGATCAGCCCGACAACAACGGTTCCTCCAAGAACGGCATTCATATCGGCGCTCAGCAAGGCCGTCGTGATATAGCTGCCGATCCCCGGCCAGCTAAAGATGATCTCGGTCAGAACTGATCCTTCCAACAAGTTGGCATAGCTGAGTGCGATCACTGTGATCAGCTGCACCCGGATATTCTTGAAGGCGTGGCGCCAGATAACTTGTCTTTCAGACAGCCCTTTGACGCGGGCGGTGATGACATACTCGGCTGACAACTGTTCCAGCATGAAGGATCGGGTCATCCGGCTGATGTAGGCAAGCGAGTAGTACCCCAGCAATGCCGCGGGCAGGATAATATGGGACAACGCATTGCGGAAGACATCCCAATCCTGGGCCAAGGCACTGTCTACCAAAATCAGCCCAGTGCGTGAGGGCACTATGTCCTCGTAGAAGATATCCAGGCGGCCCGGGCCACCAACCCAGCCGAGTATCCCGTAGAAGACCAGAAGCCCCATGAGCCCCAGCCAGAAGATTGGCATTGAATACCCGACAAGCGCGACCACACGGGCGATCTGATCGATCCATGATCCGCGCTTGACTGCGGCGATCACACCAAGCGGAACACCCAGAAAGATTCCAATCAGAACGCCCAAAGTCGCCAATTCCAGCGTGGCAGGGAAGACGCGGGCAATATCCTGAGAAACCGGGCGGGCATTCAGAAGTGAATCGCCAAAATCACCGTGCAGAACATCCCAAAGGTAATATCCAAATTGAACCAACAGCGGCTTATCAAGACCAAGCTGTTGATAGACCGCATCATAAGTCGATTGCGATGCGCGTTCACCGACGATTGCCAGCACCGGGTCGATCGGCATCACGCGACCGATGATGAAGGTCACGAAAAGCAGACCCAGCATTGTAATTGCGATGGTGCCAAGAGTTTTCAGGATACTCTTGATCCAATGGATAAGAGGCGCCGAGCGGCGCCCCTCAGTTGGTCTTTCGGCCAGTGCCATTTACTTGGTCACCTGCCAATACGACGCCGATGTAATCGCCTGACCGGTTGAGAAATTCGTCACGTTTTCACGCAGGGCCGATTGCTCAATCTGCTGGAACATGATGACAAACGGCGAAGTCTCGCGGAACTCGGCCTGGATTTCCTTGTACATGTCAGCGCGTTTCGCGGTGTCGTTTTCGATAACGGCCGCGTCCGTTTTGTCGGTCAACCCGCCGGTATCCCAAGAATTCCGCCAAGCCAGCAATCCTGTGGCATTGGCTTCGTCCGAATTATCCGGGTTATAGGCAAAGGTACCTGCGTTCGTCTGCGGGTCGGGATAGTCCGGCCCCCATGCGCCAAGGTAAACATCCAGTTCCCGCGCACGATACCGCGCCAAAATTTGTTTGGCGGTCCCCACGGTGATGTTCATCGTGATGCCAACCTGACTCAGCGCATTCTGTAGCGACTGGGCGATTTCGATCCGTTCCTGCGCTTCACGCACACCAACTTCGATCTCAAGCCCGCTTACACCTGCTTCATCCAGCAGGGCCTTGGCCTTTTCCACATCAAAGCTAAACGGCGTCTCGTCAGAGGCACCGAGATAGGTTTGGGGCAGGAAATTCTGGTGGATCGTGTATTGCCCTTTCAGGAAGCTGTCGCGCATCCCTTCATAGTCAACCAGATACTTGAACGCCTGCCGAACCTGAGGCTTGCTCAGCTCAGGGTGTTTCTGGCTCAGCGAAACATACATCAGGCGGCCCTTAAGCTCGTCTGCAATCTTTACGCCGGCAACAGATGAAGCGCCGGCAACATCTTCTGGATTCAGGTTGCGCGCGACATCGATATCACCACGTTCCAGCAACAGGCGCTGGCTGGCGCTTTCCTGAACGTGACGGACAACCACGCGCTCCATGGCCGGAGCACCCAAATAGAAATCGGGGTTCGACTTCAGTGTTACGCTTTCATTGGGTTTCCAGCTGACCAGGCTATAAGCCCCAGATCCAGCAGTATTGGTCTTGAGCCATTCATTGCCCAAGTCGCCATCCTTGTCGTGTTCCATCACCGTCTTCTTATCGACAATGCCGCCGATGGTAGCGGTCAGACAGTTCAGAACGAAGGATGTCGCATAGGGTTTGTCCGTCGTGATCGTCAGAGTGTTGCCGTCCGCGACAATCGTTTGTTCGACATTTTCCGGCGTGAACCCAAACTGAGTCAGGATAAAGGCCGGGGTCTTGTTTAGAATGATCGCCCGACGCAGTGAAAATTCAACATCTTCTGCCGTCACCGGATTACCAGAGTGAAAGGTCAACCCTTCCCTGATATTGAAGGTAATCGATTTGCCGTCTTCAGACACATCCCAACTTTCAGCGATGTCGGGCTGATAGCCAGCATCCAGATTGAGCGGGTCGAAGTTCACCAGCTTCTGATAGACATTCCGGCTGACATCCGAACCCGCAAACTCAAAGCTTTCGGCCGGGTCCAACGTCGTGATGTCGTCGATACGATGCGCGATAACCAGCATGTTCGGCGGCGTTTCGGCCATTGCCGAAGTCGAGGTCACGGCCAGCGCCAATCCTAGCGCCGCACCGGTAAGCAATCTGTTAAATGCGTTCATTTTGTCCTCTCTGTCATCAAGTCTTCACTAACGGTTACGAGCCCCAGGTCTTCTCAAGAACACGCAACCAGTTTTCGTGGCAGAGCTTCTTGATGAGCTCTTCGCCGTATCCATGGGTCACCATGGCATCTCTCAATCGAGGCAGCATCGAGATGTCCTTCACGTCGTCCGGCACGACCGCCCCGTCATAATCGGACCCAAGCCCGACCCGGTCTTCACCCATTATCCCGATCAGGTGGTCAAGGTGCTTCAGAACCTGCATCAACGGCACATCGGACAGCATCCGACCATCCTCACGCAGAAACGCAGTGGCAAAGTTCAACCCGACCATCCCGTCGCTTTCCGCGATGGTGCGAAGCTGATCATCGGTCAGATTTCGCGCGTGCGGACAGATGGCGTGGGCATTCGAATGCGTTGCGACCAAAGGCGCATCCGAATACCGCGCTACATCCCAGAAACCTTTTTCATTGAGGTGGGACAAATCCAACATGATACCCAGCGCATTGCATCGCTGCACAAGCCGCAGTCCATGATCCGTCAATCCAAGGCCAGTGTCCGGCCCCGATGGATATCTAAACGGCACACCATGGCCAAAAATGTTGGGTCGGCTCCACACGGGCCCCAATGATCGCAACCCCGCCGCATGAAACACGTCAAGCGAATGCAGATCGGCATCAATCGGCTCGGCGCCCTCGATGTGAAAAATGGCCGCAATCTGGCCTAGCGCCATGCTGTTTCGAATATCCGAAACTGATCGAACCACTTTCAACGCCCCCAAACGTTCCAGTTCCAGCAGTATGGCAATCTGCCCCAGCGCTGAGGGCAGAGCATCTTCGGCGTCTATATGATTGGGAAGCGGCAGGTCATAGCTAGGCTGGACCATTTCTTCCATTTTAGCATCGGCATCGATAGGCGAAGGGACCCAGACGGCAAAGAAGCCTCCGCCAAATCCACCGGCCTTGGATTTAACAGAGTCGATTGCACCTTCGAGCCCGGTCAGGAAGCGGCCCGCTTCGGGCAGACCGCCTGACGAGGCCAGTTTTGACAGAACATCATTGTGCCCATCAAAGATAAGAGGGAGGGTCCTCAAACTCGTTTTTCCCAGGTTAGTGTCATTTCGACACACGCTAACAGACGCAATCATCATGATTGCAAAAAATCTTGATGAGTTTTACTCATAGAGCTAGTCGGAATCATGCGGGCGCCCAGCGATGAAGAAACCTCGCAACTGGCATTCTCTGCCGGAATACCAGGCGCTCCGTGCGCTCATGCAGTCTGGAACAACAGCCGCTGCCGCACGACAGCTCGGCTTGTCTCAGTCCGCGGTTAGTCGCTCGGTCAGCAGCTTAGAGGATCGACTGGGCAGAACACTGTTCGAACGGGATGCAGGCAGATTGCGACCGACGCAAGAAGCCGTAAGGCTGAATATGCGATTGGATCCTTTGTTCGAGGCATTGGACAGGATCGATGGTCCGGGCGAAACTGTGCAGGAAACACTGCGCCTCGTTGCACCGCCCAGCTATGCTCATCGATACATCGTTTCCCTCATCGCCAGTTTCATTCGCGGGAATCCCGGTTTTTTCGTGAACCTTGAGGTGACAACGTCGGATATGGTCACGCTTGGCGTGCTTGAGAACCGATTTGATCTTGCCGTGACCGGGATTGAACAAAGCCGCGCTGGCATCAAACTTATACCATTTCGCGAGTCACCAGCCGTTTGCGTCATGCGACCCGAACATCCTCTGTCTGAACGCACCGTTCTGACGCCTTCAGACTTGCATGAGCAAGAGCTGATCGCGCTGACGTATCGACATGGGCGGCGCGGGCAGCTGGACCGGTTGCTTCATCAAGTGCGCGCTAAACCGAGGATCGTTGCCGAAGTTTCAACCTCATTCGCCGCTGCCGACATGGCGCGCGAAGGATTGGGGCTGTCTGTTATCAATCCCTTTCCCGTCTACCATTACCGATCTCCCGACCTGGCATTTGTCCGATTTGAATCTCTTATGCGGTACCGGGGCCATTTTGTGGTCTCTGATCAAAAACCGGTTCCAAGGATCGCACGGGCATTCATGCGGCATCTGCGATTGAATACCCCTCCGGACCCTTTCTCTGACCCGAGGTAATGAAATCTTTCCAAAGGTCTTCAATGGCAATACGCCATGTGACCGCCCAACAGGGAAGATTTTGGAGGAGGGTCGAGGTACGGACCTGTCATGGCTACGTGCACAGTTTGGTATGAGTAACGTCCGCAAACGTGGGTTTCTTCGTCCTTATGTATCTCAGGCCGTATCACCCGGTATGCGGTTCGTTCATAAGGCTCGTTAGAATCTCCGCCCAAAACCCGCTTCTGATTTCCCTACGTTTCCAGGCGAAGCTGGCGTATCATTCTCTCGCTCAAATCTTAGGAAGGAATACCTAGATGGCGGATTGTGCGAAACTGCACCCCGGCGAAACCTATTCCGGGAAACAGGGGTTCGATTACTTCGAAGGCATCGCCAGACAGACGGTAGGAAGCCAAGCTATCTGCATGCATCTGCTCACGGTCCCGCCCGGAGGGCGCGCCAGGGCGCATAAACATGAGACACATGAAACCGCGATTTATGTGATTTCCGGGTCTGCTAAGATGTATTGGGGCGACAGGCTAGAACACGTTATGGAAACGCAAGCAGGAGACCTGATCTATATACCATCAAACACTCCGCACCTTCCGTTCAACGATGGGAATGAACCCGCAGTTGCAGTTATCGCACGCACGGACCCGAACGAACAGGAAAGCGTTGTTCTGATGCCGGAACTTGAAAGCCTTGTACCAGGGTGACGCAAAATACCGTTGGGGACCAGCAGCGCAGTTTTTTCGTCCCATTTGCTTCCACAGTGCTTCCAGTGCCAAAGGCCCGAACGCAAAAAGCCTCGCGTGATGCGAGGCTAAGTGCTTGATATCTGACTGGAAGTATTGGTTGCGGGAGTAGGATTTGAACCTACGACCTTCAGGTTATGAGCCTGACGAGCTACCGGGCTGCTCCATCCCGCGTCAGAGTCAGATTTGTTTTCATCGTGTTAGAGAG
>NZ_JBQFYX010000003.1:0-305460 GCF_056541885.1 Ruegeria sp. AF7 | reverse complement strand
GCCGAAGCCGAAGCCGAAGCCGAAGCCGAAGCCGAAGCCGAAGCCGAAGCCGAAGCCGAAGCCGAAGCCGAAGCCGAAGCCGAAGCCGAAGCCGAAGCCGAAGCCGAAGCCGAAGCCCCGGTCGATGAAAAGACCGTCGAACGCGTAGTCGAAAAACGCGGCGGTTTCGTTCCGGCCCTGTTGGGTGGGGCGCTGGCTGCCGTTGCAGGTTTCGCGCTGGGCAATGGAGGGCTGTTGCCAACCGGCCCGGACAACTCGGGGGCGCTGGCGGCGCTGGAAGCAAAGCTGACAGAACAATCGGACCAGATCGCCAAGCTGTCACAGGCGCTTGCAAACGGCCCTGATGTGTCTGGACTGGCAGATCAGGTCAAAGCACTGTCGGACAAGCTGACACCGGTTGAAGGCGACCTGAGCACGGTAAAATCCTCGGTTGATGCGCTGTCCGGTGAGGTCGCGCCATTGACGGACCGGATCGCCGCGCTGGAAAAAGCCCCGATCGCCTCCTCAGCCTCACCCGAGGCAACCGCCGCGTTTGCGGCGGAACTGAAGAAACTTCAAGACTCGCTGGCCGCTCAACGGGCTGAAGTCGAAAAAATGGTTTCGGACGCTCAGGCTCTTGAAGCGAAAGCCTCGGCAGAAGCACAAGCCGCAACGAATGCTGCCATTCTGGCGCGTCTGCGTGGGCAGCTGGACACCGGCCAGCCTTTTTCGGAATTGGTTGCTGAATTGAAGGCAGGCGGCGTGAATGTGCCGGACGCCCTGTCCGGCCCGTCGGAAAAAGGCGTGGCAACTCTGACCGCGCTTCGGGCGTCGTTCGAGCCTGCTGCGCGAAATGCATTGGCCGAGGCGCGCGAGGCTGACAAAGGAACGGGTTTGGTCGCCTTTCTGCAACGTCAAACGGGTGCCCGTTCCGTCACGCCTCAGGAAGGTGATGGTCCAGACGCTGTTCTGTCGCGCGCGCAGGCTGCACTGGCATATGGTGACCTGACCAAAGCGTTGAACGAACTGAAATCACTTCCCGAAGTGGCGCAGGCTGCAATGGCCGATTGGGAGCAGGCAGCCGGAACACGAGCCGCCGCCGTTGACTCCGTGAATACGCTGGCTTCCAGCCTGAACTCGAACTGAAGGACCTGCCATGCTGTGGTCATTGTTTAAGATCCTCGTTTTTGTTGCGATTATCGGCCTGCTGGCGCTGGGCGGTCACTTCCTGATGCAAACCAGCGGTGGGGTGCAGATCACCGTCGCCGGCACGGAATTCACCCTTGGGCCGCTTCAGTCGGTGATTGCGTTGGGTGTTCTGGTGCTTGCGGTCTGGCTGTTCTTCAAACTGCTCAGCCTGTTGGTTGCGACGCTCAAATTCCTCAACGGCGACGAAACCGCTCTGTCGCGGTATTTCGATCGCAGTCGAGAACAGCGCGGCTATCAGGCGCTGGCCGATGGGTTGATGGCGTTGGCCTCGGGCGAAGGGCGCATAGCCATGACCAAGGCCAGTAAGGCCGAAAAGCTGTTGAACAAGCCGGAATTGACGGATCTTCTGGTGGCCCAGGCTGCCGAGATGACGGGTGACACCAAGAAAGCTTCGGACACTTACAAGAAACTGGTGACAAACAGTGCGACCCGGTTTGTCGGTGTGCGCGGTATCATGAAACAGAAGCTGGCCGAAGGGGATGATGAAACCGCCCGCAAGCTGGCCGAAAAGGCACTGGCCATAAAACCCCGCCACGAAGAGACACAGGATGTTCTGCTGAATTTGCAGACCAAGGCGCAGGATTGGGCCGGTGCCCGGTCGACGCTGACGTCCAAGTTGAAAGCCGGGTATCTGCCGCGCGACGTATTCAAACGCCGCGATGCGGTTCTGGCGCTGTCTGAAGCCAAAGGAATCCTGGATGAAGGCGCAACTGTCGAGCAACAGGAGCGCGCGATCGAAGCCAATCGCCTGTCGCCCGATCTGGTGCCTGCCGCCGCAATGGCGGCCCGCGCGTATATCGCCAAGGGGAAGTCCCGGGCAGCGACCAAGATCCTGAAAAAAGCGTGGGAGGTTCGTCCGCATCCGGATCTGGCCCATGCCTTTGCCGAGATCGAGCCGGATGAAACCCCGGAACAAAGGGTCAGGCGTTTCACGGCACTGACGCGCATTCATCCTGAAAACATGGAAACCCGTTTGATCCTAGCCGAGCTGAACATTGTGGCCGAAGACTTTCCCGAAGCCCGCCGTGCCTTGGGTGATGTTGTCGAAAAACGAGGTGATGCGCGGGCCTATACATTGATGGCTGCCGTTGAGCGCGGCGAGGGTGCCACGGACGCTGTTGTGCAAGGTTGGCTTGCCAAGGCATTGAACGCGCCGCGCGGCCCGCAATGGGTGTGCGACAACTGTCATGACATTCAACCCGAATGGGGACCTGTCTGTCAGAACTGCCACAGCTTCGATACGCTCAGCTGGCAGACGCCACAGACACCCGAGATTTCAACAGCAACTGGGGTTCACATGTTGCCCCTGATCGTCGGTGCACTTGAAAACCAGACTGAAGAACCCGAAACAGTCGAGCCTGCGGAAGACGACGATGTGATTGAAGTCTCAGTGGATGCCGTAGAGGTCGCGGACGACGCAGAGGCTCAGAAACAGGTCTGAGCCCTGCTGTTGCTAACTGTGAATTGTCGCAATCAATTCGGTTTGCTAACGTCATCCTCGCGTCGGGGAGGGCGTTCAAATCCAAATGCTGGACTACTCTCACAACACTTGGTTGGTGGTGGCTTCGCTTGCCGTGGCGCTCATGGCCGGGTTCACGGGTCTGTACCTGACGCATGGCGCGTCAAGGCTGGATAGCCAGCAGCGCAAGTTCGTGGTGGCATTGGCCGCTGTCATTCTGGGCGGCGGCATCTGGTCGATGCATTTCGTAGCGATGCTGGGGCTGCAACTGCCAATCCTGTTCTACTATGATGCCCTGATTACCCTGATGTCGGCACTGGTTGCGATCCTGATGGTCGGGCTGGCGTTACTGATGCTGCATTTCCGGCCTCGTTCGGTTCAGACGATGATCGGGTCCGGTGTGATTGTCGGGCTGGGTATCGTCGCGATGCACTATGTCGGGATGGCAGGAATGCAGCTTTGCCGCCCCGTCTATGATATTTTCGATGTTGCTCTGTCAGCACTGGCATCGGTAATCTTGTCGGTGTCTGCAATCTGGGTGGCTTATGGCAACCGGACTCAACGAAACATCCTGCTTGGCACGGTTTGTTTCGGGCTAGCGGTGTTCACCATGCATTTTGTCGCCACAGGCCTGACAGATTTCGTCGCGAGCGACAGCCTCGGTGGTGCGGGTCCTGCGCTGGATAACCAAGCTTTGGCAATGGGGGTGACGGTATCTGTCTTTCTGATCTGTGGTGCTTTCCTGTTGACCGGTATTACGTTCATAGAGCCAAAGCCCGTGACTGCACCTGCCTCGGGACCTGTGTCGGAACCCGCCCCAATGCGCGCTGGTGTTCCGTATGAGCGCGAAGGCCAGACCTTTTTTGCGCATCCCGCGCGGATCGCCGCCATTCGGGCCGAGGGGCATTATACGGTTCTCTATATGGATGCAGAGAAACTGTTCTGCCCCTGGTCGATCACGGATGCGGAAACGCGACTTTTGCCCGAAGGCTTCCTGCGGGCGCATCGTAGCTATCTGGTGAACCCGAAACACGTCTCGCGCTTTGAACGTCACAAGGACAATGGCACCTGCTATTTCGATGGCGTTGACGCACTGAGCAAGGTGCCGGTCAGCCGGTCCCGCCTGACGGATATTCGCGAAGCACTGGGATTGTAGGCGCAACTCGTGCAGTTCTTTCGCATTTCGTGAAACAAGCCGCGCGCTCCGTTTTCCTTAACTGGATCAGTTAAATCCGCCGTTCTTTCCTTACCTCAGGTCCCCCAAGGCATATCGCCCGGACCCAGGGAGGAAAAACATGATACCAGCCGGCTTTGAGTATCACCGGCCAGGCGACATTGCCTCGGCCATCGGCATTCTAAAGGAATATGGCGACGAGGCGCGCGTGATTGCGGGTGGGCACAGCCTGATCCCGATGATGAAGCTTCGGATGGCCGAGATGGGTCATCTGGTCGATCTTCAGGCCATTGAAGAACTAAAGGGGATAGAGGTCGGGCCTGACACCGTTACTTTGGGCGCGATGGTCACGCAGCACGAGCTGATCACCCACAGTGGTCTGGCCGAAGCCATTCCGCTGATCCGCGAGGCGGCGCTTCAGATTGCGGATCCGCAAGTGCGGTACATGGGCACTGTCGGTGGCAATGTAGCCAATGGTGACCCGGGCAATGACATGCCGGGTCTGATGCAATGCTTGAACGCCTCGTTTGAATTGTCCGGCCCGGACGGGAACCGGACAGTTGCCGCGCGTGATTTTTATGAGGCCGCGTATTTCACCGCCCGCGAAGACGAAGAAATCCTGATCCGGATTTCGATCCCTGTGCCGGGTGCAGGCGTGGGGCAGGCCTATCAAAAGCAAAAGCGCAAGATAGGAGATTATGCGACCGCCGCCGCGGCTGTGATGGTTGGCAACGGTCAGGCCTCGGTTGCGATGACCAATCTGGCCGACACGCCCATCTGGTCGGATGAGGCCAGCACCGCGCTGGCCGGAGGTGATGTCGAAGGGTGCGTTGCCGCAATGCTAGACGCGATCGATCCGGTCGCTGATAACCGCGGCCCCGTCGAATTCAAGAAACACGTGGCAGCCGTCGTGCTGCGCCGCGCCATCGACCGTGCGCAAAGCCGCGCGGGCTGAGGGGGAGGGAACCAATGTCGAAAATGCATGTCAAACTGACCGTAAACGGCAAGCAGGTTGAAGGTCTGGCCGAGCCGCGCACGCTGCTGATCCACTTCCTTCGGGAAGACCTGAAAATCACCGGCCCACATATCGGGTGTGAAACCAGCCACTGCGGTGCCTGCACCGTGGATATCGACGGCAAGTCGGTCAAATCCTGCACCGCCTTTGTAGCGCAGGTAAACGGTGCTGAGATCACAACCGTTGAAGGCCTGACCAATGATGATGGCAGCCTTGGAGTGTTGCAGGAAATGTTTCGCGAACATCACGGGCTGCAATGTGGGTTCTGCACGCCGGGCATGATCACCCGGGCGCATCGTCTGTTGCAGGAGAATCCGAACCCGACCGAGGAGGAAATCCGTTTCGGCATGGCCGGAAACCTGTGCCGCTGCACGGGATACCAGAATATCGTCAAAGCGATCTCGGCCTCGGCTGATTTGCTCAATGCACAGAAGGAGGCCGCGGAATGACCGACCAGACTCTGACCCCCGAAGAACGCGCTGCCAACCTCAAAGGTATGGGCTGCGCCCGAAAGCGCGTCGAGGACGTGCGTTTCACTCAAGGCAAGGGTAATTACGTTGATGACATCAAGTTGGACGGGATGCTGTTTGGCGATTTTGTGCGCTCCCCCTACGCACATGCCCGCGTCATCAGCGTGAACAAAGAGGCGGCCTTGGCACTGCCCGGCGTGATCGCCGTTTTGACCGCCGAAGACCTGTCGCCTTTGGGATTGCACTGGATGCCGACACTGGCCGGTGACAAGCAGATGGTGCTGGCCGATGGCAAGGTGTTGTTTCAGGGCCAGGAAGTTGCCTATGTCGTGGCCGAAGACCGCTATGTCGCGGCAGATGCCGTTGAACTGGTCGAGGTCGAATACGAAGAGCTTCCTGTCATCACGGACCCGTTCGAATCGTTGAAGTCGGACGTGGTGCTCCGCGAAGACCTGGAAGGTCAGACCGAAGGCGCACATGGTCCGCGCAAACATCACAACCACATCTTTACGTGGGAACAGGGCGACAAGGACGCGACCGAAGCTGTGCTGGCCGAGGCGGACGTGGTCGCCGAAGAGATGATCTATTACCACCGCACCCATCCGTGCCCGCTTGAGACCTGCGGTTGCGTGGCGTCGATGGACAAGGTGACTGGCAAGCTGACTCTGTACGGGACGTTCCAGGCCCCCCATGCAATCCGGACAGTTGTGTCTCTGATTTCGGGGCTGGCCGAGCATAATATCCGCGTGATCAGCCCCGATATCGGTGGTGGGTTTGGCAACAAGGTGGGGGCTTACGCAGGCTATGTGTGTTCGGTGGTGGCCTCGATCGTTACCGGCAAGCCGGTGAAGTGGGTCGAGGACCGGATGGAAAACCTGATGTCCACTGCCTTTGCCCGCGACTACTGGATGCAGGGGAAGATTGCCGCCACCAAGGATGGCAAGATCACCGGATTGTGGTGTCACACCACGGCGGATCATGGTGGTTTCGACGCTTGTGCCGATCCGACCAAATTCCCTGCCGGCTTCATGAATATCTGCACCGGGTCTTATGACATCCCGACTGCCTATCTGGCGGTGGATGGTGTCTATACCAACAAGGCGCCGGGCGGTGTGGCCTATCGCTGTTCCTTCCGCGTAACCGAAGCTGCCTATTTCATCGAACGCATGATCGAGGTTCTGGCCATCAAGCTGAACATGGACGCGGCCGAGCTGCGCCGGATCAACTTCATCCGCAAAGATCAGTTCCCGTATCAGTCGGCGCTGGGCTGGGAATATGACTCGGGCGATTATCACACCGCCTGGGACAAGGCGCTGAAGGCCGTGAACTATGAGGGTCTGCGGGCGGAACAGGCGCAGCGGATCGCAGATTTCAAGGCTGGGAAAACGCGCAAGCTGCTGGGCATCGGCCTGACGCATTTCACGGAAATCGTCGGGGCCGGACCGGTGAAGAACTGCGATATCCTCGGGCTGGGGATGTTCGACAGCTGCGAGATTCGCATTCATCCGACCGGATCAGCGATCGCGCGGCTGGGGACGATCAGTCAAGGGCAGGGCCACGCCACAACCTTTGCCCAGATCATCGCCAGTGAAATCGGCCTGCCCGCCGATGACATAACGCTGGAAGAGGGTGACACGGATACCGCACCTTACGGGCTTGGGACTTATGGGTCCCGGTCTACTCCGGTCGCTGGTGCGGCCACGGCGATGGCGGCCCGCAAAATTCGGGCAAAAGCCCAGATGATCGCGGCCTATCTGCTGGAGGTGCATGACAATGACGTCGAATGGGACGTGGATCGCTTTGCTGTCAAAGGCGCGCCTGAGCGGTTCAAGACCATGAAGGAAATCGCATTCGCCGCCTATAATCAGGCCATTCCTGGACTGGAGCCGGGTCTGGAGGCCGTCAGCTATTACGACCCGCCGAATATGACTTATCCGTTCGGGGCCTATATCTGTGTCATGGAGATTGACGTGGATACCGGTGAATGGGAGGTCCGGCAGTTCTACGCTTTGGATGACTGCGGCACCCGGATCAACCCGATGATCATCGAGGGTCAGGTCCATGGCGGTGTGACCGAGGCACTGGCTATCGCGATGGGGCAAGAGATTGCCTATGATGATATGGGCAATGTGAAGACCGGTACGCTGATGGACTTCTTCCTGCCAACCGCGTGGGAGACGCCGAACTATACCACCGACCATACGGTGACCCCGTCCCCGCACCATCCGATTGGGGCAAAGGGTGTGGGGGAAAGCCCGAATGTCGGCGGTGTGCCTGCGTTCTCGAACGCAGTGCATGACGCGTTCCGGCCTTTTGGGTTGGTGCAGAGCCATATGCCGCACGATCACTGGCGGATTTGGAAGATTGCCAATGGTCTGGGGATGCATGGGTGATTGGGATCGGACCGGCTGTTGCCCGTCCGACTGGACGGAGGGGGCTCTGCCCACTCCGAACCTCCCCCGGGATATTTGGGGCCAGATGAAGATAGGATCCTGGTTTTGACCTTGAACGACGTGCAGAACGGGTTGGCCGCGCAGGGCTATGTTGCCGATGATCGGTTGGCCATGGCGTTGCATCTGGCGCAGCAACTTGGGCGCCCTTTGTTGCTGGAGGGGCCGGCGGGTGTGGGGAAAACCGAAGTTGCGAAAGCGGTGGCAGCCTGGCGCGATACGCGATTGATACGTCTGCAATGCTACGAAGGTCTGGATGCCAGTCATGCCATCTATGAATGGAACTATCAGCGACAGCTATTGGCGATCCGGGCGAGCGAAGCGCAAGGCGGCGTCGCGGAGGCGCAGCTGTTTTCGGATGAATATTTGCTGAAAAGGCCTTTGTTAGAGGCTATCTCGGAAACGAAACCTCCGGTTCTGTTGATTGATGAGATTGATCGGGCGGATGAGGAGTTCGAAGCCTATCTTCTGGAAATCCTGTCAGACTTTCAGATCACCATACCCGAGTTGGGAACGGTGCAGGCACATGTGCGGCCTGTCGTCATTCTGACGGCCAACGGGACACGGGATTTGTCGGATGCACTGCGCAGAAGGTGTTTGTACAGCTTTCTTGACTATCCTTCGAGGGAGACCGAACTGGCAATCCTGCGGGCACGCCTGCCTGAAATTGAGGGGATTCTGGCGCGTCAGATCATCGGTGTTGTACAGGCGCTGCGTCAGGAAGATCTTGAGAAGAAACCGGGCATCGCCGAAATGCTGGATTGGGCAGCAGCCCTGTCCGGGTTGGGTGTTAATGATCTGGCCAAATCCCGCGAAGACGTGCAGGCGTCACTGGTGTGTTTGCTGAAAACTGCCGCAGATTACAATGCGGCACCGCCCGAGGTGATGGATCGCCTGATTGGAAAGGTCGCGTGATGCAGGTTACGCGCTTTCCCTCTCGGGCCTCGGGTCTTGCCGACCGTATGTCGGGTTTCATAGCGCATTTGCGAATGAACGGTATGCAATTGGGGGCGTCGGATGCGGGGGACGTGCTTGCCGCCTTGTCCGAAGTGGATGCAACGGATGCCAAACAGGCCCGGCAAGCCATGTGCGCGGTATTGACCGGAGATGCGGAAGATTGGCGCCGATTTGATGAACTGTTCGACGCCTATTGGTTCAACGCTGGCGTACAGCGTTCGGGAACAGCGAAAAACAAGCATGTGCGGGTGCAGTCAGCCAAGCCAATGATCTGGCAGAGCAGCACTCAGGGTGAGGACGAACCACGATCCGGGTCGGCGCAAGTGACCACTACGCCTGACTGCGGTGAAGGGGAAGGCGAAGGGGTGGACGGTAAGTTGATCGCTACGCGAACGGCCAACCTGTCACGCCGGGACTTGCGAGAGTTGATGGATGAAGAGACTCTAAAACAGGCTGAAACAGCCGCCCTGACCTTGGCGCGGGCATTTCGGGACAGGCGATCGCGCCGCCGGAAACGGGCGTTGCGCGGGGCTGTTCTGGACATGCGCCGAATACAGCGCGCCAGTCTGGCGCGAGGCGGTGAGCCGCTGGACCTGTATCGCCGAGCGCGGCCGCCGCGCCCGATGCGGATTGTGGCATTGTGCGACGTGAGTGGTTCGATGACCGTATACTCACGTGTGTTTCTGGCTTTTCTGAAAGGGTTGATCGGCAGCGGGATCGAGGCGGACGCGTATTTGTTTCACACGCGATTGATGCGGGTCACAGATGCGTTGCGCGACCATGACACCCTCCGGGCTGCGGGTCGGTTGTCGCTGATGGCCGAAGGCTTTGGCGGCGGTACGGATATTTCCGGCAGTCTGGAGCGATTTCTGTCGGGATACGGTGCGCGGGCACTGAACGGGCGTACTGTCGTCCTGATCCTGTCGGACGGATATTGCAGTTCTGATCCGCAGGATCTGGGGGATGTGCTGGCGCGTATCAGGCGCAAGGCACGTCGGATCGTCTGGCTGAACCCTTTGAAGGGCTGGAAGGATTATAAGCCGATTGCGGCAGCGATGCAGGCAGCTGAACCCTATCTGGACGCGCATTTACCGGCCAATACGCTGGATGCATTGGCGGCGCTTGAGCCGCAGTTCCAAAAGCTGTGAAAGGAGTCTGACATTGGCGAGTTTCGACATTTTTGACACCATCGATCAGCTGCGCGGAACCGGAGAGGCCTTTTGCGTGGCGACGGTTTTGCGCACGGCGGATGCGACCTCGGCCAAAGCTGGGGGCAAGGCAGCGATTACCCGGGCGGGTGAAATTCTGGGGCATCTTGGCGGGGCTTGTGTGCAGCGCGCAGTCCGGGCCGCGGCGCAACAGGCTTGGACGTCCGGGGTGCCGCAGATTATCCGTGTCAAACCTTCGGAAAAGGTGGTGAAAATGACCGATCCCGATGGTGTGCAAACGTTCAAAAGTGGGTGCCCGTCCGGTGGCACTGTTGATCTTTTGGTCGAGCCCTATCAACACGCGCCCCGGCTGGTGATTTTCGGCGAGGGGTCGATTGCCAAAGCTCTGGCGGCACATGGATCGCTGGCCGGATTTCGCACGGTTGTCGAGGATGGGCTTGATATTGCTGGAAACCATGTGCGGTTCGCCTTGGCTCAGGTCGATGCGCTGGGCGTGGAGCCGCGGGACTTTGTCGTGGTGGCTGCGCAGGGGCGCAGCGATGCATCCGCTTTGAAGGCTGCATTGGAAACCGATGCGACACGCGTGGCGATGGTGGCCAGTCGCCGCAAGGCAGCTACGCTGACTGCAAAGCTTATCGCCCAGGGATTGGACCCTTTGAAAGTTGCGCGCCTGAAATCCCCGGCGGGGTTGGACATACATGCCATAGATCCGCATGAGATCGCCCTGTCGATTTTGGCCGAGATTGTGATGTGGCGGAACGGTGAAAAGGCAGCAAAGGTGTCGCATGATGAAAAGCTTGCTTGAACACCTTTGCCACATGTGGCCTGCGTGGCTGGCTTAAAGGATAGAAACGGCTGCAATGCGCCTATTTCCAAGATGTTGTTGAACAAAGGAAAGACCTGAATGGAACTGACTGATGAAATCCGTATCGCAGCGCCACGCGACGTCGTTTACCGCGCGCTTAACGATCCCGACATTTTGATGGAATGCATCCCGGGATGTGAGGAACTGACGCAGAAATCACCAACCGATCTTGAGGCGAAAGTTGTTCTGAAAATTGGCCCGGTCAAAGCGCGCTTTGCGGGTGAGGTCACATTGGACACGGCCAATGCACCAAACGGGTTCTCTTTGATGGGTGAAGGCAAGGGCGGGGCGGCTGGATTTGCCAAAGGCGGCGCAGACGTTTCGTTGACCGAAGAAGGTGACGAAACCGTACTGAAATACACGGCGAAGGTTGATGTTGGTGGCAAGATCGCTCAGCTCGGCAGTCGGCTGATTGCGGGAACCGCCAAGAAGTTGTCGGCAAAGTTCTTTACGCGGTTCGGAGAGATCGTGTCAGAGCAGTCGACTGCATGATCCGGGGCGTTCCATAGCCGAGAGGTTGTCAAAGAAGGAACCACTGTCGACACGCCGGGGAAACCCGCCCTAAACAGAATGTGTGGCAATCGGCGGTGCCTGCAAATACCCAGTCAGGACAACACCCTTCAGCGAGAGCTGCGAACACCCCTGTCAACGGGGGGTTGAAAATCGGGTTCTGCCCATAAAAAATTGGCTTTTCCCGAAATAACCGGTAGGTTTTCTGCAAAAGGTGGAAAACACCGGAGGCAGTAAGAGAGCAGATGTCACAGGCAAAAACTCGTGTTTTGCGGACCACGATACCTGCCGGTCTTGTCGGCAAACGGGACGGTCTTTTTTTCTTGTGGGGCGAGATTGAGCGTGCCCGTTTGAAAACTGAAGTCGGAGCCCGCCAGGATGCTGCAACGCCGGATGGGCCAAGTGCAAACATGGCTGGCGCAGCAAGGCGACTGGTACAGGTGCCGGTGGACGAGTTCATATTTTATTGATGGGCAACGTCTAGTTGGGAACAGCGGGATCTATCCTTTTTCAAAGATCAGGATAACTTCGCCGAGGCGTACGCCAAAGCGTGAGACGTAAGCGCGGTTTAACAGACGGTCCTCGGTCAGCAGCCACATCCAGTCGTCAAAACTGACGCGCATCGTGCCATCTTTGACAGGCAGGTCAATTTTGTATTTCCAGTTGAAGGTGTCGCCCCTTTCGGTCCCGCTGGCGGTTCCCAGCACACCGGGCGCAGTACCAGTCCACGTGTCATCGCCAGTCTTTGTCAACGTCCAGATGCGCTGTTCAGTTGCGCCGTCGTCGTAGATAAAATCCTCGACCAGTGTCAGGGTTTTCCCGTCCCATGTGCCGTCGATATCGACTTCAAATCTGCGTGGAACATTCCCCAACACATCCTGAAACTGCCCGTAAGCTACGGTCTTTCCGTCGAAGAATTCCTCGAGGTTCAGTTGCCGTTCAGACAGAAAAGTTGTCGGAACCTTCGGTTTGCCGGAGCAGGCAGCCAGAAGAGCAAGGCTTGCGACGGCAACACATGTAATCAGAGAGCGACCTGTGATCATTGCACCAGCTGCCTTTCTGAAGTGATGCTGTACTCATTTGCGCCACTTACGTGGATCGGATGTGATTTGAGGTTCGGGCGCATTGTTGCAACGAGCTCAGCAACCTTGATGCCGAACTTACGCATCTCGGAACGATTCATAATGACGCCATGTTCTGTCAGATACATCCAGTCTGTAACATCCAGTGTGTGTCCTCCTGCGTCTTTGGGCAGAATGATCCTGTAGGTCAGCTTGATCGTTGCGCCGGATATCGTGCCGTGACCTTCGCCAACGATATCCTCTGCTGTTGCCGTGAACGTATTTCTGGTGCCTAGCGTCAGATACCATTTACGGTTCATCTTTTTGCCATTTGAGTACGTGAAGAACTCGGAAAGTGTGCCGGTGTTCCCATTCCACTCACCGATCATGCGGGCCACAAAGCTGTTCGACATCCTGCCATTGGGGCCATAGATCAGACCCTCGGACAGGATTTCACCGTTCAGATGCCTTTTCAGCGAAAAGATGGGCCCAGTGCCGGCATAGTCTGACGGGGTCTGCGCACGAAAGCTCAGCAGTCGGGCGCGGAAAAACATTGCAATCAGCAGAGCCAGCAGGATGATGGCGAAAGCATTCATTTGCTTGTAACCTCGGTTGGCAGGGTCAGGACCATTCCAAAGGCCCCAAGTTTCAGGATGCAGGGCAGCACCGCGTAGGCGAGATTGAGTGAATCAAGCGCTTGGGCGGAATTGGTTTGACCGGGGGTGAAGCCACTGCGCTCCAGCAATGGCAGGGTAATAAAGGCTGCCAGAGCCAGGCCCAGCTTGCCAGCAAAGGACCAGATACCAAACGCTGTGGACGCGTTAAGACCGGCTCGGGTCAAAGTGACCGAAAACATGGCGGGCAGCACGACCATATCCGCGCCCAGAGCGGCACCCGAGGCGAGGCAAATCAACGCAAAACCGGTGAGGTTCCCAGCGCTCAGTGTGGCGGCACCGATAAACCCCGCGATGGAAAGCGGCATCGCAATTATCAGTGTCTGTTTCGAGCCAATTTTGTTGCTGAGCTTTGCCCAAAGCGGCACGCTTGCGCCCGCGCTGAGGAAAAACAGGATCAGCAACGGTCCGGCTTTGCCGGGCAGTTGCAAACGGTCCTCTACGAAAAAGAGAAACAGGGTCGATGTGGTGGCCACAGGCAGGCTGTTGATCAAAGCCAGCACCAGAAGGCGCAAACCCCCGGCCTTGCCCAGGCTTGCGAAAGACAGACCGGATCCGGTGATTGGGGGCCGCCGCCAGATCGGAACAGTCAACAACAGGGTTGCGACCGATAACAGACCCAGAAACAGACCAAATGCGGGATAGCCTTGCGCGTGGGCTCCGGCGGCAACAAAAAGGGCAGGGGCACTTGCCGCGATGATAACGCCTGTCAGTTGTCCGCCTTCCCGATAAGCGGCGAGGGTCATCAACTCCTTCGCATCCGCGCGTTTTGCTAGCGTCGCACTTCGCCCGTAGAGCAGGATAGTCCCCAGGCTATAAGCCGAAAACAACAGTATCAGAAGAACAATCAATGTCAGTACATCTGCGCCTTGTTGCAGGCTGAACAGCGCCGGAAATCCAATGGCAAGGCCGAGAGCTGCCATGGACGCAAAGACAAGCTGGCCACCGGGCCATCTATCTATCGCCCAACCGATCAGTGGGTCCTGTACCAGATCGACCAATCGGATCATCAGCAAGACGGTGCCAATCACCCCCAGTCCAATGCCCAGATTCACCGCCGCAAAACGCGGTAGATGAATGTATAGCGGGATGCCCGCCGCAGCGAGCATCAGCGCGTATAAGCTGACCCGAGGGTAAAGCATCACTTTCCCTGAAGCATCTGGGTGAAGGACGCTGACCGTGTGTTTTCGCCGAGGAAAACCGACATGAAACTGCGTTTGATGCCCGGATATGCCATTGTGCAGGTCTTTCGACCGTTCAGCCAGAAACTGACCTTGTCTGGCCCGTCGGACACCGCCAGATAGCTGTCACCCTTGGTGACACCCCTAAAACACACGTCCAGTTGGTCGCCGACCGGGGCAGGGTGGCCGACGCGTTTCATCTCGCCGAGCGTCGAGTTGACCAGCGCATTCTTCTTGATGCTTTTACGGTATGTCAGCTGAAGCCCGAAATCTTCACTCCAACTGAACGAAGCACCTTTGGGTGTGTAAAGCTTGGCGTCGTAAATCGGAAACCCGAGATAGCGGAAGGTTGCAGTTCCGCGAAGTTGTGCACCATCCAACTCTTCCGTCACAGGCGACGCGATCAACCCAGTGGGGGCCAGCAAGGAAAGGCTTAGAAGGCTCGCGCGCAACATCCCGCTATTCGGCGGCAACAGAGATGGCCGGATCTTGTCCAAGAATGGCATATTCAGCTCCGATTGTTTGCGGGACACCATTTATCCGCTTAACAACATGCATCGCGCTGGCGATCCCGTCTTCGTGAAATCCGTGCCGGTTATACGCACCGGCGAACCAGGTTCGGTTCTGTCCTTGTATCTCGCGAATATGCCCCTGTGCTTTCAGGGCGGCTTTGTCGAATACCGGGTGGGCAAATTCGACCTGATCATAGATTTTATCCGCTGGAATATCTGTCGAGGCGTTCAGCGTCACAAAAAGCGGGTCGTTGTCCGGTATGTTCTGTAGTCGATTCATCCAATATGTAACGCCTACGTCTCCGGCCTGTGATCGATAGGTCCAGCTGGACCAGCATGCACGCCGCTTTGGCATCTGGCCAGGATCACAATGCAGGGTGGCGGTGTTGGGTTGGTACCGAATTGCGCCCAGTGCAGCGGTTTCCGCCGGGGTGGCATTCCCGCCCAAAATGGCAAGCGATTGGTCAGAGTGGGTAGCCAGGATGATCTCATCAAACTGATCCACCGCACCCTGACTGCGGACCGTAACACCTGTCTCACTCCGGGAAATGTTCTGAACCGGACTGGCCAAACGGATTGCCGCCCCTCGTGCCCGTAGGGCGGCATCGATCCTGCGGACATATTCGATACTGCCACCTTTAACTGTGTACCACTGGTGTTGATTTGCGCGGCCACTGGCCAGAAGGGCGTGATTTCGAAAGAACTGCACCAATGAGCGTGCAGGGAACTGATCCACCAGTTCAACCGGAGTTGACCAGATCGCCCCACACATTGGCATCAGATAGTTGTGGCGGAACCAGTGTCCCAGACGAAGCTGATCCACCAACTCACCAATCGTGGTGTCGTCATCTCTTGCAGCCTCCGGAGCCTTTTTGCCAAAGCGCAGAATGTCGGCAATCATCTTGTAATAGGCAGGGCGCGCAAGATTGCGCCTCTGCGCGGTCAGGGTGCGCAGATTGTTCAAACCATATTCGATACGACCATTGTCGATTGTCGCGCCAAAACTCATTTCGCTTTCGATCACGGGAACATTGAGCTCATCAAAAAGTCGGGTCAGAAAAGGATAGGTTGCGTAGTTGAAGACGATGAAACCAGTATCCACCGGTTGATCGCCGTTCTTCCCGGCCATGACTGTGCGGGCATGGCCACCTAACCGCGGTTCCGCCTCATAGAGGGTCACGTCATTGTTTTCTGAAAGGTAGTAGGCGGCTGAAAGGCCTGAAATACCTGCACCAACAACTGCGATTTTCTTCCGTACGCCCTGGGTTTCGTCGAACATTCCAGCCTCGTTAAGTGGTTCTTAGAATGAAATACGCGGGGTAGGTGCAGCTGGATCAATCCGGTTGGAAGTTTTGTCAGAAGCGCGATCGCATTTGATCCAACTACGTCACGGGCCCGTAGAATATGAAACATGACTGAATCGGCCCGCGCATGAGCAGCTTTGACGGAAAAACCTATTGGATCATCGGCGCAAGCGAAGGTTTGGGTCGTGCTTTGGCTAAGGCGCTAAGCGACAGGGGCGCGCATTTGATCTTGTCGGCGCGTAGTTCTGAACGTTTGGCTGACATCTGCTCCGAGCTTCCCAATGCCCGCGCGATCCGGTGCGATGTCACTGATTTAGACTCTGTTCGCGGGGCTGTGGCCGAGGCGGGTCTGGTCGATGGGCTGGTTTACAATGCCGGCGCGTATGACCCCGTGCGCTCGGCGGATTGGGATACAGAGGCGTCGCTCAGGATGGGTGATGTAAACTATCTGGGTGCTTTGCGTGTGTTGGGTGAAAGCGTCCCGGACCTTGTTAAGGCAGGTCGGGGGGATATTACGCTGATCGGGTCGCTCGCGGGCTATCACGGGTTGCCAGCGGCCATCGGATATGGGGCCAGCAAGGCGGCACTGATTTCCCTGGCGGAAACGATGCGCCATGATCTGGCGGGCACCGGCGTGACCGTGCGGATCATTAATCCCGGCTTCATCAAGACCCGTCTGACTGAGAAAAACAGCTTCAGGATGCCCATGCTGATGAGCCCCGAGGATGCCGCGGGTCATGTGCTCAAGGCGATGTCGCGGCGTCGTTTCCGTACGGATTTTCCTGCACCATTCTCGTGGTTTATCCGTCTGATTGACTATCTGCCGGATCTGTTGGTGTACCGAGGGAAATAGACCCTAACCAAACTGCCCGTGACAGAACCAGCCTGCAGACATGGTTCCGCCATGGCCATAAAACAGCCACAACCGCTCGCCCTGCTGTGTCACCACAACCCAGTAGTCCCGCACGCCGCTGCGCCAGTTCGGGTCATCCAGCCACCATTCCGGTGCGATCCGTTCCGGGCCGGTGGCCTGCGCCAGCTGCCAGTTACGCCTGCGCCAGCGAAAGGCGCTGGGCACGTCAGGGGTTTCCGGTGCCATTACCGGCTCAGGCTGCCACATCAGCAGGGGGCGGGGGCGTGGCGGCGCAGGCCAGTCGCGGGGAGGTTCCGACCATGCCGCCGCCAGCGTTTGCGCCGTTTTCTCAGGGATGTGCGAGGCCGCGGGATGGCGCCGGGTGATCGCCTCAAGCCCCACCCGCGCGCCCAGCTTGCCGATCAGGTCATCCACGGCGGTATTGCCCGCCAGTCGGTTGCGGGCCACACGGCGGGCTTCGGCATGGCCGGCCACGGTGCGCGCGTGGATGGGTTCTGTCTGAACCGCCTCAAGCCGCAGCATGTCGATGCCGTAGCCTGCGTCGATCTTGTCAATTTTCATCTCTAACAAAGGACGAATGCGGTATTTATCGTAAGTTGGGCGGGCCAGACCGACCTCGATAATCTCAGCCGCCTGATCGGCGCGGTGCGCCTCCAGCCGCAGGGTGCGGGCACCGCGCCCCTTTTCTTCCAGCTTGGTGCAAAGCGTTGGCAGAACCCGATCAACCGCAGCCATGACATCCTCAACCAGACCAATCGGGTTGGGCAAGGTCATCCGCACCGCGAAGTGATGCGGCGGGCGGGCGGGCGAGACAGGCTCGGGCGCGCTGCCCATGGCCTGATCCAACCGCAGAACCAGCCCGCGCCCAAACCTCCGCGCAAGGCTGGCGCGGGGTTGACCCAGCAGATCGCCGATGCGACGCAGGCCCAGACGGTTCAGCTGCACGACAACCTGATCTTCCAACCGCAGCGCGGCGATAGGCAGGGGGCTGAGTGCGCCATAAGATTGCCCCGGCGGCGCGATCCGCGCGCCTCCACCCAGGGCCCTCACTTGCGGCGCGGTGCCGCCTTTGGTCCAGTGCCGCCGTTTGCCCGCCCGGGCGCGGGTGGCGCGGGCCTCCTGACTGATGGCGTCGCCATTGCGGTCGGATGTGGCCGCCTGCCCCGCATAGCGCGCCAAAGCCCAGGCTGCGCCCAGCGTGTCGGCGATGCCAATCTGTACGCTGAGGCCCATATCCGCGCAATCGGTTTCAAGAACGTTCAGCAACGCCTCCTCTCCGCCAAACAGATGGGCGCAACCTGACAGATCGACGATCAGCCCGTCCGGGGCCTCTTCGGCCACCCATGGGCTGAACTTCCCCGCCCAGCGGCGCAGCGCGGCCAGGAACGCGGCTTCGGCCGGGGCGTTACGGTGGCGTGTGATCAGGTTGGCACACATGGCATGAGCATCCCGCACCGGCTGGCCTACACGCAGCCCGGCAGCCTGCGCATCGGCATTCACTGAGGTAATAACCTGCATGTTCGACTGTTCGGCCACGATGGCCAAAGGCCCGGTATGCAGCCCCCGCGCAGCGCGGATCAGCCGTTCAGCCCCCAGACGGGGGAACCATAGCGAAAGTATTCGGCGTTTGGGCATTTGCAGGCATCACAATGTTCTTATTATGTTCTTAAGTGAGAATCGATGCCTGAGTCGAGTCCGCCCTTATCCGCAGGTCAGCCGCTGGATGATCCCGTCGCCATTCACGTACACGTTCAACCGGTCGATGCGGTAATCCTGTGTGGCGATTCCATCCGGGCCCAGCACGCGCGACCGCGCGGGCAGGTTTGCCTGAATGTTCGAAACCGGCTGGCCAACGGTATCGGAAAAATCTTCTCCCTGACAAAAGGCCAGATCGACCGGGGCAGGTTCCGGCGGCAGCAAAGCGTCTTCGGGCGCGGGCGGGGTTTCAGCGCAGGCCGCCAGAAAGATCAGGATCGGGAAAAATCGGTGCATTGGCGTTCCTCATTCTGGCAATGTCGTTTCTGCAATATCAATTAATTAGCCAACCTGCCATGAAAGCACGGTTGAAAACACCCTGTAATTGACGCAGGGTCGGGGCAAAAGTGACAGGGAGATAAGTAGCATGCGTACCCGTGCCGCCGTCGCCATTCAGGCAGGCAAACCTTTGGAAGTGATGGATGTGAACCTCGAAGGCCCCAAGGCGGGCGAGGTTCTGGTCGAGATCAAGGCCACCGGTATCTGTCATACCGACGAATTCACCCTGTCGGGTGCCGACCCCGAAGGCTTGTTCCCGGCCATTCTGGGCCATGAAGGCGCAGGCGTGGTGGTTGAAGTGGGTCCGGGCGTAACCAGCCTGAAGTCGGGCGATCATGTGATCCCGCTTTACACGCCGGAATGTCGCGAGTGTGAATACTGTCTGCACCCCAAGACCAACCTGTGTCAGGCGATCCGGGAAACCCAGGGCAAGGGTCTGATGCCCGATGGCACCTCTCGTTTCTCGACCTTGGATGGCGATCCGATCCTGCACTACATGGGCTGCTCGACCTTCTCGAACCACACAGTTCTGCCTGAAATCGCCCTGGCCAAGGTGCGCGAGGACGCGCCGTTCGACAAGATCTGCTATATCGGCTGTGGTGTCACGACCGGTATCGGCGCGGTCATCAACACCGCCAAGGTGGAAATCGGCAGCCGCGCAATCGTGTTTGGTCTGGGCGGTATCGGCCTGAACGTCATTCAGGGTCTGCGTCTGGCCGGAGCAGACCAGATCGTCGGCGTCGACCTGAACCCCTCCAAAGTGGAAATGGCCACAAGGTTTGGCATGACCGACTTCGTGAACCCGTCCGAAGTAGAAGGCGATCTGGTGCCGTATCTCGTCAACCTGACCAAGGGCGGAGCGGATTATACGTTTGACGCCACAGGCAATGTCGGCGTGATGCGTGCAGCACTTGAATCGGCGCATAAGGGCTGGGGTGAGTCGATCATCATTGGCGTGGCACCTGCAGGGGCCGAAATTTCGACCCGGCCATTCCAGCTGGTCACCGGCCGTTCGTGGCGCGGTACCGCGTTCGGCGGCGCGCGTGGGCGCACGGATGTGCCCAAGATCGTCGACTGGTACATGGAAGGCAAAATCGAGATCGACCCGATGATCACCCACACCATGGGTCTGGACGACATCAACCACGGCTTCGACCTGATGCATAAGGGCGAAAGCATTCGGTCGGTGGTTATCTACTAAGAGTAAAATCCACATTTTCCAACCACGGCGCGCTGATCGGCGCGCCGTTTTCGTTGGACCTACTTTCCAGGCCGTGACGCCCCGGTATCTGAACGCGGCGACCGAACCCGCAGAACCGGGGTGTTGACCGAGGTGGTGTTGGCCCGGCTTTCTCGCCAAACAACATAGACACCGGATGCGATGATGATGCTGGCACCGACGGCGACCCAGATGTCAGGGCGCTCGTCGAAGAAGATCATGCCAAACAGTGTTGCCCAGATGATCTGGCTGTATTGGCTGGGGGCGACGACACCGGCGGGTGCGGCGCGGTAGGCCAGAATGATCAGGTGTTGCGCGATGACCGAGAACACCCCAACCAACGCCATCATCGCCAGATGCAGCAGGGAAGGTGGCTGGTATACGGCCGGTTGGGCAAGGCTCATCACGACGATGGCCAGCAGCATCGGATAAAGGATCAGCACGGCCGAGCGCTCCTCATTCCCGATCTTGCGCACAAGGACCGAGGCAAAGGCGCTGCAAAAGGCGGCCATCAGGGCGGCCATATGGCCCAGTGTGATATCCGTTGCACCGGGGCGCAGAACGATCAGGACGCCGATCAGGCCGACGCCAACCGCAGCCCAGCGCTGAACGCGGACCACTTCACCCAGTATCGGGATCGACAGCACCGTGACGATCAGCGGGAATGAGAACAGCAGGGAATAGACCTCGGCCAGTGGCAGAACCGAAAACGCGTAAAACGCGCAGGACATAGCCGTTACCATCAGGCCCGAGCGCAGCAGAACGAGCCATGGGTGATGCGGCAGAAAGTTTCCCGTCGTGCGGTCGGTCAGGATCGTGACGGCCATTGGAACGAACGAAAACAGCGTGGCGAAAAAGATGATCTGCATCACTGAATAGGTGCCGCCCAGCACCTTGATCAGCGCGTCGTGGCTGGCAAAGACGGCAAAGCCCAGAAATGCATAGCCAAGCCCCCGCAGGGTGTTATTTTGTGCGCTCATCGATCCGGCCTCGGCCTATGTTGGTATGGTGACGATACATCATAGCAGCGCAGGCAGGGTTCCCGGCTGTCCGTAGTGCTGCTTAACCCTATTCCGAGGGCGCGAATAGTCCTTATTTTACCGCTAACATCGCATGGCCGCCATGATCTGGGATCATCGCAGGATCGGCGGCGCGTCTTTGGGCTGTCGTGCGGATTGGACACCTGCCTTCATGCCGACACCGATGCGGCGGGCCAAGGCGACCCAAGGGGTGGCCGTTTCAGCGGGCAGCGTTCGGGTGGCAACCTCTTCGAACAGATCCAGCCAATGGGCAAAGAATTCTGGTTTCACATCGGGCCGTTCGATATGGACCCGTTGCGGATTGCCGTCATAGCAGCGCTCATACAGGATGGCATTGCGCCAGAAGGCGGCGATCTTGTCTTCATGCGCGGGCCAGTCGGTGACGTGGTTGGCAAATACGGGTCCAAGAACCGCGTCTTGCCGGACACGGGCATAAAAGGCGCGAACTTGCGCGTTGATCTGCTCGGGCGTCGCGGGAAAGCGCGGGGGAAGGATGGGTCTGGTCATGACGGCCTGAATTTCGACTCTGTTTTTGGCAGATAGGGTGTTCCGGCGTTACGGAACAGAGGTGGTTTTGTCGCGCCCATCCGGCGTCAGCAGGTACCGCAGCAGGGCCACCGGGTGCGCCCGCAGGCTGAGGCGGGTGGCGACGTAATCTTCGACCACCTGTTCGCCCAGCGTCATTTGCGGCAGATAAGCCTCGGGTTCGTCCAGCGCCTCGCCCTCCAGATCTTGCGAAAACAGGGGCAGAGGCTTGGCTGTGGCAATTGCCTTGGCCTGCCACAGCGCCTCGCGCCGGGTCAGGTCGCAGGCGGCGAAGGCATCAGCCTCGGCCAGCCGTTCGATCACCGACGGCCCAAGGCCTGCGCGGCGCCAGACATCGTCGACCTGGGTGTAGCCGTTGCCGCGCGCGGCGGTCAGCCAGCTGGCGTCTTCCTCGCTCAGGCCCTTGATCTGGCGAAAGCCCAGCCGCAGCGCCAGCCCGCCATGGCCATCAGGCTCCATCACATTGTCCCAAAAGCTGGCATTGATGCAGACCGGGCGCACCTGTACCCCATGTTCGCGCGCATCCCGCACAATCTGGGCCGGCGCGTAGAACCCCATCGGCTGCGAATTCAGCAGGGCGCAGGCGAAGATGCCCGGATGGTGGCATTTGATCCATGCCGAGGCATAGACCAGCAGCGCAAAACTGGCCGCGTGGCTTTCGGGGAAACCGTACGAGCCAAAGCCTTCGATCTGGGAAAAGCAACGTTCCGCGAAGTCATCCTCATACCCGTTGCGTTTCATCCCGCGCAAAAAGAGCGCGCGGAATTCGCTGACATTGCCATGTTTCTTGAAGGTCGCCAGCGAGCGGCGCAGCCGATCGGCCTGTTCCGGGGTGAAGCCCGCGCCGACAATGGCGATCTGCATTGCCTGTTCCTGAAACAGCGGTACGCCCAGCGTTTTGCCCAGCACCTCGCCCAGCGCGTCCGAGGGGAAGCTGACCTCCTCCTCTCCGTTCCGGCGGCGGATATAGGGGTGGACCATGTCGCCCTGAATGGGGCCGGGGCGGATGATGGCAACCTCGATCACCAGATCATAGAAATTACGCGGCCGCATCCGCGGCAGGAAGTTCATCTGTGCACGTGATTCCACCTGAAACACGCCGATGCTGTCCGCCTTGCAGAGCATGTCATAGACTGCCGGATCCTCGGGTGGCAGGGTGGCGAGGGTATAGCTGGTCTGGTGGTGCTGGCCGATCAGGTCAAACGCCTTGCGGATGCAGGTGAGCATCCCGAGGCTGAGGACATCGACCTTGAGGATGCCAAGACTGTCGATATCGTCCTTGTCCCAGCAGATGACCGTGCGGCCCTCCATCGTGGCGTTTTCGATGGGGACAAGCTCATCCAGCCGACCCTCGGTGATGATGAATCCTCCCACATGCTGCGAGAGGTGGCGGGGAAAGCCGTCGATCTCATAAACCAGCATTAGAGTCTGTTTCAGGCGCCGATCTTCGGGGTCGAGGCCAATTTCGCGCATCCGTTGCGCCTCAAGCCCCGAGGCCGAGAAAAAGCCCCAAAGCTGTGAGGAAAGCGCCGAGATTGTATCTTCGGTCAGGCCCATGGCGCGTCCAACCTCGCGGATGGCGCGTTTGCCGCGGTAATGGACCACCGTGGCACAGAGGCCCGCGCGTTCGCGGCCATAGCGGTCATAGATGTGCTGGATCACCTCTTCGCGGCGTTCATGTTCGAAATCGACGTCTATGTCTGGCGGTTCATCGCGCGCCTCGGAGACGAAGCGTTCAAACACCATGGTGCCCATCTCGGGGCTGACCTCGGTGATGCCGAGGCAAAAGCAAACGACCGAGTTGGCAGCCGATCCGCGCCCCTGGCAGAGGATGCTGCGCGAACGGGCGAAATGGACGATATCGCGGACGGTCAGGAAGTAGGGTTCGTATTTCAGCTTGCCGATCAGCGTCAGCTCATGCGCCAGCATTTTTTTCGCCTTTTCGGACGCCCCGGCGGGATAACGCCATTTCAACCCCTCATGCGCCAGACGGTGCAGGCGCTGGGTCGGGGTTTCTTGTGTGCTGCCCTCGTTGGGGTATTCATAACGCAGCTCGTCCAGCGAGAACGTGAGTTGTTCGCTGAGCGCATAAGCGCGGGCAACGGCCCCCTCATGACCTTTGAAGATGCGTAGCATCTCGGCCTCGGAGCGCAGGCGCTGTTCACCATTGGCCAAAGCGTCCCGACCCAATGCATCCACTTTGCGACGCAGGCGGATGGCAGTCAGCACATCGCCCAGTTTGCGGCGGGTGCCGTGGTGCATCATCGGTGTCGCGCTGGCGAGCGTGAGGATGCCAAGCTGTTTTGCTTCAGTCTCTAATAAAGAGAAAAATGCGCTATCGGCGCCATCATACCGGGGGTGCATCAACAGATGCATCCGCCCGGCAAAGCGGCGCGTCAGCTGCTGCGCCTGTGTCCGCCACGCGCCCGCGCCGCCCGGAGAGCCCGCCGCCTGTGGCCACAGCAGCAGGTGGAGGCCATCGGAAAATTCGAGCAGGTCAGACAGGTGCAGGATGCAGTCGCCCTTATCGGCGCGCAGGCGGCCTTTGGAGAGGATGCGGCACAGGTTGGCCCAGCCCTGCCGGTTCAGGGGCAGAGCGGTAACCATGGGCGCATTGGTGAAGATCAGCCGCGCCGCCGGGATCAGGCGGGGAACCGCGTGGATGGGATAGGAGGGCGGCTTGGGGATATGATCGGGGCAGGGTGGCCCGATTGAGGTATTCTGCGCCTCCCACGCCAGCCGTTCGCGGACCTTGCGGGCGAGCTCGCGCGCCTGAGTGTGGGCGCGGACGATCCCGGCGACCGAGTTGTCATCGGCAATCGCAATGGCGGGTAGGCCCAGGGTGACGGCACGCTCCATATACTCCTCGGGGTGCGACGCCCCGGTGAGGAAGGTAAAATTCGACGTGATCGACAGCTCGGCATACATGGCGATTCCACATTATATTCACGTTTTGTTCTTTTTCGAGTCCTTTGCGCAGGAAACGGGTCGATTGGGTCCGGTCGCACGGGCATGGTCAGCAAAAAAAGGAGATCCGAGATGTTCAAAATCACCGCTTTGCCCACCAACGATGTACGCGCCCTTCAGGCAGGTGGCGCGGATGCATATGGTTCAACGCCGGAACGTGCTGTTTCGACGGGTGCAGGTAACCCGTGCCGCCACTGCCTGCGACATATCCCCGAGGGCGATGAGATGCTGATATTGGCACATCGGCCTTTTTCAAAGACACATCCCTATGCGGAAACCGGCCCGATCTTTTTGTGTGCAACACCATGTGATCGGTACGAGGAAGACGCGCTGCCCGAAATTCTGTCCACCTCGCCCGACTATCTGATCAAGGGCTACGGTACGGATGACAGGATCGTCTATGGCACCGGGGCGATCACGCCGACGGATCAGATCGGCGCAAAAGTCAGGGATATCTTTTCCCGATCCGACGTTGCCTATATTCACGTGCGATCTGCGCGGAATAACTGCTATCAGGCGCGAATAGACCGGGCTTAAAGCTTGACGCGGTGGATGCCCCGGCGTGGCTGATCCTGATCATCCGCCGGATGATCTTCGGTACGGGACGAGGTCAGGGCAAGGAATACATCCTCAAGATCGGCCTCTTCGGTGCGGACGTCGCGGATGCGGATATTCGCGGCGCGCACCGATTCCAGAACCTGTTCGGCGCTGGTCTGGATGTTTCGGTATTGCAGGACAAGGCTGCCATCATCGCGGAGAGCTGCCTCGACGCCTTCTGACACAGGCAGATCAATGATCGGGCTGTCGGGCACAATCACCATGGTGCGGCTGTCCATGCGGCCCAGCAAGTTGGCCGTGCTGTCCTGCGCGACCTTTTCGCCGTGGTTGATAATGGCGATCTCGTCGCACATCTCCTGCGCTTCTTCCAAGTAGTGGGTGGTCAGGATGATGGTCATGCCCCGTTCGTTCAGCTTGCGCACATTGGCCCAGAGCATCTGGCGCAGTTCGATATCCACACCTGCTGTGGGCTCATCAAGCACAAGGATTTTCGGGTGATGCACCAGTGCCTTGGCCAGCAGCAACCGCCGCCGCATCCCGCCCGAAAGAGTGCGTGCATAGGCCTCGGCCTTGTCGCTGAGACCGACCAATTCCAGAATCTGATCACTGCGCCGTTGGGATTTCGGAACGCCATAGAGACCGGCCTGAACCTCAAGCGCGCCGCGCGGGGTGAAAAACGGGTCGAGGTTGAGCTCTTGTGGCATTACACCGATGGCCGATCGCGACTGGCGTGGACTCTGATCCTGATCGAAGCCCCAGATCGCCACGCGACCCGCCGATTTCACCACCAGACCAGCCAGGATATTGATCAGGGTCGATTTTCCGGCACCGTTCGGACCCAGCAGACCAAAAACCGAGCCGCGCGGGACGGTCAGGTCAATGCCTTTCAGCGCATGCTTTTCGGGCTGACCCTTGCCACCGCGATAGGTTTTGCGCAGCCCTTCGATCCTGATTGCCGCGTCGCACATGTGGCACTTGCCCCCGGTTTGATCATCGCTCATAAACGCACCTAATACATGCCCGCGTGGCCGACAACCGAAGAAGGATCGCCAGCCGTGACCATCGAAGCGCCGGAAACCAAGATCGTCGAAACCGCCCGTGTTGCCTGTGACGGCGGCGAAGGTGCGTTGGGCCATCCGCGCGTGTGGCTGCAAATTCCAGAAGACGCAGGCTGGGTCGAATGCCCCTATTGCGACTGCAAATATGTTCTGAAAGGCACAGAGCAAAGCTGATTGCTGACCTAGTTGGGTTTCGCCCAAATCTCGCCGTGTTTTTTATGGTAATGCACGTGGCAAGCAACGTAGGCGCGCGTGATGAGCGATATTACATCCAATGATTCCGCCAACCCGATTTTTGGTTGGGTTGGCTTTTGCATAGCGTCTTTGGCATTGTTTGCTGCCTTGTTTGTCTTCTGGGCTGGTCCATTTGCCCCAAACCAGTCCTCGGGCGTGTCTCTGGGTGAACTGGCAGCTGAAATCGGCAAATCTACTCTGCGCGCGGCCGCAGGGATGGAGCAGCCTGAGCCCGTTGCCCGCGCGCGCGATCTGGATGATTTCCTGCAGATCGGTGTTGCCATGCTAGGTGGGCTGGCGGTTATTCTGTCGGTTGTTGGCATCCTGCGTCACGAAAGGCGGCGCCCTGCCATTGCTGGGATTGCTGTTGGCATCGGCGCAATTTTGTTCCAGTTCTTTGCCTTCGCGTTTTTTGCCTTCCTCGGTGTGTTGATCATTATGGCGCTGCTGAACAGTTTCTCGGACGTTTTCAGCGGCCTCTTCGGCGGTTAGTCCAAGTTCAAGACTGGTCACCCGCGCGACCCTGTGGCAGAACCATTCCTGACCGATAGGGAGCGCGCGCATGAGCATTTTCGGAAAAGGGTGTCACCTGCATCTGATCGACGGATCGGCCTTTATTTTCAGGGCCTATCACGCGTTGCCACCGCTGACTCGCAAGTCGGATGGTCTGCCAATTGGGGCTGTTTCGGGCTTTTGCAACATGCTGCAGAAATATGTCGAGGGAAACACCGGGCCAGATGCGCCGACCCATGTGGCGGTGATCTTTGACAAAGGCTCGCATACCTTCCGCAATGACCTTTACGACCTCTACAAGGCCAACCGCGAGGCGATGCCCGAGGATCTGCGCCCACAGATGCCGCTGACCCGCGAGGCGACAAAAGCGTTCAACATCGCCTGCAAGGAGATGGAGGGCTATGAGGCTGACGACATTATCGCGACCCTCGCTGTTCAGGCGCGAGATGCGGGTGGCCGTGTGACCATCGTGAGTTCCGACAAGGACTTGATGCAGTTGGTCGGGGACGGCGTCGAAATGCTGGATGCGATGAAGAACAAACGCATTGACCGGGATGGCGTGGTCGAGAAGTTCGGGGTTGGACCGGAACGTGTGGTCGATGTTCAGGCGTTGGCAGGTGATAGCGTCGACAATGTTCCTGGCGCGCCGGGGATCGGGGTCAAGACGGCGGCTTTGCTGATCAACGAATTCGGCGACCTGGAGACCCTGCTGGACCGGGCGGATGAGATCAAGCAGCCCAAACGCCGCCAGACCCTGATCGAAATGCGAGACCAGATCGAGCTTTCGAAGAAATTGGTTCAACTGGATGAGAATACTCCGCTGGATTTCACCTTGGACGACCTTGAGGTGAGGGACCCCGATGCAGACACGCTGTTGGCGTTTCTAGCGGAGATGGAGTTCCGTACCCTCACCAAGCGCATCGCTGACAAGCTGGGGGTTGAGGCTCCGGTGATTGCCGACGCGCCTGCGCCAGCGGCGGCAGAGGTCGAGGCCGAGGTGATCCCGTTTGACAGTTCGAAATACGAATGCGTAAGTGATGCAGCGGCCCTGCAAAAGTGGATTGACCAGGCCTATGAGCGTGGTTGGGTGGCTGTAGACACAGAGACCACGGGCCTGAACGAGATGATTGCCGGTCTGGTGGGTATTTCGCTGTGCGTCGAGGCCGGAGAAGCCTGTTACATCCCGTTGACCCACCGCGATGGATCAGCGGACGATCTGTTTGGATCGGATGCTTTGGCCGATGGGCAGATGCAATTGGATGAAGCCCTGATGCTTTTGAAACCGATGCTCGAGGATCCGTCGGTCCTCAAGATCGGGCAGAACATGAAATATGATGCCAAGATCTTCAGGCGACACGGCATCGACGTGGCACCCATCGACGATACGATGCTGATGTCCTACGCCATGCATGGCGGTGAACATGGGCATGGGATGGACACCCTGTCCGAGCGTTATCTGAGCCACACACCAATCCCGATCAAACCACTGCTGGGGTCGGGAAAATCGGCAATCACCTTCGACAAGGTTGCGATTGACGAGGCCACGGCCTATGCAGCTGAAGATGCGGACATCACCCTGCGTTTGTGGCAGCTGTTCAAACCGCAATTGCACCGGGCACAGGTGACCACCGTCTATGAGACGCTGGAACGGCCGCTGGTCCCGGTACTGGCCGGGATGGAGATGTATGGAATCAAGGTCGACCGCGATGTCCTGAGCCGGATGTCCAACGCATTTGCCCAGAAAATGGCCGGTTTAGAGGCTGAAATTCACGAGTTGGCCGGGGGAAGCTTTAATGTCGGATCGCCCGCTCAGCTGGGCGAAATCCTGTTCGACAAGATGGGTCTGGAAGGTGGCAAGAAAGGCAAGACCGGCAAATACTCGACCGGCGCTGATATTCTGGAAGACCTCGCAACCGAGCATGAACTGCCGCGCCGTGTGCTGGACTGGCGGCAGCTGAGCAAGCTGAAATCGACCTATACCGACGCGCTACAGACCCATATCAACCCCGACACAGGCCGGGTACACACATCTTATTCGATCACCGGAGCGAACACGGGGCGTCTGGCTTCGACCGATCCCAACCTGCAAAACATTCCGGTGCGGACAGAAGAAGGGCGGCGTATTCGTGAGGCTTTCATCGCCGAGCCGGGCAATGTCTTGGTAAGTCTCGACTACAGCCAGATTGAGTTGCGCATTCTGGCCCATATTGCTGATATTTCGGCTCTGAAACAGGCGTTTTCTGACGGTTTGGATATTCACGCCATGACCGCGTCCGAGATGTTCGACGTGCCGTTGGATGAGATGACACCTGATATCCGCCGTCAGGCAAAGGCAATCAACTTCGGCGTGATCTACGGCATCTCGGGCTTTGGTCTGGCCCGGAACCTGCGTATTCCACGGGCCGAGGCACAGAGCTTTATTGATCGTTATTTCGAACGATTCCCAGGCATTCGCCGCTATATGGACGACACAGTCGAATTCGCGAAAGAGCACGGCTATGTGCAAACCCTGTTCGGGCGCAAGATTCACACGCCCGAGATCAATGCCAAAGGGCCACATGCAGGGTTCTCGCGCCGCGCGGCGATCAATGCGCCAATTCAAGGTACTGCGGCGGATGTGATCCGGCGCGCGATGGTGCGAATGCCGGACGCGATCGCCGGATTGCCTGCCAGGATGCTGTTGCAGGTTCACGACGAGTTGCTGTTCGAAGTGGCCGAAGACGCGGTGGATCAGGTGGTTGACGTGGCCCGTGACGTGATGGAGGGCGCCTCGGATCCTGCGGTCAAGCTGGATGTGAAGCTGGTCGTGGATGCCGGAAAGGGGGCGAACTGGGCCGAGGCGCACTAACGGTGTTGTTCATCAGTCCTCGGCGGTCTGTCTTTGCAGCGGGTTAGCCCTGCGGCCCGACCATGCGGTTCACCATTCGTTGCACAGATGGGCCAAACAGCAGGATTACGGTGAAGGCGATGGGCCAACAAAAAGCCCAGGACGCCATCCAATCGCCAACTGTGCCGGGGTTAAACCCGATTGCTTTGACCGTCGCAATCCCCGTTACAATCAAGGACATGAGGCCGGACATGATCAGGCTGAAAACGGCACGGGCATAGCGGGCTGGTATCATGGCAGGCATCCTAGTGGTCGCAATGCCCCTGATGTGCGGTATTTAAATGAAAATTACCAGTGCAAGTCCCGCATCCAGTCAAGTGTGTCGCAGGTGCGTTGAGTTGAGGGTGTGTATTCCGCGCTAACCCAGCCGCCATAACCTGCCGCGTCCATGGCCGAGAACAAGCCTTTGAAATCCGTTGGGCCACGACCCGGTTCCATGCGATCCGGGGCTGCGCCGATTTGGGCATGGACCACCTGCGGATGAAAGCGATCCCAGACAGCCAGCGCGTCGCCATGGATCATATGGGCGTGAAAGCTGTCATATTGCAGGCCGACATTCGGGCGATCCACCTGGTTGAGCACGTCTGCTGCCAGATCATAATCGTTCAAAAAATACCCGGGCTGTGAAACCGGGTTGAGCGGTTCGATGGTGAACTGCTGCTGTGGGGCGAAATCGGCAGCCCATTGCAGGTTTTGCACAAAACAATTCAATGCATCTGGCCCGGTGGCATATCCGGACATGATGTGGATCAGGCCGGGGCGAAGCACCCCTGCATATCGCAGGACACGGCGAATGTCCGACTGGAACCGTGATTGACCATCGGGGATCGCTGCGTAACCCGGCGCACCGCCGGTGTAGTTGGGCGGTGGCGCATTGATCAACACAAGCTCCAACCCGTTGGCAATCAAGGCGCGGCGGGTTTCCGTCGCGGCGATGTCGTAAGGAAACAAAACCTCGATCGCGGTAAACCCGGCATCTGCCGCCGCCTGAAACCGATCCAGGTAAGGCATTTCCGTAAACAGAAGCGAAAGGTTGGCAGCAAATCTGGGCATGAGCGGTCAGTGGTTGTGGTGATCCGACCATACGCAAGGGATGTTTTTCGGGGAAGGGATCGAAAACGACAGATTGTCGAAAATCGACCAGATCGCCTGCACCGAATCAGCAAAGGTCCGCTCAGCGCGGCGCGTCATTACGGGTGTCGCATTAACAAAAGGTCCGAATCCAATGGCGATGAGCCCGGAACCCGTACGCGGGGCAACTACCGTTTTGTCTGGTGGCCAAAATCCAGCGCTGTCAGGGAATGGGTTGGCCGTTGCCTCCATGATCACCTGGGCAGCGGGTTTCCCCGCGGCAGAGGTGTTGCTGCAAACCTGGCCCCCTGTTGCATTGCTGACTGCGCGCCTGGTGTTGGCGGTTGCCGTTTTGATACCGGTCTGGGTTCTGCTGGACGGTCCCAGCAGAGTGTTACGCGCCAGATGGGGCCGGGCGATGGTTGTCGGCGGCTTTGGTTTTGGCTTTGCCATGTTTCTGCTGATCGTCGCGCAGAAAATGACGGATCCGGTGACGGTCGCGATCATTGCATCCTGCGCGCCTTTGCTTGCAACGGTACTGGAGCTGATGGCAGGAACCCGACGGCTGAAGTGGACCTTTGCGTTGGGTGTTCTGGTGTCGGTTCTGGGTGGGCTGATTGCAACCAGCACCGCCGCGCCCGAACAGCTGGGGCTGGGCGCGGTTCTGGCGATCCTTGCAACGGGCCTGTTTTGCTGGGGTAGCATGGCCACTGCGCGCGACTTCCCCGAACTCAGTCAGATCGGGCGCTGTACGATTACTTTCGTCGGTGGGTTGCTCATGGCCGCAGTGCTGAGTTTTGGGGCGGCCCAGCTGGGCATGGATGTGCTGCCAACCGCCGCCATTGATGGGCAGCAATGGGGGATGCTTGGGATCTATGCCTTGATATCACTGGGGCTCAGCCAAGTGTTGTTCATCTCGGCCGTGGGAAAGCTGGGCGTGGCGCTGGCTTCGTTTCACATCAATATCGCCCCGTTTTACGTGATGCTGATCATGCTGATGCTGGGGGAGGACTGGAACTGGACCCGTGCGCTGGGCGCGGGCGTGGTTGCTTTGGCCGTCGTGCTGGCCCAGGATCGCGCTCCACGGTCAGCCAAGATCGGCTGAAGGGATCAGCGGGAAGAATTGCCCACCTGACCAGACACCGAACCAGCCCTCATGGTGGCCGCCAATCTCGACAAGGCGATAGAAACTTTTGCGATCTATGCGCGCTTCGAGGTTCGTGCGGATCAGTATGTAGGGTGACGGTTCTTCTGTTTCAGGATCGATTACAATCCGGATCGGATGCGTGGGCCCTGCAACAGCGATGTCGTCCACTTGTGTGCGAAAGGTCAGGTCTTGCGTCTGACCTTCGCCGGTTTGCTCGAAATCCACGGCGATGAACGGCGCGTCCTCGACAGTGATTCCCACCTTTTCAACCGGCGTGACCAGATAGTATTTCCCGTCTTCTTTCTTAAGAATTGAGGAAAAAAGCTTCACAAGCTCGAACCGATTGATGGGCGAGCCTAAATAACTCCATGTACCATCTTTTGCGACACGGATGTCCAGATCGCCACAAAACGGAGGATTCCACAGGTGAACGGGCGGTAAACCCCGGGTTTTGGCGGCTTTTACCGATGCGGCCAATCCGTCGGGCGAGGGTTTCACAGGTTTTTGTCCGCTCATTGCTTTTGCCATTTCCTCTCAGCGCGATACACTTCAATTATATTCGTCCACGGAAGGGAAAGTCATGAACGAACCTGCCGACCTCGTAGCCGAGATCGAAGCGCTGGAAAACAAGCTGCAAGAGGCCAAGGCCTCGATCACCCGCCGCTTCATCGGGCAGGAACGGGTCGTGGACCTGACCCTGGCTGCGCTTTTGTGCGGTGGTCACGCCCTTCTGATCGGTCTGCCGGGCTTGGGCAAGACACGGTTGGTCGAGACGTTGTCGACCGTGATGGGCCTGCATGGCAATCGCATTCAGTTTACGCCCGACCTGATGCCCGCCGATATTCTTGGATCTGAGGTGTTGGATACGGCTGACGATGGCAGCCGCCATTTCCGTTTCATTCCCGGCCCGATCTTCTGTCAGCTGCTGATGGCGGATGAAATCAACCGGGCAAGCCCGCGAACGCAATCTGCGCTGCTGCAGGCGATGCAGGAACGCACCGTTACTGTGGCCGGTGAGGACCGTTCCCTTGGTGTACCATTCCATGTTCTGGCCACGCAAAACCCGATCGAACAGGAAGGCACCTATCCGCTGCCCGAAGCGCAGCTGGACCGGTTTCTTGTACAGATCGATGTAGAATACCCCGACCGCCAGACCGAGCGGGATATTCTGCTGGCCACGACCGGGGTTGAGGAAGACGAAGCACATCAGATTTTCAGCAAGGAAGAACTGCTGGCTGCGCAGGTCCTGCTACGTCGGATGCCGGTCGGGGACTCGGTTGTTGAACTGATCCTTGATCTGGTGCGGGCCTTCCGCCCAGAAGAAGCGGGTGTATCCGAACGGGTTGCTGAAACCGTCGCGTGGGGTCCTGGGCCACGCGCTGCACAGGCGCTGATGATGACGGTTCGGGCACGTGCGATGTTGCAGGGACGTCTGGCACCCAATGCCGAGGATGTGCTGGATATGGCGCGCCCGGTGCTCAGCCACCGGATGGCGCTCAACTTTGCGGCACGGGCACGCGGCGACAGTCTGGCTGACCTGATCGACTCGACCGCTGTCGGGTTGATCCGGACCGAGGCGGCAGCGTGAATGCCGCGTTGACCCTTCGCGAAAGATCCGAGGCCGAAGCATCGCGGCTGCCGCCCCTTTTGGCGCGGGCCGAGCATCTGGCAGGCACCGTTCTGCTGGGAGACCATGGTCGGCGGCGCTCTGGCATGGGGGATGATTTCTGGCAATACCGCCCCGCGCAGATCGGGGACAGCCGCCGGATGATCGACCACCGCCGCTCGGCGCGTGGAGATCAGCAATATGTGCGGGAACGCGAATGGCAGATCGCGCAATCCGTGATGCTATGGGTCGATCAGGGCGCGTCGATGCGGTTTGCGTCCGACAAGACACTGCCGACCAAAGCGGACCGAGCCCGGCTTTTGGGGCTGGCAACGTCAATCCTGCTGGTCCGCGGCGGTGAACGCGTTGGCCTGACCGGCACGACATTGCCGCCCCGGCGCGGCAATGCGCAGATCATCCGGCTGGCGCAAGCCTGGTCCGAGGATGATCAAACGGATTACGCGCCACCCGAACATCGCGCCATGATCCCGCATGCCCGTGCCGTATTCATTTCGGATTTTCTTGGTCCAATGGATGAAGTTGAACTGGCCCTGACCAAAGCGGCCGACCGTGGTGTTCGCGGCGTAATCCTTCAGGTGCTGGACCCAGGAGAAGAGACATTTCCTTATCGTGGGCGTACGATTTTCGAAAGCGTTGGAGGGTCCGTCCGGCACGAAACGCTCAAGGCGGCAGAGCTGCGGGACCGCTATCTGCAACGCCTCGCCCACCGCAAGGATGCGCTGACGCAGCTTTGCCGGGCGACTGGCTGGCAAATGGGCCTGCATCACACGGGCGATAGCGCACAAGCGGCTCTGTTATGGCTTTATCGGGCCTTGGACGGGGGAACGCGATGACGGTTCTGGCGGGCATCGGCTTTACCGCTCCATGGGTTCTGCTGGGTCTTCTGACCCTGCCGATCCTTTGGCTGATCCTGCGCGCGGTGCCGCCAGCGCCGATCCGCCGGATGTTCCCTGCGGTGACGCTGCTGCTGGGCCTAAAGGATGATGAAAGCGTTTCGGACCGCACGCCGTGGTGGCTGTTGCTGCTGCGGATGCTGGCAGCTGCGGCGGTGATCATAGGTCTGGCCGGTCCGGTTCTGAACCCGTCGCGGGATGAGATCGGGTCCGGGCCGCTGCTGATGGTGCTGGACGCCAGTTGGGCAGGCGCGACCCGATGGCCCGCCACGCTGGATCAGATCGATGCGCAACTGACCGAGGCTGGTCGCGCGGGGCGCACAGTGGCTATCCTGCGCCTGACCGAACCAGAAACACCCGTTTTTCAGGCGGCCGAGGCATGGCGAGGGCATTTGCCGGGATTGATGCCCAACCCATGGCAGCCGACCGAACCTCAGATCGCACAGACCATTGCGGCACTAAATTCAATTGATGGCGGGTTTGATACCCATTGGTTCAGTGACCGGCTGGATTACGCGGATCATGCGGCGCTGGTCTCCAGCTTGCAGGCTCGTGGCGATGTGGTGGTTTATCAGGCGGCGTCCCGGCCCATGGCGATCCTGCCTGCCGCTTATCAGGACGGGTTGATCCAATTGACAGTGCAGCGCGCAGGCCCCGGACCCGAGGAACGTGTGACTGTATTGGCACATGGGCGCGACCCGGCCGGAACGGCGCGTGTGCTACATTCAGTGGAACTGACCCTGGAAGCCGGGAACGCTTCGGCGCAGGTCGATCTGGCGCTGCCATCCGAACTCCGCGCCCGGATCACGCGGTTCGAAATCCAGGGCCAAAGGTCCGCCGGGACCGTGACCTTGACCGATGACAGCCTGCGTCGCCGTGAGGTCGCGCTGATTGCCGGGAGTTTGAACCGCGAAGGTCTGGAGCTGCTGTCACCCCTGCATTATCTGACTCAGGTCCTGAGCCCCACGGCGGATTTCGTCGATGGCGGTCTGACTGAGGTTCTGCCCGCCAATCCGGATGTCATTGTTCTGTCAGATGTGGCCCAGATGTCGGAACCAGAAAAGGCGGACCTGATTGAATGGGTCGAACAGGGCGGTTTGTTGCTGCGCTTTGCCGGCCCGCGTATGGCGGCCAGCGATCTTGGGCGTGACACCGAAGACACCCTGCTGCCTGCGCGGCTGCGCAGCGGTGGGCGATCTGTCGGCGGCGCGATGAGCTGGGGTGAGGCCAAGACCCTGGCACCATTCCCCGAAACCTCGCCTTTCTATGGATTGGACATCCCTGATGACGTGGTCGTTTCCACTCAGGTCATGGCGCAACCAGACCCTAACTTGGCGGATCGTGTGATTGCCTCGCTGTCTGACGGCACGCCTTTGGTGACACGTAAGGCGCTGGGGTTGGGGCAGGTGGTGTTGTTCCATGTGACCGCCGATGCAGAATGGTCCAGCCTGCCACTGTCGGGCCTGTTCGTTGAAATGCTGGATCGGCTGGCCGTGGCCTCGGCCGCAAAATCACGGCAAGAGGCTCAGTTACTGGGAACAACATGGGAGCCCGTACAAATCATGGACGGGTTTGGCACCTTGTCAGATGCCGGAACCCTGGCCGGTGTCGACGGGGTTGAACTGATATCGGGCCAGATCGGGCCGGAACTGCGCCCGGGTCTTTATGAAAGCGGCAAGCAGAAGCTGGCGTTGAACGTCGTCTCAGAAGAAACCCAGCTGCGTCCCGTTGTCTGGCCCGCGAATGTGCCGATCAAAGGGCAGGAGGTCAGTACGGAAACGCCGCTCGGTGGCCTGTTGCTCAGCCTTGCGCTGATTTTGCTGACAGTCGATGTTATTGCATCGCTTGCTTTGTCGGGCAGGTTGGGTCTGGCCCGGACGACGGCCGCTGCGCTGGCTGCCTTTCTGCTAGTACCCGAAGGTCACGCGCAAACGCCTGAGGACACCGAGTTTGCATTGGCTGCGACCCACGAACTGGTATTGGCGCATGTCCTGACTGGCGACGCTCAGGTGGATGATATTGCGCAAGCCGGGTTGCGGGGACTTGGTCAAACCCTGTTCTATCGCACATCGGTCGAACCGGCAGACCCCATTGGTGTTGATCTGGAACGGGATGAACTGGCGTTCTTTCCGTTGCTTTATTGGCCGATCTCAGCAAGCCAGTCGCAACCTTCGGCCGAGGCTTATGTGAAGCTAAACGCCTATCTGCGGTCCGGGGGGATGATCCTGTTTGACACGCGTGACGCGGATATCGCCGGTTTCGGTGCCTCCAGCCCAAATGGCCGCAAACTGCAACAACTGGCCGGACCGCTGAATATACCTGCATTAGAGCCGATTCCGCGCGACCATGTTCTGACACGCACGTTCTACCTGTTACAGGATTTTCCGGGCCGATATTCAGGCACCGAGGTTTGGGTCGAAGCCGCGCCGCTGGATGCAGAACAAATCGACGGGATGCCTTTCCGCAATCTGAACGACAATGTGACGCCGGTGGTCATTGGCGGCAATGACTGGGCCGGTGCCTGGGCGGTGGATCGCAACGGGCAGGCGCTGTTACCCGTCGGGCGCGGTTATGCCGGGGAACGGCAACGCGAGTTGGCCAATCGTTTTGGTGTCAATCTGGTGATGCATGTGCTGACGGGGAACTACAAATCCGATCAGGTTCACGTGCCCGCCCTTCTGGACAGGTTGGGGCAATGACAGGAACCGTGATCTTTGATCCGCTGATCCCGTGGGCGATGCTGCTTGTCGTGGGTATGATTGCCGTGGCCGGGGTCGTGATGGCCTTGTGGCGCGGATTGTCGGGATGGGCCTTGCGTGGGTTGGCGGCGCTGGTGATCATCGCTGCGCTGTCCGGCCCGGTCTATCAGATCGAAGATCGTGCACCGCTGACAGATATCGTTCTGATGTTCGAGGATGAAAGCGCCAGCCAGACGCTTTCAGATCGGGCGGAACAAACAGCAATGGCCGCAGATGACCTAGCCGCAGAGATCGAGGCACGCGACAATACAGAACTGCGCCGTATCCGGGTTGGCGATGGTGAAGGTGATGAGGGCACGCAGATCATGGCAGCCCTGAACGAAGCCCTGGCGGAAGAGCCGCGCGCGCGTATCGCAGGTATCCTCGTGGTGTCAGATGGGATCGTGCATGATGCCGATCAGGCCCCGGATCTGCCCGCGCCGATGCACCTGCTGCAAACCGGGCGGGAAAGCGACTGGGATCGCAGGCTTATTGTCCGAAACGCCCCTGCTTTCGCCATCATTGGTGAATCGGTGACCTTGACCCTGCGCGTCGAAGACAGCGGAGCTGCCCCCGCAGGTGCAACATCTGCGCCGCTGGAAATTTCGGTGGATGGGGGCGAGCCCGAGCAGTTCAGCATTCCAATCGGTCGCGATGTCGAACTGCCCGTCACATTGCCCCATGGCGGGCGCAACGTGATCCAGTTTTCCGTCCCTCAGGCTGAGGGCGAGTTGACCGACCGCAACAACACGGCCCTGATCCAGATGAATGGCGTAAGGGACCGCCTGCGTGTGCTGCTGGTCTCGGGTGAACCGCATCCGGGCGGTCGCACGTGGCGTAACCTGTTGAAATCTGATAGTTCTGTTGATCTGGTGCATTTCACCATCCTGCGCCCGCCCGAGAAACAGGACGGTGTGCCCGTTGACGAGCTGTCGCTGATCGCCTTTCCGACGCGTGAGTTGTTTCTGGAAAAGATCAACGATTTCGACCTGATCATCTTTGACCGCTACAAGCGGCGCGGGATTCTGCCTGCGATCTATCTGGACAATGTCACAAGCTACATCAACGAAGGCGGCGCGGTCCTGGTTGCCGCCGGACCTGATTTCGCCGGTGCCGACAGCATCTTCCGCTCGCCCCTGGCGCCAGTTCTGCCAGCTCAGCCAACCGCGCGGGTGATCGAGGAACGATATGTGCCGATGGTCAGTGATCTGGGGCATCGTCACCCGGTCACGACCAACCTTGGAGAATCCGAGGATTGGGGGGCGTGGTTGCGACAGATCGACGTGAAACATCGCTCGGGCGACGTGCTGATGACCGGGGTCGAGGATCGTCCGCTGCTTGTCCTGAACCGTGTCGGCGAAGGGCGCGTTGCGATGCTTGCGTCTGACCATGCCTGGCTTTGGAGTCGTGGCTTCGAAGGAGGGGGTCCGCAGCTGGAGCTGTTGCGCAGGCTGGCCCATTGGATGATGAAAGAACCGGAACTGGAAGAAGAGGCGTTGTGGGCCGAGGCCAACGGTCAGTCCATGCGCATCATTCGTCAGACGCTCGGGACAGAAGTCGGCCCGGTAACAGTCACCTTGCCGAATGGCGAGACGTTGGAGATTACTTTGAAAGAGGTTTCTCCGGGTCGGTTTGAAGCGCAGTATTACGGCCCCGAGATCGGCCTTTATCGTTTGCAGGAAGGCGACCACATGGCTGTGATCGGCCTTGGCCCTGCTGCACCGAAGGAGTTCGAGCGCACCATCGCGACTGGTGATGTCCTTGAACCGGTGCTGGCCAGGTTGCGGGGCGGTGTGATCCGGTTGGAAGATGGGCTGCCGTCGATCCGCAACGTACGCGCCGGACGCCCCGCCGCCGGTCGGGGTTGGATCGGTCTGACCCCACGCAACGCGTATGAGACGCGGGATGTCACGCAGGCCGGGTTGCTGCCGCCCTGGCTTGTCTTGCTGCTGGCTGGAGGCTTTCTGCTGGGCGGTTGGCTGCGGGAAGGGCGGCGTTAACGCTGGCCCATTGCTGTTCTTTAACGGGAACCGGGCGCGCTCTGGTCGATCCGGAACGAGGCCCGGTCGGATTGACCCTGTGCATCCACCACCACAAGTGAGGTAAATCCGGGTCCGGGATTGGGAATTTCGAATTCTCGCTGCCGTTGCCCGGTCAAGACAGGCACGCCGTTGGTCAGAACGGAAAACGGCCCGACACCACCGCGTAGTTTCACCGTCAGAGGGCTCCCGAAAGTCTCTAACACAGCGTTTTCTGGCGGAAACAACAGATCAGGTGCGGTTTGGTCCGTTTCGAAAGCCGCCGCGCGGGGCCGGAAACGTTGCAACGGTTGTGGCAATTGCGCCGCGCCAACCAACAGTGTTGATGGCGGCGGTGGGCGCAGGGGCGTGAGTTCGGGTTTCAACAGGCCGAAAGCCTCGGTCAGAAGCGGCGCGGCAACGTCCCCTCCGAATGCGCCGGGAACAGGTGTGCCATCCGCGCGTCCCAGCCAGACCCCGATGACATGCTGCCCGTCAAAGCCAATGGCCCAGGCATCGCGGTGCCCATAAGAGGTTCCCGTTTTGAAGGCCAGCGCCCCTGAAGTGCTGCCCGTGGGTGGTGTGATCCCGGATAGAATATCCGCAATCTGCCATGCTGAGGTTTCGGACAAAACACGAGAGGTGAGCCGTGCATCAGCCAAGGCGTCATGGCGCAGAATCGGGCCTTGCCCACCAGCGGCCAGCGTCACGTAGATCTGTACAAGATCATGCAGGCTCAGCCCGACGCCACCCAAGGATATTGCCAATCCGGGTGTACCACTGCTCAGGCGCGGTTCTGATCCTGCTGTCCGCAGTGCCGCCATCACGCGCGCAGGGCTCAGCTCGTGCGTCAGGCGCACGACAGGGATATTCAGCGACAATTGCAGCGCGTCCCGAACCCTTACATCGCCCCGGAAAACGCCATCAAAGTTACGCGGGGCGTAACGCCCGAACATCACCGGGCTGTCGCTGATCAGGGTTTCCGGATGGGCCAGCCCCTGATCGAATGCCAGCCCGTAAACCAGAGGTTTCAGCGTCGATCCGGGCGACCGCACGGCTTGCGTCATATCCACGAACCCTTGTCGCGCATCCCGATACCCGGCTGACCCGACCGAGGCCAAAACCTTGCCGTCGCGATGATCTGCCACGATCAGGGCCCCGGACACGCGCGGCCCTACGCGCGCCGCGGCCCGAGCGACCAAAGTTTCCAACCGGGCTTGCACCCCTGCATCCAGGGTCAGATCAAATACACCGGTTGCACGGGTTTGGCCTTTCACGCGGTCGGTCAGATGGGGTGCAAGGCGCGGAAACGGGATCATTCGATCAGGAATGGTTTCCGTCAGGGCAGCGTGCATTTCAGGCTTGGTCAATACGCCGTGGCGCTCCAACCTGCGCAAAATCCGGTCTCGGGCAATTTGGGCTGCCTCGGGTCTGCGATCCGGGCGTCGTGCCTCCGGGGATTGCGGCAAAGCGACCAGCAGGGCCGCCTGTGCGGCGGTCAAACGGGTTGCTTCTTTGCCGAACCAGGCGCGGGCACCGGCACGGATACCTTCCAGATTGCCGCCATAGGGGGCATGGGTCAGGTAGAGGTTCAGGATCTGTGTCTTGCTCCGCTGCCGTTCCAGCGCCAATGCGACCCTAATCTGGCGAAATTTGCCACTCCAACGCCCGGTCGATCCATCTTCGATCAGCCGCGCGACCTGCATGGTCAGGGTTGACCCGCCTGAAACAGCGCGCCCGCTCCAAAGGCTTTGCCCGGCTGCGCGCAGTAACGCGACAGGGTCCACGCCCGCGTGGGTCCAGAAACGTTTATCTTCGTACCGGATCAGCATAGCGGTGAAATTGGGATCGACCGCGCCGGGCTGCAGCCTCCAGATGCCATCTGCAACCGGAAACACGCGCAGGAGGTCACCGTTACGATCCCGTATCTCGACCGAAGTTTCAGTCAGAACAGGCGGCAGCACTGTGGCGTCGACCCAGCGGTCAACGCCATCCCGCGCCAACGCCGCCAGATAGAGGGCACCGGCCAGCGCAAATAACAGGCGCGGCACCCTAGGCATGAGAGCCGCCCAAACAGGGATATGAAAGATGGCCGGTCACTGCACCTCGACCCGTCCCGTCGCCGTTCGCGCACGGTTCTGGGGGCGGTACATATCCTCGACCGAGGCCGCCGGATGGTGGAACACGCCCGGTGTGACGGCACGGGCGACATAAGCCAGCGTCACGGTCTGGCGTCCAGACAGGTCAACCGCAGCCAGGAACCTGTCCGAGCGGAACTCGGTATGCGTGGCATCAGACAGATCCAACCAGTCCAGCGACCGTACATCGCCCGATCGCAGCAGGTTCGGGTTGTCGATCTCGATCCCGGCGGCAAGAGGATCGTCTACCATCAGACGCGCCCCACCGTTTTCAAACGGCGTGACCGTCAGAACCGTGACAAACCGATCCCCCACGGCAAAGCGGCTTGCGTCAATCAGATCACCGTCCATCGAATAATACTGCCGTTCGATAGCATAGCCGGTGCCACCTGCCTCAGGCGGATCTTCGGGGATTCCCGTCACCGTCAGGGTGATATCGGTGGCTTGACCGTCGGTCGCAGTGATGTTGACCTCTTCCGCCTGCCCGGATTGCAGAACCTGAACAAAGGGGTTGGAAACTGATACGCCATTGACCGTCAAGCCGGACCCTGAAGGGTCTGACACCAACGCGTACGCCGCCAACAGGGACCACGCGGCCTCTTGTGTGGACAGGGGTGTGCGGCCCGTGCTTACCCGTTGGATCAATGCGTTGCGGTCAATCGCCTCGCTGCCTGCATCTACGGCCAGGGTCAGCAGGCCCGCCGCATCCCGCAGGCGGGTGCCGTAATCCGCGCGCCAGTGGTTTTCCTGATCGTTCGGCACCTGGTGCAGCATCCGCGCCGCACGGGTGAACATCGCGTCTGCGCGGGTCTGGTCCCCGTACGACGCCAGCGCAGCGCCCAGTTGTGCGGCGGCCAACGGCGTGTCGAAAGCATCCCCTTTGACATCCGCATAATAGCGCAGATCGCCCATCGCCGCCGCGCCTTCCCGCGCCAGAACCATCAGGGCATAAGCGATATCCTGGCCACCTTCGTCGAAATCCGGCGCATAATTGACCCGATTGCGCAGGTTATCCATGGCCTGCGCAAAAGCCCGATTCGGCACCGGGTTCCCCTGCGCACGAGCGCGCGACAGGAAATCGGTCACATAGGCGTCCAGCCAGAAATCACCGCTGCCTGCGCGCCACAGGCCAAAGGCACCGTTTGCAGCCTGACGAGTCAGAATGCTTTGGATCGAATCCGTGATGCGCTGATCCACCTCCGGGCCATTCCCCAGCCCCGAGGCCTGCGCGACGGATGACAGGTAAAGCAGCGGCAGTGCCTTGCTGGTGATCTGTTCGGTGCAGCCATAGGGGTAATGGTTCAGCTGATCCAGCAGACCGGGCGTGTCAAATTTGGCCAACGCTCCGGCTGACAGAATGGCCTTGGCCGAGCCAGGTTGAAACCCATCAAAAACATCCTGCGAAAACAGAAAGCTGTCCCCCGCACCCAGCGCAAAGCGCCGCGTCCGGGCAATTACGGGATCGTTGGCCCGCACCGGCATCCGCAGGGTTTGCGACAGATCGCGCCCGTCTGGTGTGGTGATGGAAACGCTGATCTCTGGATCGCCAATGACATGGGCTGTAACAGGGATGTCGAACACCGCTTTGCCACCGTCCTCCAGCTGAAAGCGTGCCGGTACCGGGCCCAGTTCCAGCCCACCGGTGGTGGTCAGGCCAAGCGCCATGTCTCCGGATGCGCCATCCGCATGGACAATCTCAAGCCGCATCCGACTTTGATCGCCGGGGGCCAGAAACCGCGGCAGGCTGGCTGTAACCACCACCGGGTCGCGGACGATCATGTCAGCCTCGGCCTGACCGACGGCTTTTTGGGACCACGCGATGGCCATCAGGCGGACTGTACCATTGAAGGCGGGCAGGGGGATGTCGACCTCAACCGCGCCATCCGCACCGACCTGAACCGGGCCGCTGAACACCGCCATCAGATCTTGCGTCGGTGGCGGGGATTGGCGGCGCATACCGTTGTCATTGTCGCCGCCAGAGCGAACCGTACCCATCGCTCCGTTCATGCCGTCGATCAGCCGCCCGTAAACATCACGCAGGTCCACACCCAGCCGACGTTGCCCGAAATAGTACTCTTGCGGGTTTGGGCTTTCGAACCCCGTCAGGTTGAGGATGCCCACATCCACAGCAGCAAGGGTCAGCCAGACTGGATCATCGCTTGTAACATTTTCGACCCTAACAAGGGCCTTCTGTGTTTGACGGGGCGAGGTAACCTCGGGCACCTCAATGGCAACCGACAGCGTGCGATCCGCAGGATCAATGGCAGCATAGGCGACGCCCATGGCGCGTGCCGGGTTCTGACCGGCCGCAACATCCATTGGTCGGATCACCGTGGCAGTGACATAGGCACCTGCACCCCAATCTTCTGTCACCTCTATCGGGATAACACTCTCGCCCTCCTTTACGGCAACCATCTGGCGATGGATCAGTCGGTTCGACAGCACTTCGACTTGGGCGATACCTGCCATGCGCGGAACGATGCGCAGCTGTGCGGTTTCCCCGGCGCGATAGCTGTCGCGATCCAGCGACATCTCAAGCCGGTCAGGCGTGGTCGAAGCATCTGCGGCCTGATACCAGCCTGCGTGGAAATCGACAGCGGTTTCCGTAAAGGTGCCATCAATACGTTGGACCACCAGTTCATAACGGCCCCAGTCCACGGGTTGGGACAACGTCAAAGGAATAGTGGCGACGTCAATCTCTCCGGTGGCAACGCGAGTGCGTCTGGTTGTCGGTTCCCAATTCCAGTTTCCGTAAAGCTGATACCATTGATACCGCGTTTCGATCTTGTTCAGCGTCCAGCGCAGGCGCATCGGGCTGGGGCTCAGGTCGGGTGCAAGGCCGATGATCTGAAACGCGGCCTCGGTACCTTCAGGGAGTACGTCCTCGAACAGGGGTTTGACACCGATGACAGGTTGCGGCGGCAGGACAGGAACGCTCAGGTGACGTTCAACAGGGCGGCCTGAGCCGTCAGCCAGTCGCGCAATAACCTCGGCTTCAATTGGCTTCCCTTCCGTCTCTAACACAGGGATTTCAACGGCAATAGATGCTTTGCCGTTTGCATCTGTACGCGTGTCACCAAAATAGGTGCTTTTGATCGATGTCTCGGCGTCATAGCGGCCAAAGCGATACCCGTCGTAGCCCGGCACTGTGTCCGCCGGGCGTGCGATAACCTGACCGTCGATGCTCAGGTCCGACCCCGGCGCACCAAACAGATAGCGCGCGTCGATCGAAAGCGGAGGGCTGTCGCCGGGACGCAGGGGCGCGTCCGGCAGGGTCAGCTCAAAATCTATACGTTCCGGCAGGAAGTCTTCTACCAGCACTGTTTGCCGCGCCAACGCATCGCTTTTGGGATCAGACCTGATCTCGATCCGCCAAGCACCGCGCGGTGCATCCTCCGCAACAGGCAGGGCAAAGATATGCCCCCCGGCGACGCCGCCATCCGAGACGGTTCGGCGGTATTCCACGCCGTCAGGGCGATACAGGATCGCAATCAGGGGCAGGCCCTCGATAGCCTGCGCCTCACCATCGCGCGACAAGGCGGTGAGGTGGATCACCTCTCCGGCTCGATAAGCGCCGCGATCCGTGGCTAGAAAAACATCAACCGGCCCCGCAGGTGCACGTCCTTCAACACCACGATCTGACAGGTCAAAGGCAGGATCGGTCAGGGATAGAAAGCTGAAGTCACTGTCCCCGGTCGATGCCATCACCAGCGCGGGCGCACTTGCCCCCTTGCCCCGTGTCAGGCCGGGATCGAACCGGACATAACCCGATTCATCCGTTCGCGCTTCGGCGATGACCGCATTTGCGCTTGTGACCAGTGAAACCTCGACACCTTCACGGGGTGCCGCGTCGCTCAGCCCGCGCACCGTGACGTGCAACCCGTCGGTGCCAAGCACGCTGCTGATCCCAAGATCGGACAGAACAAACCATTGCGTTGCGCCCGGGTCGTCATAGGGATCAGCCCCCGGAACACGGGCGGTCAGAGCATAAATACCGGCGGGCTGATCCGCGATCGCCTCGGCCATGGGCAGGCGCGCCGTCATGGTCTGGTTCAGTTCGTTGGCCACTTCGGCGATGCCAGTCCAGATATCCTCGGCAATTTCATCGGAAAATTCTGCTTCCTGCCATTCACTAAGCGGACGACCGAAGAAATCCTGCTGCACCGCGCGCAACAGGTTCCGGTCGCTGACCCTCCGCAGGATCAGGTTCAGCTCGGTGACGTTGACCGTTTCAACGGGCAACGCAGCATCAGCGGATTTCGGCAGAACGTAGCTGCGCCCGGGAAACCGGACCGAAGGCGCCCGGTCGCGCACGTAATGGGCAAGCTCAACATTGCGGTTCAGCGCCTCGCCCGAGGCGGAGGGTAGGCCTTCGCGTAGCGTCAGGCGATAGCGCTGACCATGGGCGACACCGCCAACGCACAGCTGCCTGCCCTCAGCCTGTACCACCAACCCGTCATCGTTGCGCTGGACAAACGGATCATAGTCGACCCCCGCCTTGACCAACGGTTCCGAAAACTCGACGCAGATCAGCGGCGCGGCGGCGTCGCTTTCGACAGAACTGTCGACCACGCGAAACCCGTATTTCCCGATGGCATCATTCAGTGCGGCCAGTACATCCTCGCGCGGTTGGATTTGCTCGGCCAGCCGCAGCACCGGGATCATATCGCGCCCACGCTCGACCTCCTCCAGGGCGCGGGCCAATGTCATCAGGGCGGCAATCTGCGTGCCGGGAGCGTCCGCGCGCAGATAGCCATTGGTTGCGGCATTCAGCGCACGGTTGCGCAGGTCGCGCCTTTCACTCCAGTCCGGAGAGTTTGTCTGCAACAACAGGCGCGCGTATTCCACCCATAGATCGGGCGCGTCACTGAGCGATACGGCCACACCAGTCCAATTCATCGCCTGCCGCGGGCTGCTCGCGCTGCGCGCCGCGTCCAGAACGTCCTGCAGGTCGTTGCCTTGCGCCATATGAACAAAGCCCAGAACGCGTGCCTGATCTGCGGCCTGCTTCAGGTCGGCGGCGCCAAGTGCGCTTAACGCGTTTGCACGCGTTTTGGCCAATGTTTGGGTCTGATCTGGGGTAGACACCTTCTGTGCGGATACAGCCCCCTGATAGGCCTCTTGCCGGTTTACACCGCTTTTTGGAAAGCAGGCATTGGATCGGGTGTTGTAGGTGAACGCGGTGCAAAGTGTATTGGCGGAACAAGCCTGAATGCAGGACTTCAGATCGGTATCGAAAAGGGCGTCCAGATCCGAGCCATAAAAATCTGCGTCCCGCGTCGTGATGTAACGGAATTCAGGCACTGCATCTTGCGCCTGGGTGGCGCTGGGCAGGACCAAAAGCGAAATGACGTAAGCTATTGAAATAAAAACAAAGCGGCGCATGGTGCCCTCCTCTTTGGGCACAGCGTTGCATGGCGTGCGCCTGTTGTGCAACGGCTTAAACAGTTTTTCATCCTCTGTCGGGATGCTGGGTGCAGAACGTTCTGGAATCAATCAAATGAGTCTTGCACATAAATTGGCACAGGAACGGCGCGCGCGCTTGGCAGCTGAACGGATGCTGGCCCTGAAGCAGGCCGAGCTTTCGGCAGCCAATCGCAAACTGGGTCAACATGCCATGGCATTGACCAAACGAATTGGCGAAACGCAGGCTGAGGTTGAAACCGTTCGGGATGAAAACGAAAAGGTCAAATCCGACCTCTGCGTGGCCAACGCCAAGATCGAGGTTGCCGAACGCCGCTTGTGGCACTCGATTCAGACAATACAGGACGGATTTGCCTATTTTGACGGTGACAACCGGCTGATCGGTGCAAACACCGCGTATCTGAGCGTTTTTGAAGGTCTGGACGAAGTCGTGCCGGGGATATCATACCCCCGTATTCTGCATTTGCTGACGTCAGAAGGTATTGTCGATATCGGGGATGAATCCGCGGAAGACTGGCAGGCCAGAATGCTGGCCCGCTGGAGCCGCGCCAACCCGCCACCAATCGTTATGCAGCTTTGGAACGGTCACTATATCCGTCTGATCGACCAGCGCGGCAGTGGTGGTGATATGGTGAGCCTTGCTCTCAACATCACAGCGTCGGTCCGGCATGAAATCGAGCTTAAGGCGGCGCGCGAGAGGGCCGAAGCAGCAAACCGGGCCAAGTCGGCCTTTCTGGCCAACATGAGCCATGAAATCCGTACACCGATGAACGGCATCGTTGGCATGTCCGAGTTACTGGACGAGACACCGTTGGACGAAGAGCAACGGCTATACGTCAACACGATCCGCAATTCGGGTGAGGCGCTGCTGGTCATCATCAACGACGTTCTGGATTATTCCAAGATTGAGGCGGACAAGCTGGCTCTGCACCCCGAACAGTTTGATCTTGAACGCTGCATTCTTGAGGTTGCGATGCTGCTACAGCCCAGCGTGCGCGATAAGGGGCTGACATTGCTGGTTGATTACGACTTGTTCTTGCCAACCCTTTTTGTGGGCGATCCTGGTCGGATACGGCAGGTTCTGACCAATCTGGTCGGCAACGCCGTCAAGTTCACTTCTGAAGGGTATGTGCTGGTCCGGGTGACCGGGGTGCCCAACCCGGATGCGCAGATCTGCGACATCCATATTGCCATTGAAGATACTGGAATTGGCATCGACGCCAAGAAAATCGACCACATATTTGGCGAGTTCAATCAGGTCGAAGACGAGCGTAACCGCCAGTTTGAAGGCACCGGGCTTGGTCTTGCCATCACCAAGCGGCTGATCACCTTGATGGGCGGCACAGTCTGGGTCGAAAGCGAGCCGGACCAGGGATCCTGTTTCGGTTTTCGCGTGACACTGCCCACGGTAGAAGGCCTGCAACCCGAACCTCCGAACTTGGCGGATTGTTTGAAACATGTCCTGCTGGTCGAAGATCTTGCCGTGAACCGGGCCATTCTTGCCAAGCAGCTTGGACGACTGGGGGCCGAAGTGACGGTTTGCACGTCGGGGACCGACGCACTGTCACAGATGAATGATCAGATTGATCTGGTTCTTTGCGACCACGATCTGCCGGACATGGATGGGCTGGACCTTGCGGTTTCACTCAGGGATCGCGGGTGGGGTGATATTCCGGTGGTTGTGATGTCCGCAAACCCCGGATTGATTCACGCGCATCCTGCCCGTGACCTGATCGACGGTGTCTTGCAGAAACCCATCCCGCGGTCCGAGTTGTATGGCAGGCTGATGGCGCTCGATAGCCCATCTTTGGAAAGGTGTCCTTTGGATGCGGAAAAAACAGTCTCTAAAAGGCGAGGTTCTGAATCTGCGTTCCCCAGACGTATGAGGGTCATTGCCGCCGAGGACAACCGCACCAACCAATTGATCCTGAAGAAGATGGTCAAGGATCTGAATATCGATCTTCGCTTTGCCTCGAATGGGATTGAAGCGGTTGAAATCTATCAGGCGTTCGAGCCAGATCTGATCTTCATGGATATTTCAATGCCGAAGATGGACGGCAAACAGGCAACAGCGGAAATTCGCAGGCTCGAGGTTGCAACCGGTCGCCACGTCCCCATCGTTGCCCTGACGGCTCATGCCATGGCCGGGGATGATCAGGGAATTCTGTCAGCGGGCTTGGATCACTACCTGACCAAACCGCTACACAAGAACCGCATTCACCAGATGATCCTGCAACACCAACCCGATTGCGTCTGCGCGGTCACAGACACCATACCCAGCGTCAAAATCCGGCGTGAGCGGGACGAAATCCCGGATCCGACCTCGTCAGGCTGACACTTCAGGCGTTTGCCATCGGGATGCAAGTTCAAGTGACCTGGGTTTCAGGCCGAATATGGTCTGACGAAAACGGGCTTATCCACTTCCGACAGATCAGGGCGGTATTCATAGCCGCCACTGTCGAAGTCCAGCAGTCCCTTAGGATCGGTCAGGCGGTGCTGGATGATATACCGCGCCATGGCGCCGCGTGCCTTTTTGGCAAAAAAGCTCACGATTTTGGGTGTTCCGCCCTTATCTTCCATGAAGACCGGTGTGATGACGCGCAGGTTCAGGGCGTTCATATCCACCGCACCGAAATACTCCTGACTGGCACAATTCACCAGAATGTTGCTGTTAATCTCGGCACCTTGTGCATTCAGTGCCTTACTCAGCTGATCGCGCCAGTATTCATAAAGGTTCTTCCCTCTTCGGGTTTTCAGTTTGCTGCCCATCTCAAGCCGGTAGGGCTGGATTGCGTCGAGTGGCCGCAACACACCATAAAGGCCGGAAAGGATGCGCAAGTGGTCTTGCGCCCATGACAGCTCGTCTTCGTCCAGCGAAGCAGCTTCAAGCCCTTGATATGTGTCGCCAGCAAAAGCAAGCGCGGCCGGGCGTGTGGCCTTGGCGTTAGGTGCATCCGAAAAAGCGCGATACCGTTCGCGGTTCAGGCGTGCCAGATCGTCGCTCAGGTCCATCAGCTTTTTCAGATCACCCAGTGTCAGGTTGCGGGCGGTTTTGGACAGCCGGATCGCATCATCCTGAAAGTCGGGCTGCGTTACCCCTACACTCCGCTCGGCCCAGTCCAGCCGTTTGGCCGGGGAAATCACGATCAGCATATCCGCCCTCTTTCTTGCCTGCTTTGGGGGTATCTAGCCCGCCTCACGCAGCACGTCCAGAAAAGCAGCGCCAAACCTTTCGTGACGCCGATCACCCAGCACCTGCGCAATCCCACGGGGATCGTCTGGGCGCAGTTGCGCGACCTTTGCCAATTGCGAGGCTGAGCAGGTCAGGGGCTTGTCGATCCCGTCCGGTCCGCGCGACAGCAAGGACTGAACTTCCATCAAGCGGTCGTAAATCTCACCCTGATTGCGGCCAGCCAGCTTTCGCCGCGCCGGATGAACGCTTTTTACCGCCCCTGCGATCACTTCAAGGAACGTGTCGCCATAGCGTTCCAGCTTTTTGGCCCCAACACCGCCGATCCGGGCCATATCGTCCAGCGTTACAGGGCGCTTTTCCGCCATCTCGATAAGCGTGCGGTCCGGAAAGATGACATAGGCTGGAACACGTGCAGCTTCGGACAGGGCACGGCGTTTGGCCTTGAGCGCCGACAGCAGCGGGGCGTCTTCTTCGGATACCAAAGCCTTGACCGCAGGCCGACGTACCGCATTGCGCAGCGTATCCTTGCGCAGGTTTATTTGTGCCTCGCCTTTCAAAATTGGTTTGGCCGCCTCGGTCATGCGCAATGCGCCGTGACGTTCGGGGTCGGGGCGCACCAGGTCGTGGCCCATCATCTGGCGGAAAATGGCCTGCCATTGCGGGCGCGTCCAATCCTTTCCGATGCCAAAAGTGGACAAATCCTCGTGGCGGCGGGCGCGGGTTTTGTCGGTCTCGTTTCCCAGAAGGATGTCGATCAAATGGCCTGTCCCGAACCATTCCTCGGTCCGCAGGATCGCGGACAGGGCCATGCGTACCGGAGTTGTGCCGTCGAAAACTTCGGGCGGGCTGTCGCACAGATCGCATTTGCCGCAGGGTCCTGTGGCCTCGCCAAAGTAACCCAACAATGTCTGGCGGCGGCATTCCAATGCCTCGGCCAGACCCAGCAAGGCGTTCAGGCGCGCATGATCGGCCATGCGCCGCTCGGGCGGCGCCAAACCCTCGTCAATCTGTGATCGCCGCAGGCGAATGTCATCGGGGCCAAACAGGGTCAGCGTTTCGGCCGGGCCGCCATCGCGTCCGGCGCGTCCGATTTCCTGATAATAGGCTTCGATTGATTTCGGCAGGTCCGCATGGGCGACCCAACGGATATCGGGTTTGTCGATGCCCATGCCAAAAGCCACGGTTGCGACCACGATCAACCCGTCCTCGCGCGCGAAACGGGTTTCGACAATGCGGCGATCTTCGGGGTCCATCCCGCCGTGATAGTGGCAAGCCGAGTGCCCCTCGGCGCGCAGGGCCTGAGCAATCACCTCGGTTTTATTTCTGGTGCCGCAGTAAACGATACCGGACTGGCCTTTGCGCGCATCTGCGAAATCAAGGATCTGCTTGCGCGGTCCGTCCTTTGCGGCGAAAGCCAGATGAATGTTAGGCCGGTCAAATCCGCGCAGAAATTTGCGTGGCTCAATGCCATCGAACAGTTTTTCGACAATCTCATCCTGCGTTTCGGCGTCCGCCGTGGCGGTAAACGCGGCCAGCGGAACCTTCAGGGCGCGCCGCAACTCTCCGATCCGCAGGTAATCAGGGCGAAAGTCATGCCCCCATTGACTGACACAATGGGCTTCGTCCACGGCGATCAGGCTGACGTTGATCCGACGGAGCATCCCAAGCGCCGACCCGGCAGCCAGACGTTCGGGTGCCATGTAAAGCAGCTTTAGCCGCCCGTCCTCCAGCGCGTCCCAGACGGCCTCGGTTTCCTCGGGCGTGTTGCCGGATGTCAGCGCACCGGCCTCGACCCCGGCCTCTTGCAGCCCCCGCACCTGATCACGCATCAGGGCAATGAGCGGAGATATAACGACCGTCACGCCATCGCGGAGCAGTGCAGGGAGTTGAAAGCAAAGAGACTTCCCGCCACCTGTGGGCATGATCGCCAGCACGTTTTCACCTGCCGTCACGGCGTCGACAATCTCTTCCTGCCCGGGGCGGAAGGCGTCGAATCCAAAGACATCTCGCAGCAAGGGTGCGGCGTCGAACATATGCGGGGGTGCCCTGTTTTAAGGTTTATCTGCTCTTAAAACAGGACAATCACATACTAAGATTCAGTGAACAAGAGGTCAGTAGAAATAGGGCGCGTTGTTGATAAGGATGATCCGCAAGGCATAAACGCCGATCAGCACCACCAGCGGGGTCAAATCCAACCCACCCATATTGGGTAGAACGCGGCGGATCGGCCCGTAAATAGGCTCTAATATCCGATTTAATCCGTACCAGATTTGTGCAACCAGTTGTTGGTGCAGGTTGAGAACCTGAAAGTTGATCAGCCAGCTCATGATCACATGGGCCAGAATGATGAACCAGACAATGTCCAGGATCAGCAGCAGGATTTGGATCAGCGACAGCATGGGATCTCCGTTTTCTTGTTGGACGAGACCTAAGCACCCTTTCAGCAAAGAGCAAGTAGGCTGAACTCTGCGCTTGCGAATTGCCCCAAAGCCCCGTCTTATGACCGCAACAAGAAAACAGGGGCAGAAATGGCAGAAATATCCAAGCGCAGGCGTATCTGGGGCTGGTGGTTCTTCGATTGGGCCAGTCAGCCCTATCACACTCTTTTGGTCACGTTCGTGTTCGGCCCTTACTTCGCGGGCGTCGCTGCGGAATATTATCTGGCATCCGGCCTGGACGCGGGGTCTGCAGATGCACAGGCGCAGGTGGTTTGGGCCAACTGCATGACCATAGTTGGTTTGATTATTGCCTTCGGTGCACCGCTGATGGGGGCGATGGCCGATGTGTCGGGTCGGCGAATCCCCTGGATATTCGCCTTTTCCGTGATGTACGCAGTAGGTTCCGGCGCGCTTTGGTACACGATGCCCGATGGCTCGAACATGTGGTTGATGCTGTCTGCCTTTGGTCTGGGTTTCATCGGCGCGGAATACGCCCTGATCTTCATCAATTCCCAACTGCCCGATCTGGGTGATGACAGCGAAGTGGGCGAAATCTCCGGCTCGGGCTTTGCCTTCGGCTATTTCGGCGGCCTGATCTCGCTGGCGATCATGCTTGCACTGTTTGTGGAGCAGGCCAACGGCAAAACGCTGATCGGGATGGACCCCTTGTTTGGGCTGGATGCGTCGCAACAGCAGGGTACGCGCTTTGTTGGGCCGTTTACTGCGGGGTGGTTCATTCTGTTCATGGTGCCCTACTTCCTTTGGGTCCATGACGACGAAACGACAAACAAAAAGGGCAGCGTTGCCGAGGCGCTGCGGCTGTTGGCAAAATCAGTGTCTAACCTGCGCCATCGCACCAGTTTGGCCAGTTACCTGGGCTCATCCATGTTCTATCGGGATGCGCTGAACGGGCTTTACAGTTTTGGCGGCGTCTATGCCCGGCTAGTGTTGGAATGGGACCTGATCAAGATCGGTGTTTTCGGCATCGTCAGCGTTCTGGCTGCAGCGGCATTTTCCTGGGTGGGCGGCAAGCTGGACAAGAAATATGGTCCCAAGCCCGTGATCATCGTTGCGATCTGGGTGTTGATCCTTGTCTGCATCACCATCGTTTCAATGGACCGGTCCCAGATATTCGGTATCGCCATGTCCGAAGGGTCGGGCTTGCCGGATATGGTTTTCTTTGGTTGCGGTATCCTGATCGGAGGCATGGGCGGCATTCTGCAATCCTGTAGCCGGTCGATGATGGTCCGGCATACGGACCCGGCAACCCCCGTCGAAAGCTTTGGCCTTTATGGTCTGTCGGGTCGTGCCACCGCCTTTGCTGCGCCACTTCTGATCGGGATCGCAACCACGGTGACCGGTAGCGCTCGTCTGGGGGTGTCACCCATCGTTCTGTTGTTTATTCTGGGTCTATTCCTGATGCGCTGGGTGAGACCGGAAGGGGATCAGAGCAGATGATTTTAAAACGTTTTTTGGTAATTTTGGCGGCGCTTGCTTTTGCAGGCACTGCGACGGCAGAACCGCTGGCAAAGCAGTTGTTCGGGGCGCAGAAACAAGGTTCACAGCAAAAACCGGCCGCTTTCGGCAGTTATTCGCGCGGATGTGCTGCGGGGGCAGTTCAACTGCCTGAAACGGGGCCTACTTGGCAGGCGATGCGCCTGTCGCGCAATCGCAACTGGGGGCATCCGCAGACGATCGATTACGTGCAGGACCTCAGCAGATTTGCAGCCAGTCAACCGGGATGGAACGGTCTCTATATAGGGGATATCAGCCAGCCACGCGGCGGGCCGATGACCTCGGGCCATCGCAGCCATCAGCTGGGGCTGGACATCGATATCTGGATGCTGCCGGGCGAAAACATGCGCCTGAGCCGCAAATCGCGCGAAAACATCTCGTCCATCTCTCTTCGTCGTTCCAATGGCGCTTACGTCAACGGCAACTGGACCAAGCAGCATCATGCACTGTTGCGTGAAGCGGCAAAAGACAAGCGTGTGGCCCGGATTTTCGTGTTTCCCGGGGCCAAGGTTCAGATGTGCGACGATGAAAAGGGGAACCGCGACTATCTGCGCAAGATAAGGCCCTGGTGGGGGCATCACTATCATTTCCACGTGCGCCTGAACTGCCCCAGAGGGTCAAAGGGTTGCGTGAATCAGGACGCCCCCCCCAAGGGCGATGGCTGCGCCGAGGCCCGGCAATGGGTGCACAACATTCTGAACCCGCCGCCACCCGATCCGAATGCACCGCCGCCGAAGAAACGCCGGGAATACGTTCTGGCCGACTTACCGCAACAATGCTCCGCCGTTTTGCAATCCAACTGAGTGTTGCGCTGATCCTTGCCCCGGTGGCTGCTGCGCTGGATGTGAAATCTGCGGCCCACCTGGACAGTTTCGTTTGGCGGCATCCAGCAAGTTGGTTTGGCGGATTTTCAGCGCTTCATATCTCGGACGACGGAGGCCAGATGATTGCGCTTAGCGACCGGGCGCGGATCGTGACCGCGCGGATTGAGCGGCGCGAAGGCCGGATCGCGGATATTCACGTTCTTGGTCAATGGCCGGTGCTGTCCAGCAATGGGCATATCATGAAAGGCGGTGTCGGCGATTCCGAAGGCATCGCGGTGACGCCGGATGGTGGCATTTTCATCTCATTCGAAGGGGTGCATCGTGTCGCCTATTACCCTGCACCGGGCTCAAGCGCGCGTGTGTTACCTCGCCCGAATGCGTTTCGGGACCTTGCCGATAATGGTTCGTTTGAAGCTCTGGCCATTGATGGACGCGGCCGACTTTATACTTTGCCGGAAAAGAACCGCACCGCTAAAGGGGACATTCCGGTTTACCGTTGGAATGGCGACACATGGTCGACCCCGTTTGTTCTGCCTCAACGCGGCGGTTTTAAACCCGTTGCCGCGGATTTCGGTCCCGATGGGCGGTTTTACGTTTTGGAACGCAAGGTATCCTTGGTCGGTTTCCGATCACGACTGCGGCGATGGGACGTGGTGAACGAGAAACCAGGCGCCGAGGAAACCCTGTTCGAAACCGGAACGGGCGCGCATGACAACCTCGAAGGATTGTCGGTCTGGCGCGACGGGCAGGGCCGGTTGCGCGCCACAATGATCTCGGATGACAACTTTCTGGCGTTGCAGCGGACCGAACTTGTGGAATACCTGCTGCCCGATTGACAGGGCGCAGGCAAAGGTCTAAAGGCACGGCTTGCCTTGGGACGGTCCCTTGGCCAAGTCGCCGCTACCTTGTCAAAACGGGCATCAAAACATGCAACGTAACTTCATTCCCGGCATTATTGCCATGGCCACCATTGTTGTGGCCTCGAACATTCTGGTCCAGTTCCTGATCCTTGACGGGCTGCTGACATGGGGTGCTTTCACCTATCCGCTGGCCTTTCTGGTTACAGACATCATGAACCGCGTCTATGGCGTGGGTCCGGCCCGTAAGGTCGTGTTTGCCGGCTTTGTCACCGGTGTTATCTGCTCGCTGATCGGCAGCCAGATCATGTTGCAGGGTGACGGGTTCACCTATGCTGCTGTACCGCTGCGCATCGCCGTTGCATCGGGAACCGCCTTCCTGATCGCGCAACTAACGGATGTCACCGTGTTCAATTCCCTGCGCGGTGGTCGCTGGTGGCGTGCACCGCTGGTGTCGACGCTGGTGGGGTCGGCACTGGATACCGCGATCTTCTTCACCCTCGCCTTTTCGGCTTCGGTCACCTTCTTCGGCGCCAATGCTGACGCCGCAATCAACTGGGCGTGGGAACCTGTTCCGTTCATGCTGTCCGGCCCGATGGCACCGCTTTGGGTGACGCTGGCTTTTGCGGACTGGATGGTGAAGCTTTCGCTGGCGCTGATCGCCCTGATCCCGTTCAAGGTGATCGTTGCGCGGCTGACTGTGCAGCCTGTGTAAAAAAACGCTTTGAGAATGGCACAACTTGTGGCACGCTTCTTTTCAACCGCAACAGATAGAAAAGGAGGTGATCCAGTGTCAAGAAAGAGATTGGAGAGAGGTGTCGGAACAACCGGGGGGATCGCCCGTTAGGGCAGCCCTTGGCGGAGCGCTCGCTCCGGCTGGTCGATTGATCTAACCGACCCGACCTCCTGAACTTTCGAAGGGCCGTCCCGCTGGGGCGGCCCTTTTTGTTCCCTTCACCTTCTGGGGGTGTTCAAAACTTACCATGCGCGGAGGCTGGCTGCGTTTGACGCAGCATAAAGCTTGGTCGCGGCAACGGCGTGAATACGTGTCGTCAAAGCTTCGGTGTCTGGCCGCGTGCACTTGATGTCTGGCAAAGCTGCCGCGCGGCCTGACCCGGATATCCTTCTTCCTCACTTTCATCGAACACGACATAGGCGGCATAAGCGAATCTGGGTGCCATTTCGATCAACTTGAGCCATCCGTTGCAAAGCTCCGGTTCGACAACGCGCCTTGGGAAATATCCGGCCGAGGGAACCGACCGAAGATATTGCAGGCCGAGGGTGCCAATGCCCAGCTGAAGGCGCGGCGCATCAAGTTCCGGAAAGTTCAACATATGATCGGCGCGAAACTCCGGGCCCCAGTCTATCAGTACATAAGCGTTGCCCAGATCAGCGGTCAGGGCTTCCGGGCCGCTGCTGACAAGGACAAACTCGTCCTCGAAAAGCTGGAGCGCGGTCAAGCCCGGTGCGTTTCGCGGCCGGTACATGATGGCAAGATCCAGGCTGCCTTCCTCGATCTCGCGCGTGAGTGTTTCCGACGGGGCCGCTGTCGCCCGGATGGCGACGTCAGGTAGTGCCGCCATCAACTCGGGCAGGGCGTTGATCAGATAGCCGTCCCAAAGGCTTGGTGTTGCGCCGATTTCCAAAGCAGCCGCCATCGAAGCCGGCAGACCGGCATCCAGCTTGGCCTGTGTCCACGTTCGCACCAGAACCTGCGCATGTTTGAGGAAATGCCGCCCGGCAATGGTCAGGGTCGCACCGGACTTGCTACGTTCAAAAACGGGCTGTCCAAGCTGTTGTTCGAGCGTTCGGATCCGCATACTGACGGTCGATTGCGTAACATGGACCTTCTCCGCCGCGTCAAGAAAAGTGCCGGTTTCAACGACCGCAAGGAAGGTTCGGGCGAGTTCAATGTCCATCGTTCACCTATTTGAATCTTCGATATTATGGGCGAGATAAATTCGTTATTCAACGCTATGCGAATGTGCGATACATGCCGCGTAGCGCGAAAGTGCCCCCACCGGATCGGACCGCCAATCAACAGTTTTCATCGTATAGTGGACAACCCGATCTGCGGAACAGGTGCAATCTGTCTGCCGTAGATAAGCCTCCGACACCCAAGCGCTGCACCAACCCCTCAATGGGTAAACCGCCCATTCCCTGATGGAGAACAAAATGAGTCGAGTTTCTGTTGTTGCTCTGCTCGCGTCATTCCTTGCCCTTCCGGCCGTTGCCTTGCCGGTGGGACTGGACACGGACGGTGATGGTCTGGCTTCGCTGACCGAGCTACAGACAAAGTATCCCGATATTACCAGTGAGAGCTTTGCCGAAATTGACACGGATGCCGATGGTTTCCTCAATGACGAAGAAATGGTTGCCGCGGTCGAGGCCGAGTTGCTTCCTGATCCCAAGGGTGACGAATAAGCCAGGGTTGCCGTGAACATGAGAAATCTCACTCCACCCTACAGGTGGATGCTTGCCGGGATGGGTATCTGGTTAGTGCTGTCCCCATTTGTACTGTTCAGCCAGAAAACCCTAGCTCACAGTTCGTCTGACCGTGAGTCGCTCGCCTTCATGACGATCGGTATTGGTGTGTTGGTCATGTCAGGTACTAGCGGCCGGGGCCACCTTCTCGCACGGGTGGCTCCGGTATTGGCGGTCGGGGCATTGCTGATCGCCGCGCCCGAGGTGCTGCATTTTACCGGTCACGGTGTGGCAGTGGCAAATGCTTGGCTCACGGGATCTGCGCTGATCTCGCTCGCCGCTTGGGAGGCGCTGGCGAGCAATAGATTGCGTGCGATCCTGTAGGCTGGCGCGGGGCAGGCAACTGCCCCGCGTTTCTTTTGGCTCTGGCGTCTAAATGATCTCGTCTTCATCGAACATCGGATCGCCTTCAAGCTGGCTGGCGATTGTATCGACCCGCATTTCGACATCCGAGCCGGTCGTTTCCGCAATATGAAACAACGCGTCACCTTCATGAACGACAGGCAGATTAGTGCGCCCCACGATGATACCCGTGGTTTCGCAGATGATATCGGTCCTGAGTTCTCCGAACGGGTCGGAAATGCGTCCAAGCAGGTCACCAGAAGCCACGTATTCTCCGGTCGCTTTGAAAGTTCGCAACAGGCCACCGGCGGGCGCGCGCATCCATGAGCTTGACCGGACATGGACAGGCTTTTCGCGCACAGCGGCGATGCCACGCTTGGCAACCATGCCCTTTGCGTTCATCACCCGAAGGATGCCAGCAACCCCCGCCCGTGCAGACAGTTCTTCGAAACGCAGACCCTCACCGCCCTCGAACAGCAGGATATCCACACCACGCTCTTGCGCGGCCTTGCGCAGCGATCCGTCGCGCAGCTTTGAGATCATCACCACGGGCGCACCGAAGGCATCCGCGTATCTAAGGGTGACATCCGAAGCCGGAGAGACGCGGATCTGCGGCAGATTGGTGCGATGAATCGCGGCAGAATGAAGATCGATCCCCAGGTCCGACCGCTCGACGATCTCGGTCATGAAAAGATGCGCCAGCCGACCGGCCAGCGATCCCCCCTCACTACCGGGGAAGGAACGGTTCAGGTCGCGCCTGTCGGGAAGGTATCGGGAATGTGTCATGAAACCAAAGGCATTCACGATCGGTATGACCAGCAAGGTACCCGCAAGCTTGTCAAGCTGTGGCGCCCGAAGCAGTCGCCGCGCGATTTCCACGCCGATCACCTCATCACCGTGAACGGCGGCACTGACGAACAGGACCGGTCCGGGGCGGCGGCCGTGAACCACGTGTACTGACATGCTCACCGGTGTATGATCCGACAGCACGCTAACCGGCAAATCCAGAGTGGTTCGTGTACCGGGCGGTACGCGAAAACCTCCGATTTCAAAGGGACCGCGCATTGCCTCTACCCACGGCCTCGTGTCTTTGTGTTGCCTTTGGCGGCATTCTTTTCGAGAAACTCGATGATTTTGCCGGCGACATCAATGCCGGTGGCCTTTTCAACCCCTTCAAGCCCGGGTGAGGAGTTCACTTCCATCACCACCGCACCGTGATTGGCGCGCAGCATATCGACACCGCACACATTAAGACCCATGGCCTTGGCCGCACGCACGGCTGTCGAGCGTTCCTCGGGTGAGATTTTGATAGGCTTGGCGCTGCCACCGCGGTGCAGATTTGATCTGAACTCGCCCTCGGCCCCTTTTCGTTGCATCGCCGCGATCACTTTTCCACCAACCACAAGCGCACGAATATCCGTGCCGCCTGCTTCCTTGATGAACTCCTGTACCATGATGTTGACCTTGGCGCCGCGAAACGCCTCGACCACGGATTTTGCCGACCGGTTTGAATCCGCAAGCACCACGCCGATGCCCTGCGTGCCCTCCAGCAGCTTGACCACCAGCGGAGCGTCCCCCGCCAGTTTGAGAACTTCGTCGGTCTGTTTCGGGTCATGCGCGAAGGTGGTGACCGGCAATCCGATCCCGTCACGCGCCATCAGCTGCATGGATCGCAACTTGTCACGGGATCTACCAATCGCAACCGACTCGTTGAGCGGAAAGACACCCATGATCTCGAACTGCCGCAAAACGGCCAGCCCATAGAATGTGACCGAAGCGCCGATCCGCGGGATCACAGCGTCATAGCGCCCTAACTTCTTACCATCGTAATAAACCTCGGGTCGGCGCGACGCGATATTCATGTAACAGCGCAGCGTGTTCACAATATCCAGCTGGTGCCCGCGTTGTTCTGCAGCCTCTTTCAGACGCTGGTGGGAATACAGGTTTGGGTTCCGGGCAAGCATGACAAATTTCATTAGCGTCGTCCCTCTGCGTCCTTGGATCTTGTCTTGCTCTTCATCTTTTTCGGGTCTTTTCGTGCATCCAGAAGATATGAGTGGCCGGGATCGACAAGGATCCCGCGCCTTCGAATGGCGGTACGGCCAAGGATCAGATCAAACTCCATCTTCGCACGATTGGCCAGCGAAACGTCGATCAGCCAGCGATGCCGTCCAAGCAGAAGTTGCGTTCTGACAATCAACCGGCGTTCCGGAATGCCACCAGTGTTCTTGATTTCCCGCTCGTCTACAACCCGCGTGCGCACCCGACCCGATGAACGGCGATTATGGACCGGGATCATGAACTCGACCCATCGTTCGCCATCAACCTCGAACACGGTCTGGTCCACGGCATGCAGGGCCGCGGTTCTGGCGCCTGTGTCTATCTTTGCTGGAATATGCTCGATCCCGAACTCGGGCAGGCTGATCCGCTCGCGCCATCCTATGACTTCGGGGTATCCTGTTTGTTTAGCCATGGCGACTAAGCCACGCAGTCATCATTGGCGCGCCGGTAATTCACAAACGAATTCGCGCTCATCACAACGTAAAAACTATCCATATCGATTAACACATACCCAAGTTCAAAAAGTGCGATCGACAGGGCGCGGATATCTGCTTCATACAAACGCCTGCGCCCGGCGATCCGACGCACCAGCTTGTCCGGAATGCGATACCGTCCGCTGGCCTTGCCGCCAAACTCCTGATCGTACAAGACGGCCAGACGTTCGGCTGCGGCGGATATCCAGTCATTTTCCTGCATGCACTTTCTTACAAATCAAAAATTTTTTTGTCTATAGGCAAATAATTTCTGCTATATCGGCGTAAGTTAAGAATCTATACCCCCACAGGTCGGCGGATGAGCGATACGGACTCCTTACCAAAGGAAACAGGGACGCAGCTTCAGCTGGCGTTGGAAAATCGCGACGGGGCGGCGCTGGCAGACCTGCTTGATCCGCTTTCGTTAAGCGATGCACTGCGGGAATTGCTCAACCTGCCCGTTGACCAGCGAAGCGCCGCGCTCTCGTTGCTGCCACCGGAACGTGCGGCCGAACTGGTCGAAGAAGCGCCAAACGCGCTGGCGGTCGATCTTGTCGAACGCTTGGTATCCGATCAGGCCGCCGAGATCATCCTTGAGCTGGATTCCGACATTCAGGCGGATGTGATCGGTGAACTGGAAGACGCCGATGCAGAAGCGATCCTTGCCCGGATGGACCCGGAAGATGCGGCGGATGTCCGGCGGCTGGTTGAATATGACGACGATGTCGCCGGTGGTCTGATGGTGGCCGAAGCCTTTACCTTTTCCGATGGTGATACAGTCGGAAAGGTTCTGCGGCGTTTCGCTCATGAAGAATACGATCTGGAACGTTACCGTGGCCAGCACCCCTACGTTTTGAATTCCGATGGCGTGCCTGTCGGGGTGCTGTCCTTACGCAGCCTGCTGTCCACACGGCGAAGCATCAAACTCACCGATATCATGGTGCCCCCTATCACGGTTCCGGCCGGCATGCCACTGGAAGAACTGGAGGACCTTTTCGATGAGCACCCTTTTCTTGGGTTGCCGGTTGTCGAAACGGACGGGAATCTTGTGGGTGTCGTTTCCCGCTCTGCCGTGGATGAGGCGCTGCTGAAGCGCGCGGAATCGGCAAGCCTGAAACGTCAGGGTGTCTTTGGCGACGAACTGCGATCGATGCCTTTGCCGCTCAGGGCGCGGCGACGGCTTCAATGGTTGTCGGCTAACATCGTGCTCAACGTGATCGCGGCCAGTGTGATTTCCGCCTATGAACAGACCCTTTCTGCCGTGATCGCACTGGCTGTGTTCCTGCCGATGGTCTCGGATATGAGCGGTTGTTCCGGCAATCAGGCCGTTGCTGTCAGCATGCGCGAGCTTTCGCTTGGTCTGGTTCGGCCCATTGATGCTATGCGGGTCTGGTTAAAAGAGGTCTCGGTCGGCATCATCAACGGCTGTGTCCTTGGCCTGCTGATCGGACTCGTTGCCTGGATGTGGAAAGGAAACCCGTTTCTGGGTTTGGTGATTGGCGGCGCGCTGGGCCTGAACACGATCATCGCGGTATCGATCGGTGGCGTTCTGCCATTGTTGTTAAAGCGCATCGGTCAGGACCCGGCGGTCGCCAGTGGCCCTTTGCTGACAACGATCACTGACATGGCGGGTTTTTTTCTGGTCCTGAGCCTTGCAACGGCGATGATGCCGCTCCTGAATTAGTGTTTTTCATGCGCCCTGATCAACACAGGGGTCGGGCGCTCAACCACGAGGAAGACATGACGATCTCAAGCATTGTCAAAACGCAGAACCTGAAAAAGCCGCCATTTTGCGACACTGACACAACGGTGTTCGATGCGGCCGTCACCATTGCGTTGCTGGACGTGAATGCGTTGGCGGTTCTCAGCGATGGGAAGCTGGTCGGGATTATCACGGATCATGACGTGCTGCTGTGCCTGGCGGATTCCGGCTCGGCTTTTTACAAGCAGACTGTGGGTGACTGGATGACGGAAAAACCCGTCACCTGCGCGCTGGGCTCGAAGTTGTCGACCGGTCTTAATCTGATGGCCAAACACAAGATCCGAAACCTTGTCGTAACTCAGAATGGAAAAGCAATTGCCGTTGTGAGCAGTAAAGAAATCCTGGCACGGGTGCATGAGGAAGACGAGCTGGAGCTGAAGGTGTTGCGTGATATCGCCCGCGGGGCTCAGGGCCAGTCAATCGCCTGACACCGCGGTTCCATGTCTGCTCGCTCTCCACTCAGGACCGCTAAGGAAGGTCACTGTTGGAAATGGAAATGCTGACTTTCCAGGTGCCATCCGTCTGGCGTTTCAGGACGTTCACAAACTTCCCTTTTTCCGGCGGATCAGAGTCAGCAAATGCAAAGGATCCGACCTGATAGGCGGTATCACTATCGACACCGAAATCGATCAACTCATTTGTATGTGTTCCGCCGATGTTTTCCTTCATTCTTTCCTTATAGGCTTCGATGAACGCTTCGCGCCCGCGCAGCAAGGCTCTCCGGGCGCCAACAACATGACGTCTTCGGTAACGAACGCAGCTGACGCGAACAAACGGCCCGGCCACCGCCAGGATTCTGAAATGCGCGACCTGCTAAAGCAGGCTTGATCGCACATATGCACTGCGTTAGGCACCGAGGATGAGGAGACTTGCTGAAATGCTGTGCCGCAATGGCTTACGCCCGCCCGCATATTGCGGGTATCCGACGGCACGGGTCGGGATCGCTACTCTTCCTATTCATTCGCCCAAGTCACCAAGCTGACACTGCCATGTTGCACATCACCGATGATATCGCGCTGCAAGACTGGGAAATGACCGAAAGCTTTGTGCGGTCGTCCGGTCCCGGAGGGCAGAATGTCAATAAGGTGTCGACCGCAGTCGAGCTGCGCTTCGAAGCCGCGCGCTCGCCGTCCTTGCCCGATCCGGTCAAAGCCCGGTTAAAGCGACTGGCCGGGCGACGCTGGACCAAAGACGGCGCAATCATCATTCAATGTGAGGAAACACGCTCGCAGGCCCGCAACCGTGAAATCGCGCGTGCAAGGCTGGCAGAACTGATCTCCCGCGCGCTGGTCAAACCCAAACGGCGGATCGCAACGAAACCGACCTATGGTTCGGTCAAGCGTCGACTTGCCGCGAAAAAGGCGCGTGGCGACGTCAAGGCGCTGCGGGGCAAGGTGTCTGAAGATTGATCTGGCATCTTGCCGGGGCGTTGATAGTCTGGCCCGCAAAGGCTGCAAAAGGGCAACGTCATGAGGCTGGAGGGAAAAACCGCAATCGTCACCGGTGGTGCATCGGGTTTTGGCGCGGGGATCGTGCAGAAATTCCTGGCCGAAGGCGCACGCGTCATGATCGCGGACATCAATCGTGACGCAGCCGCTGATATGGCGGGGCAACTTGGGGCCGGGGTATTGGCGCACCAGGTCGACGTCGGCAATAGGGCTTCAGTTCAAAAGATGGCGGACACGGCACTCGCCGCCTTTGGGGCGCTCGATATTCTGGTAAACAACGCAGGTGTCACCCACTTGCCAACCCCTCTGGAAAATGTCACCGAGGATGATTTCGACCGGGTCTTCAACGTGAACATGAAGTCCGTCTATCTGACCGCCCGGGCATTTGTTCCCCATATGAAGGCGCGCGGCGCGGGTGCAATTCTGAACGTAGCCTCGACGGCGGGCCTGTCTCCGCGCCCGAATCTGAACTGGTACAACGCGTCCAAAGGGTGGATGATCACTGCAACCAAGACCATGGCGGTCGAACTGGCCCCAACCTGCATACGCGTGAACGCGATCTGCCCAGTGGCGGGCGAAACACCGCTGTTGAAATCTTTCATGGGCGAAGACACGCCCGAGATCCGCGCCAAGTTCCTGGCGACCATCCCACTGGGACGGTTTTCAACACCCGAAGATATGGCCAACGCCGCCTGTTTCCTGTGTTCGGACGAGGCCAGCATGATCACCGGCACCGCGCTCGAGGTCGATGGCGGCCGATGTATCTGATCCGATCTTCATCTGGCCAAAAATATCCCCGCCGGAGGCAGCGCGCGCCCGCGCGCTTCCCCGCACCAATCCCGAGTTCAAGATGATCCCTGGACCAAGAAACCTGATTACCGATGTCCCCGGCCTGGCAGTTGGAAACGCTCAGGACGATGCGCTGAAGTCCGGGACCACGGTCCTCACGGCAGATAAACCGTTCGTTGCGTCGGTCCATGTGATGGGCGGGGCACCGGGTACGCGCGAAACCGATCTGCTTGCGCCTGATAAAACCGTCACAGGGGTGGACGCGCTGGTTCTGTCCGGCGGATCGGCCTTTGGACTGGACGCCTGCTCGGGTGTTTCAGATGCGATGTGGGCTGAAGGGCGCGGGTTTCCCGTCAGTTCAGCGAAGGTTCCGATCATTCCCGGCGCGATCCTGTTTGACCTGCTCAATGGCGGTGCAAAGGATTGGGCGGAAAACCCCTATCGTGCGCTGGGGCGAGCCGCTTATCTGGCCGCTTCAAAAGATTTTGATTTGGGGTCCGTCGGGGCGGGCACCGGGGCGTTGGCCGCAATGCAGAAGGGCGGGCTTGGCTCTGCTTCGTCCATTCTGCCTGATGGGGTCACGGTCGGGGCCCTCGTTGCGACGAACCCGCTGGGCAGTGTCACAACACCGGGTGACCGGCACTTTTGGGCGGCACCCTTTGAACAAGGTGCAGAATTTGGCGGGCTGGGCCCCGATATGTCGCCGGATCAAAGCCGGATCCGCCCCAGCCGCAAAGCGATGGCCATGAGTCCAGCGCAACCCGAACAGACAAACACGACCATCGCCATCGTTGCCACGGATGCCGCATTGACCAAACCACAATGCCAAAGATTGGCCGTTGCCGCCCACGACGGAATTGCCCGGGCGATCCTTCCCGCACACACACCCGGCGACGGTGATCTGGTTTTTGGCATCAGTACCGGCGCCCGCCCCATCGCATCCGAGGCCGATCTCGCTCTGATCGGGCACGCGGCTTCGCTGTGCCTGTCCCGCGCCATCGCGCGGGCGGTTTATCTGGCGACCCCGGCGGAAGGAGACCTGTTGCCCTGCTGGACCGCTGTACATGACTTAAGTTAAGGACACACCATGTGTCGCAGTGGCACTGTAGATGCGCGCGGCAATCCGCGCGTTGACACTTTTATGCGCCGGGGGTCCATTCGGTGCAGCCAATTTGTATCGGAGCACAAGCTATGAATCGTATCCTCACTATCGCAATCGCTGGCCTGCTGGCGCTGCCCGCCCATGCCGAAGGCGATGCCGAAGCCGGTGAGAAAGCTTTCAACAAATGCAAGTCCTGCCACATGATCGCTGACCCGGCCGGAGAAGTCATTGTCAAAGGCGGAAAAACCGGTCCCAACCTCTTTGGTGTCGCCGGCCGCACTGCCGGAACCTACGAAGACTTCAAATATGGCGACAGCATCGTCGCAGCCGGTGAGAAGGGTTTGGTCTGGGATGAGGCCTCCTTTGCGGAATACACGCAGGACCCTAAGGGCTTCCTGAAATCGTATCTGGACGACACCGCTGCCAAGTCGAAAATGACCTTCAAACTGAAAAGCGGCGGTGAAGACGTCTACGCCTATATCGTCAGTGTATCAGGCGAATAAACGCTAGCATTGTGCACCCATGCACAAGGACCAAAGGCCGCAGCCCCTGCGGCCTTTGGTGCGATTGATACCAGTGTAGAACAGCGCCACTTTGGTATCTGACGGCAAACCGCAGAGTGTGCCGCAACGCCAAGCCGACCCGGCAACAGCTAAACCCAACATCAGCGCCCGTCAGGCGGATTGGCAACAGGAGAGGACAGATGGGCATTATGATCCCGGCTTGGGTCAATGGTGAATTGACCCCGGTAGACAAACTTGAAGCTCACGAAAAGGGCCTCAAGCACAAGGCCGTGTCGGTGTTTGTCGTTAGGGGCACCGAGATTTTGTTGCAGCGTCGGGCGCTGGGCAAGTACCACACGCCCGGCCTGTGGGCGAACACTTGCTGCACACACCCCGACTGGGACGAAAGCTCGTCAACCTGCGCCGTGCGCCGTTTGAACGAAGAACTGGGGATCACAGGTCTTTATCCTGAATACCGTCACCGTTTGGAATACCACGCCGATGTTGGGAACTGCATGGTGGAAAACGAAGTGGTCGACGTTTTTCTGGCCCATGTGCGCGGACCGCTGAAAATCGCGCCTGATCCGGACGAAGTCATGGATATCCGCTGGATCGACTACCATGACCTGTTGGCCGAAGTGGCCCGCCACCCGGATCGGTTTACACCGTGGCTCAAGATCTACCTGCACAACCATGCGGACACGATTTTCGGCCCGGACCTGATCATTTCAGCTAAATCCTGAGGCACACCGAAAATCCCTGCCTTGCAAGGGCGGCCCAAGCCGCCTAAATCAACGCGTCATGGCCAAGCAGAAGACAGACCCGAATTACAAGGTAATCGCCGAAAACCGGCGCGCCCGCTTCGATTACGCAATCGAAGAGGACATTGAATGTGGCATCATCCTGCAGGGGTCCGAGGTCAAATCCCTGCGCGCGGGCGGCTCGAACATCGCCGAAAGCTATGCCACGGTCGATGACGGAGAACTGTGGCTGGTCAACAGCTATATCGCGCCGTATGAGCAGGCCAAGATGTTCAAGCATGAAGAACGTCGCCGCCGGAAACTGCTGGTGTCCCGCAAGCAGATGTCGAACCTGTGGAACGCGACGCAGCGCAAGGGCATGACGCTGGTGCCGCTGGTTCTGTATTTCAACCACAGAGGACTGGCCAAGATCAAAATCGGCATCGCCAAGGGTAAGAAAACCCACGACAAGCGCGAAACCCAGGCCAAGCGCGACTGGTCACGGCAAAAGCAGCGCTTGTTGAAAGATCACAGCTAGAACGCCATCGCCGCCTGAACCGCCCGTTGCCAGCGATCATAGGCCGCGTCGCGTTCGGCTTGCTCTTGCGTTGGCTCGAACCGGCGGTCCAGCGCCCATGTTTCGGCAAAACCGGCCTGATCCGGGTAAATCCCGGCTTTCATACCTGCCAGCCATGCGGCGCCTAGGGCGGTCGTTTCCTGCATAACCGGGCGATCCACCGGGGCACCCAGACAATCTGAAAGACCCTGCATGGTCCAGTCAGATGCACTCATCCCGCCGTCGACGCGCAAGATGACATCCGCCTCGGCCCCCCAGTCGCCCTGCATGGCGTGCCACAGGTCGCGGGTCTGAAAGGCGATGCTTTCCAGCGTGGCGCGGGCAATCTCGGCCCGGCCGGAATTGCGTGTCAGCCCGAACATCGCACCGCGGCAATCCGGCTTCCAGTAAGGAGCCCCAAGGCCCGTGAACGCCGGCACCAGAATCACATGCTGGTTCGGGTCGGCCTGCGCCGCCAGATCGCCGCTTTGCGGGGCCGAATCGATGATCTGCAACGCATCGCGCAGCCATTGCACGGCGGCCCCGGCGATAAAGATCGACCCTTCCAGCGCATAGGTGCGCTGACCGTCCAATTGGTAAGCGATTGTTGTCAGCAGGCGGTTTTTCGATTCAACCGGCTGCGCGCCCGTGTTCAGCAGCGCGAAACAGCCCGTGCCATAGGTGGATTTCATCATACCGGGCTGGAAACAGGCCTGACCGATGGTGGCTGCCTGCTGATCGCCTGCCACACCCAGAATGGGGATATTCCCACCAAGCAAGGTGGTTGCGCCGAAATCCGAGGCGCAATCCTGCACGGTCGGCAACATTTGAACGGGTACATCCAGCAATTCGCAAATCTCAGCGCTCCAGGCGCCTTTGTGAATGTCGAACAGCAGGGTGCGGGCGGCGTTGGTGGCGTCAGTGGCATGGACACGACCTTCGGTCAGACGCCAGATCAGGAAACTGTCGATGGTGCCGAACAGCAACTCTCCGGCCTCAGCCCGCGCGCGTGCGCCTGAAACGGTGTCCAGCAGCCATTTGACCTTGGTGCCCGAGAAATAAGGGTCCAGCAGCAGGCCGGTCTGGGCGGTGACGTCATCTTCACACCCGGCTTGCTTGTATCGGGCGCAGATTTCGGCGGTGCGGCGGTCCTGCCAGACAATCGCGTTATGGATGGCCTTGCCGGTCTGCTTGTCCCAGACCACGGTGGTTTCACGCTGGTTGGTGATACCAATACCCGTGATCTGGTCAGCCGAAACACCGGCGCTTTCCATCACCTCGCGACACACATGCATGACGCTGGACCAGATATCCTCGGGGTCGTGTTCAACCCAACCTTCTTGCGGGAAATGCTGGGGGAACTCCTGCTGAGCGGTGCCAACACGGTTCATCTGCCCGTCGAACAGGATCGCGCGCGAGGACGTGGTGCCCTGATCAATTGCCAGAATAAAGGTCATGTCCGCTCTCCCCGGTGTCATTTTGCGCGACTTTAGCGCAAACAACGGCGCCGGGGCCAGAGCAGAAATCAGACCGGATCGACGGGAATATTGTCGATCAGGCGGACGCCATCGGCCCAGGCCGTAACGAACAAGCGCGCGGGTTTGCTGGCATTGGGCAGGCTTTCCAGCGTCTCGGCGCAGCGCAGATCGATATATTCCACTTCGGTAAAACCAGCGTCCAGCAATGCGGCTTTTGCGTCTTGCGCCAGCGCCGCGAAATCCTTGCCAGCGGCAAGCTTATCTGCCACCCGCCGCATGATCTCGTTCATGCGGGACGCGACCTTTACGCCCTCGGGCGACAAAAGCAGATTGCGCGACGACATTGCCAGCCCCGAAGGTTCGCGCACGGTCGGGCAGCCGACAACCTCGATGGGAATGTCCAGATCGCGGGCCATGCGGCGCACCACCAGCAGCTGCTGATAGTCTTTTTCCCCGAAATAGGCTCGGTCCGCCTGCGTTTGCAGGAACAGCTTGGCCACTACAGTTGCCACGCCTTCGAAATGGCCGGGGCGAAACGGGCCTTCCATCATGTCGGTCAAACCGGTCACGGATACCGTGGTGGAAAAGCCGTCGGGATAGATTTCCTGAGGGTCCGGCACATAGATCGCATCCACGCCATAAGGGGCCAGCTTTTGCGCGTCTTCATGTTCCGTGCGGGGATAGTTCGCCAGGTCTTCGGGGTTGTTGAACTGCTTGGGGTTCACAAAGATCGTCACGATCACCCGGTCACAGTTATCGTTGGCGGCCTGCGCCAGCGACAAATGCCCTTCGTGCAGTGCGCCCATGGTTGGAACAACGCCGATTACGTCACCTGCACGGTGCCACTCTGTCGTCTTGGTCCGCAGTTCCGCCAGCGAGCGCAGGATCGGCGCGGTCACGTCTTTGGTCCTTTCGCCGGAGCCTGATCAGCAAAGACATGTTCGTCCGCCGGAAATGTCCGGGCACGCACTTCGGCCGCATAATCTGCGATGGCGGCTTCGGCCAACGGGCCAAGCTCGGCATAGCGTTTGACGAATTTGGGTTTGAAGGCGGTGAAAAAGCCGACCATGTCATCGACGACCAGAATCTGCCCGTCACAACCGGCAGACGCTCCGATTCCGATGGTGGGGATGGCAACCTGTTCGGTGATCCTGTCGGCCAGACCTTGCGGCACTTTCTCAAGCACCACGGAAAACGCGCCAGCCTCGGCCACGGCGCGGGCGTCTGCCATGACGGCTTCAGCCTGCTCGTCACGGCCCTGCACCTTGTAACCGCCCAGGGTGTTGATCGATTGCGGGGTCAGACCGATATGCGCCATCACCGGGATGCCGCGCTTGACCAGAAAGCGGATGGTTTCGGCCATCTCGACACCGCCTTCCAGCTTGACTGCCCCTGCACCGGTTTCCGCCATCAGCCGCGCCGCGTTGCGAAACGCCTGTGCCGGGTTTTCCTCATAGCTGCCAAACGGCATGTCGATGACCATCATCGCCGTGCTCAACCCGCGTGCGACGGCCTGACCGTGCAGGATCATCATCTCCATCGTGACACCAAGGGTGGATTCCAGCCCGTGCAAAACCATCCCGACGCTGTCCCCCACAAGAACAAAGTCACAATGCGTGTCCATCAGGCGCGCCATAGGCGTTGTGTATGCGGTCAGCGAGACCAGAGGCACGCCGCCTTTTCGGGCGCGAATATCTTCGGCGTTCGGGGCCTTTTTGCGGGCGGTGGCGCTCATGGTTGGCTCCTGCAGGGCTTATGTTGCAGTGCGGCATAGCAGATCGGCCGGGGCCAAAGAAACCCCGGTTGCGCGAACATTCCCTTGATTGACCTCAGGTTTAAAGGAACACTGCCGATAAAACGGCCCGGAAAACATGGGCGCAGATTTTCAGTTGGGAGAGTTCACATGACAAAACACGTGCTTCGGACATTCGCGTCGACCGTGGCGATCGGCGCCAGCCTGTTGGCGACGCAGGTTTTGGCCAAATCCGACATCACCATCGCCATGCAGCTGGAACCCCCGCATCTGGATCCGACCAGCGCCGCTGCTCAGGCCATCGATTCGGTTGTCTACACTAACATCTTCGAAGGTCTGACCCGTTTCATGGGCGACGGCTCGGTCGTGCCCGGCCTTGCGGAAAGCTGGGAGATTTCCGAAGACGGCAAAACTTATACCTTCAAACTGCGCGACGGCGTGACCTTCCATGACGGCACGACCATGGATGCCGAGGATGTTAAATTCACCCTTGACCGGGCCACGGCCGAGGACAGCGCCAACGCGCAGAAAGCTCTGTTTGCAGGGATCGAAAGCGTCGAAGCCGTGGATCCGCTGACAGTCAGGATCACCCTGGCCGATCCGAACGGCAATTTCCTGTTCAATCTTGCCTGGGGTGACGCGGTGATCGTCGCGCCTGAAAGCATCGAGAACATCAAGACAAACCCGGTTGGCACCGGCGCTTTTACCTTTGGCGACTGGGTTCAGGGCGACAGCATAACACTGAACCGCAACCCCAATTATTGGGGCGACCAACCGGCGTTAGAGACTGCGACGTTCAAATTTATCTCGGACCCGACCGCCGCATTTGCGGCCATGATGGCCGAAGATGTGGACGTGTTCGACAACTTCCCGGCACCGGAGAACCTGCCTCAGTTCGAGGCTGACCCGCGCTTTCAGGTTCTGGTTGGATCGACCGAGGGTGAAACGATCCTGTCCACCAACAACAAACAGCCGCCATTCGATGACATTCGTGTCCGGCAGGCGTTGGCCCATGCGATTGACCGACAGGCCATCATCGACGGCGCCATGTTCGGATACGGCACCCCAATCGGCACGCATTTTGCGCCACACAACCCCGCTTATGTCGATCTGACGGGCCAGTCCGCGTATGATCCCGAAAAGGCCAAGGCCTTGCTGGCAGAGGCCGGGTTTGAAAACGGGTTCGAGACAACTCTGCACTTGCCACCGCCATCTTATGCGCGCCGGGGCGGTGAAATCATCGCCGCACAGCTGGCCGAGGTCGGCATCACGGCCGAGATCATCAACGTCGAATGGGCCCAGTGGCTGGAATCGGTGTTCAAGGGCAAGGAATTTGGTCTGACCATCGTCAGCCATACCGAACCGATGGATATCGGCATCTATGCGCGGCCCGACTATTACTTCCAGTATGACAGCATCGACTTTCAGACGCTGATGGAGACGCTGAACACCACCACCGACCCCGAGGAACGGACCCGTCTTCTGGGTGAGGCGCAGCGCCTCATCTCGAACGATTATGTCAACGGGTACCTGTTCCAGCTGGCCAAGCTGGGCGTCGCCAAGGCCGGTGTTCAGGGCCTTTGGGAAAACGCACCAACTGCGGCAATCGACCTGACCGCCATTTCCTGGTCTGAATGACATCAGTTGACTGGGCCTGCTTAACGGGCCCAGTCTCACCATTGCGAAATGCGTTTCTAACGATCATGAAAAGCTTGTTTGCAGGTTTCGTTCTTTTGCTTTTCGCGTCTGTCCTTCCAGGCGCTGTTTTTGCGCAGGGCTTGTTCCAAGGGCAGCAGGATACGCTGGTGGGAACCCCGGACAACCCGCTGCAGGTCGGGGTTGGTATCAAGATCGACCAGATTACCGGCGTCGATCAGCAATCCGAAAACTATGGTGCCGTGGTTGTACTGCGGTTCGAATGGACAGACCCGGAACTGGCGTTTGATGCAGCAAGCCTTGGTCGTGATTTTCGGGTTTTTGAACCTCCCGCTTTCGTGAAATACGCCGCTGAGCTGGATGTGGTAACCCCGGCTTTTGTTATCCACAACCAACAGTCCAATCGATGGATTCATGAATCCGCAGTTGCCGTGCGTCATGACGGTCACGTGACCTTTGTCGAAAAATCCTCGCTGACCTTGCAGGCTCCGCATTTCAACTTTCGCAAATACCCGTTCGATACGCAGGAATTTCACTTCGAGGTCGTATCGGTGTTTCCTTCGCAATTCGTTCACTATCACTCGCTTGATGAATACTCCGGCCTGGGTGACATGCTGGGCGAAGAGGAGTGGATACTTGGCAATGCCAGGGCTCTGACGTCAACGACGACCGGTTTGTCGGGCAACGAAAGCGACCGGGTGGAACTTGTCTTCGAAGGCACTCGGCACCTGACATATTACACCATCCGCATTTTCCTGCCGATGCTGGTGCTGATCACAGTGGGATGGGCGCTTTTCTTTCTGGATGAATACCGGAAACGGATCGAGATCGCGGGCGGCAATCTGTTGGTCTTTGTGGCCTTCAACTGGGCCATTTCCGCTGACTTGCCCAAGCTTGGCTATCTGACGTTTCTGGATTTCATTCTGCAATGCATGTTCCTGATGACAGGAACGATTATTGTCTTCAGCGTGATGCTGCGCAAATTGAAAACGTCCGGTCGGGAAGAGACGGCCAGAAAGCTCGACAATTACGCGATCAAATGGATTTACCCGTTGGGATATGCCGCCATCATCGGCTATGCCGTTTTTGCCTTTCTGATGACGTCTTAGGGCTGAACCCCACATTCTATGTATTTCTGAAATCGTGTGGATAGCCATGGGCTACCGGCTTTTCTGACCCTTGTCGGCGTTGCAGGACTAAGGTGGCGCACACCGCGCGCTGCCAGCGATAGGAAAATCGCAAGATTTAGCAAGCTCTGCTAATTGCCGTGGTGTCTGATTCAACACAACAGATGTCGGATTCAAGAGTATCCAAAACCCGTTTTTTAGGGGATTCTGAAAAAAAAGGTCCGATTCATGCGATACTCTGGTTTCAAGGTCATCAAAGAGGCTCTTACCGGGCACAAAGGGTGGACACCGGCCTGGCGCGAGCCAGAGCCCAAGCCACATTACGACATCGTCATCATCGGCGGTGGCGGTCATGGCCTTTCAACGGCGCATTACCTGTCCAAGGTATTCGGCCTCCGCAATGTGGCGGTGATTGAAAAAGGCTGGATCGGTGGCGGCAACGTCGGGCGCAATACAACCATCATCCGCTCGAATTATTTGCTGGACGGCAACGAACCTTTCTACGAGTTCTCGCTGAAACTGTGGGAAGGTCTTGAGCAGGACGTAAACTACAACGCGATGGTCAGCCAGCGCGGGATCATCAACCTGATCCACACGGACGCCCAGCGCGACGCCTTTACGCGACGGGGCAACGCCATGATCCTGAACGGCGCGGATGCCGAGCTGCTGGATGCCGAACAGGTGCGCAAGGAATACCCATTCCTGAACTTCAACGATGCCCGGTTCCCGATCAAGGGCGGGCTGGCCCAGCGGCGCGGCGGCACGGTTCGGCACGACGCGGTGGCCTGGGGATATGCCCGGTCGGCGGACAGCCACGGTGTCGATATCATCCAAAACTGCGAAGTGACCGGTTTCCGGATCGAAAACGGAAGATGTCTGGGCGTTGAAACCTCGAAAGGGTTCATTGGCGCAGGCAAGGTTGGCTGTGCCGTGGCCGGAAATTCAGGGCGTGTCATGGGCATGGCGGGTATGCGGTTGCCAATCGAAAGCCATGTCCTGCAAGCCTTCGTTTCAGAAGGTCTGAAGCCGGTTCTGCCTGGGGTCATCACCTTTGGCGCGGGGCATTTCTATGTCAGTCAATCCGACAAGGGCGGGCTGGTCTTTGGTGGCGATATCGACGGGTACAATTCGTACGCACAACGCGGCAACCTGCCCGTGGTCGAAGATGTCTGCGAGGGTGGCATGGCCCTGATGCCGATGATCGGTCGCGCGCGCCTGCTGCGGATGTGGGGCGGGATCATGGATATGTCCATGGATGGATCGCCCATCATCGACCGGACCAGCATCGATGGCCTCTATTTCAATGGCGGCTGGTGTTACGGCGGGTTCAAGGCAACTCCGGCGTCGGGGTATTGCTTTGCGCATCTGCTGGCAAAGGATGAACCGCACCCGACCGCAACCGCCTACCGGTTCGACCGGTTCCGCACAGGTCGCATGATCGACGAAAAAGGTATGGGCAACCAGCCCAACCTGCACTGAGGGGAGCAGCACCATGATCATCCATCATCCCTTGCTGGGCCCGCGTGACAGTTCCGAGTTCGTCTATCTGGGAGACGCTTCGTTGATCAACAGGCCCGACTGGCAGGCCGAAAACGCGGCCGAAGCGTTTTTTGACTACGCCTATCTGCGCGACAATCCAGCTGGCGAACACCGCGAGTTGTGGTTCCACGAGGGGGGCGACCGATCCTGGCTGGTCGTGACCCGCAATACCGCGACACATGAGATTTCCAAAGTGGAACTGGCCCGTGACGTGGCCCGGGCACAGGGGCGCTCCAAATGACTCAAGACAACAGGCTGAGCGGCGGTCAGATCGACCGCACCAAAACCCTGAACTTCAAATTCGACAACCGCAGTTACACTGCGCATCCGGGCGATACGCTGGCCTCGGCCCTTCTGGCCAATGGCGTGCGCTTGATGGGCCGGTCGTTCAAATACCATCGCCCGCGTGGCGTGCTGACTGCCGGTTCGGAAGAACCCAATGCCCTTGTCGAGCTGCGCACCGGCAACCGTCAGGAACCCAACACCCGTGCCACGACCGTTGAGATGTTCGAGGGGCTTGAGGCCCATTCCCAAAACCGCTGGCCCAGCCTGAAATTCGATGCTCTGGCGATCAACGACAGATTCTCGACCTTTCTGACGGCGGGGTTCTACTACAAAACCTTCATGTGGCCTGCTGCGTTCTGGGAAAAGCTGTATGAGCCGATGATCCGCCGCGCTGCGGGACTTGGGTCGTTGTCGATGCAGGAAGACCCCGATGAGTATAACAAAGGGTTCCGGCATTGCGATCTGCTGATAATCGGCGCGGGTCCAGCCGGATTGATGGCGGCACTGACTGCGGGCCGGGCCGGTTCCGAGGTCATTCTTGCGGATGAGGATTTCGCACTTGGTGGGCGGCTCAACAGTGAAACCTTTTCGCTGAACGACGGTGATGCGACCGAATGGGTTAAGCAGAGTGTCGCTGAACTGTCAGCAATGCCCAACGTCCGCCTGATGCCGCGCACGACCGTGATCGGTGCCTTTGATCACGGCATCTATGGTGCAGTTGAGCGGACGGGCGATCATCTTGCTTCTCTGCCTTCCGGTAAACCGCGCCAGATACTCTGGCGCATCTACGCCAAACGCGCCCTGTTATGCGCTGGCGCGACCGAGCGGCCCATCGCGTTTGAAAACAACGACAGGCCTGGCATCATGCTGGCAAGTGCTCTGCGCACCTATGCCAATCGGTTTGCAAGCACGGCGGCGCAACGTGTCGCCATCTTTACGAACAACGATGACGGCCACCGCACAGCTGCGGATCTGCACGCAAAAGGTATCAGGATTGCTGCCGTCGTCGACGTTCGTAACGACGCTCCGACCAGCCATGACTATGAGGTTCTGCGTGGCGCGCAGGTCAGGGACACCAAAGGCCGACTGGGGCTGACCTTTGTCGAGGTTGAGCTGGCAGACGGGTCGTCGCGCACGCTGGACTGCGGAGCGCTTGGCGTTTCGGGTGGCTGGAACCCCAACGTGCATCTGACCTGCCACCAACGGGGGCGTCCCGCTTGGAACGAAGATCTGGCGGCCTTTGTGCCTGGCACGGACTTGCCGCCTGGGCTGTCCGTCGCAGGGGCGGCGAATGGTGTGATGTCCACCCATGGCGCCCTGCAATCCGGGGCAGAAGGTGCGGCGCAGGCGCTGGGCCTGAAAGGCCCGCTGCCCGATCTGCCTAAGGCCGAGGATACCCCGATCTCGCAGACACCGTTCTGGTATGTTCAGGGTTGCAGCCGCGCGTGGCTGGATCAGCAGAACGACGTGACCGTCAAGGATGTGAAGCTCAGCCATCAGGAAGGGTTCCGTTCGGTCGAGCACTTGAAACGCTATACCACCTTGGGCATGGCCACCGATCAGGGCAAGACCTCGAACATGGGCGGGCTTGCGATCATGGCCGAACTTGCAGGTAAGTCCATTCCGGAAACCGGCACAACGATCTTCCGCCCGCCCTATACGCCCGTTCCGATTGCAACCTTTGCTGGCCGGATGAAAGGCAAAGAGTTTCATCCAACTCGCCTGACCCCGTCACATTACTGGGCCAAGGAACGCGGCGCGGTGTTTGTCGAGGTCGGCAATTGGCTGCGCGCACAGTGGTTCCCGCTGCCCGGTGAAACCCATTGGCGCGAGTCCGTTGACCGTGAGGTGCGCCAGACCCGTGCCTCGGTCGGGGTGTGCGACTGCACCACGCTTGGAAAGATTGATGTTCAGGGTGCGGATGCGGCGGATTTCCTGAACAGGGTCTATTGCAACGGATTTGCTAAACTGGCCGTCGGCAAAACCCGCTATGGGCTGATGTTGCGCGAAGACGGAATTGCGATGGATGACGGTACCGCCGCGCGTCTGGCCGAGGATCATTTCGTGGTCACCACCACAACTGCGAATGCGGTCAAGGTCTACCAGCATATGGAATTTGTCCGGCAATGCCTGTTCCCGGACATGGATGTACAGCTGATCTCGACCACCGAAGCCTGGGCACAATACGCGGTAGCCGGGCCCAATTCGCGCAAACTTCTGCAAAAGATCGTGGATCCCGAGTTCGACCTCTCGAACGAAGGCTTCCCGTTCATGGCTTGCGGCAACATCACCGTATGCGGCGGGTTGCGCGCGCGGTTGTTCCGTATTTCCTTCTCGGGCGAATTGGCCTTTGAAATCGCGGTGCCATCGCGATACGGCGACGCGCTGATGCGGCGTTTGATGCAGAAAGGTGAAGAGTTCGATGTCGTACCCTACGGCACCGAAGCGCTGGGCGTCATGCGGATCGAAAAGGGTCACGCCGCAGGCAACGAGTTGAACGGAACCACCACCGCCCTGAACCTTGGAATGGGTCGGATGGTATCCAAGAAAAAAGACAGCATCGGCTCAATCCTGTCCGAGCGTGAAGGGCTGAACGAACCAGATGCTTTGATGATGGTTGGCATCAAGCCTGTGAACGCTGGCGACAAGGTAACCGCCGGAGGGCATCTGATGAATGCCACGGGTCCCGTGGATGCTGCCCATGATCAGGGCTATGTCACATCGGCGGCATTTTCGCCGTCGCTGGACAGCCATATCGGCCTTGGCTTTTTGAAAAACGGCGGCACACGTCAGGGCAAAAAGATGCGCCTTGTGTCACCAGTGACCGATCTGACGGTCGAGGTTGAAATCGTCTCGGCCCATTTCGTCGACCCCGAGGGAGAACGGCTCCGTGCATGATCTTGTAGCAATAACCGCGCTGGGTGGAACCGAACCCAAGATCGACAGGGTCGGAAGCGTGACCTGTACCGAAACTCCGGGTGTGGCGCTGGCCTCGGTCGCCGCTCGGCTGGGTCGGGAAGACAAAACCCGGAATGCCGTATCCCAAGTGATCGGAGCGGAAACGCCTGCCGTCGGGCAATTTACCGGCGGGCCAATCGTCGCCTTCTGGACCGGGCCCGAGCAATGGATGATCGAAGCGCCCTTTGAGACACATGAAGATCTGGCGCATCTGGTGAAAGAAAACACTGGGGACAACGCATCGGTTTCCGAACAGACAGACGCATGGGTCAGGTTTGATCTGGACGGAGAAGGCGTGTTGGCAGTGCTGGAATTGCTAAGCAATCTGGATTGCCGAAAAATGGCGGTCGGTGCCGCATCCCGCACGTCTATCCATCACCTGGGGTGTTTCGTCCTGTGCCGTGCTTCTGGTTCGTTCAGTATTTACGGGCCAAGATCGTCTGCCGGGTCACTGCATCATGCGATTGTGGCCGCAATGAAATCGGCGCTTTGAAGGCAAGATCAGCTTGAGGGCAGCGGGGCGTTATCCTCGACCCGAAACCGGTTGATCCGTCGCCGGTCCTCGCTGGGGCTCAAACCAAAGGCAGATCGGTAGTGCGTCACCAACGGCGTGACCGAGCTGTATCCGATGGCCGCGGCAATGTCGGCAATAGGGTCCTTGGTATAGACAACCATCTGACGGGCCGCCTTCATCCGCATGGAGCGGAAATAATGGCTGGGGCTTTGCCCTGTGGCCTGTTTGAAGGCGCGCTCGATCTGGCGGGGGGTGACGCCCGTTTGATCCGCTATGTCCGCGATCGAGATCGGATTGCCGATACGGCTTGCGAACAGGTCGACACATCGGGCCACAAGCGGCGGCAGCTTTTCACCAGTGGCAGGTTTGCTTGCACTGGGCACCTGTTGTTGAACACCTTCCCCTCGCATCATCGGATGCTGGAACCAGCAGGCCACCTCATGCGCGACTTCGCCGCCCAACCGGTCCTGAATCAGATGCAGGGCCAGATCAAACGCGGCCGCCGCCCCGGCCGCTGTATACCGCGTGGCATCCGACACGATCACTTCGCGCCTTGCATCGATCTGTGGAAACTCGGCCAGAAACGCGGCTTCGTAGCACCAGTGCACCGATACCGGATGGCCGGTCATGACTCCCGACCGCACGAGCGGGAAAACGCCGCCGCTGATACCGCCCAGAATTGTCCCGTGGCGTGACAAAGCCCTCAACGCACCATTCCCCTGGGCAGGGTTTCTGAAGCCCGAGGTCGGACTGCTGAGCAGGAACAGAATATCAATCGGCTTACAGTCTGCGAGGTTGCGTTCAGCCTCAAAACGCACATGAGCGCTGGAGCTGACCTTTCCCCCGTTTTCCGCCACAAGAGACCAGCGAAATGCCTCTTGCCCGGCGATCTCATTTGCAGCGCGCAGCGGTTCGATGACCGAGGTCAGGCAAGCCATCGGAAAGCCATCGAACAGCAGAAACCCGATCTCAATTCTATTTTCTGTCAGCATGAGCGCTACACTATCAGTAAATCCTGGTTCGGCCCGGATTGCTCCTTGGCCGCTCTGGCCTGCGGAAACGGTTCGAACAAGTGTAGCAAAACTCGGAATGTGCGAAATCGAAAAAACGCGCAACAAACATGGTGAAAATCGGGGTCAGGTCCTGCATTCGGATTGACAGGCGGAAAGGAACAAAGGTTGCGCAGCGCCATTTGCCGGTCTGCCGATGCCGTAGATGCTGGACCCGTGACGGCTGAGACCCTAACGTGGCCTCAATGCTTCGCTATACCCTTAAACGACTGATCTCATTGCTTGCCAGCCTTGCCGTCGCCTCGGTGGTCATCTTCGCCGTGATCGAGGTCGCACCGGGGGACCCGGCATCGTTCATGCTGGGTGTCAACGCGCAGGAGGATACGTTGGCCGCGCTGCGGGCTGAACTGGGTCTGGATGGATCCAGGGTGCAGCGGTATTTCAACTGGGTCGGAGGGATGGTAGCCGGAGATTTCGGCACCTCGTACACCTATCGCACACCGGTGTCGCAGATGATTGCGGACCGGCTGTGGGTATCGTTGCCCTTGGCTTTGTATGCGCTCACGCTGTCCACGCTGATCGCCTTTCCTGCCGGGATCTATGCCGCCGCGCGCCGGGGCAAGCCCGGGGATCTGGCGGTGATGGGGGCGACACAGCTTGGTATCGCTGTGCCCAATTTCTGGTTCGCGATGATGCTGGTGCTGATCTTCGCCATAAACCTGCGCTGGTTCAATGCCGGTGGGTTTGTTGGCTGGGGCGAGGGCCTTTGGGCGGGGCTGCGTTCGCTGACTTTGCCCGCCATTGCGTTGGCCCTTCCTCAGGCCGCGATCCTGGCCCGCGTTATGCGATCAGCGCTGCTGGATATTCTGGGTGAGGATTTCATGCGCACCGCGCGGGCCAAGGGATTGTCGCGTCGTCAGGCTCTGTGGCGGCATGGGGTGCGGAACGCGCTGATCCCCGTGCTGACGATCATCGGCTTGCAGTTTTCCTTCCTGCTGGCCGGGTCGATCATCATCGAACAGGTGTTCTACCTGCCGGGCCTCGGGCGGTTGGTGTTTCAGGCCATTTCGGCCCGCGATCTGATCGTGGTTGAATCGGTGGTGATGCTGCTGGTCTTTGCGGTGATCACCGTGAATTTTCTGGTGGATCTGGCCTACGCAGCCGTTGACCCACGGTTGAGGAGCCGGTCATGAGCCGCAACCTGATTCTGGGCGCGGCGCTGTCGTCGCTGGTGGTGCTGGCGGCGCTGATCTCGTTTGTCTGGACACCCTACGACTATGCCGCGCTGGATATCCCCAACAAACTTCAGACGCCCGATGCACAACACTGGTTTGGAACAGATCACTTCGGCCGCGACATGTTCTCGATGATCATGGTCGGTGCACGCACTTCGATTGCGGTGGCTCTGGTGGCCGTGGGGATTGGCATGGCGCTGGGCGTACCCCTTGGCCTGACAGCCGCCGCACGCAAAGGGTCGTGGTTGGATGAGGTGATCATGCGTGGCAACGATCTGGTCTTTGCCTTTCCCTCGCTGGTCATCGCCATCCTGATCACGGCTGTGTTCGGTGCCGGTGCCATCAACGCGATCATTGCGATCGGTATTTTCAACATCCCCGTCTTTGCCCGCATCACCCGAGGGGCTGCATTGTCGCTGTGGGAGCACGAGTTCATCCTTGCCGCCCGTGTGTCGGGCAAAGGTGCCGCACGGATATCAGCCGAACACATCCTGCCCAATGTCGCCAACCTGCTGATCGTTCAGGGCACCATCCAATTTTCGCTGGGCATACTGGCCGAGGCGGGACTGTCCTATGTCGGTCTGGGCGCGCAACCTCCGACGCCCAGTTGGGGCCGGATGCTGGCGGACGCCCAGACAATGGTCAGTTTTGCCCCGCATTTGGCTCTGATTCCGGGCTTGGCGATTATTGTCACGGTATTGGGTTTGAACCTGCTGGGTGATGGTCTGCGCGACTGGCTGGACCCAAGGATCAGGGTGGCGCGGGCATGACGTTGCTGCAAGTCGAAAACCTGTCCCTGTCGATCCACGGGGTACCGATCCTGAAACAGGTCAACTTGTCCATCGACCCGGGCCAGATCGTGGCGGTGACAGGTGAAAGCGGCTCGGGCAAATCCATGACAGCACTGGCTGTGATGCAGCTTCTGCCAAACGGGGCAACGGCAGACGGCGTAATCCGACTGGATGGCACTGACCTGCTTTCCGAATCCGAGGCCGAGATGTGCGCCTTGCGTGGCGCGTCCATCGGGATGGTATTTCAGGAACCGATGACGGCGCTCAACCCAGTGAAAACAATCGGCGATCAGGTGATGGAGACCATCCTGATCCACAAGGCGATGCCTCCTGCTCAGGCCCGGACCCGCGCCGCAGAGGTTTTGACCCGGGTTGGCCTGCCACCCGACAGGTTTCCTCTGTCGCGCTATCCGCATGAGCTGTCGGGCGGGCAGCGTCAGCGTGTGGTCATCGCAATGGCCATCGCATTGCGCCCAAGGCTATTGATCGCGGATGAGCCGACTACGGCGCTGGATGTCACCACGCAGGCGCAGATCCTTGATTTGCTGAAAGGGCTGGTTCGCGAATATGATATGGGCCTGCTGATGATCACCCATGATCTGGCTGTGGTCTCGGACATGGCCGATCAGATTGTCGTCATGCGTCACGGCGAGGTCGTCGAAAGTGGCGCGACGCGAAACCTGTTTCGAGATATGCAGCACCCCTATACCCGTATGTTGTTCGAAGCTTCGGGTCATCAGGTCACCCTGCCTGAACCTACACAGCAACGCCCGCTTCTGGAGGTTTCGCAGGTCGTCCGGGATTACCGCCTTCCCCGCAAAGGTCTGCTGGATGCGCCGCGCCACCACCGCGCGGTGGATGGTGTCAGCTTTACCCTCAACCGAGGGGAGCGTTTAGGGCTGGTGGGCGAGTCCGGTTGCGGAAAATCGACCCTAACACGGGCTATTTTAGGGTTGGAAGAGATCCAATCTGGTCAGATTATGCTGGATGGTCAGCCGGTTTTCACCGGCCACAGGCCCAACCTTGCGGTACGTCGCAAGATGCAGGTCGTGTTTCAGGACCCCTATGGCAGCTTCAATCCCCGCCACCGTGTCGCGCGCCTGATTACAGAACCTTTTCACCTGTTGGAAACGCCACCAAAGGGGTCCGAACGCCAGGACCGGATTGCAGAGATGCTGACGGCAGTGGGCCTCGGCCCTGATGATGCGGGCAAATACATTCACGAGTTTTCGGGCGGGCAACGCCAGCGGATCGCTATTGCCCGCGCTCTGATCATTCGGCCGGAACTGATCCTGTTCGATGAGGCGGTTTCAGCCCTCGACGTATCGGTGCGCGCCCAAATCCTCGATCTGCTTGCCGAACTCTGCGAGGCTTATGATCTGACTTACCTGTTCATCAGCCACGATCTGAGTGTGGTGCGCACCATCACCGATCATGTTCTGGTGATGCAATCCGGACGAATTGTCGAACATGGCAAGACCGAACAGGTATTCTCGGACCCGCAGCATCCCTACACGCAAACCCTGATCGCCGCCGCGCCCCAATTGCCTGAAATCGGGAAGTTATTGGCGTAAAACCATTTGTTAGAGCCTGAACGGAGGCCAAAATGACCCAACCACTCTGGTTTGATCCCACCCTGTGCCTGATTGGCGGAAACTGGATACCTGCGACATCAGGCGACTCATTGCCTTTGACCAACCCGTCAGACGGAACCGAGATTTGCCGGATCCCGCGCGGCTCGGGTGTGGATATTGACGCGGCGGTCGCCGCCGCCAGAACTGCGTTAAAGGGCGACTGGGGGCGCAAGACGGCCTTGGAGCGTGGGCGCATCCTGACCCGGCTGGGCCAGCTGGTGTTGGAACGGGTGGACGATCTGGCGCGGCTTGAGGCGATGGATGTGGGCAAGCCCCTGACGCAGGCCCGCGCCGATGCCATCGCGCTGGCGCGCTATTGTGAGTTCTACGGGGGTGCAGCGGACAAGGTGATGGGTGAGACCATTCCCTATCTCGATGGCTACACCGTCTATACACTGCGCGAACCCCATGGGGTGACAGGCCACATCGTGCCCTGGAACTATCCGATGCAGATTATCGGGCGCTCGGTCGGGGCCGCGGTGGCCATGGGCAACGCCTGTGTTCTGAAACCGGCGGAAGAGGCCTGTCTGACCGCGCTGGCCTTTGCCCATCTTGCACAGCAAGCGGGTCTGCCAGCAGGTGCACTGAATGTTGTGCCCGGTCTGGGGGCCGAGGCCGGAGCCGCACTGTCCGGGCATCCGGGGGTCAACCATATCTCGTTCACTGGTTCGGTCGCCACGGGGGCCCTGGTGCAGCAGGCCGCGGGGCGCAATGTAGTGCCTGTGACGCTGGAACTGGGCGGAAAATCCCCCCAGCTGGTGTTTGATGATGCCGATCTGGATGCCGCCCTGCCGTTTCTGGTGAATGCGGGCATTCAGAACGCAGGACAGACCTGCTCGGCCTCCTCCCGCATTCTGGTACAGCGCGGTATCTATGATCAGGTCAAATCCCGCATGGCCGAGGCCTATGAACAGCTCAGCGTTGGACCCGCGATGCAGGATCTTCGCGTTGGACCACTGATCTCGGACCGGCAAAAGCAGATCGTAAACAGCTTTCTGGACAAAGGCGCCGATCTGACCGTTGCGGCAAAAGGGATGATCACAAAGGATGCGCCGGAAACCGGGGCATATGTCCGGCCCACCTTGTTCGCGGACGTGCCACCGGATCACCCGCTTGCCCGCGACGAAATCTTCGGTCCCGTTCAGGTTCTGATCCCGTTCGACACCGAAGAACAGGCTCTAACTATAGCCAATAGCACCGACTATGGCCTTGTCGCCAGTGTCTGGACACGCGACGGTGCGCGGCAGATGCGGTTGGCGAAAACGCTGCACTCAGGTCAGGTTTTCATCAATAACTACGGTGCAGGCGGCGGTGTTGAACTGCCGTTTGGTGGGGTAGGAAAATCCGGCCACGGCCGCGAAAAAGGGTTCGAAGCTTTGTACGGCTTTTCACAGTTGAAGACAGTTGCCGCGTTTCACGGATAGCACTTACCCAGGCAAGTCAGATCAGCTTTGTTTCCAACGCGTGATTGCCCCAAATCTGCGATGTTCGCGTGGCAGAATGCCCACTGAACCAACCTCCGACCACCTCGTCGGCAACGTTGGCACTGGCGGGGAACTTTTGTTTCCCGCCGTCTGCCAGGATCACGAAGTCAAACCAGACCCGAACAGAATACGGCACATTGATCCGGCCAGAATTCAGGTTGTACTTATGCCAGTGTACCGGGCAGCTTAAGAAAACAACTTTGTTGAAATGTGCCCCCATCTCGGCCGCTTTCATGACGACATTGCAGCCGTGGCTGTGGGCAACCACATCACAGCCGTGATAAACCTCGAGATCTATCCAGTTTTTCAAGTGTTTGGCAGCAATATGGCGACCGCGATCAGACCATCTGCCCTCCCATTCATAGTAGTTCTGCCCTGAATAGATGTCGTTACGATGCGGCTTGATGTAATTGTGCAGATCTCCGACATGGGGATAGTACCATGTGGGGTCAGGATTGACTTCGAAGTGAGTGCCATGAACAAGAAGCAACCCCGGGACACCGGTTATTTGTTGCGGCGGCGCCGGTGGAACACTCGAAATCGACGGGTCGGAGATCAGAGCGGACGACAATACAGCAATCAAATCTTGCGAGAGCGGATCCAATTGCGCCCAACGTGCCGTAAGCACACCAAGCCAAAGGCGTGGTGAAAAGGATTCTGGCGAATACAGTTTGAGGCACGAACTCAGCGCAGCAAGAGCAACAATTGAATCAGGAGCCGCCAGTCCAATCTTCAAAGCAGCGCCGATGTGTTCGGCGTTCGGCTGTTCTTCTGCTGCTCGGATCGCCTCGAACAAATGTTGGTAATACCCCTCAGGCTCTGGCGAAGTAAGCAGGTCAACGGGCCGTAGGTCTCCGGGGTCATCAAAGAAACGCATGTATTCGCGGGCGGACATTTGGCGGTCGTCAATTGGTCGGAATCCGAGCATGACAAGCTGTTTGGACAAAACAGCATCGTCGGTTTCTTCCAAACCGCGGCCCAACAGGAAAAGGTCGCTGTCATCGCCTTCGGCTCGCAGAAACTGCGCGCGGGATATCAGGTATGCAGCGTAGGAAAAAAGTGAAAGCTCATCCCGGGATCCGCCGGTATCGTAGAAGTTCTTTGGTTCAAAAATCATTGCATCTCAACCTTAATGCTCAATGGGAATGCTACCCAAACTAACATCAGGTGAGTTGCTGACAAATGATGAATGCGCCGCCGTGGTTCAGACGATCACTTCGATCGCCTTTTGCGTTCCGACATCAAACACCCGCTTGTAGCGTTCGATCTGGTCCTTCGGGCCCATCGCCTTTTCCGGGTTGTCCGACAGCTTTACCGTCGGGCGTCCATTGGCGGATACGGCTTTGCAGACCAATGAGAACGGCGCCAGCGCGTCATTTGGAACCAGACTGCGGAAATCGTTGGTCAGCAAGGTACCCCAGCCAAAGGATACTTTGGTGCGGTCAGCAAACTGCGCATGCAATTCCTGGATTTTGTCCACGTCCAACCCGTCCGAGAAAATGATCCGTTTCTGGGTCGGGTCTTCACCGCGTGCGTTCCACCAGTCGATGGCCACCTCGGCCGCAGCAGCCGGATCACCGCTGTCGATGCGAATACCGGTCCAGCCCGCCAGCCAGTCGGGCGCGTTGTCCAGAAACCCCTTGGTACCGTAGGTATCGGGCAAGATGATGCGCAGGTTGCCGTCATGTTCGTCATGCCAGTCGCTGAGAACATCATATGGGGCCTGCGCCAGCGCTTCATCCGTATCCGCCAACGCGGAATAGACCATCGGCAGCTCATGCGCGTTGGTGCCGATGGCCTCAACCTCACGCCGCATCGCGATCAGGCAGTTCGAGGTTCCGGTAAACGCGGGGCCCAGTCCTTCGATCATCGCCTGCACACACCAGTCCTGCCACAGGAAGGAATGCCGTCGTCGTGTGCCGAAATCGGCGATCCCCAGACCGTTGATCGTGCTCAGCTTTTCGATCTTTTCCCACACGCGGGTCATCGCGCGGGCATATAGCACCTGTAGCGCAAACCGGCGCATGTCGTTCAGCACAGCACGCGAGCGCAGTTCCATCAGCACCGCCAGCGCCGGAATTTCCCACAACATGACTTCGTGCCATTTGCCTTCAAAGGTCAGTTCATACTGATCGCCTTTGCGTTCAAGGTGGTAGGGCGGCAGGCGCATATTCTCGAACCATTCCATGAAATCGGAACGGAACATCTGGCGTTTTCCATAGAACATGTTGCCCCGCAGCCAGGTGCTTTCCCCTCGGCTGAGACTAAGCGTGCGGATATGATCCAGCTGTTCCCGCAGCTCACCTTCGTCGATCAAACGGGCCAAAGGCACGTGATTCGACCGGTTGATCAGGGAAAACACCACGTTTGTTTGGGGCTTGTTTCGAAACACTGACTGGCACATCAGCAGTTTGTAGAAGTCTGTGTCGATTAAAGACCGGACAATCGGGTCAATCTTCCATTTGTGATTGTAGACACGGGTCGCGATGTCGACCATGGGGAACTCCTGCGATTTCCGTAGTTAGATCAATCGACAACGGGAATGGCAAGAGTCGCTGATTTGGTTACAATGCCAGCATGACGTCACAATACGGGCATATTGTGCATTGTTTTCGCCGGTTAGTGAGAGAAGGGGATGGAAAGACGAAACTGAGTTTGTGAATGGGTCTCGAGTACGATTTTGATATTGTTAATGTAGCACTGAACGAAATTGACCCGGAGAAGCTGGGGTCAGACTCTGATGTGGAACGCCAGGTGTGTGCGGTGTTTCGCGACATCAGAACAGCGGATGCGCTACGGGGAACATCGCCGAAAATCCGCAAGATTTTCCTGGATGCCGGGTTCAGCCTCGAGTCGCGGAACAGCGGCATCGTGCCCGGCGTATTTCCGGCCGAAGATCAGGTGGACCGGGTCAGGATTCTGCGTTCTCTGTTTGAGAACATAAAATCGCGCGGCGTTCAGGGGGAGTATTGCGGCGAGTTCAACCTGTGGGATTTTCTGCATTACATTCGGATGGCGCAGCCCATGGCCGGGATCGTGCGTACGCGTCAGGTGCGCAAAGCGCCTCCACAGCAACAGCAACCCGTTTCGGAACGTCGGCGTTCAATTTCGGGGCGTATCGGGTTGGCGTTTGGGCTGGCCGTTGTTTTGTTTGTGACGATCAAACTGCTGGCTGCTGCCGGGGCGACACCTTAGGCCAGCGTAACACCGGCATCGCGCATGGCCTGCTCGGCGGCAGCCAGTGATCCGTCCATATCAATCGCGCGGCAGGCATCCATCCGGACTATCACATCGAATCCCAACCGGGCAGCGTCTACAGCCGAATAGTGAACGCAGAAATCGGTCGCCAATCCAACCAGTGTCAAACGGGTGATGCCTCGGGTCTCAAGATAGCCTTTCAGGCCTGTTGGCGTCTGATGGTCATTTTCGAAGAACGCGGAGTAGCTGTCGATGCCACTGCGGAACCCCTTGCGCAGGATCAAATCTCCATCGGTGCGCAGTTCAGGGTGAAACGCAGCACCGTTTGAGCCCTGAACGCAATGGTCCGGCCACAGCACCTGCGGGCCATAAGGCATGTCGATCAGCTCGAACGGGTTTTTGCTTTTGTGCGAGCTGGCAAAGGAAGAATGCCCCGCCGGATGCCAGTCCTGCGTCAGGATCACGGCGTCGAACTCCTCCATCATGGTATTGATAGACGCGACGATTTCGTCTCCTCCGGTCACTGCCAAGGCACCGCCCGGACAGAAATCGTTCTGGACATCGATGACAAGCAGGGCATGGGTCATGGCGGCCTCCGTAAAACTGCCTTATCGGTAGGGGGCCGGGGCCGGGGCGTCAATGCAATCCCTTGCGACTCCGGGTTTGCGGGGGTAGATCGCGCATATGTACACGATCGCTGCCCTCTACCACTTTACCCGATTCCCGGACCCCGTCGCACTGCGCGAACCGTTGCTTGATCTGTGCCGCGCGCAGTCCGTCACGGGAACGCTGTTGCTGGCACAGGAAGGCATCAACGGCACCATCGCAGGCCCACGCGCCGGGATCGATGCGGTTTTGGCACATATCCGTGCCTTGCCCGGTTGCTCGGACCTGGAGTGGAAAGAGGCGACCTCGGATCATCCGCCTTTCGGCAAGATGAAAGTGCGGCTGAAGAAAGAGATCGTGACCATGGGTCAGCCGGATGTCGATCCGCGCGCCCGTGTCGGCAACTATGTCGACCCGCAGGACTGGAACGATCTGATCCGTTCGGAAGATGTCGTGGTGATCGACACCCGCAATGACTACGAAGTGGCGATCGGCACGTTTGAAGGCGCAATAGACCCTGAAACAGCCAGTTTCCGCGAATTTCCTGCCTGGTGGGCGGCGAACAAGGACCGCTTTCACAACAAGCGCGTTGCCATGTTCTGCACCGGCGGTATCCGGTGCGAGAAATCCACCAATTACCTATTGGGGCAGGGGGTCGAGGATGTCTATCACCTCAAAGGTGGCATCCTGCGCTATCTTGAAGAGATGCCATCCGAAGACAGTTCGTGGCAGGGTGAATGCTTTGTGTTCGACAACCGTGTCTCGGTTGGCCACGGCCTTGTAGAAGGGCCGCACAGGCTGTGCCATGGCTGCCGTCGTCCGATCCTGCCCGAGGATATGAAACGCCCCGAATATGAACATGGCGTGTCCTGTCACCAATGCATCGACGAGACCTCCGAGGCCGACAAGAAGCGCTTTCGTGAACGGCAAAAACAGATTGTGCTTGCGCGCAAGCGGGGCGAGCCGCATTTGCGTCAGGACTGAAAGCGGGTTGCAGGCCCTTGCTTTAGGTCGGATGATCACCCTCAGACTAGGCTGAGAGAGCGTTCATGCATCGCAAACCCACAACTTTGGAAGAATGGAAATCGACCCTGATTGCGGCATTGGGGCTGGTTCTGACAAGTTTTCTTGCCTGGTTCGGGTTGTCGCGCCTGAACGAAACCGCTGCGGGTGACATGATCGGAACAATCGCGTCAGTTGGCCTGCTGATCTGGCTGGTGTCGCAATCCTGGTACTACATGACACAGGTGAAATCGCCGCGACGGCTTTTGTTCCTGATGGGCGTGTCATTCATCCAGGTCGTCCCGTTCCTGTTCGCCGCCGTCTACGGGGCTTTTGGGTACAACGACAACTGTGTGGTCGGGGCGCAGGGTCCAGGGGATGTCCTGTATTTTTCATATGTCACCTTTACCACGGTCGGGTATGGCGACATGTCCCCGACCGGCCTGTGTCGCGGGCTTGCCGTGTCCGAGGCAGTAACCGGTTACATTCTGCTGGGTATGTTTGTTGCGGCGGCGGTTGCGCTTTATACCCGCAATCATGCGCCAGAAGACCCTAAGTAAGGGTTATCTGTTGTGATCAATCCAGCGGGACATCATTTTCTTGTCCCGAAAACACTCGGACGGGATCGGGCGGCGCTTGCTGCGTGAGATCCGTTCGGCGAACGCCACCTGCTTGCCCGTCGGGTAATTGTCGAACTGCGAGGTGTCGCGCGGTTCGTGGGCGGAAATCCAGTCGGACAACAACCGCCTGTCGCGCTGCGCCTCGACCGGAATCTCAAGCGCTGATTTCTCGGCAATGGCGCGCGCATATCGCATCTGCCGGTCTGTTACCGGAAGCAGATGGTAGTCGTTGTTTGGCCCGTTCAGTGCCACGTGGCGCATGTGCTGGGTCATCGGTTTGTCCTCTGACTATGTAGAACATATATAGAACATTAACCAAAAATTTCAAGGTTTGTGCCCGGTGGCAGGCGTGAACTTGCCGCTTGGATGATTTTATTGACTGGCTAGTCAATAACCTTTAGGGCCGATTCCAAACGACCAAATGCCCCGTCCGGACGGGTGTTAAAGAAAAGGACACGGTATGAAGTTTCAGCCCAAGGCCAGCCATTTCATCGACGGCGCCTATGTCGAGGATACCGATGGCGCGGCCATTGACGTGATCTACCCCGCCACCGGCGAGGTGATTGCCCGCCTGCATTCGGCGACACCGGCGATTGTGGAAAAGGCTCTGAACAGCGCGAAAACGGCTCAGGCAGCCTGGGCCGCACTGACTGGAACGGAACGCGGCCGCATTCTGCGCCGCGCGGCCGACATCATGCGCGACCACAATTATGACCTGTCGGTTCTGGAAACCCATGACACCGGCAAACCGATTCAGGAAACTACGGTGGCAGACGCCACATCGGGTGCGGACGCGCTGGAGTATTTCGGCGGGTTGGCCGCCTCTCTGACCGGCGAGCATATTCCGCTGGGCGGTGGCGATTTCGTCTACACCATCCGTCAGGCGCTGGGCGTTTGCGTCGGCATCGGGGCGTGGAACTATCCCACGCAGATTGCCTGCTGGAAAGGTGCCCCGGCGCTGGCCTGCGGCAACACGATGGTCTTCAAGCCCTCGGAAACGACGCCTCTTTCGGCGTTGAAAGTGGCCGAGATTCTGGTCGAAGCCGGTGCGCCCAAGGGTGTCTACAACGTGATTCAGGGCTATGGCGACGTAGGTGCCGCGCTGGTCACTGATCCGCGTGTGGCCAAGGTCTCGCTGACCGGATCGGTGCCGACAGGCCGCAAGGTTTATGCCGCGGCAGCTGACGGTATGAAGCACGTGACCATGGAACTGGGCGGCAAATCTCCGATGATCGTCTTTGACGATGCCGACATCGAAAACGCGGTGTCCGGCGCGATCCTTGGCAACTTCTATTCATCGGGCCAGGTCTGTTCCAACGGTACCCGCGTCTTTGTGCAAAAAGGGATCAAGGATGCCTTCCTGAAACGCCTGTCCGAACGTCTGGCCAACGCCAAAATCGGCGATCCGATGGACGAGGACGTCAGCTTTGGTCCGATGGTCAGCGAAAACCAGTTGAACATCGCGCTGAGCTACGTCGACAAAGCCAGGGCCGAGGGCGCAAGGCTAGTCTTTGGCGGCAACCGGATCGAAGGCGGCGGTTTCTACATGCAGCCAACCGTTTTTTCTGATGTGACCGATGACATGACCATCGCGCGCGAGGAAATCTTTGGCCCCGTCATGTCGGTGCTGGATTTCGACACGGAATCCGAGGTCATGGCCCGTGCCAATGACACCGAATTTGGTCTGGCCGCAGGCGTCTTCACCAATGACCTGACCCGCGCGCACCGTGTTGTGGCCGGGTTCGAGGCGGGAACCTGTTATATCAACACCTATAACCTTGCCCCGGTCGAAGCCCCGTTCGGCGGATCGAAAATGTCGGGTGTCGGACGCGAGAATTCGAAGCTGGCGATCAACCATTTTTCGGAAATGAAAACGGTCTACGTTTCCATGAATGTCGTCGAAGCCCCTTACTAGGGCCTCTTCTTCGTTCGTTTTCCTCTGTTCCCGACATTTGGCGTCGGGAACAGAGTACCAGCCCGCCCTTACCTGTGGCTGACTTTCCTGTACCGGCCCCGCCCGACAGGAGAGCTCTCATGGCGCATAACCCGCAGACAAATACATTTTCCAGGGTTGCCGATTTCACGCTGACCCGCGCAGCCTCGGACATGCCTGAAAGCGCACTAGAGGCTGCGGCGCTGATGATGCTCGACACGATGGGGATCCTGATCGCATCCGGCCCGATGCAGGCAGGCGTGATCGCGCGGGACACGGCGGCATTGCTTTATGCCAGTACCGATCCTGCATATGGCGCACGGATGTTGTTCGATGGCCGCACCGTCAGCATGGCGGGTGCTGCCTATGCTGCCGCCACGCAAACCGACAATCTGGACGGTCACGACGGATATAACCCCACCAAGGGCCATATCGGGGTGGTCGTGTTGCCAGCGCTGGCCGCACTGGCCGAACATTGCCCGAATCTGACCGGACCCGAGGCTTTGGCGGCGGTCGTTGCCGGGTACGAGGTGGCCGGGCGCGCGGGCCTGTCGCTGCACGCAAGTGTCAGCGACTACCACACTTCCGGTGCTTGGAACGCGCTGGGCGTGGTTGCGATGGCGGCGCGCCTGCGCGGATTATCTGCCGACCAGATGCGGCAGGCGATGGGGATCGCCGAATATCACGGTCCACGCAGTCAGATGATGCGCGAGATTGCCAACCCGACAATGCTGCATGACGGGTCGGGCTGGGGCGCGATGGTAGGGCTTTCCGCCGCTGTTCTGGCCGAACGCGGCTTTACCGGTGCGCCCGCCATCACCATCGAGGCGGAAGAGGTCACACCCTACTGGAATGATCTGGGCACCTTTTGGCAGGTCGAACATCAATACGTGAAACCCTATCCGATCTGTCGCTGGGCCCATGCCGCGATTGATGGCGTGCGCGCTGTCATGATCGCGCATGACCTGACCAGCGCGCAGATCGAAGCGTTGCATATCAACAGCTTTCATCAGGCGGCCTGCCTTTTTGCGGGGCTGCCCGAAACAACCTCGCAAGCGCAGTATTCCCTGCCATTTGCCGTGGCAGTTCAGGCTGTTTACGGGCGCATCGGCGTTGAACATATCTCAGGGTCTGGCCTGTCTGATCCTGCGGTCGCCAATCTGATGTCCCGTATCACGGTCGCGGAAAGCGAACACCACAGCGTCCGGTTTCCCGAAGGGCGCTGGGCAGACGTCACGATCAGGACAACGGATGGCCGCGTTCTGAAATCCGGGGGCATACATGCCCGTGGCGGCCCCGAGGCCCCCATGACGCGGGACGATGTCATCGCCAAGTATACGCAGTTTGCGGCCCCCGTGCTTGGACAGGATCGTGCCGACCGCATCCGTCAAGTGATACTTGGCTGGCCGGACAAAAGCGCGCGGTATGCAGACCTGACACCGCTGATTTTTGATCCGCCAGAACCGTGAACCGCGCCCCGTCCCGCCTGCATCGATCCGGGCAACTGGACCGGTTGGCTGGGAAACCTCACTCCACCCTGACCGTGTTCAGCATTTCGACGATCCTCTGCCGCGTTGCCAGACTGTCCTCCAGCAGGCTTCCCGCATCCGCCAACGGCTTGCCTGACACGCGAACCGGCGGGGCCAAAAGGGCCTCGGAGGTTTGGTTGAGGCTTGCGTACTTTCCGTCAGAGGGCCCAATCCTTTCCTCCGGTAACCCGGCCAGCCATAGGTATCGGTTTGCTTCTTCCTGTTGCCCGCGGTTCTGCATGAGTTCGGCCACCGCCGCATAGTCCTGCACCTTGTCCAACGCCTGCGCCTGCAGGACGAGCGCCTCGTCCGAGGTATCATTGGCCAGCTCAAGCATGGCCTGTTGCGGGCGGTCCGACAACAACGCCGCACGGGCGCGCAGACGGGCACGCTCTGACCGCCGGGCCTGATCTTCAGGCCTGTTTGCCAGCGCAACGGCCTGATCGGCAAAGCCAAGCACGGCCAGGCGTTCGGCCAGTGCAATCGCGGTATCCGTGGATAGCACCGCCGCCCGACCCGACTGCTGCACCAGCGTAACCTGACGCAAAAAGGTAAGGTCGTCTGATCGCTCTGCCAGCAATTGCAGGTGACGGTTGAAAGCGCTGTTGCTGTCCGAACCGTCTGGCAAAGACTGGATCGCATCGAATGCGCTGTCGAAATCCTGGCTCAGACCCAGAGCAATCGCATAGGTGCGGTCCATCATCGGGCCCAGATCGGATCGCCGGAATTCGATCGCGTAAGACCCGGCCAGTTCAAGTTCCTTGGAGGACACGGTCTTGCGGTCGAACCACCGCTTTTCCACCAGCCGCGCCAAAGCCACCGGCGCTTCGCTCTTGGCCCCGGCCGAGGTCGTGACCTTGGTCAGCAGCGCCTCTTCAAGGGCGCTGTCGCCTTCGGCTTCGGCGACGCCAGCCCGGGCCAGCGTAGCGTTCGGGGACGGGATCTGTTCAACCCGGTCGACCGAACGCATGATCCTGCGCGCGGCCTCCAGTTCCTGCGCGTCTGTCAGGTTGTCCGAAAGCCGCGCGCCAAGGTGGCGGCGAAGATGCTCTGGCAGCTTTGCAAAGCTGTGTTCGATGGCTTTAAGATGTGCATCAGGTGCCAGCTTTCCCTCAGATAGCACGGCCCAAAGTGCGACGTCGCTGTTGCACCGTTGCTGGCCCCTGAACGGATTTGGCACCTGTGCCGGCCGCTCATCCACCAGCCGTGCAATCCCTTCAACACGGCCAATCTCATCCGATGGGGTGTTCAATAACTGCAAAACCTTCAGCGCTTCGGCCCCAAAGCCGTGATAGGCATAGAGCTTTGCCAGTTTCAGCGCACTTTCCGCATCAAGACGGTCGAACTCTTTGTACAGGGCGGTGCGCAGGACGGACACCTGCTCTGGAAACGGGCGCGTCCCGGACCATGTCGTGAAGCCCAGTTCAGCCGTTGAGATACAAACCGGGTTGTTATCGATCTGCTGCAAACCAGAGTTCAGAATGTCCTGCAGATCATCCAGAACCGAGGTCACGCGTATGTTCGACGTCAATCCGGGTAACGGTGTCACGGCCTCGGACGAGGCAGAACGGCGCGGTCCGACAGGTGCCAGATTCAGGTCCAGCAGCTCACGGTCCGCCCCTTGCACCAGACGGGTCGACAACTGATCCCTGATCCCGTGCGTCTTCCCGGTCAGAAGCGGCAGGTTCAGCTGGGAAAGAAGCTTGTGTTCCGCGGGAGAAGCTTTCGGCGCTGCCGGTTTTTTTCGAGTCGGCGGAGGGATTTCCGCAAGCAAGGGGGGCAGGGCTATTGCTGGCGCAATGTCCAGAACGATCATCGAGTTTCGAAACAGGAACGCCGACGCGGTGCAGTCGCAACCGAATTCCAGCTCAAGCGCGTCACCGGGTTGCGCTTGCGACAGCGCGGCCAGCCGATCTGATGTCAACCGCCCGAACACCGAACCCGTCCGAAATGTGACACCCTTCAGGTCAATTGCCAGCTTGGCGCCGTTCTTGCGTTGGCTCAGAACCCAACCCGTATCCGGTGGAACGGTGAAAACCAGCCGGGTGTAGCCGTCATGTTCACCGGACCGCACAGTCACCTCTTCAGAGGTTGCGGCCGTTGCAAGCGTGATCAACGCTGCAACCAGTATCGCGGTTTGCCTCATGCTGCGGCCCGTTTGAGCTCTTTCAACGCATCCTCAAGCTCAGAGAAACCGGGGCGGTTGTGCGTTGGTGTGTTCTGGCGTCCGACCTCAATGCACATGGCAGCATTGTGGTTGTGCAGGTTTGCAACCAGAACTTCCTTGATCAACTGATAGAAGTGGTTGTCTTCCTCGACAACGGATTTCAGCTTGGCCGCAAAGGGACCAACCAGACCGTAGGCCAGAAAGACACCCAGAAACGTACCCACAAGGGCGCCGCCGATCAGTTTTCCCAGAACTTCCGGTGGCTGATCAATGGACCCCATTGTCTTGATTACCCCCAGAACGGCGGCGACAATTCCAAGTGCGGGCAGGCCGTCGGCCACGGTTTGCAAGGCGTGGCTCGAATGCAGGGCATGGTGGAAATTCGCTTCCATCCGTTTCTCCAGAACCTCTTCGACCTGATGCGGATCGTCGTAATTCATCGCCGCGGACCGCATCGTGTCGCAAATCAGATCAACCGCTTCCTTGTCGGCCTGAATTCTGGGGTAGGACGAAAACAGGTCCGAGCTGCCGGGGTCTTCGATATGCTGTTCCACCTCTACCGGATTGGCGCGGGCAATGCGGATGAGGGAAAACAGCAGGCACAACAGGTCGCGGTAATCCTCGGGCTTCCATTTCGGGCCTTTAAAGACCTTCCCCATGTCCTTGATCGTGTGTTTCACGCCGCCGATGTCGTTGCTGATCAAAAAGGCACCAACCGCGGCACCACCGATCATCATCATTTCAAACGGAAGCGACTTTAGAATGATGGTCATCTTGCCGCCAGCGGCCAGATAGCCGCCGAAGACCATCACGAAAATGACGACAATTCCAACAATTCCAATCATCTGAGATCTCCGGCTATGTGTGTTGCAACCGCGGGGAACACGGGCGACTATTCCTGAGGGGCCGAGGCGTTTCGGCCCGCCATGACAACGCTGATCGTATAGGCCGCTTCGGGGCTGAGCCCCGCCAGAACCCCGGCTGCCGCATCCGGTGACATGCGTGACAGAAACCCGGCGGCAAAGGTCGGGTCCATGGTTTCGAACAGCGCAGCCGCGTCTTTCGGCTTCATGTTCTGATAGATATCGGTCAGGCGCGTCAGGTCGTTTTCCGCCGCCCTGTCCGCCAGCGCCAGAGTGGTGCGCAACGACTCCTCGGCCTCCTCAAGCGCGGCCATGCGCATCTCGATAGCCTGACCCGCGATTTCCAGAGCGTTTTCCCGCTCGCGCAGCATGTCTTCCTTTTGTTTGACACGTTCTTCCCGGCGCAGAAGTTCAGTCAGCAGAACCCGCATGTCACGAGTGTCGGACGGGGCGGGTTCATCGTGTTCCGCCTCAGGTTTCGCAGGTTTGGCAAAGGCGGGTCCGGCTTCCAGCCCGATGCGGATGGCAGCCGAGCCGATCATCAGCAATGAGATCACGGCAAGTACACCTCCGCGGGGCCGCGCGTTGGGAGTGTTGATCCGCGGGCGGCTCATATCTGCGCCTCGCCTTGCTTGCGGTCATGCCGGAAGAACATCAGCCCCTCAGGTACGCGTGTCTGTTCTTCGGGCGCAGCGGCTTCGCTGGCCTGCGGCTCGGGTTTGCCTTCGTGCTTCACGCTCTCCGGAACTTCGGTGATGGTGCTTGTCTCTGAAACCTCTGCCTCGGGTTGGGGATCAGTGTCTTTTTCAGGCACAACGTCATGCATTGACGCCATCATGAGTTCCAGCCGCTGTGCCACCGTTTCGGCGCGCGCCGTCAGCGCCCTAAGCTGATCGCCCGACTGATCAGAGGCATTGCGCGCATCATCTAGTGATCTCCGCAGCTCTTCCGCCTGGGTCGACAGCACCGCCACCGCGCCGCCGACGCCCTTTTCTAGATCGGCAAAACGCTTGAGACGGCGCGACAGCACAAAACAATACAGACCCGCACCCATAGCGCCGGCGACCAGCAAAATATCCGCAATCAGCTCCAATTTCGCCTCCTAGTTCAAAACAAATTCCATCACCAGCACGTCGCGCACGCGACCTTCGCCAACGACAATCTCGATGCGGCGCAGCAGGTGGCCCCGGATACGCATCAACGCCAGTGAATCCTCAAGATCCTTCAATTCGACGGCCCGCAGATACCCGTTCAGGACATCCATGATTCGCGGTCGCATTTTTTCCACGTCAGTCATGTACGGGGCGTTAACCTCAAGCTGTGCGTGAAACTTCAGATGCCGCGCGCCGCCGGAATTCACCGAAACGATCACCGGCGGCAAATCGATAAAGGCAACATCCGCCAACGCCTTGGCCGGTTCATCCTTGTCCACGTCATGGCTTTCCGCCTTCTCGGCCTTGTTTCCCAGCGGCAGCAGCCCGGACGAGGTCAGGAAATACCCACCGGCGGCACCGGCGATGGCCAGAATCACCCCGACGATCATTCCTTTTTTCCCCTTCTTTTCCGGGGTTTCCGCCTGTTCAGCCGTTGCGTCGGTCATGACGTCCTCATTCCTGTGATCTGCCCTGTCATAACCTTGCAGGGACTAACCGATTGTTAAGGGCAATCGTCCAAACAGAGGATGCGCCGGGCAGAATGTCGGCGAGTCGGAGGTGAGCGTGCAGCAGATCGGAACTGTCTGGGCAAGTTTGGACAGGCGTAAACAAATCGTCGTTGCCGGTGCGGTTGTGCTGGTGTTTCTGGGGATCCTCGGGATGTCGCGCCTTGCGACAGCGCCGTCGATGACCTTGCTTTACGCGGGTCTGGAAAGCGGTGCCGCCGGGGATATCGTGCGCGCGCTGGATCAGCGTGGCGTGACCTACGAGATTCGGGGCGGATCAATTTACGTCTCTGGCGCACAGCGGGACGAGCTGCGGATGACTTTGGCCAGCGAAGGTCTGCCGGCCAACGGCAACAAGGGCTATGAATTACTGGATTCGCTGAACGGCTTCGGCACCACATCCCAGATGTTTGATGCCGCCTACTGGCGCGCGAAAGAGGGGGAACTGGCGCGCACGATCGTGGGCAGCCCGCATGTCAGCCAGGCCCGCGTTCATATCGCCAATGGCTCTGCCAATCCGTTTCAGCGCAGCGTCGCACCGACGGCTTCGGTTTATCTGGTGCCCTCGGGGGGGGATATCACCGGTGATCAGGCCAAGGCCATCCGGTTTCTTGTCGCCTCGGCCGTTAGTGGTCTGTCGCCTGAAAGCGTGACTGTGATCGATTCGAACGGGTCCGTGATTGGTGGGCAGGACACCGCCGTGGCCGCCGACACGGCAGATGACAAGGCGCGGCAGCTGCGGGAACGGGTTCTGCGTCTGGTCGAAGCGCGAGTTGGCACGGGAAATACCGTGGTCGAGGTCAGCGTCGATACTGAAACCAGGACAGAATCCCTGCGTGAGCGGCGCTTTGACCCCAAAGGCAGGGTGGCGATCAGCACGGATGTCGAGGAACGCTCCGACAGCGCGCGCAACCAGTCAGCCGATGTCACGGTGGCCTCAAACCTGCCCGACGGCGATGGTGCGGGGGGGGACGAATCGAATTCGACCGGGACCCAGACACGCGAGCGGGTGAATTACGAGGTTTCCGAAACCGAGCTGGAGGTGCACACTGCCCCGGGTGCGATCAAACGCCTGACGGTTGCCGTTCTGGTTAACGGAACGCGGGCGGTGGATGCCTCGGGCGCTGAATCCTTCACGCCGCTGCCACAGACGGAACTCGACGCACTTGAGGAGCTGGTGGCCTCGGCTGTGGGATTTGACGCCGCGCGTGGGGACGTCATCACGCTGAAATCACTGGATTTACCGACGGTCGCGCCGCAAGGCACTCTGGTTTCCTCTTCGTTTTGGCAAAACATCCATCTGGACGCCATGTCACTGATCCAGATGGCCGCACTGGCGCTGGTGTCGCTTGTGCTGGCGTTGTTCGTGATCCGTCCAATCCTGATGAACCCCGCAATGGTCCCGGCGCTGTTGCCGGCTGCGGAGGGAGGGGCACCGGCCCCGTCGGTCCTGACCGGTGAAATTGCAGCCGACGGAACGGCAGAGTTCACGCCGCTGCCCCAACAAGGGGCCGTTCCCGCGCTTGGGGTCAGTGCCACCGGGGATCCGGTTGATCGGTTGCGCGCAATGATTGGCGACAAGCAGGAAGAAACGGTCGAGATCCTTCGCAGCTGGCTCGAAGAAGGTGAGGAGCGCGTGTGATGTCCATCGCTCATCTGCTTGAGGATTTCACCACCCGAACCAGCGCCGGAGCCGTTCTGTATCTGGACGAGGAAACGCTGGAAGAACAACGCCTTGCCGCGTTCGAAAGCGGGTACGGTGCCGGTTGGGAGGATGCCGCGCAGGCGCAGGAACAGAACCGCGACCGTGTTTCGGCCGAACTGGCGGGATCGCTCGAGGATATGTCCTTCACCTGTCACGAGGCGCTTACCCGGATGACATTGTCTTTGGAACCGATGTTCGAAAGCCTGGTTCAGACCGTATTGCCTGACATGGTCGAACGCGGGCTGGCCGCCCGGATCGTCGAACAACTTTGCGAGATGGCGCGCGTCGAAATCGAACAACCGATGCAGGTCATGGTGCCGGAAGGGTGCGCGCAAGCCGTGCAATCCCTGCTGCCGCAGACCCTGCACTCCGCACCGCGTGTCATCGAAGACCCTGGCCTGGCACCTGGACAGGCGCGATTACAGGTCGGCACAAGCCGGCGCGAGATTGATTGCGCGGCCCTGCTGTCCACCATTGCACAGGCATTTGACGCATACGTCTTTGAGGCAAGAAAGGCTTTGTCCAATGAATGACACCCAGTTCCCGAAAACCGAAAAACCCAATCCTTTCGAAACGGTTCCGATTGAAGTGACCGTTTCGGTTGGCCGCGCCCGCCCGTTGATCCGGGACTTGCTGAACATGGGTGAGAACGCGGTGCTGACCCTGGACAAGCGGATCGAGGACCCGGTCGACCTTTATGTCGGGGATCAGCTGGTGGCACGCGGGGTGCTTGAGGAGATGGAGGGCGATCAGGCTGGGCAACTGGCCGTGCGCCTGACCGAGATTGCGGATCTGCAAAACGGAATCGGCTGATGCGCTATGTGATCTGGCTGGGTCTGGCTGTAGTGGTGTCCCTGCCGTCGATGGCGGCGGCTCAGGATGTAACCCTGTCGCTGGGCGAAGGCGGTTCGATCTCGGCCCGCACCATCCAGCTGATCCTGTTGATCACGGTGCTCAGCGTTGCTCCGGGTCTGGCGATCATGATCACCTGTTTCCCGTTTCTCATCACCGTTCTGTCGATCCTGCGGCAGGGTGTCGGCCTGCAGCAATCGCCGCCGAATATGCTTTTGGTCAGTCTTGCGCTGTTTCTGACCTATTTCATCATGGACCCGGTGTTCACCGAGGCCTGGACCGCGGGAATACGCCCGATGATGGAAGAAACCATGGCGGTCGAGCCCGCGCTGGAACGCGCGTTAGAGCCGTTTCGCACCTTCATGGCGAACCGGCTGGATTCAGATACGTTTTATGCAATGGCGGCCCTGCGCCCCGGCGGTGACGCGGTCGAGCTGTCTGCCCAGGCCCCGTTATCGGTGTTGATGCCCTCTTTCATGCTGTCCGAGATCGCGCGTGCCTTTCAGATCGGGTTCCTGATCTTCCTGCCCTTTCTGATCATCGATCTTGTGGTTGCGGCGGTGCTTATGTCGATGGGCATGATGATGGTGCCACCTGCCATCGTGTCTTTGCCGTTCAAGCTGGCGTTTTTCGTAATCGCCGACGGGTGGGCTTTGATCGCAGGCGCGTTGGTTCGCAGCTACATGCCGTAAATCTGTCAGGCACGCGCATCATGAGAAAGGGTCAGGCAGACCCGACCCTCTTGAACTTCCAAAAACACGAGCTGTCCGGCACACTTTTGTGCCGGAAACGGCTTAACCCGTCTTTTTCAGATCCGTGATCAGTTGGTTCAGGTTGCCTTTGCGGGCATCCAGCATTGCGCCAATCTCGGTGCGTTCGGTCAGCAACAGATTCACGCCTTCGATGAACATGTTGTAGAACTTGTCGCGGCCGGATTTGTCGGAAACAAGGAACGTCACATCGAACGGGGCTGATCCGCGCAGCTTGACCATCGTGCGAACCTCGAACCCGGCCTTGATCCTGCGGGCATTGCGAACATCGACCTCACCGCCGATGAACTCGCGGAAACGGCGGCCGTATTTGCGCGAGATATAACCCTGAAATGCAGCGGTGAACTGTTTCAGCTGGGTCGGGCTGGCTGAGCGGGCATCCGCACCCAGCGCATAGCGCGCCATGATCGGCACGTCGGCATATTGAGCGAAGATCTTTTCGAAATCGCGCAGCATCGCTTTTTCGGACTTGCCCGACTCGATCACCCGGTTGATGTCGGTAACCACGCTGGTCACAAGCGCCTTGGCGGCGGCCTCGGTCTGGGAAAAGGCAGGTACGGGCAGCACTGCCAGCGCAAGTCCGGCTGCGATAAAATGACGACGGTTCAGCGCGTTATTCAGCATAGGGGTCCTCGTAGGGGTCAAGATAGGGGTCCCTGACCGGGTCCGTCCCGGTTTCGGCATAGGGGTCAGAATACAAGTCCAGATAGGCGTCTTCGTCATCTCTTGCCAGTTCGAAGCGGCGGTTTTGCAGATAGATCAGGCGAGCCTGCGCATAGCTGTCGGCACTTTCGTAAAGAATGGAATCGACAGTATCCGAGAACCGGCCCCGATCCCCCATGCGCCGCACGATTTCGGCGTAGACGCCAAGGTTGTCGGCGGGTCGGGTCGGGCTGAAATTGATCGGGTTCGAGAACAGGTTGACCACAACCCCAATTGCATCCCTTTGGGTTGACGGGCCATAGAATGGCAGCTCGATATAAGCGCCTTCACCCACTCCCCAGACATGCAGGGTCTCACCGAAATCCGTGTCCACCGGTGGCAGGTTCAGCTCATCAGCGGGCGAAGACAGGCCAAAGCCACCTACGGTCATGTTGATCACAAAGCGCAGCAGGGCGTTGCCCATCTGTTTCGGGTTGCCCTGAAGCAGGTAGTCAACCGCTTGACCGGGCAGCGAGATGTTTTCGGCAAAAGTGCTGAAACTGGTGACCATCGGGTCAGGAACGATTTTGACATAGCCTTTCGAGGCCGGCCGGAACAGAAACCGGTCAACACCCAGATTGAACTTGTGAATTCCCCGGTTCGCATTTTCATACGGATCAAACACGTCACTGCGCGAGGCACCCTCGGGTGGCGTGGTTGCACAGGCGGACACAACGGCCATGAGCGACAGTAAAACAAGGTGTTTCAGGCGAAATCTGCTCGACACGATCTTTGTCTCTCCTAAATGGCCCGGCATATGCGCCTGCCGGACATTCAATCAATAATCCACCAAAATCCACGTGCCGGAGCGGCACAAGTTGCAGTCACATAGTCGTTTCAGGTCTTAAATGAAACACCTTGCGTGTAACCTGTCCATCACGGTGGGGTAAAGTGACCGTCGATCAACAGTGAATTTTCAGTAAAGATACGCTCAGATCGCAGGAAGGCCGAAATTTGCCGGTTTCCGTCTTTCCCAATCCGTGCTTCCCGGTTAGCGTCCCGCAGAGTTGAATTTAGGGAAGGACCCTCGCAATGAGCATCGCTGCCAAACTGGAAAGCCTCGGTGTAACGCTGGAAGAAGCGCCCGCGCCTGCGGCCAACTATGTGCCTTTCGTGCGTGTCGGCAATATCCTGTATGTATCCGGCCAGATCTCGAAGACTGACAAGCTGATCACCGGTAAACTGGGCGATGACTTGGATGTCGAAGCCGGGGCTGCGGCGGCGCGTGTCTGCGCGATCAACCTGCTGGCACAGGTCAAGGCGGCCTGCGGCGGAGATATCGAAAAGCTGGTCCGCGTGATCAAACTGACCGGATTCGTGAACTCGACCGCTGATTTCACGGCACAGCCCCAGGTAATCAACGGCGCGTCAGATTTTCTGGTCGAGGCGCTGGGCGATGCCGGTCGCCACTCGCGTTCCGCCGTCAGCGCGGCGTCGCTTCCGCTGGGTGTCGCGGTCGAGATCGAAGGCATCTTCGAAATCGAATGACGCCGCCCCTGCCAGATGTGTTTTTGCAGGCCCCGATTGCGCATCGGGCGCTGCATGACATTACCAAGAACCGCCCGGAAAACAGCCGGGCGGCCATTCGTGCTGCGATTGAAGCTGGATACGGGATCGAGATCGATCTTCAGCTGACATCAGATGACCAGGCAATGGTCTTTCACGATTATGACATGACCCGCCTGACCGGGCAGTCGGGGCCCATTCAGCAGGTCACAGCACTTGCCGCCTCTGGCACGCCGCTTCTGCATGGGGATGACGGCATTCCGACACTGGATGATGTGCTGGACATTGTCGCGGGCCGGGTGCCGTTGCTGATCGAATTAAAGGATCAGGACGGGGCGATGGGCACGAATGTGGGCGCGCTTGAACGCGACACCGTGCGCGCGTTGCAGGGCTACAAAGGCCCGGTGGCCCTGATGTCCTTCAATCCCAACTCGGTAGCTGAACTGGCGCGGCTGGCGCCGCATCTGCCGCGCGGGATCACGACCTGCGCCTATGAACCCAGTGTCGAGCTTTTGCCGCAAAGCGTCTGCGATCACCTGCGCGATATCCCGGATTTCGACCGTGTCGGCGCCAGTTTCATCAGCCACGAAGCCGCAGACCTGTCGCGCCCCCGCGTGGCGGAACTCAAGGCGCGGGGCGTGCCGATCCTGTGTTGGACAATCCGGTCGCCCGAACAAGAGGCAGAAGCCCGCAAGGTTGCCGACAATGTGACCTTCGAAGGCTATTTGGCTGCGCATTCGACTTGAACCCCCTTCGTGCGGTCACAGATAAAGGGCAGGCACGGAGGACGTATGGATCAGGCACAGATCGAGGTTCAGGTACTGGGTGCTCTGTCGCAGATTTCAGCGGCAGAGTGGGATGCCTGCGCCTGCCCCGAAGTTGCCGATGGCGGGCGGCCGCTTGACCCCTTTACCACACATCGCTTTTTGCTGGCGCTGGAGGACAGCGGCTCGGTCGGGCGTGGCACCGGCTGGCAGCCGCAATACCTGACCGCCTATCTTGACGGGATGCTGATTGCGGCGGCCCCGATGTATGCTAAATCGCACAGCCAGGGCGAATACATCTTTGATCACAGCTGGGCCCATGCCTATGAAAGCGCGGGCGGGCGGTATTACCCCAAACTGCAAATCGCGGTGCCGTTCACCCCGGCAACCGGGCGGCGGTTTCTGGTGCGTCCGGGCTATGAACGGATCGGCATGTCGGCGCTGGTTCAGGGGGCGGTACAGCTTGCGGCTGACAACCGGGTCTCGTCCCTTCACGTGACCTTCTGTACCGAAGACGAAGCTCTGGCCGGTGAGCAAATGGGCCTGATGCTGCGCCGATCGCAGCAGTTTCACTGGCTGAACGATAACTATTCAGATTTCGACGACTTCCTGAGCGCGCTGTCGTCGCGCAAGCGCAAGACTATCCGGAAAGAACGCGCACAGGCCTGTGGTTTTGGCAGCGAGATCCGCACTCTGACCGGTGACCAGTTGCGCCCCGAACATTGGGACGCGTTCTGGCGGTTCTACCAGGACACCGGATCGCGCAAATGGGGCTCACCCTATCTGACGCGCCAGTTCTTTGATATTGCACAGGACACGATGGCAGAAGACATGGCCCTTGTGCTGGCCGAACGGAATGGCTTTCCCATTGCGGGTGCGTTGAACTTCATCGGCCGAGAAACCCTTTTTGGGCGCTATTGGGGCTGCATCGAACATCATCCCTGTCTGCATTTCGAACTGTGCTATTATAGGGCAATCGACTTTGCCATTGCCCAAGGTCTGGCCCGGGTCGAGGCAGGCGCACAGGGCGAACACAAGCTGGCGCGAGGGTACCTGCCAACACGCACGCATAGCTTGCATTGGGTCGGCGATCCGGGTTTTGCTGATGCGGTCAAGAAATACCTGGACGCCGAAGGCCACGCAGTGGAAGAAGAGATCGAGATTCTGACGGACTACGGCCCGTTCAGGAAATCGAACCCGGAGGAACAGCAATGACCGAACTCTTGTCGACCGAAACCCGTGGCCCGCTGCTGGATCCGCTGTTCAAAAACGGTTGGACCATGGTTGAAGGCCGCGATGCGATCACCAAGACCTTCATTTTCGACAATTTTGTCCATGCCTTCGGCTGGATGACACAGGTGGCAATCTGGGCCGAGAAGTGGAATCATCACCCCGAATGGTTCAATGTCTACCGCACGGTCGAGGTTGTCTTGTCCACCCATGACGTGGGCGGCCTGTCGTCGCTGGATGCCAAGCTGGCCCGCAAGATGGACAGTCTGTGCTAGCGATCGTTGCGGCCTGACCCTTCACCGCCTGCCAGCGATGCGGCAGTGCCCATCTGCCGGAACTCGGCAGGCGTGACAGTGCCGTCGCTGACGTCAATCGCCCTTGGAATGCCCGTGGTCTTGTTTCCGATCTGACGCACGCTGCGCGCGGCCGGGTTGATATCCAGACACTTGTTTTCATAACAGGTCAGGCCAGACAGGTTGATCTGAATGCGGGCCTGCCCGTCCGGGCCTGTCACCAACGGGGCCTGCGGCACGTCACAGGCCGCAACCAGCCCCAGCGCCGTCACCCCAAGCCATTTGTTCATCCCAAACTCCTGCTGTTAATCAAGCTGACCATTCCCATCCTGATCGGCGGACTGGAAATCCGCGCCCATCTGAGTGTCAAATTCAGGTCTTGAGATTACGTTGTCGCCGTTTCGGTCAGCGTTGCGGAACAGTTTGATGTCCATGAACGGCTTGGCCTCGGCCTGACCCAGAGTACCGTTCCTGTCTTCGTCCATCGTCTGAAAGGCATAATCCGAGAAAGCATCGAACTCGTCTTTGGACAGGAACCCGTCATTGTTGGCGTCGATGGCCTTCAACTCGTTTTCGTGCAGTTCAGCCACGCTTTCGGCGTGACCCGAACCGGCCAAAGCCACCATGAATATCACCAGGCTTAACTGTTTCATATCGACCTCCTCAGCACGCGAATCTCTGACCTTCGATGCCGCCAGCGGCAGCGCCCGCTGCGGTCAGGATCGTCTTGCCCGATCCGCCACCAAACTGGTTGCCGATCGCGCCCCCGATCAACGCCCCGCCCAACGTTCCGCCCAGACAGGCGATTTCGTGCTGGCGTGCAGCTTGCTGTTGCGGGGTTGGGGCCGGTCCACAGGCCGCCAAAAGGGCGGCGCCGGACAGTAATAGGTAGAACGCGTTAAGTTTCATGAAAAAACTCCCCGTATGAATAGGCCAAGTATTCGCGCTCTGGGGCGGTGCTTCAAGTTAAATTGGCGGCGAAAGGCCCCGGTCGGACCGGGGCCGATCAAAATCAGATCACATCCAGCAGGCCTTCTCCGGCGGAAATTTCGCAGGCACCGGGGTTTTCTTCCATATTCAGCACCGTGACCTTGCCATCCTCGACCAGCATTGCATATCGCTTGGACCGCGCGAAAAGCCCCACTGGCGGCGCATCGAAATCCATGCCGATGGCCTTGGTGAACTCTGCCGCCGCGTCCGATACCATGGTCAGTCCCGCCTCGGTCGCGCCCGTGGATTGCCCCCACGCCTGCATCACAAACGGATCATTGACCGAAAGGCACAGGATCTCGTCCACGCCCTTGGCGTCAAACTGTTTCTTTGTGCGGATGAAACTGGGCACATGGGCGGTCGTGCAGGTGCCGGTATAGGCCCCCGGCACGGCAAAGATCACCACCTTGCGGCCTTTGGTCTTGTCTGAAATCCGCACCTCTTCCGGCCCGTTCGCACCCATCTGGATCAGCGTTGCTTCGGGCAGGGTATCTCCTGTTGAAATCATTATTCAGCTCCTGTCGTTTGGATTTGCAGAATTGGGCTTAGCCGCAATATAGGTGGTCTGAACACGGTGACCACTTGAAAACTGCGGGGTAGGCAAAGCATGAGCCATATTGTCGTGATCGGCGCGGGGCAGGCAGGCGCGTCTTTGGTGGCCCGTCTGCGCAAGGACGGGTTTGCGGGTGAAATCACTCTGATCGGGGCCGAGCCGCATCTGCCTTATCAGCGCCCGCCCCTGTCCAAAGCCTATCTGCTGGGCGAGATGGAGCTTGAGCGTCTGTTCCTGCGGCCTGAAAGTTTTTATACGGAAAACAACATCACCCTGCGTCTGGGTCAGCGCGTCACCGGTATCGACCCCAAGGCCAAAACGGTCACGCTGGGGGATGAGGTTATCTCTTACGACGAACTGGCGCTGACCACCGGATCGGACCCGCGCCGCCTGCCTGCCGCGATTGGTGGCGATCTGGACGGTGTGCATGTGGTGCGCGATCTGGCCCATATCGACGAGATGGAGCCCAAAGTGACCGAAGGCGCTCGCGCGCTGATCGTGGGCGGCGGGTATATCGGTCTCGAAGCTGCTGCCGTCTGCGCCAAGCGCGGTGTCAAGGTCATTCTGGTCGAGATGGCCGACCGCATCCTGCAACGAGTTGCGGCACCCGAAACCAGCGACTATTTCCGCGCGTTGCACAGTGCATACGGTGCTGACATCCGCGAAGGCGTGGGACTGGATCATTTGATCGGCGAAAACGGCAAGGTCACCGGCGCGGTTCTGACTGACGGTACAAAACTCGAGGTCGATTTCGTCGTGGTTGGCGTCGGTATTGCACCCGCAACCCAACTGGCTGAGATGGCGGGGCTGGACCTGGACAACGGCATCAGGACCGACGCCCATGGCCGCACGTCCGACCCGTCGATCTGGGCGGCTGGCGATTGCGCCTCCTTTCCCCATGGCGAAGGCCGCATCCGTCTGGAAAGCGTCCCCAACGCCATTGATCAGGCCGAGATCGTGGCCCAGAACATGCTGGGCGCGGCCAAGGACTATGTGGCAACCCCGTGGTTCTGGTCGGATCAATACGACGTCAAGCTTCAGATCGCGGGCCTGAACACCGGGTATGACCGCGTGGTGACGCGGCAGGGCGAAGGGCAGACCGTATCCTTCTGGTATTACAACGGCGACAAGCTGATTGCGGTCGACGCGATGAACGATCCGCGCGCCTATATGGTCGGCAAACGCCTGATCGAGATGGGAAAAACGGCCGACCCGGCCGTCGTGGCTGACCCGGACGCAGACCTTAAACCGCTGCTCAAGGCATGAGGATCATCGCCGGAGAGTTCCGCGGTCGCGCCCTGACCCCCGTCGGCAAGGGCGATGCGGGCGCGCATCTGCGCCCGACCACCGACCGGGTGCGCGAAAGCCTGTTCAACGTGCTGGCCCATCAGATCGATTTCGACGGCCTGCGCGTGCTGGACCTGTTTGCTGGCACCGGGGCGCTCGGGCTCGAAGCACTGTCACGCGGTGCGGCACATGTCACCTTTGTTGATGACGGGCGCGTGGCGCAGGGTTTGATCCGCAAGAATATCGACCTGACCCGCAGTGCCGGGCGCACAGACCTGATCCGTCGCGATGCAACCCGGTTGGGCGAAAATCCGGGCGCGCCCTACGATCTGATTTTTCTGGATCCGCCTTATGGAAAGGCCATGGGACAGAAAGCCATTGACGCGCTGGCCAATGGCTGGATCGCGGATGATGCGCTGCTGGTTTGGGAAGAAAACTCACGGATGCAGGCTCCGGCCGGGTTCACGGTGCACGACAGTCGCAAATATGGCGACACGTATATCTCATTGATGCGGAACGGTGATCAAAGTGCATGATCTGGTCATTTTCGATTGCGATGGTGTTCTGGTCGACAGCGAGGTGATCTCGAACCAGGTGCTGGCGGACAATCTGGCGGGCTATGGCCTGCACCTGACCTTGCCCGAATGCATGTCCCTGTTTGTGGGCGGAACCATGGTTGGGGTGCGCGACAAGGCGCGTGGAATGGGCGCTGATCTGCCCGAAGACTGGATTGATCAGGTCTATGCCGAAACCTACGACCGCCTGCGCGCCGGTGTGCCTTTGGTATCTGGTGTCGCGGACCTGCTTGCGGCGCTGGATCAGCGGGGCATCCCCTATTGCGTGGCCTCAAACGGCAGTCCGGACAAGATGCAGATCACGCTGGGCCAGAACGGGCTTTGGGACCGGTTCAAAGATGTGATGTTCTCGGCCCATGTGCTTGGCACCGGCAAGCCTGATCCAAAGATGTTCCAACTGGCGGCCGAGAATTTTGGCGCACAGGCCCCTGTGGTCATCGAAGACAGCCACAATGGCGTTACGGCCGCAATCCGGGCCAATATGCGCTGTCTGGCCTACGCGCCGCATGGCGGTGGTGACAGGCTGGCCGATCTTGGGGCCGAGGTGATCACGGATATGTCACAGGCGCACCCGCTGTTGGGACTCTGACCCCCAACTGTGCTAGGGTGCAGCCATGGACCATGCTCTGACACCCTTTGTCTGGACAGTCTCCCGCGACGCCGAGGTTACGACGAAACCTGACCCCAACCCCCTGCGCGCGCCGGTGTTCATCCACGATGCGGTTACCCCTTGGGGGGCTGAGACGATGCTGCTGAAACTCCTGCGCGAACAGGTCGCCGATCAGGACGAATAGGTCGGGTGAAACTTGCCGCCCGGTGACAGGGTAAAGATATCGACCCCATTTGCCGTTACGCCCACCGAATGCTCGAACTGTGCCGACAGCGACTTGTCGCGGGTCACAGCGGTCCAGTCATCGGCCAGCGTCTTGGTTTCGGGGCGGCCCAGATTGACCATCGGCTCGATGGTAAAGAACATGCCTTCCTCAAGAACCGCGCCTGTGCCGGGGCGGCCATAATGCAGCACATTCGGCGGTGCGTGGAACACGCGGCCCAGACCGTGCCCGCAAAAGTCGCGAACAACACTCATCCGGTGCGCTTCGACATAGGCCTGAATGGCATGGCCGATATCGCCGAACGTGTTGCCCGGTTTGACCATCTCGATGCCCTTGAACAGCGCGTCATGGGTTACCTGGATCAGACGCTCGGCCTTGCGCGGCAGCTTGCCCGCCACATACATGCGCGAGGTGTCACCGAACCAGCCATCCACGATGACGGTCACATCGATGTTCAGGATATCGCCATCCTTCAGCTTCTTGTCACCGGGAATACCGTGGCAGACCACATGGTTCACACTGATGCAGCTGGCGTGTTCATACCCCTTATAGCCGATCGTGGCCGAGGTCGCGCCCGCATCCTCGACCATCTGCGTGATCAGCCCGTCAAGCGCACCCGTGGTCTGACCGGGAAAGACATGCGCGGCGATATCATCCAATATCCGCGCCGCCAGAGCGCCCGCCGCGTGCATCCCGGCAAAATCACCCTGTTCATAGATGCGGATACCGTCCTTGGTCAGACGGCCACGATGCTCTTTCATCGACGCAAAGCTCCAATTGTTACGCGCGGCACTTCTTTTACGCTGCTTGTGCAGAAAGTACCAGAGGGCGCAGTGTATCAGGCGGCACATGGGGCAGAACCACGAGAGTTCAAGAACTTGAACTGCAGTTAGGTTTCAAATCCGGTTTGACCCATCGACCATTGCGTTGACGCATAACGGTTTGGTGTTTGTTCAGTTTACACAGCAAATTTCACAGACAGCCTCTGCCCTGTTATTGTTGCGATGAACTCCAACAACTAAGGAGCGCACTGAAGTGCCACGACAGCTCCCGCACGAGACAGAAAAAAAGTATTTGGTTTTTGCCGGAACTGGCACGGATCTGATCTTTAACCACGGCATAGATTTGCCGGGATTTGCCTCATTTCCATTGCTAGAGAACCCAGAAACCCGTTCTGTCCTGGCAGGTCAGATGCACGCGCTTGTTCAGTTGGCGGGCGAGATGGAAGTGGGTTGTATACTTGATGCACCGACTTGGATGGCCAATGCTGATCGGGCTGCTCCTCTGGGTTACGATGCCGAACAACTGGATGAAATAAACCGGGATGCTGTCGCGTTAATGGAAGACGTGCGTCAGAGCGCTGGTCGAGATGACGTTTTGGTTTCTGCCTGCGTCGGCCCACGCCACGATCCCTATGCGGACGTTCCGGCCATGTCGATCGATGATGCCCGTCAGTATCACAGTGCGCAGCTTGCCGTTTTGAAACAAACCAGCGTCGACTTGGTGACAGCTTATACGTTCAACAGACCTAGCGAAGCAGCGGGCTGCATTCTGGCTGCGCAGGATTTGGGACTACCGATAGTGATGTCATTGGTAGTTGAAACCGACGGGTGTCTGGCTGATGGAACAAAGCTTGTAGACGCGCTGGATCAAATCGATGTCGCCACGGATGCGGCTGCGCAGTTCTTCATGGTCAATTGTGCCCATCCGACCCACTTTTCCGATGCGCTAAATCGCCATCCAAGACTAAGAGGCGTTGTCGCAAACGCATCAAGTTGCTCTCATGCGGAACTGGATGAGGCCGAGGAATTAGACGAAGGTGACCCCCATGTGCTTGGGCAAGAGATTGCGGACGTCGTGCATAACAACCCGTCAATTTCAGTGATAGGAGGGTGCTGCGGTACAGATATGAGGCATTTGAAACTCATGGCACAAGCGGTTGCTGCGTCTTAGACGCGCGCCAAACAGTCTCAATCAGTGCTCCTTAGTCAATCGCGCGCATTTTGGGCTACGTCAGCAGGCCAGGGTCATGCTGGTTGATTACTGGAAAGGTACTGACGTCAACCCAAACCCCATCCGGCGCAATCCGCGTCCCGCAAATCATCCGCTCTACCCCTTGCGCCTGCGCGACCTCAAACGCCGCCGCATAGGCCGGGTCGATATCCGCGGCCAGCGCGAACCGGTCGCAATCGGTGCGTTGCACCAGGTACAGCATGATCGCCCGGTGCCCCTGCGCCGCCATCTGTGCCAGCTCGCCCAGATGTTTGGTGCCGCGCGCGGTGACGCTGTCGGGGAACTCGGCCAGACCGGGCTGGCGGGACAGCGTCACGCTTTTGACCTCGATATAGGCATCTGGCAGGCCGGGGCCGCTCAGCAGGAAATCGATACGGCTGTTTTGCCCGTATTTCACCTCGGGCCGGACAGTGTCATAAGCGGCCAGCTCGGGGATCTCGCGCGCCTCAAGCGCTGCCCGCAGGGCGCGGTTCGGGACGGAAGTATCGACCCCGGTGAAATGCCCGTTTTCGTGATCCACCAGCCGCCAGCCGAATTTCAGCTTTTTCTTCGGGTCGTCATTGGGCTCAAGCCAGATCAACTGGCCCGGTTCAGCCAGCCCCATCATGGATCCCGGATTGGCGCAATGGGCGGTCACTTCGCGCCCGTCATCCAGCCTGCAATCGGCCAGAAAGCGTTTGTAGCGACGGATCAGGCGGGCGGGGACAAGAGGGGTTCCAAAACGCATGTCTCACGGCCTATACCTGCCCCTGAAGACGATCAAGAGGAGTCCGCGCCATGGCCAATCCAACCGCAGCAATGCTGGTGATCGGGGATGAAATCCTGTCGGGCCGCACCCGCGATGCAAACATGCATTTTCTGGCGCAGGAACTGGCAAAACACGGCATCGATCTGAAAGAGGTCCGCATCGTCAGCGATGACGCCCCCGCCATCGAAGCGGCAGTCAAAGCGCTGTCTGACAGCCACGACACGGTCTTTACCAGCGGCGGCATTGGCCCGACCCATGACGATATCACCGCCGATTGCATTGCGCGCGCCTTCGATACCCCGATTGACATTCGCGGCGACGCGCGCGCGCTGTTGCAGGCGCATTACGACAAATCCGGGCTGGAACTGAACGCTGCCCGCCTGCGCATGGCGCGTGTCCCGGATGGCGCGACATTGATCGACAATCCGGTCTCGACGGCGCCGGGTTTCACCCTGAAGAACGTGCATGTGATGGCCGGGGTACCGCTGGTGTTTCAGGCTATGGTCGCCAGCGTCCTGCCCACACTGACCGGTGGCAGCCCCTTGTTGTCGCAAACCCTGCGCGTGGACCGGGGCGAAGGCGATATCGCCGCAAACCTGTCCGCGCTGGCCGAAGATTTCAGCGATCTGTCCATCGGCTGCTATCCGTTTCAGATCAACGGGGCCTTTGGGGCCAACGTGGTGGTACGCGGCACCGATGGCAGTCGGATTGACGCGGCCATGACCCGTCTGGCGAAAGAGCTTGCGCTTTGAGCGGCGATTGGGCGGACATCGTCGACGGCACATGGCCTGCCGCGCGGTATCGCAGGCTGGGGCCGTTTCAGCTGCGCGAAGGGCAGGGCGGCGGCTCGCGTGTTTCTGCGGCCAATGCGCTGGCCCGGGCCAGCGATGCAGATATCGACGCGGCCGAGGCCGCGATGCAGGCCATGGGGCAGAAATCCATCTTCTGCCTGCGCCCGGGGGATGAGGCGCTGGATGCAAAGCTGGCGCAACGGGGATATGACATCCTTGATCCGGTCAACATCTATACGTGCCCCGTCTCTCACCTCACCGATCAGCCGATCCCTCCGGTCATGGTGTTTTCGGTCTGGGAGCCGCTTGAAATCATGCGCGAAATCTGGGCAGCTGGTGGGATCGGGCCCGAACGTCTGGCGGTGATGGAGCGCGCGAAGGGTCCCAAAACCGGTCTGCTGCTGCGCCACAACGACCAACCCAGCGGCGCAGCCTTCGTGGCGATGCATGGCGATGTCGCGATGCTGCATGCGCTTGAAATCCTGCCCGCGCACCGCCGTCAGGGGCTGGGTCAGTGGACCATGCGCGCCGCGGCGATTTGGGCAGGTGACAACGGTGCTCAAACCTTCAGTGTGATCTGCACCAAGGCCAATGAAGGTGCCAATGGTCTCTATTGCGCCCTCGGGATGGAGATCGCCAGTGAATACCATTACCGTCACCTTGTCTGAACAAAAGGGGTCGCCATGACACAGAAAGACATGCCCACCGCGCTGAACCTGCCCATGGTCGATCCACTGCCGCCGGAAACGCAGAAATATTTCGATATCTGTGTCGAAAAGCTGGGCATGGTGCCGAATGTGCTAAAGGCAAACGCCTTCGATATCGACAAGCTGAACACGTTCACGGCGATGTATAATGATCTGATGCTGGCCAACAGCGGCCTGTCCAAGCTGGAGCGCGAGATGATTGCCGTGGTCGTATCGTCGATCAACAAGTGCTTCTACTGTCTGGTCGCACACGGCGCGGCTGTCCGGCAGCTTTCGGGCAACCCGCAACTGGGCGAGATGCTGGTGATGAACTACCGTGTTGCCCCGATCGAGCCCCGGCAGCGCGCAATGCTGGACTTTGCCGCCAAAATGACAACCGCCAGCGCCGAGATCGAAGAGCCCGACCGCCAGCGTCTGCGCGACGCAGGCTTTTCCGACCGCGATATCTGGGACATTGCCAATGTCGCCGGGTTCTTCAACATGTCCAACCGGGTGGCCAGTGCCACGGCAATGGTGCCCAACCCCGAGTATCACGCGCAGTTTCGATGATCCGATCAGCCGCCCTCATTGCCACGCTGCTGGCGGGGCCGGTTCTGGCGCAGGACCTGACCCTGCCAGCCAGCGCCCGCCAAATCAGCGACCGCACCTCGCCGCTGGACAGCTATGACCTGCCAACGGGGCCTTTCGCGAATGGCGCGGTGCCTGCTGACACCCTCGAAGGCCGGGTTGAACGCTACACGTGGCGGCTTCAGGCGGGCTCAAGCACAACCCTCCAGCTTTTGACCCCGCTGCGCGACCAGATCGAGGCGCAGGGCTATAAGATTCTGTTCGAATGTGATGCCCGCGCCTGTGGCGGGTTCGATTTCCGCTTTGGCACCGAGGTCGTGCCGACCCCGGATATGTATGTCGCCATTCAGGATTACCGGTTCCTGTCGGCCACCAAGGGGCCTGTTGCCCTCAGCCTGTTGGTCAGCCGCAACCCCCCGGACGGGTATGTCCAGATGATCCGCGTCACACCCCAGAATGCACCGGACCCTGTTCCGGTCGTGATCGAACAGGCAGTCGAAGGGTCGGGCGGGCTGCTTGAGGCGCTGGCAACATCGGGTCACGTGATACTGGACGATCTGCATTTCCCAACCGGTGAGGTTGCGTTGGACGAGGGGACATACGCCTCTCTGACCCTGCTGGCCGGGTATCTGGCCGAAAACCCCAAGATGCGCCTGGCGCTGGTGGGGCATACCGATGACACCGGCGCGTTGCAGGCCAATATCGCGGTCAGCAAAAGCCGGGCCGAGTCGGTCCGCACCCGTCTGATTGATGCGCATGGTGTGGCTGCCGACCGGATCGAGGCGCAGGGCGTCGGCTATCTGTCCCCGCTCACCTCGAACGCAACCTCCGAAGGGCGCGAGCTGAACCGCCGGGTCGAGGCGGTCTTGCTCGTCAACTGACCCACCACAGGTACAGCGGCAATCCGACCGTGATGTTGAACGGAAACGACACACCCAGCGACAGGGTCAGATAAATCCCGGCCTCGGCCTTTGGCAGTGCAATTTTCATGGCGGCCGGAACCGCGATATAAGACGCCGAGGCCGACAGCACCATGAACAGGAACAGGCTGCCTTGCGGCAATCCGATCACCGCACCGACGGCCCAGGCCATCAGCGCGCCGATCAGGGGCATCAATACGCCAAATGCGAACAGGCCAACCGACAGTTTGTCGCGATTGCTGATCAGGCTGCGCCCCGCCGAAAGCCCCATATCCAGCAGGAACAGGCACAGGATGCCAGTGAAGGGCGTGACGATGAAAGGCGCGATCATCTGCATGCCTTCACCCCCGGTTATGGCCCCGATCAGGAACGCCCCGGTCAACAGCACAATCGATCCATTGGCCAGTAGATCACGCCACAGCTTGTCATCCTTGACGCCATTGCCGCCGGTCTTGTGCGCCAGCCACAGCGCCGACAGAATGGCCGGCACCTCCATCGCTGCCGCAACCGCCACCATGAACCCGTCATGGGTCAATCCCACCAGATCCAGCAGGCTGGTGGCGGTGACAAAGGTGACAATCGAAATCGAGCCGTAATGCCCCGCGACCGCCGCTGCGTTCAACGCATCCAGCCGTGTCATAACCCTCAGCAGGGCAAAGGCCACGAAGGGGATGGTAAAGGACAGGGCCACGCCGCCCAGCAGGGTCAGGAACAGTTGCAGGTGGATGCCATGCGCGGCAAGGCTGGCACCGCCTTTGAACCCGATGGCCAGCAGCAGGTAAAGCGACATGAACTTGGCCGCGCCCGCCGGGATAGACAAATCGCTGCGTACAAAAGCGGCCAGAAGCCCTAGGGCAAAAAACAATATGGTGGGCACCAGCAGGTTGCTGGACAGCGTCTCGATCACTCCGGGCATACTTGTCTCCTGATCCCTCGTTTCAGGGCTAGGTGCCTTGCAAAATTGATTTCGCCAAATACTATCTTTATAAGTTTAATATAGTTTCAGGCTATGAAATGCGTCCAACCCTGCGCCAATTGGAATACATCGTCACGGTCAGCCGCCTCGGGCGGTTCAGTTTGGCCGCCGAGGTGCTGAATGTCAGTCAACCCAGCCTGTCGGCGCAAATTGCAACCGTAGAACAAGAGCTTGGCGTTCGGATCTTTGACCGCAACCGTGGTGGAATTCAGGTGACCACAAAGGGGGAAGAGTTCATCTCGCGCGCGCAAAAGATCCTTGCCGAGGTCAAGGACCTGCGCCACGCCATGACCAACGATATGCCTGTCGGAGGAAGGTTGCGACTGGGCGTTTTGCCTTCGATCGGGCCGTACCTGCTGCCGCAAGCCATCAAAGAGGTGCACCGCCTGCGCCCCGGATTACGCATTGTCGTGCGCGAGGAAAACACCCGCGATCTGGAACAGGGCCTGAAATCCGGTCGGTTTGACCTGATCCTGTCAACGCCCGAAGATCACCCCAATACCGTTCAGCACCGCTTGTTCAACGAACCCCTCTGGGTTGCGGTGGCCGTTGACGACGTTCTGGCGCAGGACCCACAGGGCGTCAGAGCGGCCGACTTGCAGAACCGGCTGTTCCTGACCCTTGACCAAAGCCACCGCCTGTCGCGCATCGTCTATGCGCTGGCAGCCGAATGCGGTGGCGTGGTTTCGGATGAATATGAAGGCACAACGCTTGATTCCATTGTCTTGATGGCGGCCTCGGGGGTTGGGGTTGCGGTACTACCGGATCTGTTTGCCCGCAGACAGGGCATTTACCGCGACGAAGTACGGCTGCGCCCGCTGTCCATTCCCAATGCCAATCGCGATATCGCATTGCTGGCGCGCAATGCCGAAACGCCGCCGCCGGGCCAGAACGTATTGATGGAAAGCCTGCGCTCTTCCGCGCGATCCATCGGCCTGACGGTGATCGGTTCATAAAAAAAGGCCCGCACTTTGACATGCGGGCCAAAGGTTGGTCTTCAGGGAGAAACTACCAATCCATCGGGCTTTTGTCTTCGAATGCGTCGACCAGAAAATCGATGAAGGCCCGTACTTTGGGTTGTGTGAAGCGGCCGGGCGGATAAACGGCGTAAATGCCCTGTACCTCGTCCGGCAGGGACGGCATGGCATCGACAACCCGCCCCGATTTCAACGCTTCGGCATAAAGATAGCTGGGCAGATACGCGATCCCCAGCCCCGAGATGGCCGCGTTCAGCAGCGACTGGCCGTCATTCACGCTCAGCCAACCCGCGGTGCGCACCTGACGCTTCTCGCCAGACGGTGCGGTCAGTTTCCAGACATTGCCTGACGACTGGCTGGAATAGTGCAGCAACTTGTGTTCGTTCAGATCGTCGATCTTCTGCGGGCGCCCGAACCGTTCGATATAGCTGGGCGCGGCGACCATGCGTTTGACCGTTTCGGTCAGCTTGCGGGCGCGCAACGTGCTGTCTTCCAGCTCACCGATGCGCACGGCCACATCAAATCCTTCGGAAATCAGTTCGACATAGCGGTTGTTCAGAACCATGTTCACGGTGATGTCGGGGTAGACGGCCAGGAAATCGGACAGGACAGGCGACAGGTGATTGACGCCGAAATCCGTGGCAACACTGATGCGCAGCAGTCCGGACGGGGCCGATTGCATCGATGTGACCAGCGAATCCGCTTCACCCGCATCATTCAGAACGCGACGCGCGCGGTCATAATAGGCCAGGCCGATTTCTGTCGGCGACACCCGGCGCGTGGTGCGGTTCAGCAGCCGGGCTCCCAGACGCGCTTCGAGGCTCGAGACGTGTTTGGACACGGCCGATTTGGAGATGCCCATCTTCTTGGCCGCATCGGTGAAGCCACCCTGGTCCACCACGTTGGCGAAGGCTTCCATTTCGGTCAGTCGGTCCATTCTCGTTCCCCAGATCTTGATTTCCAACCCGACTATCGCTCTGAATCTGGGCGGAATCGGGGCATACATGGGATAATATCAGGGATTTGAATCGGATCGTTTGCGTATGAGAAACGCAGAAACAGTGGTTTCCAAACCGGCCCCGACGCCTGCGATACTGCGTTTTCCACGCAATCATACGTTTCTGTTCATCTTAGAATGGCATTTTTGTGACGACAGAGGGGGTCAGGAAATCCGGTTTCATCGTCGTTGCCCTGTCCCGGTGTTTTGGCCGGGGACACGGTACCCCGAAAACCCTTTTCAAAGCCAAGTTTCACCACCCCGCCCAGCGGCGACACCGGGCCGCAACCCCTGTTCCCGGACCGATCGCTATTTACATCTTCGCGGATGTTCGCGACCCTGCGCGCATTTGCAGGGGGTTTGAATGTCACTGGAATTCTTCATCACATCCATGATCGTCGTGCTGCTGCCAGGCACCGGTGTCATCTACACACTGGCCGTTGGCCTTGGCCGCGGTTTCCGGGCCAGCGTTGCCGCCGCGGTCGGATGCACAGTGGGAATCGTTCCCGCTGCCGTGGCCAGTATCGTCGGGCTTGCCGCATTGCTGCACACCAGTGCCGTGGCGTTTCAGCTCGTGAAATACCTTGGTGTCATTTACCTTTTCTACATGGCGTGGGGCATCCTCAGGAGTGGCGGCGCCTTGGATGTCACCGCCGACAAGACCGCGAAAAGCAGTTTCAAGATTGCCATCACGGGAACGCTCATCAACGTGCTGAACCCTAAGCTGTCGCTGTTCTTTCTGGCGTTTCTGCCGCAGTTCCTGCCAGCCGACACGGCGAACGCAGGGGGTGCGCTGATCCAGCTGGCCCTGGCCTTTATGGCCATGACCTTTGTTGTCTTCGTCGGATACGGGGGCTGCGCAGCACTGGCCCGCGACTATGTGATCCGCCGTCCAACGGTGATGAAGTGGATCAGGCGGAGTTTTGCAACGGCCTTTGGCGCACTGGGTGCAAAACTCGCGCTGTCCGACTAGGAAACGCTAAACCGGGGCGATCAGAACTTCGCCGCCAGCCGCGTGCCCTGATTGATCGCGCGCTTGGCGTCCAGCTCGGCGGCGACATCCGCACCCCCGATCACATGGGGGGTGATGCCCCGCTCGATCAGCGCGTCCGCCAGTGACCGTTCGGACACCTGACCGGCACATAACACAATGGTATCGGCCGCGATCACCGTCGGGTCTGCGCGCTCTTCGCCAAAGCTGACATGCAGGCCGTCATCGTCGATGCGTTCATAATTCACGCTACCCACGAAATTGACGTTCTTCATCTTCAGCGTTGCCCGGTGAATCCAGCCAGTGGTTTTGCCCAAACCCTTGCCATGCGCCTGTTTCTTGCGCTGCAACAGGGTGACCTGACGTGCGGGGGCGCTGGGTTGCGGCCCCTCGGGCGCCAACCCTGCACGGTGCTCAGCCGGGTCCGTCACGCCCCATTCCTTCATCCACATTGGCAGGTCGGTCGTGGCGCTGTGGCCCTCTTCCAGCAGGAACTCGGACACATCAAAGCCGATGCCACCGGCCCCGATCACGGCAGCAGACTTGCCAACCTCGGCCTTGCCGCGCAGCACGTCGATGTAACTTAGCACGTTGTCCCGATCCTGCCCCGGTATCTGCGGATCACGCGGGCTGACACCGGTGGCGATGACCACCTCGTCAAAGCCGGTCAGGTCATCTGCGCCTACCTCGCGGTTCAGTTCGACAGTCACGCCCAGATCATCCATCATGGTACGGTACCAGTCGACAAGACCCCAGAATTCTTCTTTCCCCGGCACCTGCTTGGCCATGTTCAGCTGCCCGCCGACCTCATCAGCGCGGTCGAACAGGGTAACATCGTGGCCGCGCTGGGCCGCGATCATTGCGGTCGACAGACCGGCAGGACCTGCCCCCACAATGGCGATGGATTTCCGCGTTTTGGCCGGTTCAATCACCAGCTCCGTCTCATGACAGGCGCGCGGGTTCACGAGGCACGAGGTCAGCTTGCCGCTGAACGTGTGATCCAGACAGGCCTGATTGCAGGCAATGCAAGGCGCGATCTTCGCGGCCTCACCCGCAATCGCCTTGGCCACGAAATCCGCATCCGCCAGCATCGGGCGGGCCAGCGAGACCATGTCGGCGCAGCCGGTCGAAAGAACCTCTTCGGCCACCTCGGGGGTGTTGATCCGGTTCGATGTGATCACCGGTATCCCCACCTTGCCCATCAGCTTCTTGGTCACCCAGGCAAAGGCCGCGCGCGGCACGCTGGTGGCAATCGTGGGAATCCGCGCCTCGTGCCAGCCAATGCCGGTGTTGATGATCGTGGCGCCGGCCTTTTCGATCTCCTGCGCCAGTTGCACCACCTCGTCATGGGTCGAGCCGTTGGGGACCAGATCGATCATCGACAGCCGGTAGATGATGATGAAGTCGGTGCCCACCGCCTCGCGCGTGCGGCGTACAACTTCGATCGGCAGACGCATCCGGTTCTCATAAGACCCGCCCCAGCGGTCGGTGCGCTTGTTGGTATGGGTCACAAGGAACTGGTTCAGGAAGTACCCTTCCGACCCCATAATCTCGACCCCGTCATAACCCGCCTTTTGCGCCAGTACGGCGGCGTTGACGATATCGCTGATCTGCTTCTCGATGCCCTCTTCATCCAGCTCAGTGGGCGGGAACGGAGAGATCGGCGATTTCACCGGGCTGGGGGCCACGCATTTCGGCCCATAGGCATAGCGCCCCGCATGCAGGATCTGCATTGCGATCTTGCCGCCCGCTTCATGGACGCGCTGCGTCACGATGGAATGGTGCGCCACATCCTTGTCGCTCACCATCATCGAAGCCCCCGGCAGGACCGAGCCTTCAAGGTTCGGACCAATCCCGCCCGTCACCATCAGGGCCACGCCGCCCCGCGCCCGGCCGGCATAGAACTCGGCCACCCGGTTCCAGTCTCCGGTCTCCTCAAGCCCCGTATGCATCGAGCCCATCAGCACGCGGTTTTTCAACGTGGTAAAGCCCAGATCCAGCGGGGCCAGCATATTCGGGTACGCAGTCATGGCGGAACTCTCCCTCCTGAATTTGCCCGCTAGATTGACGTTCGCGTCAACTTTGTCACGCGAAACCCCACGTCACCCTCTTTGCTGTAGCGCCGGTGATTGCTAGAGGTGGGCGGAACAACCCGATGAGGCCGCGCATGACCCCCGAAGAAATCGCCAAACTGCCCTATCGCCCCTGCGTCGGGCTGATGCTGATGAATACCGAGGGGAGGGTTTTTGTGGGCATGCGAAACGACGGCCCACAAGACGCCTGGCAAATGCCGCAGGGCGGTGTGGACAAGGGCGAAGATCCCCGCGACGCAGCCCTGCGCGAGCTGTGGGAAGAAACCGGGGTCACGGCTGATCTGGTCGAAATCATCGCCGAGACCGCGGGCTGGCTGCCCTATGACCTGCCCCATGACATCGTGCCCCACATCTGGAAAGGCCGCTATCGCGGGCAGGAGCAGAAATGGTTCCTGCTGCGCTTCACCGGCGCCGATGATCAGATCAACATCGAAACCGATCACCCGGAATTTACCCGCTGGAAATGGCAGAAGCCCGACCAATTGGTGAATGAGATCGTGCCATTCAAACGTGATGTCTACGAACAGGTTCTGAGCGTGTTCAAGGCGCATCTGTCCTGAACCCACCCTTTGCATAAGGCCTAACGTATTTGCATAAGGCCTAACGTAAGGGAAGGTTGGACATTTCCCGGGCTGATGGTTAGCGCGGAGATGGCATTTTCGGGCTAATCATGACGTATACGACCTTTCCAAGCACCGCTCAGGCACACAGGAATGCAGACATGGTCGTTCATGCGGTCGGGTTGTTGCTGATCCTATCAGCGGGCAGCGTTCTTGTTGTCAATGCCTATGCCCGACTTGAGACGGCTTTGTTTCTTGCGGTTGTGGTCTATGTTTTCTGCGCGTTGGCTTCGAACCTTGCGTCCTGGGCCTATCATTTCGCCCGCTGGCATGATCGTCGCATGGTGCTGCGCCGGATCGATCATGCAGCAATCTACCCCAGTATCTGCGGAACGTTTACGCCGTTCTTCGTTCAGGCGGGTACGACGTGGACCATGACCTTGCTTTGGCTGTGCTGGGGTCTGACCATCGTGGCGGTCTGGAACAAGATCGCAAACGAAACCATCAAATCCAAATGGTCGACCGCCTCCTATCTTGGGCTTGGGGCCATTGGATTAAGCGCGATGCCCGATATGACGACTGTTCCGGTGGCGACCCTGTGGTGCATCGTGGCCGGGGCCGCCAGCTATGTAATCGGAACGGTTTTCTATGCGCGAAAAACCATGCCGTTTCGCTATGCGATTTGGCATACTTGTGTGAATCTCGGCGGGATCTTCATGTTCGCGGGTATCTGGCTCGCGCTGTTCTCGGACAGATAAAAAAATGCCGGAGCGTGCACACCGGCCTTTCAATATTCAACCAGAAGATCTGGTTAAACCAGCCCTTCGTTCCTCAGAAGTTCGATCATATCCGCCTCGGGTCTCGGGCCGATATGGCTGATGACCTCGCGAGCGCAGACGTTGCCGATCCTGGCGCAGGTCTCGTAGTCGCGCCCGGTGGCCATTCCGTACAGGAACCCCGCGGCGAACTGGTCGCCTGCGCCGGTTGCGTCTACGGGGACGATCTTCTTGACCGGCACGTCGATGCGTGCGCCTCCGTTCAGGACGGTCACGCCATCACCCGAGCGCGTGCAAACCACCAGCGGGCAAATCTCGGCGGTCTTGATCAGCGCCTCTTCCAGATTGTCGGTTTCAAACAGCGATTTGATCTCGGCCTCGTTGCCGATGACAAATTCCAGCTCATTCTCGATCAGCAGCAGGAAATCGACCCGGTGCCGTTCCACGCAAAACGGGTCGGAAATGGCGATCCCGGTCTTGCCGCCACCCTTGTGGCAGGCGCGCGCGGCCTCAAGAAACGCGGCCTTTCCCTTTTCCTTGTCAAACAGATAGCCCTCAAGGAACATGATCTGGCTGCTTCCGGCGACCTCATCGGGCACGTCATGTGACGACAGTTCCGAAGAGATGCCCAGATAGGTGTTCATCGACCGCTCGCCATCTGGCGAGACAAAGATCATCGAGCGCGAGGTCGGCAATTCCCCGCCCGGAACCGGCGGGTTCACGAAATCGACGCCATCTTCGTTCATCGCATCCGCATAGAACCGGCCCAGCGCGTCGTCATGCACCCGCCCGATAAAGGCCGCATCCAGCCCCAGCGCACCTGCGCCCGCAATCGTGTTGGCAACGGACCCGCCCGGCGTCTGCACCCGGCGCTCCATCGAGGCATACAGAAGCTCGCCGCGCTCCTGCTCGATCAGTTGCATGATGCCTTTTTCAATGCCCATCAGTTCCAGGAAACTGTCATCGGCCTGCGAGATCACGTCGACAACGGCATTTCCGATACCGGTCAGCTGGTAGGTTTTCATAATGTCTTGTCCTCGAATTGACAGAGATCACGGATGATGCAGGTCGGGCATTGCGGCTTGCGCGCCTTGCAATGGTACCGGCCATGCAGGATCAGCCAGTGATGCGCATGGAGTTGAAAATCGGCGGGGATATTGTCTTCGATGGCGCGCTCGACCGCGTCCACGTCCTTGCCGGGGCAGATGCCGGTGCGGTTGCCGACGCGAAAGATATGCGTGTCCACAGCCTGCGCCGGCTGCCGCCACCACATGTTCAGCACAACGTTGGCGGTCTTGCGCCCGACACCCGGCAGCGATTGCAGCGCTGCACGGGAATTTGGAACTTCACCGCCATAGTCTTCGACCAGAATACGGCTCAGCTTGATGACGTTCTTGGCCTTCTGGCGGAACAGGCCGATGGTCTTGATATGCTCGATCAGGCCCTCTTCGCCCAGATCCAGCATCTTTTGCGGCGTATCGGCGATCTTGAACAACTCGCGCGTGGCCTTGTTGACCCCCGCATCGGTTGCCTGCGCCGACAGCGCCACGGCCACGACCAGCGTGTAGACATTCACATGCTCAAGCTCACCCTTGGGTTCGGGGTCGGCTTCCTGAAAGCGCGTAAAGATCTCGCGGATCGTATGATAGTCGAGTTGCTTTGCCATCCGGGCCTTAATGCCGCCCGAGGGGCCGCGACACAAGCCCAAAGCCAATGCGCAAGTTCCGGGTCGCGGCAGCGTGTCGCGCGCGCTATGGTTTGTGCCAGACAACGAGGTGCAACCATGAACGTCCAGACCCCCGAAAGCGGATACCACTATAACGTCATGCGCCGGGCAATCGACCTGATTGATCAGGGCGGTGAAACCCTCAGCCTCGATGAGTTGGCCCGCCAGATGGATATGAGCCCGGCGCATTTCCAGCGCCTGTTCTCGCGTTGGACCGGAGTGTCGCCAAAACGGTATCAGCAATACCTGACGCTGGGCCATGCCAAGGCGCTGCTGCGCGAACGGTTCACCACGCTTGAAACCGCCCATAACGTAGGCCTGTCCGGCAGTGGCCGCCTGCATGATCTGTTCCTGAAATGGGAATCCATGAGCCCCGGCGAATATGCCCGCAGGGGCGCGGGTCTGACGATCTACTGGGGCTGGTTCGAATGCCCCTTTGGCCCCGCGCTGGTCATGGGCACCGACAAGGGCATCTGCGGTATCGCCTTCGGGGCTGAAACCGGAGAGAAGGCGGCGATGGAGGATATGGTCTCGCGCTGGCCCAACGCGGATTATGTCGAAGATCCGATGCGCCTGCGACCCTGGGTTCTCAGCGCATTCGGCACGGCCAGCGACCGGTCAGAGCCGACACCGCTCTACCTGATCGGCTCGCCCTTGCAGATCAAAGTGTGGGAAGCACTGATGCACATCCCGTCGGGGCAGGTGACGACCTATTCCGAAATCGCGCTGCGCGTGGGTTCACCACAGGCCGTGCGCGCCGTGGGCACGGCGGTCGGGCGCAACCCAGTCAGCTGGCTGATCCCGTGTCACCGCGCCCTGCGCAAATCCGGGGGGTTGGGCGGCTATCACTGGGGTCTGCCGGTCAAAAGGGCCATGCTGGCCTATGAGGCGGCACAGGCCGACGCCTGATTGACAGCAGGCCCGACCGCTGCCAAAAAGCACCGCAGGTTCGGGTCCCCTGCCGTTCGCGGCCATTGGCTTTGGTGAAACCCGGTTGAACAAACATCTGTTGCCCTTTCCCGGCGCGCGGATGGTAATGCGAACCCCGTCCTAAACTCGCGCCCGTTCAAGGAAACGAGGCAAAACATGACACTGTCACAAGACATCGCTCCGCTGGAGGAGCTGAAAGAACAGGCCAAACGCCTGCGACGAAAACTGCGCGACACCGGCGTTCAGCTGTCGCACGGTCAGGCCCTGGAACTGGTGGCCCATCAACATGGGATGCGCGACTGGAACACATTGCACGCGATGGCGGGCAACCGGATTCGTTTGCGTGTGGGGGACCGGGTCGAAGGTCGCTACCTGGGCCAGCCGTTCACGGCGGAAATTCGTGGTCTGACCATGCTGGGGGACGGTGCGCACCGCCGGGTGACCCTACAGTTCGACACGCCTGTCGATGTGGTCCGGTTCGACAGTTTCTCGGCCTATCGCCAGCGCGTGACCGGCGAGATTGGTTGGGACGGTCGTTCCCGTCGCCATACGTCCGACGGGGAACCCCAGCTAGTGGTGCGGCCTGTCTGACATAACACGGGCGAGGCAACCGCGTTGCCTCGCCCTCTCATCTCGCATTGCGCCGGGTGTATTATTCAGCTGCCCAGCCGCCGACGGATTTGACTTCCAGAAAGTCCTCCAGCCCCCAAACGCCACCTTCGCGCCCGTTGCCGGATTGCTTCATCCCACCAAACGGAGAGCCCGCGCTGCGCGACTGGCCGTTCATCTCGACCATGCCCGACCGCAGAACCCGCGCCATGCGGTTGGCGCGCGCCTTGTCCTGCGTCTGCACATAATTGGTCAGACCATACGGCGTATCATTGGCGATCTCGACAGCCTCTTCCTCGGTGTCGAAGGGGATCATGGTCAGAACCGGGCCAAAGATTTCCTCGCGCGCGATGGTCATCTGGTTGTTGGCATCGGCAAAGACCGTCGGGCGGACATAATAGCCCTTGTTCAGCCCCTCGGGGCGTCCGGTGCCGCCCGCGACCAGCCGCGCCCCTTCGTCGATACCTTTCTGTATCAGGTCCTGAATCTTGGTCCACTGAACCTCATTCACGACGGGTCCGATATGGCGGCCCTCTTCTGCGGCACTGCCCACCGTGACCTTGCTGGCGACCTCGGCGGCGATCTCAACAGCCTGATCATAGATCGGTCGCTGCACCAGCATCCGGCTGGGGGCGTTACAGCTTTGGCCGGTGTTGTTCATCATATGCAGCACGCCGCGTTTGACAGCCTTTTCATCGGCATCGGCAAAGACCACATTGGCGCCTTTGCCACCCAGCTCCAGATGCACTTTCTTGAGCGTTTCCGCCGCGTTCTTCGAAATCGCCGTACCCGCACGGGTCGAGCCGGTAAAGCTGACCATATCCACGTCGGGATGACCCGACAGCTGCGAGCCAACGCCCGCGCCATCGCCGTTTACCAGATTGAAGACACCGGGCGGGAACCCTGCCTCGTCCATCATCTCGGCAAAGATCATCGCGTTCAGCGGGCTTTGCTCGGAGGGTTTCAGAACCATCGTGCAGCCCGCAATCGCCGCTGCACCGACCTTGAGCGTGACCTGGTTCATCGGCCAGTTCCAGGGCGTGATCAATGCGGCCACGCCAACCGCCTCATAGATGATCCGGTCATTCGGGGCGTGATCCCCCAGAGGGCGTTCAAACTGAAACGCCTTGGCCGCGCGGATGAAGTTTTGCAAATGCCATGTGCCTGCACCAACCTGCTGGCTGCGCGACATGTCAATCGGCGCGCCCATTTCCAGCGACATGGCCTGCGCCAGATCTTCCGCGCGGGTCTGGTAGATGTCGATCAGCTTCTCGACCAGCGCGATGCGGGCCTCTACCGGCGTTGCCATCCAGCCCGGCAGGGCGGCCTTGGCGGCGGCAACTGCCGCATCCGTGTCGGCCTGCCCACCCAGTGAGATCACCGCGCACGGCTCCTCGGTCGAGGGGTTGATGACCTCGAAATCATTGGGTTGCGACGGCGCGACCCATTGACCATTGATATAGAAATTCCGCTTTTCGATCATCCTGAGCCCTCCTGTCGGTCCAGCTAGAATCCGGCTGTTCGCCGACACTCTGTCACCCAAGCGAACAGGGGGCAATAGATAATTTGATCAAATTATTTTTCCAGTGAAACCGGTGAATTTCCGGGCCGCGACCACGATGCAAGTTTTAACCCGTGGGCAAAGTGATTAGGTTGCGGGCAATCGACTCAGGTTAATACTGGAAAGGAGATACCCCATGGGTTTGCGCATCAACGATACGGTCCCGAACTTCACCGCAGAAACAGATCAGGGCACCATTCAGTTTCACGACTGGATTGGCGACAGCTGGGCCATTCTGTTCTCGCACCCCAAGGATTTCACACCTGTCTGCACCACCGAATTCTCGGCCGTCGCTCAGCTGAGTGACGAATGGGCCGCGCGCAACACCAAGGTGATCGGCGTATCGGTTGACGGAGTTGAAGACCACAAGAAGTGGAAGAAGGATATCGAGGAATACGGCAAGGCCAATCCCGGGTTCCCGATCATCGCTGATGAGGGTCTGGCGGTGTCGAAAGCCTTCGACATGCTGCCCGCCGAAGCCTACCTGCCTGATGGCCGCACCCCGGCTGACAGCGCCACCGTGCGGTCGGTCTTTATCATCGGCCCTGACAAGCAGCTGAAACTGTCGATGACCTATCCGATGACCGTGGGCCGCAACTTTGCCGAAATCCTGCGCGCGCTGGACGGGTTGCAGATGTCGTCTAAAGGTGTCGCAACACCTGCCAACTGGGTGCCGGGTGAAGACGTGATCATCCCGCCCTCAGTGTCGAACGAAGACGCCAAGGCCAAATTCGGCGCGTTCGAGACGATCTTTCCCTATCTGCGCAAGACCAAAGCGCCGTCCTAAGGCGGTTACCGGGTCAGGGGGGCTGTCTGCCCCCCATCGCGCCTGCCGGCACGATCCCCCCCGAGGATATTTGGGGCCAGATGAAGCAGGCGGGGGCAGGGTGACCGGCGGGAAACCTGCCCCTAGACCTCAGAACCTGTACCGAAGCCCGAAATTGACACTGAACGTATCCAGATCGTCTTCGACGATGCCGGTCAACGCACCGTTCGGGGCCAGCCGCCGCGACGAGACGTCAAAGGCGCGGGCATAGCGGGCGTCGACGGTAAAGGCGGTTGACGGGTTGATCTCGTAAGCCACACCGGCGATCAGCTGCGCGGCAAAGGCGGTGTCGCTGTCATCCAGCGCCACACCGGGCCCATAGGCAAAATCCAGATCCGAATAGGTGGCCCCCAGACCAAACCCGGCATAGGGCGTCAGCGCACCCGCCTGTTTGAAATCGAACAGCACATTGGCAAACAATGAGGTCTGCGTGACATCGCCCGAGATATTGCCCTCGGCCCCCGGCCCGTTGCCCGAGAAGTTCACACCATCCACGTCGCTGTCGCGGTAAGACAGCTCCAGCTCAACCCGTGTTCCGAACCTGTCATTGGACCATTGCGGGATCTCCTTGCCGATGGCCACGCCCAGACCGAACCCTGCGTCGAACTCCGTGTCGACCGACTGCGGCGCGCCGCCGATCGTGCCTGCGAAATCGCTGTCCTGCAGCTGGCTGTACCCGACAAAACCCTGAACATAGGTGCCGTCACCCAGGCTCTGCGCGGCAAGCGCTGTCGCGCTGGCGGCGAGGGCCGTTGAGGTAAGTAAAATGTGCTTGAACATGATTGTCTCCGTTGCTCCAAAACTCTGCTTGGCCTCGATGTGGGCGGGTTTGACGGAAAGGAAAGGCGCGGGGTTATCACTTCGTTTCACAGGTTTTTGGACGCGCGTGAGTGAATAGATCCGGGGCTGGGGCAGCGCTGTTCATCGGCTTCTTCGGGCCCCTCAGGTTCTGGTTCGCGCCGAATTGTGATAGGGTGCTTAGGGGCAAAACTCAGGCATGCGACCAATCACCTCGGGCTTTCGGACTGTTCAAAGCAGGAGAAGACCATGGCTTTTACAGATTGGTATGTTGAAGGAGAGAGTTTCGGGAACTGCAACTGCGGCTATGCCTGCCCCTGCCAGTTCGAAGAGTTGCCGACCCATGGCGATTGCCGGGGGTTCGAAGTGCTGGAGGTGACCAAAGGGCATTTCGGTGACACCGACCTCAGCGGGACCAAAGCCGCGCTGATCTATGCCTGGCCGGGGCCGATCTTTGAGGGCGGCGGCGAGATGCAGGTGATCGTTGATCCCGCAGCAACCCCGGCACAGCGCGACGCGCTGGAAAAGGTCTTTCACGGTGAAGAAACCGAAGAGATGGCGACGCATTGGTATGTGTTCAGGGCGATGTGCGAGACGGTTCATGACACGCTCTACCTGCCGATCGAATTCGAGATGGACCTTGAAGAGCGCACGGCCAGCGTTACCGTTGGTGATGTTCTGAAATCCACCGGACAGCCGATTCAGGCCCCGCATGGTGGCGGCGCGCATCGGGTGCGCATCGATATCCCCGGCGGGATCGAGTTTTCCATTGCCGAGATTGGCAGCGCCTCGACCCGCTCTGATGCCGCGATAAAGCTGGACCTGAAGGACAGCTATGGCCAGTGGCATCTTCTGAAACATGGGCCCGGCGGGGTTACCCACTGATCGGCACCCCTGTCAGGCGGCGTGCGCAGATGTGTTCGGGACCGATGACCAGCAGGGCAGCGTCAGATCCGCCTTCAGCACCCGAACCTCAAAGGGTTTCAGCACCGGCAACGCGGTTGATCCATAGCCACCGGCACCGCAGGCCAGATCCGGGAACAGGGTGAACAGCTCGCGCCTTGTGGCGGGTGCCATCGCGCCCAGTGTCGTGTCGCCGGGATAGAAGGATTCGGACCAGACCCCTTCGACATTCACCAACTCATGCCGGTCAAAAAGGATATGGACAAACTCGACCCCTTGCGCGGGCAGTTCCTGAACGATTGTCCGCCCGTTGATCAATCCCTTGGCCGGGGCCAGCATTGCGGTCTCGCAATGCATCAGCTCCATCATCGCCGAGGTGACGGCGATCCGGTGTTGTGGCGAGACGACCAGATCACGGTTGGGGCTGTTCGGCCCGAAACACCCCGCCATGATCCGTACCGGGCAGAGATGAGGGTCCTGTTGCAACTCCTGCGCTGACAAGCGACGCCTGCCGATCCAGCGCACCGGGCGGGTATGGCCCTTGGCGGTGACAACCGGGTCGCCGGGGTTCAGCGTCTCCACCCGGCGCAGCCCGACGGGCGTCCGGATCAGGGACCCGGCGGTGAAACACACGAAAGACGGCAAGGTCTGATAGGTGGTTGGCGCTGCCGTCCCGCCAAAGCTGGTCCCCGTGATCGTATCGTTCAACTGCGCCTGACCCGAGGTGACGATGATGTAGCGCGGGTTCGAGAACTGAACCAGAATGAAGGTGACAGGTGCCCCGTTCACCGTTCCCGAATAGCTTTCGAAGGTGCTGAAATTCTGGCTTGTCCCGGAAAAACCGGGCAGGGCCGACAGGTCAAGCTGCGCGCTGTCAGGGTCGGGATCCTGCAACAGGGCGTCATTGTCGGTGATGTCAACGAAATAAGCGGCGGTTATATCGACGCTTTTATTGCTATAGGGGTCTGCGCTGATTTCGAAAACGGTAATCGAGGCCACGGTCGAAAAGCATCCCTGAATGCAACATGATCATCCTTATGGTTGAGTAAATACACGCATGAAGTGTTAATAATTGATTTACCAAGCCACGGGACGCCCGGTGTTCTTGACCGCACGGACAAAAAAAGCCCCGGTCGAAACCGGGGCTTTTCGCATTCAATCAGAGGGTGGGCAGATTACTCTGCGCTTTCCTCTTTCTTTTCTTTCTTCTCGGGAACGATCTCTTCGCCGGTTTCCTGATCGACCACTTTCATCGACAGGCGAACCTTGCCGCGATCGTCAAAGCCCAGCAGCTTGACCTTCACTTCCTGACCTTCCTTCAGAACATCCGACGGATGGTTCAGGCGGCGGTTTTCGATCTGGGACACGTGGACCAGACCGTCGCGCTTGCCAAAGAAGTTCACAAAGGCACCGAAATCGACGATCTTGACCACCTTGCCGGTATAGACCTGACCTTCTTCCGGCTCGGCCACGATCGACCAGATCATGTCATAGGCCTTCTTGATCGATTCCCCATCGGGCGATGCGATCTTGATGACGCCATCGTCGTTGATGTCGACCTTGGCACCCGAAACCTCGACGATCTCGCGGATGACTTTGCCGCCCGAACCGATCACTTCACGGATCTTGTCGGTCGGGATGTTCATGGTCTCGATGCGCGGCGCGTGGACCGAGAACTCGTTGGTCTCGGACAGGGCTTTGCCCATCTCGCCCAGGATGTGCATCCGGCCGTCCTTGGCCTGTGCCAGGGCGGTTTCCATGATCTGAGGCGTGATGCCCGCGACCTTGATGTCCATCTGAAGCGAGGTGATGCCGTTTGCAGTACCCGCAACCTTGAAGTCCATATCGCCCAGGTGGTCTTCGTCACCCAGAATGTCGGTCAGAACTGCGTAAGACCCGTCATCTTCCAGGATCAGGCCCATGGCAACACCGGCAACCGGGGCTTTCAGCGGAACACCCGCATCCATCATCGACAGCGAACCGCCGCAGACAGACGCCATCGAGCTGGAGCCGTTGGATTCGGTGATCTCGGACACTACGCGGATGGTATAGGGGAAGTCGGTCGGCGCAGGCAGAACCGCCTGAAGCGCGCGCCATGCCAGCTTGCCGTGACCGATTTCGCGACGGCCGGGCGAACCCACGCGGCCAACCTCACCCACCGAGTACGGAGGGAAGTTGTAATGCAGCAGGAAGTTCGATTTGAAGTTGCCGTGCAGCGCATCGATGAACTGCTCATCGTCGCCGGTGCCCAGCGTGGTCACGGCCAGCGCCTGGGTTTCACCGCGGGTGAACAGGGCAGAGCCGTGTGTGCGCGGCAGCAACGAGGTTTCGGCTTCGATGGCACGCACATCGGTGGTCGAACGACCGTCGATGCGCTTGCCGCCCTTGACGACGTCACCGCGCAGAATACCGGCTTCCAGCTTTTTCATCGCCGAGCCAAGGTTGGCGTCTTCCAGCTGTTCCTCGGTCAGCGCTTCCTTGATCGCTTCACGGGCAGAGGCAACAGCGGCGGTGCGCTCCTGCTTGTCGGTGATCGCGAACGCGGCGCGCATCTGCTCTTCACCGGCAGCCGAAACGGCGGCGTAAAGCTCCGAGTAATCGGGTGCGACGAATTCGAACGGCTCTTTCGCGGCGTCTTCGGCCAGCGAAATGATCAGGTCGATGACCGGTTGGATCTGCTCATGCGCAAAGGTCACGGCACCCAGCATCTCCGCCTCGGACAGCTCATAGGCTTCCGATTCCACCATCATCACGGCGTCTTTGGTGCCGGCAACAACCAGATCCAGACGCTGTTCAGGGTTCAGGCGCAGGTCCTGCATGTCATCCACGGTCGGGTTCAGGACGTATTCGCCATCCACGAAACCAACGCGGGCACCGGCGATCGGGCCCATGAACGGCGCGCCGGAAATGGTCAGCGCAGCCGAGGCGGCGATCATTGCAACGATGTCGGGATCATTGACCAGATCGTGGCTCAGCACGGTGCACATCACCAGAACTTCGTTTTTGAAACCGTCAACGAACAGCGGGCGGATCGGACGGTCGATCAGACGCGCGGTCAGCGTTTCTTTCTCGGTCGGGCGCGCTTCGCGCTTGAAGAAGCCACCCGGAACCTTACCGGCGGCGTAATATTTCTCTTGGTAATGTACGGTCAGCGGGAAAAAGTCCTGACCAGGTTTTTGGCTCTTGGCAAAGGTCACGTTGGCCATGACGCTGGTTTCGCCCAGCGTGGCAATCACGGTGCCGTCGGCCTGACGGGCAACCTTGCCGGTTTCCAGTGTCAGCGTCTCCTCGCCCCACTGCATCGATTTCTTCGTTACATCAAACATATGCGTATCCTAGAACGGAGCACTCCCGCCCCTGCGGGTCTCCGGTTTTGCATGGCGGCCCCATTGCCGCCGACCCCATTTATCTTCCGTTCGAGTGCCGGGGTCAGGGCACAACGTCTCAGATACCGCGCGCATACATGAGAATGCGTTGGAAGGAAAGCGAAACCGAAAAAGCTGGCCGGATCATGCTGAGGCAGGCCCTGCCCCCTCGCAGCGCGACACAAGGCACAAGGGCCGCATGATGGTGCGACGCGTGCCATAACCCCCGTCCGGGAAATGGCCTGACAGAACCGGATCACTGCGCTAACCTAACTTTCATCGGGGGTGCGAATGAAAAGACGGCTTACGACAGTGCTGGCGGCTGACGTAGTCGGGTACTCTGCGCTTATGGATCAGGACCGGCAGGGTACACTTGCAGCGCTGAAATCGTTCCGTGACGACACGCTCACTGCCCTGCTGGAATCCCACAACGGCACATTGATCAAAAGCATGGGGGATGGCTGGATCGCTGAATTCCAGTCAACGTCCGACGCGTCGGATTTTGCGATTGCCCTGCAATCCTGCGACAAGCCCGAAGGGCTGCGGCTGCGCATCGGTATTCACACGGGCGAGGTCATCACAGAAGGCGAAGACATCTTCGGTGATGGCATCAATGTCGCTGCCCGGCTCGAAGCTCTGGCCAAACCCGACCAGATCCTGATCTCGGACACGGCGCATCACAGCCTTGACCGGGGTGATGCGGGTCTGTTCGGCGGCGGCGGGCAGGCCGAGCTAAAGAACATCACGCGCCGCGTTGGTGTCTGGTGTTGGCCAAAGGGCTCAACCGCCAATCTTGCAACACCCGCCGACACCCGCCCGGGGATCGCCGTTCTGCCCTTCGACAACATGTCCGGCGACCCCGAGCAAGAGTTCCTTGCCGACGGTATAACCGAGGACATCATCACGGAACTGTCGCGCTTTCGCTGGCTGATGGTCGTGGCCCGCAACTCGTCCTTCATCTTCAAGGGAAAAACGACGGATATCCGCCAGGTCGGCCTGGCGCTCGGGGTTCGGTATGTGCTGGAAGGGTCCGTCCGCCGCGCGGGACAGCGTGTCCGGATCACCGGGCAGTTGATCGATGCGGAAAATGGCAGCCACCTGTGGGCCGATCGCTTTGACGGGGTGCTGGACGATATCTTCGACCTTCAGGACAAGGTCACGCAAGAGGTCGTCACGGCGATCGAGCCTTCGCTGCGCCACGCTGAAACGAACCGGTCCCGCGCCAAGCCGACCGAAAACCTCGAAGCCTATGAACTCTATCTTCAGGCGCAGTCGCAATTTCACCTGCTGACAGATGACGCCAATCGCGAAGCCATCCGGCTGACGACGCTGGCGCTGGACCGCGACCCGGATTACGCCGCTGCCGCAGGGCTGCTGGCCTGGCTGCACATTCAGCGGCTTGTTCAGGGGCTCGATCCCATCGGCGAAGGGCCCAGGGCCGCCATCAGCGCGGCAGAACGCGTTCTCATGAGCGACCGCGCCGACGGCATTGCCATGGCTTATGCGGCGCATTCAATCTCGATGCTGGCCCGCGACTTGCCGCGCGCGCGGGCGGCGTTCAAACAGGCTCTGGCCGAAAACCCCAATGCTGCAAGTGTTCACATGCTCGCCTCTATCAACCTGTGCATGTTGAACCGGTCGGACGAGGCATTGGAACACGCAACACATGCCATTGAACTCAGCCCGAAAGACCCGATGCGCCATGCGGCGCATATCGCCCGGGCAAGTGCGCTTTTTCAACTGCGCCGGTATGACGAGGCCGCCGCCGCAGCGCGTGACGCTCTGGCCGTTCGGTCAGGATTTGTCATGAGCCACCTGATGCTTATTGCCGCCTTGGGCCAGATGTCGGATGCCGCAGCGGCGCAGGCGGCGATAAGCGACCTGCAAGCAATGCGCCCCGATATCACCGCTTCCTCGGATCAGACCAGTTTGCCAATCTTTACCGTTCCGGCCTGTGCGGAAAGCTGGCGCGAAGGGTGGAAAAAGGCCGGTCTTCCCGAATAACGGCTGATCTACAGACACGCGTTCTGCTGCGGCCACGAAACGCCGCGCCCCCCGGTTGGCGGCGACCGGTTGTTCAAGTGTGATGTTCACCACAGAGAGATTTCAAAACTCGTCTATTGTGCAGGCTTATTGTGTCAAAGTTAATGAAAGTAGGTTTACCCATGAAGCTCCATTCCGCCTCTGGCATTTCATTCAACCCTGATGTGTTCGACGAGTCATTTATCGAGATGCTCGACAAGCTCCCCGAGGACGCGGTCGAGGACATCGACCTTGATGCAGGCCCCAAGATGCCACTGATGACAGCCCCGGCCACCGAACCAAGCGCGGCGGACGTGGCCGCGATCATGGAAAGCGCATGGGAAGAGCTTTATGCCTCAGACGAAGGGGCCGATATCCGCGCGCTTCCGGCCGACCAACAGGCGCAGATCAAGGCGCGGTTCCTGTCCCCCGACCCGATACCCGAGGCCGAAGCCGCTACGGTTCCCGTCGATGCCGCGCCGTTCTCGGTGCAGGAAACCGCGGACAGCCTGATCCTGATGCAGGGGGACACGCCGCTTTTGGGGGCACCGCTGGGCACCAGCAGGAAAAAGCGCAAGAAAGCCGCGCTGAACACCTTTATCGGGGCCGCCGCCAAAGCGTTTGCCGATATCATCACGATGGCCATGGCCGCGCTGGGGGTTTATCAGGCGCTCGGAACCAAGACGGTCACGCGGGCCGGGGCCGGGATTGCCGTCAAATGCAGCGGCCCGATCAGCCGACATGCCGGCGCAATCGCCAAGGCCGGAACGGCGGGCAGCGATCTGGCCATGATGAAGGCCATGCTGGGCGTCGCCAAGGCGTCCGTCGGGTTCACCAAACTTGCGGGCATCGTTCTGACCGACATGAGCGGCCTTGAAAAAGCCGCCGCGATTGCCACCTGCGTCGGCGGCATGACACTGGCCGTCGCCTCGGCAAGCGGGTCGTTCTGGGTGTCGATGCTAGCGATGGTAACCGCAGTTGCGATGTTCGTGATCGACACCGCCTTAGCGGTCGATACCTACAAAAAGTGGCAGGCGATCTGACCCGAAGACAGCAAAAGCCATGCCGAGCGGCGTCGCGGATGGGAGCCGCGATGCCGTCGCGGCCGTTTGTCTAAGTGCTCACGCTGCTGAGAATTCGTTGATAGAACGTGCCGTCCGCATCCTCATCTGCACAACTTGCGACCCATTCCAAATCCAATTTCAGTGCCCCTACGGGAACGATCTTCCGCGCGATTTCAGGCGGCGTGGTTTTGTCAGTCCTTCCATTCTTCCAATCGTGAAAAGCTGATGAGTATCGAACAACCGCTCCGCTGGTCGGCAATTCGAGCAACCCGCCCTCGGCAAAGAACATCAACCCGTCACCCATTTCTTCCCCGATGAGTTTGAGCCTGTTTCCCAAACGATGTTTGAGGATGGCCACAAACACTATCGCCGCGGAGAACGTGAATTTATCGACAAGTACAACAACCTGCTTACTTGCGCTTTGCGAGATCGCGTCTATCAAAGGCATCGTCAGAAGAAAATCGCCGCCGGTGTTTCCGCGAACGTCAATCAAAAGCGTTCTGTTCGGACAGGCGCGCACGCGTTCCACTGCGGCTGAGACGGCTTTGTGCAGCGTTGTTTCGTTCGGAGCAAAAAAGCTCGGTAACGCTATTGATAGCCCAAGATCTTGCCAATCCTTTATCTCCACAAAAGTTTTGGGCACCCAAGTTGGATCATCTTTGCCGTGCTCGTTTCTCGGGTAGAGCATGGATCCAGGAACGGTGTTTCCAATCGCCACTTTCAGATTGGTTATCTGCCCATTTTCGTCCTGAACACGGTACTCGGTCGTTCCGCCGTTTGACGAAATACCCAAACGTGCCAAGGCGTACGGCCAAGCCAAAAGAATAGGTCCGATGACTCGCTTCCTTTGGCAAGTTCCCCCAAGAAACTGTTCCGCCTTGGCTTCAATCTGGCTCAAAGCTGTGCCGTTGACCGCAATCAGTTCTCCTCGCGGTGCAGTTATCTCTGGAAACGCGCCGACGAGTTGCACAGAACGCCCTACGCTCACGAACCTCAGCGGAAGCACGGTGATCGCATCGTTCGGGATCAGCCGTGTGTGCCCATTGTCGGGAAGTGCCAATAGACGCATCGCGGACATCAGGAAGGCTTCGGTGGAGCCCTCCAAGGCGTATCGCCGGGTTTCACTAATGCAATTGTCTATCACCGCATATTCGATCTGCTGAAAGCTGGGATCGGTCGGCAAGACAGTTTCTAAAATTTGGTTTAGGTCTTCCGTGAGCGACATGCCTCACGATGCGCATGGCCGTTCGTCAATGTCCAGATTGGGCTCACCTTGCCAACCAAGATTGAGTTTACCACTGCAGCTTTGGTCGGTCGGAATACTTGACATTCGTCCACATAAGAAAACACCCGCCAATTGGGCGGGCGTACAAATCTTACAGACCGGGGTTCAGAACCGGTACAAAACGTAACAAATACGTTTAGCGGCGGATGCCCAGCTTTTTGATCAGGTCCTGGTAACGCGCCTCTTCCTTGCCCTTCAGGTAGTCCAGCAGCTTACGGCGCTGAGCAACCATTTTCAGCAGACCACGACGACCGTGGTTGTCTTTCTTGTGGGTCTTGAAGTGCTCGGTCAGGGTGTTGATGCGCGAGGTCAGGATAGCAACCTGTACTTCAGGCGAACCGGTGTCGCCTTCTTTGGTTGCGAATTCCTGCATGACGCGTGCTTTTTCAGCGGCAGTGATCGACATCGGGGTCTCCTTTAAAAGGTTAGAGTTGATGGCGCAGGCCGGGATGTCGTCCAGCACAGGCCCATGGAGAAAACCGCACCGATTCCGATGCGGATGGGCGCGTATAAGCGCATTTGACCCAAATGGCAAAAGGTTTCTGCGGGCTCAGACCATCTGACCGTATTGTGCCAGCTGCGCTTCGGTGATCAGCTGAATATCGGCCGCAGTCATCCCTTCGGCACCATATACCTGCGCAACTTCCTGCCCATCGATGAAAACCCTTGTCAGGTTGGCGTTTTCGGCGTCGGCCTCAACCTCGATTGCCGGGTCGGTCTCATCCTCCCACGTCACCAGCAGCTTGTCTTCGCCGGGTTGAAACCCCATCACGGTCACCTGATCGTCGCCTGGGTTCAACACGATGTCATCGGCCCCGTCTCCGCCCGTTACCACGTCTTCGCCGCCTGCCAGAATGGTATCGTCACCCGCACCGCCGTTCAGGAAATCCCTTTCGGCGGCCCCCTCTTCGATCCCGAAAACAAAGTCGTCTCCATCCCCGCCAAAGACGGTATCCTCACCTTCGCCCCCGTTCAGAACATCATCCCCGAACCCGCCCTGCAACGCATCATCCCCTGCGCCGCCGTCCAGCCTGTCGTCGCCCTGACCGCCAAACAGTTCGTCCTCACCCGCACCGCCATCCAGTGTGTCGTCACCAAAGTGACCGTAAAGGGCGTCATCCCCGTCATCTCCGAACAAGAGGTCGTCATCCGCCTCACCGTGCAGGATGTCATTTCCCTGCCCGCCCGATATCTCATCCGCGCCGTCGCCCCCGTGCAGAACGTCGTTGCCCTTGGCACCGTTTATCGTGTCGTCCCCGCCATAGCCGTTGATCTGATCGACACCGTCCTGCCCGGTAATCACGTCCGAACCATCGTCACCGGCAATCACGAGATCGCCTTCAAATTCCGAGATCACAGTTCCGGTGAAGGGCGCCTCGCTACTGTCCGGCGAGGGTTCGGTGTTAGCGTTTTCCGGGTCTTCGACACCCTCGCCGATGACCAGAAATTCACCGGTACCAACCTCGGCGGAAGGTTCACCTTCCGGGTTTTCATCCGGCGTGTCGTCCTCTTCGATCAGAAAATCGCTCATCGCGTAAGCAGCGCCGCCGATGGCGGCCAGTCCAAGCAATCCGGCCAGAAACATGGAACCCCTCCGAAAGCATGATGTTCCGAGGGTGGAATATCCCATGTCGGCCGTCACCGGGTCAAAGGTAAACCTTTGAAATGGTTAATCCTTTGTCACCAGAGTTCTGGCTGCTGAGTATAGGCGATATAAAGCGGATGTTTGGGGTGGCCGTCCTTGGTCAGGCCCAGATGGAACAGCGATTGGCCGGTGCCGCGCAACAGGGTTTCCACCGCAGGGCCACGCTCCAGATGCGCGCCATGCGTGCCCCAGGCCGCGATGACCTGATCGGCCCATTGCACGCCGTCCAGAATGGCCGCGTCATTCTCGGGCCCGACCGGATCGGCGGCAGCCCGCATCTTGCGCGGGTCGGTGTCGCGCCACGCAAAGATGTTCGTGACCTGAAACGCCCCGAACCCCAACGCGCGTGCGCGCCGTTCACAGCGTTCCACCGTCGGATCGTTCTGCACCTCGGTCGCGGTTGACGGGTTCAGCATCACAAATAATGCCTTGCGCCCTTCAGGGTCCCAGATGCGGGTCAGGCTATAGCGGTATTTCTCGCAATCGGAATATATGGCGGTCGAGGGCGCGTCGCCCTTGGTGTGGGAACGGGTGATCATGCCCTTCGCCTAACACGACTCTCAGTCGACGAACACCCGGCTGGGGTGCAATTCACCGGATTTATAGATGCCCACGGCCACGGCCTTGCCGTCGAACGATGCCCAGGCCTCGTCGCCGTATTCCACGTCCCCAGCCAGCACCATGCCCGGATTGCCATTGCGCAGGCGGGTGGCGCCTTCGGGTGTGCATTTCAGTTCGGGTAGGTCGGACAGGCCGGTTTCCAGCGGGTGCAGATACTCGTCCAGGGCGGTTGTTTTCGCCATCTCGTCAATCTGCTCGATGCTCAACCCGTCCTCGGCCTCGAACGGGCCGGACCAGATGCGGCGCAGTTCCTTGACGTGGCCGTGGCACCCCAGCGCCTCGCCCAGATCGCGGGCAATCGAGCGGACATAGCCGCCTTTGCCGCAGGTCATTTCCAGCACCACGTGATCTTCGTCGGGGCGGTCGACAAGGATCAGTTCCTCGACCCAGAGGGGGCGAGCGTTCAGTTCCACATCCTCTCCATCGCGGGCCAGTTTATAGGCGCGTTGGCCGTCGATTTTCACCGCCGAGAATTTGGGCGGCACCTGCATGATATCGCCCAGAAACGGGGTCAGCGCCTGTTTGATGTCATCATCCGAGGGGCGCGCATCGCTTTGCGCGATCACTTCGCCCTCGGCATCGTCCGTGTTGGTGGCCTGCCCCAGTCGCACGGTAAAGGTATAGGCTTTTAAGGCATCGGTGATATAGGGAACGGTCTTGGTCGCCTCGCCCAAGGCAACTGCCAGAACGCCGGTCGCCTCGGGATCCAGCGTGCCCGCATGGCCCGCCTTTTTGGCATCCATCGCCCAACGCACCTTGTTGACCACGGCGGTCGAGGTCATGCCCGCGGGCTTGTCCACCACCAGCCAGCCGGAAATGTCGCGACCCTTGCGTTTGCGTCCCATCTTGCACCTTGAATCTTGCTAAGGCGCGCGAGTTAACGGATCACTCTGCCACTGTCAATTTGCGGGCGTTTCTTCGACGACGCCGACAATCGGCCCCAGCGAGAACCCCAGATCCGAGCGGTTGCTGGCCCGCTCATACATCCGCGAGATATTGCCGTCGAAAAACAGCGCGTTTGGTGTGCCAAGCACATCGCGGAACAGACGCCCGAACTCGTGGAAGGTGACATAATCTTCCGAGATCGCAAACACCGCACGCGTACCATCGGAACTGGTGCCGACGCCATTGCGAACATAAAGCGAGGTCGAATCGGGCAAGAAGCGCGGGTGCAGTTCTCCGTCGATCACAAGCATAGGGCCGGATTGGGTGGCAAAGCGGCAGGTGGGGGCCTGATCCACGTAATCAAGCGTTTCAAACACATCCGCCCGGCCCTCACGGATGCAGAACACGCCATTGGGCAGCAACCCGAAATTTCCGGGGCCGGGGTTGGTGATCACACGCATCTGCTCCTGGCCGTCCTCGACATAATGGCCAACGGGTGAACGGTCGTCGTGATACATGCCCGCGTTCATCGCAAAGGCCAGCCGTTCGCCTTCCGGGGCCAGCACTTCGTTGACCGACGAAAAATGCCCCAATACCTGACCGTCTTCGCCGTTCAGAAAAAGCCTCAGATCTTCATTGGCTGCATCGACGTTGCAAACCGTATAACGTTTGTCCTCGTGGGTCAGCTTTTCACAAGTGACCGCGCCTGCCTGCGCGGCCCAAAGAAGCGTCGCCAATGTGACAAACGTGCGGATCACTCGTCCAGATCGCGGCGCACCGCGTCCTGTTCGAACATGCGGCGGGTGTCGTCCAGACGGTCAAACGTGTCATCCAGCCGAAAGCGCAGATCGGGCGCGAATTTCAGGCCGACTTTCTTGCCGACCATGCGCCGCAGCTCACCCTTGTTGCGGGCCAGAAGTTCGATCACGTCCTCCTGCCCTCTGCCGCCAAGGGGCAGCACATAGGCGGTGGCGATCTTCAGATCGGGCGAGGTACGCACCTCACCCACGGTGATCGACATGCGATTCAGGTCGGGGTCGTGGACATCTCCGCGCGCCAGAACTTCGGACAGGGTGCGGCGGATCAGTTCGCCGACACGCAGCTGCCGTTGGGACGGGCCGGGGCCATCGTGGAATTTGTTCTTTGCCATAAACCCCGATCTAAGCGCAAAGCAGGGCTTTGCCAAGCGGGCGCGAACCGGGTAGGAGGCTTTGAGCCGACTTAACGAAAAGGACCAGCGCAATGACCCATATTCCGGGGATCGTCATCACAGGGGCTTCGGGCCGTATGGGGCAGATGCTGATCAAGACCGTGACGGACAGCGATCAGGCTCGTCTGGTCGGCGTGGTCGAACGCAAGGACCATGACTGGATCGGTCAGGATGTGGGCGAGGCCATGGGCGGGCAGGCACTGGGCGTCACCGTCACCGACGATCCGCTGGAGGCCTTTGCGCAGGCGCAGGCAGTGATCGACTTCACCGCGCCCGAGGCGACACTGGAATTCGCTGCGCTGGCGGCGCAGGCGCGCTGTGTGCATGTGATCGGCACCACCGGCATGTCCGACGAACAGATCGCAACACTGGAACCCGCGTCGCGCCATGCGGTAATCGTGCGGGCCGGAAACATGAGCCTTGGCGTCAACCTTCTGGTGCAATTGACCAAAAAGGTCGCAGCCGCATTGGATGAGGATTTCGATATCGAGATCATCGAAGGTCACCACCGTCACAAGGTCGATGCACCTTCGGGCACGGCGCTGATGCTGGGCGAGGCCGCAGCCGAAGGGCGCGGCGTTGAGTTGTCGGACGTGTCCGACCGGGGTCGGGACGGCATCACCGGCGCGCGCAAGCGTGGAGATATCGGTTTTCACGCTATTCGCGGCGGCGACATCGTGGGGGAACATGATGTCCTGTTCGCCGCCCCCGGAGAACGCATCGTCCTGCGCCATTTGGCCACCGACCGCGCCATCTTTGCCCGCGGCGCGTTGAAAGCGGCGCTGTGGGGGCAGGGCAAGTCCCCCGGTCAATATGACATGGTGGATGTGCTTGGGCTGTAAGCCATAGACGGGCCGCTCGACGGCGTTACACTCGGGCGTATGCGGAACCTGACATCACGTGTGATGACCGGATTGGTGCTGGTCCTGTTCTATCTGACCCTGCTGCCCTTCGTCGCGCAGGGGTTTGACATGATCGGCGTCGGGCTGTCTGAGAGCGCGGCACAAAAAAGCTACTTGTTTGCCTATGACCAGAGTGTCGCTAATGCGGCGATGATGTTGCATATCTTTGCCGGAACGGTGTTGGTGGCTCTTGTGCCGCTGCAACTGCTGAAAGGGCTTCGGCTGAAATACAATCGGTTTCACCGCGGCTTGGGTGTGGCTCTGATTGCGTCGGCTTTGATCACCGGACTGGCAGGAATGACCTATATCCCCCTGCGGGGAACGATCGGTGGACCGATGATGTCTGCAGCGTTTTTCTTGTATGGGCTCTGTCTGTTCACTGCAGCTCTGATGGTGGCGCGCATGGCTATAATCGCGGATCGTGCTGGCCATAGGGCGTGGGGTCTGCGGCTGTTCTGGCTGGCGCTGGGGTCGTGGCTCTACCGTGTGCATTATACGGTTTGGTATCTGTTGACCGGCGGGTTGGGGTCAGAGCCTGATTTCTCGGGCCCTTTCGATCAGGTTCAGAACTTCGCGTTCTTCCTACCGTACCTGCTGGCTACGCAGATTTGGATCGCGCGTAGCCGATCTGCTCATCGGGGGGCTCTGATCACAAATCCCTGATTTTGTCGGCGCGCAGCGGGCAGGCGAGGTAGACGCCAAATTCCTGACCGATATCAGCGCTGACGCGGGCGTGCACCGCACCCTGACGGTCGAGGAACCGCTGGTTGTCTTCTACCGGAAATATCCCCTCGTGCCAGATACCGGGATGGATATACAGCCCGCGCGAACCGTCGCACCAGAACGCCACCACCTTTTCCGGCGTCAGGTTGTCGCCGGGCAGGGCGGCGGGGATGATGAAGGGCTTTTTGTCGAGTGGCCAGAACATCTGCCCGCCATCCGGGTGGTAGTTCATGTGCCACAGCAGCACCTGATCGCGGGGCGCTGTTTCGCGGCTTGTCTGTGCCTGCTGCGGATCGGTGGACCAGCCGAGGACATAGTGGCCATTGACCGCTTCGTTCTCGCCATAAAGCACGTCACCCTTCCACTCACCGCGAAAAGTGCCTTCGACCCAGCCGCCTTCATCGCCGGTGCCTTCGTCAATCGGCCGCCAGCCCTGCTGTGGCCAGCGGGTGATCTCGATCTCGAACCCTTCGGGATCATCGACCAGACACCCATAACCTTTGACCGAGGCGTCCGTTGCTCGGATCAGGGGAACCTCGTGCCAGGGCAGCGAGGGTTTGGTGCTAGCTTCAAAGATGTATTCCGGGGCGTTCATGCGGCCTCCATGTGTTTGTCGACCATACGCTGCACCATCGGCGCAAAATGTGCAAAATCCGGGGTTTCCATATCCGCGCGTTTGCCGGCCTCATCCAGATAGCGGACCTGAATGATCTCCTTCAGGTTCGGGTTGGCTTCGAACGCGGCAACTTCTTCGGCGCTCATCGGACCACCTTGCAGTTCCAACGTGTGAACCGACGCCGCGGACAGGCGATTGAAATACTCGGGTTTGGTGGCACACAGATACCGCTTGGCTGCCACGTGATAGCGGCAGCAATCGGTGATGACCGAGGGGAAGAACTGCTCCAGCACCTCGGCGCCCGCGTCCTCATGATGACGGTCTTCGGTGTCATCCGGGTGGTAGGTGCCGAACTCGGATGTGAAATGGCCGATGTCGTGCAGCAAGGCGCCCACGATGATTTCCTCGGGCATCCCGTTCTGCTCGGCAATGGTTGCGCCTTGCAGCATGTGCTGGGCCATGGTGACAGGCTCGCCCAGATACTCTTCACCGCCGCGGCGTTCGAAAATGCTCCCGATGAAAGCAACGATATTGTCCCGGTTCAGGGTCGAGAAATCAGGTTTCATTCTGCCGCCTCCGGCTGCGCCATCTCCATCGCCGCCAGTGTGGACAGCAACCCGTCCTTGTCGGCGTAACATCCCTGCAACCAGCGCGACCCGGCCCCGGAATAGCCAAGCCGCGCGTGCAGGACGCGGGTGTTGTCGACGATAAAGCTTTCCCCCGGTTCCAGTTTGAACGACACGCCCATGGCCGGGTCGTCGATGATATCCCCCAGTTGGCGATAGGCGGCGTAATAAGCCTCCATCTTGTCAAACGGTACGTCTATGAAAGGGGCAGAAGAGCGGTTGTTGAAGCGGATGCCGATCAACTCGCCATCCGGCGACAACTCGATCATCGGGCGGCGCGACCGCAGGCAGACCCCGTCCGAGCCCTTGTACTCGAACCGCGCCGGATATCCGGCCAGCAGGGCAAAGCCTTCGGGGTTTGCGTCACGCAGTTTTTCGATGGCGCGGAAGCCGTCAACAACGATGGACTCCCCACCTTCAGCCGAGTTTTCCAGACAATAGAGGATTTGCAAGGTCGGCACCGGGTCGCGATAGGGGTTGTCGGTATGCGCCTGAAGGCCAAGCCCGGTATAGGCAAGGTTTGTCGGGTTCACCTCGGTCCGCACCTCGAAATAGGGGCCATAATTGGTTTCGCGGACATAGCCGAACAGGTCAGCGACCTTCAGCAGCGATTCAGGCTCGGTCGGGCCGCCGGTCAGCTTGGCAAAGCCGAACTCGGCCACAGCGGCCAGCCAGTTGCGCTTGGCAGCCGAGCTGGCATGGACCTCGTTCCAATCCCCGCTGGGCGCGCCGATACCACTCTCCCAGGTCGTGATGCCTGGGGCGATGCGACCCAGCGCAATGTCATGATCGCGGTCGTAGCTGTTTTCGGCCAACCAATCCGCCGGGAAGGTAACGGTTTTGCCCTCGGGCTGGAACGTGACTTGCAGGTCACCTGCGACCACCTCGGCTGAACTGACCGAGATGTCGGTGGGAATATCGCCGATGGTGATCAGGCGCTGACCATTGCCCGGCGCGCGGGTATCAGCGTCCAGCGCGTTGTCGCGCAGCCAGATGGCGTGGAAACGGGCCTTGGCCTCGGTGTCAAACGCGACTGTAACAATCGAGGTGTCGTGGGTGGCGGTGCGCAGCATTGGGGGTCTCCTGTTCGGCGCGAGCTTTGGTTGAGCTGATACGCCGTTCGTGGCATTACGACAATTAATCCTTATTTCGGCTGAGGCTTGGAAAAACTAATGGCAAAAAACAAGACCGGATTACCGCCGTTGGATTGGTTGCGCGTGTTCGAAGCCGCCGGGCGTCTGGGCGGGTTCTCGGCCGCTGCGAAAGAGTTCGGGTTGACGCAGGCCGCTGTCAGCCAAAGGATCGGCAATCTTGAGGCGTGGCTGGGCCGGTCCCTGTTTGTGCGCGAGGCGCGCGGCGTGTCACTGACGGTCGAAGGCGAAAGCTATCTGCCGCTGGTGCAGGACAGCCTGCTGGCGTTGGAACGCAACACCGAGGACCTGTTTGGAAAATCGCCACGCGAACTCAGGGTCGCCGGGTTGTCATCAAACATCCACGCCCTTGTTGTGCCAGCCCTGCCTGTGTTCCGAAATCTGCGCCCCGAGGTGCGGGTGATGACCGACTCGGTTGCGCGCCGGTCGTCGCTGGACGAGGAACGCACCTGGCTGCAAATCCGCTATGGTCGCGGCGTGTGGGCCGGGCGCGACGCGGCATTGATCGCGCGCGAGGTGCTGGTGCCGATGGCCGCACCGGGCGTTGAATGGGGTGCCCCCCTGATCGATCTGCGCGGCGAGCGTCCGGGCTGGCGCGAGTGGGTCCGGAAATGCGGGCATGGCGACGTCGCGCTATCACATGTCAGTTTCGATTCGATGGAACATGCCGTTTCGGCGGCAAGGCGCGGGATGGGGATCGTGCTGGGCTCGGTTCCGCTGGCGTCCGGTGATCTAAGGGATGGCCGGTTGCGCAGGTTAGAGCTGCCAGAGCTGCAAACCAAGGACGGGTATTGGCTGACATGGCCCGAAGATCGGGTGCAGTCCAGAAAACAGCGCGCCCTGATCGACGATTTTCTGAAGGCCCTGCGCGACTGAGGGCCTAGAAATCGATGGCAATGCCTTTCTTTTCCCAATCGCCGTAACGGGCGGGGTCCAGCCCATCGCGCCCTCCCAGTTCCTTGGGCATTTCCCTGGCCTCGGCCTGGGCTTTTTGGCGGCGTTCTTCCGCTTCGGCCAGCGCGCGTTGGGCGGCGGGGGGCAGGTCTTTGCGGTCGTCACTCATGACATCGGGTTCCTTTCCGTGCATAGCCTTGATATACGCCCGCGTCCGCCAATGGCAATGCGGGCACAGGTCACATGAAGGCGGTACCATGACAAACAGCGCGACAGCAGCACGGCGCAGCGCAATCTATCTATTGGATCAGGTTCTGGGCGAAGGCCGCCTGTTGTCTGAATGCCTCGCCGCGGGCGCTTTGGATCGGTTGGGGCCAGAGGATCGCGCGCGTGCCCAGCGGCTGGCGTCCGAAACCCTGCGCGGGCTGGAGCGCGCCGACCGTCTGCTGGACAACCACCTGAACCGAACACCCGCCCTGACCGTACACAATGTGCTGAGGCTGGGCGCGGTCGAACTGTGCAACGGGGAAGCCGCGCATGGGGTGGTGAACTCCATGGTTGAAATCATCAGCCGCTCGCGCAAGCACGGGCGTCTGAAAGGGCTGGTGAATGCCGTTTTGCGCAAGGTGGCGTCCGAGGGTCCCGAAGCATGGCCGAAAATGCGTGTCCCGCGCCTGCCGGAGTGGTTGCGAGACCCGCTGCTCGCGGCGTGGGGTGCCGAAGCGGTGGCCGGAATGGAACAGGCGCATTTCGCGGGCGCACCACTGGACCTTACACTGAAGCCGGGGGCGGAAAGCCCTTCGGGCGAAAAACTTCCCACCGGGTCTGTGCGTATTCTGGAAGCGGGTCAGGTCTCGGCCTTGCCGGGATACAAGGCTGGGGAGTGGTGGGTGCAGGACGCGGCAGCCGCGCTGCCGGTGCGTGTTCTGGCACCGAAGGCGGGCGAAAAGGTGTTGGACCTTTGCGCGGCACCGGGCGGTAAAACCATGCAACTGGCTGCGGCGGGCGCGGATGTGACGGCGCTGGATGTATCCGCGGCGCGCACAGAACGCGTGCGCGAAAACCTAGCGCGAACCGGATTGACGGCAGAAGTCATCGTGGGTGACGCGCTGGACCATCAGGGTCAGTACGACGCGATTTTGCTGGACGCGCCCTGCTCGGCCACGGGTACGATCCGCAGGCATCCTGACTTGCCCTTTGCCAAGGATGGCTCGGAATTTGGCGGATTGATCGAATTGCAGGCGCAGATGCTGGCCCACGCATGGACGCTGCTGAAACCTGGCGGGCGGCTGGTCTATTGCACCTGTTCGCTTTTGCCGGATGAGGGCGAGGTTCAGATCGAAGACGCGCTGGGCATGTATCCGGACATGCGTGTTGATCGCGAGGCACTGAAGCTCTCCGGCATCGAAGACAATTGGATCACCGAGGAAGGCGGCCTGCGTCTGCGGCCCGACTACTGGCCCGATCGAGGGGGTATGGACGGGTTCTATATCGCCTGCCTGAACAAATCCGCCTGAGTGCACGCTTTTCGATGACTTGACGATCGGCGCGGTCTATCGTTGGGTCTCAAGCGCCAGCAGAGCGCAAGGGGCAGAGTAACACGCGCATGTCAAATTCGGACACCATGGCCAGTCGGTGGATGCGGTTTCAGAACCGTTTCTACGCGCGTCTCAGCCAACGGCAAAAGACCGCCACGGGGTTTGTTGCGCAGCCCCAGCCGCGCACCGTTGGTTCGTTTGCGCGCGGGCGGCAGCTGGTTGCGGGGAATCTCTTGTTCGCCGGCTATCTGGTCGAGGCAGACGATACAGCGTTGTGGGATGTCATTGCCCCCAGCGCCGGCTTTGACGAGGAACGCCATGGTTTTGCATGGCTGGATGATCTGGCCGCCGTCGGTGATATGCGCGCACGGGAAAAAGCGCAGCGCTGGGTCTGGGGCTGGATCGAGGCGCATGGCCGCGGGCAGGGCCCGGGCTGGGTACCTGACCTGACCGGGCGGCGTGTGATGCGCTGGATCAACCATGCACTCTTTCTGCTGCGCGGGGCAGATGAGAAGCAAAGCAAACTGTTCTTTCGGTCTTTGGCGCAACAAACATGGTTCCTGTCCAAACGCTGGCAAGCTGCGACGCCCGGGTTGCCGCGTTTCGAGGCGCTGGCCGGCCTAGTACAAGCCGGGTTGGCGCTGGAGGGGCTGGAGCAGATGGCCGATCCGGCCTTGCGGGCTTTGGCTGGCGAGTGTGACCGGCAAGTGGATGCGCAGGGCGGTATTCCAACACGCAACCCGGAAGAGCTGCTTGAGGTGTTTATGCTGCTCAGCTGGACGTCGGCGGCGCTCAGCGATCTTGGACGCGGCACACCTGTTGCGCAGGCCAAGGCGATCAAGCGGATCGCACCGACCTTGCGCAGTCTGCGCCATGCGGATGGCGCGCTGGCGCGGTTTCACGGCGGTGGGCGCGGGGTCGAAGGGCGGCTGGAACAGGCGCTTGCGCAAAGCGGCGTCAAGCACAAGGCGGCGACCGAACTGCCAATGGGCTATGCCCGCCTGTCCGCAGCACGCACCACGGTGATCGTGGATGCCAGCGCGCCGCCGTCCGGAGCGGCCTCATTCAACGCGCACGCATCCACGCTGGCGTTCGAGCTGACCTCGGGGCGTCGCCCTTTGATCGTGAATTGTGGATCGGGGGCCAGTTTCGGGTTGGATTGGCGCCGTGCCGGGCGTGCGACCCCATCTCACTCAACCCTGTGTCTGGACGGGTTCTCGAGCGCGCGGTTGGCCAACCCGTTGCCGGGCCGCGAAAGTCAGGCGCTGGTCGATGCGCCGCGGGACGTTCCGGTCGATTTTGAAGATGCGTTCGAAGGCATCCGTTTCATGGCTGGGCATGACGGATATGTCAAAGTCTTCGGGCTGACCCACGCGCGCACATTCGAATTGCGCTTTGACGGGCGTGAGCTGACGGTCGAGGATATTCTGCTGACCGCAACCGACAAGGCCAAGCGTCAGTTCGACAGGGCGATGGACGCCTCGGGCCTCAAGGGCGTTGGCTATGACATCCGTTTTCATCTGCATCCTGACGTTGATGCTGCGCTGGATCTGGGCGGGGCGGCAGTGTCGATGGCGCTTAAAAGCGGCGAGATCTGGGTTTTCCGCCATGATGGTGTGGGAAAATTATCTGTCGAACCAAGTGTTTACCTTGAAAAAGGACGTTTAAAGCCACGCGCGACAAAACAGATCGTTCTATCTGGCCGCGCAATGGAGTATGCGACGCGCATCCGGTGGACGCTGAGCAAGGCGCAGGATACAGCCTATGCCGTGCGCGATACGCACCGGGACGAGCCCAAGTTTGACTGACGCCAAAAGGACCTTTGGACCCATGACTGACCTTCACCCCGTGCGCCGCGCGTTGCTTTCCGTTTCCGACAAGACCGGGCTGATCGAGCTGGGCAAGGCGCTGTCCGAGCGCGGGATCGAACTGTTGTCGACCGGCGGCACAGCCAAGGCGCTGCGCGATGCAGGGCTTGAGGTTCGCGATGTCAGCGAAATCACCGGCTTCCCCGAGATGATGGATGGCCGGGTCAAAACGCTGCACCCGATGGTGCATGGCGGGTTGCTGGCGCTGCGTGACAATGACACCCACGTCGCGGCGATGGAGGAACATGGCATCGGCGCCATCGACCTGCTGGTCGTAAACCTCTACCCGTTCGAGGCAACCGTCGCCAAGGGCGCGGGCTATGACGAATGTATCGAGAATATCGACATCGGCGGCCCGGCGATGATCCGTGCGGCCTCAAAAAACCATACCTTTGTGAACGTGGTGGTGGATGTCGAGGATTATTCCTCCCTGCTGGATCAGCTGGAAGAAAACTATGGCAAGACATCCTATGGCTTCCGCCAGTGGCTGGCGCAAAAGGCCTATGCCCGAACAGCGGCCTATGACGCCGCCGTGTCGAACTGGATGGCCGATGCGCTGCAACTGGACGCCCCAACGCGCCGCGCATTTGCCGGTGAGTTGAAGCAGACCCTGCGGTATGGTGAAAACAGCCACCAGCAGGCAGCGTTCTACACGGACGGCACCAACCGCCCCGGCGTCGCCACCGCCGTACAGCATCAGGGCAAGGAACTGAGCTATAACAACATCAACGACACGGACGCGGCCTTTGAGCTGGTGGCCGAGTTTGATCCGGCGAAAGGCGCGGCTTGCGCCATCATCAAACACGCCAACCCTTGCGGTGTAGCCACAGGTTCAACCCTTCTTGAGGCGTACAAGGCGGCATTTGACTGCGACCGCACCTCGGCTTTTGGTGGCATTGTTGCGCTGAACCAGCCGCTGGATGAAGAAACAGCGCAAGAGATTACGGGCATCTTCACCGAGGTTGTAATCGCCCCCGGTGCCTCGGACGAGGCCAAGGCGATTTTTGCCGCCAAGAAAAACCTGCGCCTGCTTACGACCGAGGCGCTGCCGGATGTAACCGAAGGTGGCAAAACCGTCCGTCAGGTGGCCGGCGGGCTGTTGGTGCAGGACAAGGATAACGGCTTTGTCGGCATGGACGACCTCAAGGTCGTGACCAAGAAAGCCCCGACCGACGCGCAGATGCATGACCTGTTGTTCGCGTGGAAAGTGGCCAAGCACGTCAAATCCAACGCCATCGTCTACGTCAAGGATGGCGCAACCGTGGGTGTTGGCGCGGGGCAGATGAGCCGTGTGGATTCGGCTCTGATCGCGGCCAAGAAAGCCGAACGTATGGCTGAAGCACTGGGCTTGCCGCAGCCGCTGACCATCGGTTCTGCCGTGGCATCGGATGCGTTTTTCCCCTTCCCCGACGGGTTGATGGAAGCCGCCGAAGCGGGCGCGACCTGCGTCATTCAGCCGGGCGGGTCCATGCGCGACGATGAAGTGATCGCCGCAGCCGATGAGGCCGGTCTGGCTATGGTCTTCACCGGCATGCGTCATTTCCGTCACTGATGCGGTCACGCCTGCTTCTCTGGGCGGCCTTGGCCGCCTTCGCGATCGACCAGATCAGCAAATATCTGGTCGTTCACGTCCTGCGCGTTGCTGAACGGCCCGGCGGTATCGATGTTCTGCCGCCGCTGCTGGTGTTCCGATACGGCGAGAATCGGGGCATCAATTTCGGCCTGTTTCAGGGCGACTCTGAGGCCGCGCGCTGGTTTTTGATCGGTGTATCCGTGGCGATCTGCATCGGTGTTCTCGTTTGGCTTGGTCGTTCGATGCGTTCAAAACTCATGTTGCTCTGTGGCGGTCTGCTGATCGGCGGAGCGCTTGCGAATGTGGTTGACCGGCTCCTTTATGGGTTTGTTCTGGATTTCCTGAACATGTCCTGCTGTGGCATCAACAACCCGTTTGTGTTCAACTTGGCGGATGTGTTCATATTCGCCGGAGCGCTGGGGCTGGTTTTGTTTGACGGCAAAAAGCCCTCGTGACGCGCGGAATGATATGCGATAAAAGCGCCAGAAACAGGCTGGAGACACCAATGCGGATGCCGCGCGCCATATTTGTTCTGACAGTTGCCGCTGCGGTTGCGGCATGTTCGAATCCCGGACTGCGGGATCTGGCGCCTCCCGGACAGGGTCCGGATGAATTTTCGGTATTGCCGGTCAAGCCGCTGACCCAGCCTCAGGATTACGCGTTCCTGCCGGCACCCACGCCGGGTGGTGGGAATCTGACAGACCCGACCCCCAACGCCGATGCGGTAGTCGCGCTGGGTGGTAATGCCGCCGCCCTGAACCCCAACGCTGGTGTGCCGTCGTCGGATGCGGCGCTTGTGACGGCGTCCAGCCGTTATGGCGTGTCACCCGATACGCGGCAGGTGGTCGAAGCCGAGGACGCCGCATTCCGCAAACGCCGGGGCCGCTGGACCGGTCTGCGCCTGTTCCCTGTCGACCGCTATAGTCAGGTCTACGAACGCCAGTCGATCGATCCGTTCTCGGAAACCGATGCCGCCCGCCGGGCCGGGGTCGAGACCCCGACCTCGCCCCCGAATGAATAATTCTTAACTTTCCGTCATCGGGCTTGAACCCGGGCCGCACCACCGTAGTTTGAATGACAGAAACGAAACGGAGGATGCCCCATGGTTCGGGCCCTGGCCTTGTCGGCTGCCCTGATCGCCACCACCCCGGCTTTTGCCGGGGGCGGGAAAGAAGCGGTCACCACATTCACTTTGGACAACGGCATGGATGTCGTCGTGGTCGAAGATCACCGCGCGCCTGTCGTGCAGCATATGGTCTGGTACCGCGCCGGATCGGCGGATGAGCCGATCGGATCGTCGGGTGTCGCGCATTTTCTGGAACACCTGCTGTTCAAGGGCACAAATACTTTGGCGCCGGGCGAATTCTCGGCCACTGTCGCGGCCAATGGCGGTAACGACAACGCGTTCACTTCGTATGATTACACTGCCTATTTCCAGCGCGTCGCCGCCGACCGGCTTGAGCTGATGATGCGTATGGAATCGGACAGGATGCGGAACATTCGCCTGAGCGAAGAGGACATCGTGACCGAGCGCGATGTGATCCTTGAGGAACGCAACCAGCGCACCGAGAACAACCCACGCGCCCTGTTCGGCGAACAGATGAGCGCGGCACAATACCTCAATCACCGTTATGGCGTGCCGATCATCGGCTGGAAGCACGAGATGGAAGAACTGGAACTGGAAGACGCACTGTCTTTCTACCAGACCCACTATGCGCCCAATAACGCCATTCTGGTTGTCACCGGAGACGTTGATCCTGCCGAGGTCCGCACTCTGGCCGATCAGTATTACGGTGTGATTCCGGCCAATGCGGAATTGCCGGAACGGATCCGGTCGCAAGAACCCCCGCAAAACTCCGAACGCCGTCTGACATTCAAGGACCCTCGCGTGGCGCAACCCTATGTCCAGCGCAGTTATCTGGCGCCGGAACGCGATCCGGGCGATCAGGAAAAGGCGGCAGCCCTATTTCTGTTGGCGGAACTTCTGGGGGGCAGCACGACCTCTTACCTGAACGAAAAGCTGCAATTCGATCAGAAAATGGCTGTTTATACCGGGGCGTTCTATCGTGACGTCTCGCTGGATGACACAACATTCGACCTGTTGGTGGTTCCCGCCGAAGGAGTTTCCCTGCAAGAGGCCGAAGATGCCATGGATCAGGCCGTGGCCGATTTCATTGCCGAAGGTGTCGACGAGGGCAATCTGAACCGTATCAAGATGCAGTTGCGGGCCGCGCAGACCTATGCGCGCGACAATGTGGACGGGATCGGCAACCGCTATGGCCGCGCCCTGACCAGCGGCCTGACAATACAGGATGTGCAGGCATGGCCCGATATCCTTCAGGCCGTGACCGGAGACGAAATCATCGCCGCCGCCCGTGACGTTCTGCAACCCGAGGCGTCGGTCACCGGCTGGCTGATGCGCGATGATGAGGTGACGCAATGAAACGGTTTCTCGCAACGCTGATTGCCTGTCTGGTTGCTCTGCCCGCTTTGGCCGAGATCGAGATTGAAGAAGTGACCTCGCCCGGCGGGATCACCGCATGGCTGGTCGAGGATCACTCGATCCCTTTCACCGCGCTTGAGCTGCGCTTCCGTGGCGGTACGTCGCTGGACGACCCGGACAGGCGCGGCGCGGTCTATCTGATGAGTGGGCTGATCGAGGAAGGTTCCGGTGAAATGGACGCGCGAACCTATGCGCGCGAGCTTGAGGCTCTGGCCGCATCGTTCCGCTATAACGCCGGTGACGACACGGTTTCGATTTCCGCACGTTTTCTGACCGAAAACCGGGATGAGGTTGCCGACCTGCTGCGTGAGACGATTCACGAACCGCGCTTTGATCAGGACGCGGTCGACCGTGTGCGCGCGCAAATCCTGTCCGGGCTGCGATCAGATCAAACCGACCCGAACGAGATTGCAGGCCGCAACTTTGCCCAGATGGCCTATGGCGATCACCCTTATGGATCGGAAGGCAAGGGCACAATCGAAAGCGTCTCGGCTTTGACACGGGATGACGTGGTAACGGCGTATGAAAGCGTTTTTGCCAAGGATCGTCTTTATGTGGGGGCTGTCGGCGATATCACGGCCGAGGAACTGGGCGCATTGCTTGACACATTGCTCGCCGACCTGCCGGAAACGGGCAAGCCCATCCCGGGCAAGGCCAACGTGACCATTCCCGGTGGGATCAGTGTTGTCGAGTTTGACACCCCGCAATCCGTCGCGCTGTTTGGCCATGCCGGAATGGATCGGGACGATCCTGATTTCTTTGCCGCCTATATCCTGAACCACATCCTTGGCGGTGGCGGGTTCGAAAGCCGTCTGATGCAAGAGGTGCGTGAAAAGCGTGGCCTGACCTATGGGGTTGGAACCTATCTTGTGCCCAAGGATCTGGCCTCGGTTTACCTGGGGTCGGTGTCATCGGCCAATGACCGCATTGCCGAGGCGATACAGGTTATTCGCAACGAATGGGCGCGCGCCGCCGCCGAAGGGGTGACGCAGAAGGAACTGGACGATGCCAAGACCTACCTGACCGGCGCTTATCCGTTGCGCTTTGACGGCAACGGGCAGATTGCCGGGATCATGGTGGGGATGCAGATGGAAGGATTGCCCATCGACTACATCGCCACCCGCAATGACAAGGTGAACGCGGTCACACTGGAAGACGTGAACCGCGTTGCATCCGAACTGTTGGATCCGGACGGCCTGCATTTCACTGTTGTTGGAAAGCCGGTTGGTCTGGAAACTACCAACTGAACTGCATGGGGTGAGTTGCGGCTCACCCCTTTTTCATGCCACGCAGCATGTCGCCCATCATCTGCCCGAACTTGCCCGATCCGCGCTGATAGAGTGCCCCGTCCACGGCCAGAACCGTGCCGCTGATATAACTGGCCAGATCCGAGCTGAGGAACAGGCAGGCATTGGCCACGTCCTGCGGCTGACCCCAGCGGCCCAACGGCACGTCGCGGCGCAGTTCTTCGTGGGCGTTTTTGGTGGGCGCAAGGCGTTTCGCACCCTCGGTGCCTTCGATGAACCCCGGCACAACCGAGTTCACCCTGATTCCCTCGACACCCCATTCCATCGACAGCGTGCGGGTGATCTGATCCACCCCCGCCTTGGCGGCGCAGACATGGGCTTGACCCTCATAAGGCAGATAAGATTGTGGGGCCGAGATATTGATGATGCTGGCACCGGGGCGTTTGAGGAACGGATACGTCCCCTTCATCACGTGGATCGTGCCCATCAGGTCGATATCGATCACGGTCTTGAACGCGTTGACCGACATTTCGGACGCCAGCGCCGGGAAATTACCCGCCGCGCCCGAGATCAGCACATCGATATCCCCGAAGGCGTCATGGAACTGCTTCAGTCCCGCCGCCACGGCGCCTGCATCGCGCACATCAAACGCAACCCCAATCGCATCCTGTGCGCCTGCGGCTTTCAGCGCGGCGATGGTGTCATCGACCTTGTCCTGCGAGCGGCTGGCCACGGCCAGTTTCGCACCCGAGGCCGCGAAGGCCTCGGCGATGCCCCGGTTGATGCCACTGGTGCCACCGATGACGATGACGGTTTTTCCCGAAAAATCCATGTAGGCCTCCCTGGGCAGGGAGCCCTACTCGCCGTAGGGCACCCAGATGTTTTTGACTTCGGTTGCAGCCTGAAGGAAGCGGCGGGAATGGTCCATGCTCCAGTCAAATGCCGTCGCGTTATTGACCCAGGTCCGCTTCAGGTTCCCGGCTGAAACGACCTCGATCTCTTTCGACAGGTCGGTGGACGAAAACGACCAGACCGCGTCGACATTCAGATGCGAGGCCAGCGGTTTCGCCAGTTCCGCATGGCTGCCCGTCAGGATGTTGACCACACCGGCAGGGACGTCCGAAGTCTCAAGGATCTGGTAGAAATCCGTCGCCGCCAGCGGGTAGGGCTCAGAAGCCACCAGAACCGTCCGGTTGCCCATCGCAATCGCAGGCGCCATAGCCGAGACCAGACCCAGCAGCGGTGCTTCATCCGCGCAAAGCGCACCGATCACGCCAACGGGTTCCTTCATGGCGATGGCCACGCCCCGGATCGGAACGCCATGCACCTGGCCGTCATACTTGTCGGCCCAGGCGGCAGCAGTGAACAGGCGTTGGATCGAAGCCTCAACTTCTTTCGCGCCGTCTTTCCTGCCGGTCATGGCGTCGATCCGCGCCGCGAATTCACCGGCGCGGGCCGAGAGGTTTTCGCCGATGTAATACAGGATCTGGGCCCGCAGATGGCCGGTGGTTCTGGACCAGCTTTTGGCACCTGCCGCAGCCTCGACCGCGTTGCGCACGTCCTTGCGGTTGGCAAGACCCACATGGCCCAGCAGGCCGGACTTGCCCCAAACCGGTTTCGAATAACCACCATCGGGCCGCGCCTGCTTGCCGCCGACATACAACTTGGCAGTGCGGTCGATCGGGTCGACCGGTGCCCCTTCGCCCATGGCTGCCTCGACCTTTGCCAGCGGCTTGGCCTTACCCTTGGGTCTGGTATAGGCGGTCAGCCCTTCCCAACCGCCTTCGCGGCCAAAGCCGCTTTCGCGGACCCCACCGAACCCGGCAGCGGCGTCAAACAGATTGGTAGCATTCACCCAGACGACGCCCGCAACCAGCTTGGGCGCGATATCCAGCGCAAGGTTCACATTCTCGGTCCAGACGGTCGCCGCCAGACCATACCTGGTGTTGTTGGCCAGCTCGACGGCCTCTTCCGGTGTGCGGAAGGTCGAAGACACCAGCACCGGGCCAAAGATCTCTTCCTGCATCAACGGGTCCGAGGTTTCGAGCCCCGAGATCAGTGTCGGCGGGTAGTAGCAGCCGTTTGCGGGAAGATCGCAGGCGGCTTGATGCACATGGCCCGCAGTGTTGCTTTCGACCATTCCTTTGATGGTCTGCAACTGAACCGGGTCCACAACCGCGCCCACGTCGATGCATTTATCCAGCGGATTGCCGACGCGCAGCGTCTCCATCCGGGCGCGCAGCTTGTCGTGGAAACGGTCGGCGATACCTTCCTGCACCAGCAGTCGCGAACCCGCACAACAGACCTGACCTTGATTGAACCAGATCGCATCCACCAGCCCTTCGATGGCCGAGTCGATATCGGCGTCATCAAACACGATGTACGCGGATTTGCCGCCCAACTCCAATGCCAGTTCCTTGCCAGATCCGGCAGTGGCCTCACGGATGCGGCGGCCCACAACAGTCGAGCCGGTAAAGGCAATCTTGTCCACGTCCGAGGCCACGATCATCTCGCCCACAGCACCGTCTCCGGTGACGATGTTGACGACACCTTTCGGCAGACCGGCCTGTGTGCAGATATCGGCAAATAACAGCGCCGTCAGCGAGGTATATTCAGCCGGTTTCAGAACCACCGTATTTCCCATTGCCAGCGCAGGCGCGATCTTCCACGCCAACATCAGCAGGGGGAAGTTCCACGGAATGATCTGACCGCACACACCCAACGCTTCAGCGTCGGGCAGCTCGCTTTCCATCAGCTGCGCCATACCGGCGTGGTAATAGAAATGCCGCTGCGCCAGCGGAATATCGATGTCACGCGATTCCCGGATCGGTTTGCCGTTGTCGAGGCTTTCCAGCACCGCAAACAGACGCGAATGCTTTTGCAGCAGTCGCGCAATTGCATAGAGATACCGCGCACGGCCCGCGCCACCCAGTTTCTCCCATTTGGGCTGCGCCTTGCGGGCAGCGGCGACGGCAGCGTCCACATCAGCTTGCTTCGCCTGGGTCAGCTTGGCCAGAACCTCTCCGGTCGCGGGGTTGCGGCTGTCGAACCCCTTGCCGGGTTTGGTGAAGGCCCCGTCGATGTAGTGGCCGAACTTGTCGCCCTGATCGACCAGCCAGGCCAGTGCCTCGGCAGCGCTTTCGGGGGCAGGGCCATAGTCCATGGTTTCGAAGATTTCTTTGACTGTCATGGTTGATCCTTAGTCCTTTTGCGCACGGCCTTGTTCGCACCAGAATTTTGTTTTCACGTCGGGTTGATTTTGAAACAACTCAGCGGCCAGCTGACAGTTTTCAAAGTTGTAGTTGCCGCCATTCTTAGTGTCGAAAGTAGCAATATGAACCTTGGTGATTCCGTCGACCAGCGACGTTCGATACAAAGAGTAGATGGTCTCCGCGGCGAATGCGGAGTCTGCAAAAATAACTGCAATCGCAAATGCAGAGATGCGCTTCATTTTTCACCCCATAGAGTGGCGATAACCGGCGGAATATGCGCCTGTCACATAGTGTTCCAACTGCCGTTCGATATCGCCCAGCAGTGACGACGCACCAAAGCGGAACAGGTCGGGTTCCAGCCAACGGTCGCCCAGCTCATCCTTGATCAGCGACAGGTAGACCAGCGCGTCCTTTGCCTTGGAAATCCCACCCGCAGGCTTGTAGCCAACGCGATAGCCGGTGCGGTCATAGTAATCCCGGATCGCCCGGATCATGACCAGCGACACGGGCAGGGTGGCGTTAACGCTTTCCTTACCGGTCGAGGTTTTGATGAAATCCGCCCCCGCCATCATGCACACCAGCGAGGCGCGCGCGACATTGCGCAGGCTGCCCAATTCTCCGGTCGCAAGAATGGCTTTGACATGAGCATCGCCACAAGCCACGCGGAACGCCTTCATCTCATCATACAAGGCCTGCCAGTCCCCCGACAGCACGTGACGGCGCGAGATTACGATGTCGATTTCCTCGGCCCCGGCCTTCACGCTTTCCTCGATCTCGGCCACGCGCAGATGGAACGGGGACAGTCCGGCGGGAAAGCCGGTGGACACGGCAGCGACCGGAATGCCAGTTCCTTTCAGGGCGTCTACAGCGGTTTCGATCATGTCGTGATAGACACAAACCGCCCCGGTCGTGATCGGCGGCATGTCCAGCGCCTGAAGGACCGAAGGCGCAACCGGCTGACGGGCCTTTGCACACAGGCGGCGCACACGGCCCACCGTATCATCGCCCGACAGCGTGGTCAGGTCGATCATCGTGATGGCTTTCAGCAGCCACGCAGCCTGATATTCCTTCTTGACCGAACGGCGGCCCGGCAATGTGGCCGCACGGCGTTCAATCGCGGAAGTATTGGCCTGAACGGCGCGCACCCAGTCCAGATCCAGTTCCATTCCGGGGTTCCGGGGTTCGGTTACTTGCGGCAGATGCGCGGTGCGCACGGGGCTTTCTGAGCTCTGCGTATCCATGGTTACGTCCTTTGGGAGGTTTGCGACAAAATCGCACGGGTGGCCCGGGAATGGAAGGTGTTCCGGCGCAATGATCGAATATTTTTGACCATTTGGACAAATAATTGAGGTTTTCTTGCGAATAATTCTCATTAGCGTTGACTTAGTTGCGAATGGTTCTCATATTTGATCCAACACGTATCCAAATCGAGGTTGGAAATGATTCGTCGGCATTGCCTTGCATTTTTGGCTCTGGCCCTTTCGGTGCCAGCCATGGCTTTTGCCGGGGCACCGCTGAAAGTGGTGGCGACGACGGGCATGATTGCAGATGCGGCCCGTCAGGTCGGCGGTGATCTGGTTGAGGTCAGAGGGCTTATGGGCCCCGGCGTTGATCCCCACGCCTATCGCCAGACGCGCAGCGATATTGTTGCGATGACACGGGCAGACCTGGTTCTGTGGCACGGCCTGTATCTCGAAGCGCAAATGGAAGACTTTTTTCATGACCTCGTGCGGAAACGGACCGTCATTGCGGTTGCAGAAGGCGTAGATAAGTCCATGCTGCGTGCGCATGATGATTATGTCGACAAGTATGATCCGCATGTCTGGATGACACCCGCGCTGTGGCGCGAGGTTGTTGTTGAAGTGCAGCGCGCCCTGACCGAAGCCCGCCCCGAAGCAGCCGAGGTTTTTGCCGCCAATGCACAAGCCCATCTGGCGGACATAGACCGTCTGACGGCCTATGCCGAGGAAAGCTTGTCTTCAGTACCGGATCACAACAAGGTTCTGGTCACCGCCCACGACGCCTTTGGCTATTTCGGCGAAAGTTTCGGGTTCGAGGTTCTGGGCATTCAGGGCATCTCGACCCAATCCGAGGCGGGCCTGAACCGGATCGGAGAGTTGGTTGACCTGTTGGTTGATCGCCGGATCACGGCGGTCTTCGTCGAAAGCTCGGTTTCTGACCGGTCGATCCGCGCGCTGATCGAAGGGGCCGCAGCCAAAGGGCACGAGGTGAAGGTCGGGGGCGAGTTGTTCTCGGACGCCATGGGCGAGGATGGCACCTACGAAGGCACTTACATCGGGATGCTGGATCACAATATCACCGTCATCGCAGGCGCATTGGGCGGGGATGTTCCCGATCGCGGCATGGACGGCAAACTGTCAGCGGGGTTCTGAAAGATGCTGGGGCTGATCAGCAACGAAGGTGTGACGGTCCAGGAACATAATCTGGATGACAGCCCTCTGGCTGTGCGGGGTCTGACGGTTTCCTACGGGCAGAAGCCAGCGGTCTTTTCGGTTGATATGACAGTAACGCCCGGCGCGATGACCGCCATTATCGGGCCGAACGGTGCTGGAAAATCAACGCTGCTCAAGGCGGCGCTGGGCATCGTTACGCCATTGTCGGGGCAGGTGACCGTATTTGGTCAGCCGCTGAATTCGCAACGCGCACGTGTTGCCTATGTTCCCCAGCGTGCCAGCGTGGACTGGGATTTCCCGACACGTGTGATCGACGTGGTTCTGATGGGTCTGTCGCGTGAACTGGGCCTGTTGGGCCGCTTGCGCGCGCGCCACAAGGCCCGTGCGATGGATTGCCTGAACCGTGTCGGAATGCGCGATTTCGCGGATCGCCAGATAGGCCAGCTGTCCGGTGGCCAGCAACAGCGTGTGTTTCTGGCGCGTGCTCTGGCTCAGGATGCTGATCTGTACCTGCTGGACGAGCCGTTTGCCGGTGTCGACGCTGCTACCGAAAAAGCCATCATCGCGGTGCTGAAATCCCTGAAAGAGGCCGGTAAGACAGTCGTTGTCGTGCATCATGATCTGGCCACCGTGACCGACTATTTCGACCACGTTTTCCTGATCAACACTCGCAAGGTGGCCGAAGGGCCGGTGGCCGAGGCCTTCACGGCGGAAACGCTGCAATCGGCCTATGGTGGCAGGTTGGCAACGGCCCAGATCGATCAGATTTCACGCGCGCTGGGATAGTTCATGCTTTGGGATGCTCTGACCCTTCAGCTTGGCTATAACGCCACGCTGGTTGCCATCGGTGCGACATTGCTTGGCGTGTCGGCGGGCGTGACAGGGACCTTCCTGTTTCTGCGCAAGCGCGCCCTTGTCAGCGACGCAATCAGCCATGCAACCCTGCCGGGCGTCTGTATCGCTTTCATGGTGCTGGTCGCGCTGGGTGGGGACGGGCGCAACCTGCCGGGCCTGTTGGTGGGGTCCGCCATTTCAGCCTGGGTTGGTCTGTTGTGCATGAACTGGCTGACACGGCGCACCCGACTGGCCGAGGACGCCGCGATCGGTGCGGTCCTGTCTGTGTTCTTCGGCTTTGGGATCGTGCTGCTGACGGTCATCCAAACCATGGGGGTTGGCCGTCAGGCCGGGCTGGAAGGTTTCCTGTTGGGTTCGACCGCTGGAATGCTGTGGGCCGATGCGGTGATCATCGCACTTGGTGGCGCCTTGACCTTGGCTCTGGTGCTGATCATCCGTCGTCCGATGACCCTTGTCGCATTCGACCCCGAATACGCAGCGGCGCGCGGGTTGCCAGTGCATCGTATCGACCTGGCCATGATGGGGCTGGTCATGGCCGTGACCGTGGTCGGCCTGAAAATCGTCGGCCTGATCCTGATCGTGGCTTTGCTGATCATTCCGGCAGTGACCGCCCGGTTCTGGTCTGACCGCTCGGAACGCGTTGTTCTGTTGGCCGGGCTGGCCGGTGGGCTGGCCGGATATATCGGCGCTGCCATATCCGCATCTGCGCCCAATCTTCCAACCGGCCCGATCATCGTACTGGTCAGCTTTGCCTTTTTCCTCGCCTCCCTCTTCTTCGCCCCGATGCGCGGCGTTCTGGCGGCGGTGCTGCGGCATCTGCGGTTTCAGCGCCGGGTGCATATTCGTCAGGGACTTCTGGCGATGGCGCAAGGGCAGAAGATCTATGAGCCCCTGACCCTGCGTTTGCTGCGGCGTGCCGGGTTGGTCCGGGCGGATGGCGTCGCGACAGACACCGGTAAGGCCCGCGCGGCCAAGGCCCTGCGGGATGAAAAGCGATGGGAAATCGTGCGCGCCGATCAGGCGCACGAGGCGACAGCTGCGCTCTATGACGGGTTGCGTGATATCGAGACCGTTCTGACACGCGACCAGATTGATGAGATCGACCGCCAGATTGGCGGGCCGCAGGGGATACCGGCATGAGTGGTGAAGAATTCGTCCCGCTGTCTCTGACGCCGCTGCTGATCGGAACATGTGCGGCCATCGCCTGTGCCTTGCCCGGCAACTTTCTTGTGTTGCGAAAACAGGCGCTGATCGGCGATGCGATCAGCCATGTGGTGCTGCCGGGTATCGTTGTTGCGTTTCTGCTGACAGGTGCCATATCCACCTGGCCGATGATGTTGGGTGCGGCAGGGGCCGCGGTTCTGGCTGTTGTCCTGATCGAGGCCATTCGCCGGCTGGGGCAGATCGAACCCGGGGCCGCCATGGGCGTGGTCTTTACCACCATGTTCGCGGCAGGCGTTCTGCTGCTTGAGCAGACGGATACGTCAACCGTGCATCTGGATGTGGAACACGCGCTTTACGGCAATCTCGAAAGCCTGATCTGGCTGGACGCGACCGGGTGGTCCTCGTTGCTGGACGCTCAGGCCCTTGCCGGATTGCCCCCGGAACTGCCCCGTATAGCGCTGACACTGGTGGGAGTGATGCTGTTTACATGGCTGTTCTGGCGGCCGCTGAAAATATCCACCTTTGACGAAGGTTTCGCCCGCACGATTGGTATTCGCACGGGACTTCTGGGTATGGCGCTCGTCATCACTGCGGCCATCGCGGCGGTTGCCGCTTTTGACGCGGTAGGCTCGATCATCGTGATCGCGATGTTTATCTGCCCTCCGGCAGCCGCGCGGATGCTGACCAACCGGCTTGAGGCGCAGATTGGCTGGAGTGTCGTGATCGCTATAACCTCTGCCGTGACAGGGTATGTGCTGGCAGGCTACGGACCCCTGTGGCTGGGTGCAGCGGATGCGGTCAGTGCGGCGGGGATGATCGCAACGATGTCCGGGCTGATCCTGGCACTGGCGGCCATGTTTGGCCCATGCCGCACACGTGTTGGTGTTCAGACATCAGCCTGAGACGGCATTTTCCTGCCGCAGATGCCCATGCGTCATCGGCCAAACTCTGCCCAGATGCCGTTAAGGTTAATCTTAAGCAGATTTTTGGGAAGTCTCGTGCTAGAGGGCTGCCCATTGATTAGCTGAACACACCACTCACTCTGGTAGGCCCGGATGGTACGGAATGGGGATTCATTCACGGCCATCCGGGCGCCCCTTTCCGATCAGAAGACATGCTCAAACCGGTGGCAGAATCGTGCGCGGTTGTGCTAGGTCTAGGGGTATGGCGCAGACAAACCCCAATATCAGCGAAAATCGCCCCGTGATCAGACAGCTTGACGATGCTGCCATCAACCGTATTGCGGCGGGTGAAGTGGTGGAACGCCCGGCCTCGGCGGCCAAGGAACTGGTCGAGAATGCGCTTGATGCTGGGGCCACGCGTGTAGCCGTCGAAATCGCCGACGGGGGAAAGACGCTGATCCGCGTGACCGACGATGGGTGCGGTATCCCGGCTGAAGATTTGCCGCTTGCCCTGTCGCGCCATGCCACATCAAAGATCGACGGATCGGATCTGCTGAATATCCACACCTTCGGGTTTCGAGGCGAAGCCTTGCCTTCGTTGGGGGCTGTCGGACGCCTGACCATAACCAGCCGTGCGCCGGGTCTGGATGCGGCGCAGATCCATGTCGCGGGTGGCAAGATGGGTTCGGTCAAGCCTGCCGCCCTGCGCGCGGGCACGGTGGTCGAGCTGCGCGATCTGTTCTTCGCCACCCCCGCCCGGCTGAAATTCATGCGCACCGATCGGGCCGAAGCGCAGGCGATCACGGACATGGTGAAACGGCTGGCGATGGCCGAACCATCCGTCACATTTACCCTGCGCGATGTCTCGGGCGGTGGCGAAGGCCGCGTGATCTTCCGCGCGGATCGCGAGAATAGCGACCTGTTTGACGCCCTGCACGCCCGTCTTGCCCGTGTGATCGGGCGCGAGTTTGCCGAGAATGCGCTGCGGATCGATGCCACGCGCGACGGTCTCAGGCTTTTTGGTTATGCGGCCCTGCCGACCTATTCCCGTGGCGCTGCGGTGGCGCAGTACCTTTTCGTCAACGGGCGTCCCGTGCGCGACAAGATGCTGACCGGCGCTTTGCGGGCGGCCTATTTCGATTTCCTCAGCCGGGACCGTCACCCGGCCGCGGCATTGTTCATCGACTGCGACCCGACATTGGTTGACGTGAACGTTCACCCTGCCAAGTCCGAGGTCCGGTTCCGCGATCCGGGCGTTGCGCGCGGGCTTATCGTGTCCAGCCTGCGCCACGCATTGGCCGAGGCCGGGCATCACGCGTCCTCGACCGTGGCCAATGCGACCCTGGGTGCGATGCGACCGGAACCCGCGCAGTCCGCACCAGCGCGGGTCTATCAGATGGATCGCCCGTCGCCCGCAGCGCGCCAGGCCGCGTACCGCGCGCAGGCTCCGGGTTTTGCGGAACTTGCGCGTGATTACAGTGGCAGCATTGTCGATCCGATCCCGGTTGCACCCGCTTCGCAGGGTCAGGAGCCCGATGCGCAGAATCTTCCGCTGGGCACTGCGCGCGGGCAGGTGCATGAAAACTACATCATCGCCCAGACTGCCGATGGAATGGTGATCGTTGATCAGCACGCCGCGCATGAACGGCTGGTCTATGAGAAGCTGAAAACACAAATGACTGAGACGGGCGTCGCGGCACAGGCGCTTTTGATCCCCGAGATTGTTGAGTTGTCCGAAGGTGACTGCGCCCGCCTGATGGCTGTCTGTGATGATCTGTCCCGTTTGGGGCTGACCATCGAACCCTTTGGCGGAGGCGCCATTGCCGTGCGCGAAACCCCGGCCATTCTGGGCGAGGTCGATGCGCGCGCGATGATCCTTGATATCCTCGACGAACTGGCCGATCAGGGCGAAAGCCAGATGGTGCAGGCAAGGATCGAGGCGATCCTCAGTCGGGTTGCCTGCCACGGCTCGGTCCGGTCCGGTCGTCGGATGCGGGCCGAGGAAATGAACGCCCTGCTGCGCGAGATGGAGGCGACGCCGCATTCCGGCCAGTGCAATCACGGGCGACCCACATATGTGGAACTGAAGCTAAGCGACATCGAACGCCTGTTCGGGCGCAGTTGATCCATTGGCCACTGCAGGTTAGTAAGAATAAAACAAGAACATCCGAGGCGACATGATCAAGATTGCAGGAACAGAATATGCATTGGATGACCCGGTTGTTCTTATCGTGGGCGGAACAGTTGCGCTGATCCTGCTGCTGCTGTTCCTGTCGTTGCGCGCCGCCAATCGCTCGGCCCGGATGGCGGAACCGCTGGCGCGGCAGATGGCGCTTCTGGGTCAGCATGTGCAGCAGTTGGGGCAGGGGCAGGAACAGTTGCGCGGCGGCTTGCAGCATGTTTCGGACACACAGGCCAACGCGCAGGTGCAGGTGATCCAGACGGTCGAGGCACGCTTGTCCTCGGTTCAGCAGCAGATGAATGACCGGCTGGCGGATAACGCGATGAAATCGGCTCGCGCGCTGGCCGAGATGCAGGAACGGATGAAGGAAACCCTGCACGGTTCGTCAAAACAGACGGCGACATCACTGACGCAGCTGCAGGAACGTCTGGCCGCCATCGACAAGGCGCAGGACAATATCACGAAACTGTCGGGCGATGTTCTCAGCCTTCAGGATATCCTGTCGAACAAGCAGCGGCGCGGGATGTTTGGTGAGATTCAGCTGAACGATATCGTGTCCAAGGCGCTGCCCGCGGACAGCTATTCGCTGCAAGCCACCTTGTCGAACGGCAGGCGCGCGGATTGCCTGGTGCATCTGCCGAACCCGCCCGGCCCGATCGTGATTGACGCGAAATTCCCGCTTGAGGATTTCGAGGCACTTGCCGCCGCGCAGACCAAGGCGGATGTTGAAAGATGCCTGCGGGCTTTTGGCGCTGCCGTGAAAGTGCATATCAAGGCGATTTCCGAGAAATACATCCTCGACGGGGAAACCGCTGACGGTGCCCTGATGTTCGTCCCGTCCGAAGCGATCTATGCCGAGCTGCACGCCCGCCTGCCCGATGTGGTGCGCGAAGGGTTTGCCGCAAGGGTCTGGATCGTCTCGCCCACCACCTGTATGGCCACGCTGAACACGATGCGGGCGATCCTGAAAGATGCGCGCATGCGTGAACAGGCCGGTGCGATCCGCAAAGAACTGGGATTGCTGCACAAGGACGTGGACCGTCTGGGCGACCGCGTTTCAAACCTCGACCGTCACTTCGGGCAGGCGGCCAAGGATATCTCGGAAATCAAGATCAGTGCCGAAAAGGCTGGCCGCCGGGCGCAGCGGCTGGATAATTTCGACTTCGAAGAAATCGCGCCCGATACTGAAACAGAGGTTGTGCCGCTGGCACGTCACGAAGGCTGAACATCCTGTTGAAGAACTGAACCGGCACCGGGCCGGTTCTGATGGGCCAGCGCCTGCAAGGGTTCAGATACGCAGAAAGGGCTGGAACAGGCGCGGCATCAGCTTGTTGAATTTCAGCGGCGCGTCCGTAACCGCCAGGCATATGCAGTCTTCCGAGATATCCGCGACGGGTGTGTGTTCCAGATCCTCGTCAGCGATTTCAACATCGCCACGGGCAAAACGGTCAACCTCGTCCGTGAAAGCCCCTTGCAGAACCATTGTCAGCTCCATGCCGTTGTGGCCATGATCCGGCACGGCAGCACCGGCCGGAATGAAAAGCAAGCGGGCGGTGGCGTCTTTGGTGGTCGGCAGGATCGCCTGTTTGACGCCCATACCTATCGACCTCCAGCGGATGTCCTTGACTGTTCCGCCCACGTAATCCTGCAACGGGGCCGGCAGAACTGCACATCCCGGGCGAACGGGCTTGGGCGCCGGAGCACCTTGGGAGATCAAAGCCATCGTGGCCGCCAGTGAAGTTTCACTCATGCTGACACCCTCACTCTGCTCGTCCAGAACATGCCCGCCAACGGCGTCATAGCTTTCTGCGCGCGCGCGGCAGTGGTCGCACAGGGACAGATGCGTGGCGACCATCAGATCGAAGGCTTCGGGCAGACCGCCTGCGGCATAGGCCATCAGCAGGTCATCCGTCAGGTGATGTTTGATCAACTTGCTCATCTTACTCATCTCAGTTCATCGCGTGGCGCAAGCGGTCCAGCGCCAGCCGTATGCGTGATTTGATCGTTCCCAGCGGCAACCCGGTCTGCGATGCGATTTCCCGGTGACTCAGGTCGCCGAAATATGCCTTCTCGATCAGGTCCCGCTGTGCATCCGGCAACGCCTTCAAGGCGGTGCGCAGTTGCGCGGTTTCCTGTTGCAGCGCGATGACGTCATCCTGATCGGGCTCAGCCTCGGGCCCCCAACCCAGATCTTCGGGTTCAGGGCGGCGTTGCTTGCGCAGCACGTCAATGCGCTTGTTTCGAGCGATGGTGAACACCCATGTGGCTACGGTGGCACGCGTCGGGTCGAACAGGTGGGCCTTGTGCCACAAGGTCGCCATCACTTCTTGCGCGCATTCTTCTGCCATGGTGGCATCAGCCCCTGACTTCATCAGGAACGCCTTGATACGTGGCGCGAAGTGCTGGAACAGCTCGGCAAATGCCGCCTGATCCTGCGCATCCCGGATGCGTCTGACGTGGTCCACCCATTCGGCCCTGGTCTCGCGCTTGCTGTTGATTTCGTTCACCCGCCTACCCTTGATGCGTTTGTGGACGCGCCAAGGTTGAGGGGCGGGTGTTTCAACCGCTGGTCCGTCCAAGGTCGCTGTATTGGTCTCGGTAAACATAACCATATTACGGCGCATGTCCCAAGCCGGATCACTTTATCGGAACATTTTGATCCGCTCCCGGCCAAGTCTCGTAATATGAACACCAGCGGCAAAAAAGAAATCGCGACTGCTCTGGCGGTTATGCAAGGACCAGAAGGCATCGGATGGCAAAAACGATAGATCATGTTGCAGGCCACACCTATCACGGCCGCAAGGGGGCAATCGACAACGCCTTCCGGTATTCTGTCGATTACATCCTGTTTGATCCCGAAGCCCGGTTGACCACGCCTTTTCTGTTTTCAATGGACCGGACAAATGTCACCAACTGGCGAACCCGCGATCACGGAGGAGAGCCAGGTCAAGGCCATGGTGCCGCCTGGCTGCGCGCGCGATTTGCCGAGATGGACATTCCGCAACCCGCGCAGGTCATGCTGCTGACCCAGCCAAGGGTGCTGGGCCACGTTTTTAATCCCGTCAGTTTTTGGTTTTGCTTTGACCGCGATGATCAGCTTTACGCCGTGGTGGCCGAGGTGACGAACACCTTTGGAACGCGCCACAGTTATCTGTGCCATAAGCCGGATTTTTCAACCATCGAACCAACCGACCGATTGGCGGCCGAAAAGGTGATGCATGTCTCGCCCTTCCAGAAGATTGAAGGCAGCTATACGTTCCGCTTCGACTACAGCCCGGATCGGGTTGGTGTGTGGATCGACTACACGCGCGCGGGTGGCGGGTTGATCGCGACACTGACCGGACCGCGCCAGCCATTGACCAGCCGGGTGATCCTTTGGTCTTTTCTGCGTCGCCCATTCGGTTCGCGGCGCACTTTTGCGCTGATCTTATGGCAGGCCTTCAGGTTGTGGCTGAAAAAAGCTGCCTTCCGTCCGTTTCGCAAGGAACCTGTGCCTGATCATCCAGTATCGCGTGTGGGGCAGTGACCAGCCTGTTTGTTCAAGATCAAAGACGCAGGCGCCTGCCAGTGGTTGTGATGGCGTAACAACCGCGAACACGAGGAGTCGAAGAGATGTTGGAAATCTCGGCAAGAAAAGTCGCCCAGGTCGCCATGATGGGCCGCGAGCTGAACCGGGCCGAGGGCGAATTGCGGGCGTTCATCGACCGCATGAGCGAAGACGAGCAGGCCGAACTGGTCGCCATCATGTGGATCGGGCGCGAGAGCTTTTTTGCGGAAGATCTGGCTGAGGCCATCGCCACCGCCAAGTCCGAGGCTTCGACCCCTTGTGCAGACTACCTGATCGGAACACCGCACATGTCTGACCACCTTGAGAATGGTCTGGATGCACTGGGGATATCAGCGGAAGACGTGGAAAACGATCTGATGTAGGCCGCTCGACGGCCTCACCCCAAAAACAGACCTGTGCGTTGGTCGCCAGGGTCGGATACCGAGGCCAATGCGCTTTCCGCTATGCGGACACCCCAAAAAATGGGGAACAGGCGGGGCAATCTGGCCGTGAACACCTGCGCGCGCAACCTCAAGAAACCTTAATGTTTCCGACTGGCGACCTTAACGGTGGCCTCCCTTATTTGAAGCTATCACAACCAAGCAATTCAAATTTCGGAGGAACCAGCAATGACCCATGCACAGACGATTGACACTCATAAGGGCCTCTTGGACGGCCTCTTTGCCAAATATGCCGAGACAAAAGTAGAACATTTCCGACGTCAGATTTTCTCAAGAACCGTTCGGAAGCTGGAAAAGCTCAGCGACATGCAGCTGAACGATATAGGCATTCCCCGCGACCAGATCCGTCGGCGTGCTTATCAAAGCGTGTATCACAACGCACCGTATCAGCAGTGACCCGAAAGTTTCGAAACCCTAGCGTGAGGTAATCAGTATGTTTGACTTTATCCCCTCGACCAATCAACCGGCCCCGGCCGCCAGCGCCTTGTTGCTGTTTGACCGCGCCATGCGCCTTCGTGCCATCAGCCCGGATATCGTGCGCGCCGCCCAGCATCTGAACGGTCTGACAGACCATCAACTGGCCGAGCTTGGCATCAACCGCAGCGATGTCGAAGACACCATCGAACGTTATATCTGAAGTTCTCTTCAGGGAATTCCAGACGAGTTTATCATGCCTGAAGAAGAACAATAAAAGCCATTCCAGAAACTCTGGAGTGGCTTTTTTGGTGCGATCAGGCCGTATGATCCACGATCTGCAAGTGCTGGGCCAGCCGGTCGATCTCGGCCATCCAGCCTTGTACCAGTTTCGGGTCGCTCGGGGCTGCGTGAACACCTGCCGGGATGGCGCGGTTCATAACGGCCTCGACGGCAAGTGAAACCGGGATCGATACCAAACGCGCCATTGCTGTGCCGCGCTCATCGCCCCAGGCGTCCATGACATAGGTCTTGTGCCAGACTTCGACGCCGTCTTTCTCGGCCTTCAGTCCAACACACAGCACCACGCGGTCGGGCTCACCCTCGTCATAGGCGTTTTCGTCCCAGAACTGGTCGGACATCTCTTTCAGACGCGCATCCCCTTCCGGGCCCGACAGGGTTTCGATTTCACGGAACACATCCGACCACGCATCCGCCCAACCGTTCAGGCGCAGGGTGCCGCGGACGAATTCCCTGACGGGCCAGTGATCCTCGAACTGGTACTGCGCCTTGAACGGGATCGAGTCGCGGTTGGGATAGACCTCGAAACTTTCCGGCGTTGGCAGCGGCGCGATATAGCTGCTGATCGCATCCCACGGGCGGGCAACGTCCAGCGGGGCATAGTCGCGGATCGACTTCGATGGTGACCGAAGCGCCTTGAGCACACCCAATGGTGACCAGCTGAACTTATAGCGGAACGGATTCGGGATTTTGGGTATGCCACCGCAATAGGAAATGAAGCTCAGGTGGTTTTGCGGATCGAACGCATCCGAGGCGCGATAGTCATCGACCAGCGCATGCGCCATCAGGTGGTCGATGCCCGGGTCCAAACCAACTTCGTTGACCAGTGCTACACCGGCCTCGCGCGCCTTGTCGTCCAGTGCGCGCATTTCGGGCGCAATGTAAGACGACGACACGAAATTGGCCTGTTTCGAGATCGCCAGCTCCGCCAGTGGTACGTGCCAGTCGCCCGGCAGCATGGACACGATCACGTCGCCCTTCTCAAGCACATCACCCAGTGCGTCGATGTCGAAGGCGCGAATATCGTCGGTCAGGTCTCCGACCTCGGCCTTGGCTTTTTCGATCGTCCGGTTCCAGACGGTGACCTTGTGACCGCCCTCGATCAGACGGCGCAGGCCGGGGATGGCCGACAGGCCGGTGCCACACCAGTGAATCGTCATCGCTCAGATCCCTTCGATATGTGTTTTGTAAATCGCTTCTGCCCGACCCCAGACGCCGCTGTCCAGATCGGTCAGGGTCAGAAGCGACGGCAGAAGCTGTGCCGCATAATCTTCCGAACTTTCGACCGGCAGCATCGACGGCAGGTTATCGATGGCCATCACGTCCATCACCGGATCGGTTGCCACGCGCAAAGCAGGCGCGTCCCATGTGGTTGCACGGTCATAGACCGGCACCGGGTTGTAATCACTGTCCGGGTCGCAGGCGACATCGCCGATGGCGGTCAGGTTGCGCGGGGCAGTCAACGCCTCACGCGGAACAAAGACCGGGGTTCCGGGGCGCGCGAAGATGCAGTTCAGGAACAGGTCGTGGTCCAGAATTTCCGGAAACGGCCCGCCGCTTGCGGTTTCCGCCATGTCCCATTTGGTGACGTCGACGCCCATCGCGTCGCACAGGTCTGCGGCCCCCGTACCCACGCGACCCAGTGCACCGATGACGATGGCGCGGGGGCGTGGGGCTCCGGTCGCGTCCAACTCGGCCAGCAATTCGGCGTTCAGAGCGTCTTTGCCTACATACACCCCAACCGGCGGGCATTCCTCGCCCCGTTGTTGCGCCGCCCATGTCTTGAGCGTTACCGCAGCACCGGCATACCCGGCCCAATAGCCAAAGGCGGCAACCCGGCGGCCGTCTTCGCTCACCAGGTATTCCAGATCATAAAGCGTACCGCCCCCTGCCTTGAACCGCTCCAGCAGCGCGCGACCCGAATGCTGGCCCTTATAGGCGTGGCCGAACATGATGTGGCGATGGGGCAGGGGGGTGCCATCTTCGGGCAGTTCCTTGAGGCCAAAGATGATCGCATCCAGCGGGGCTTCGGGCCACGAATTCTCAGCCGCGATTGCACAGCCGACGTCCCTGTAGCCATCAATCGGAATGGCGCGGACATAGCTTTCCTCAACCGTCACGCGGATGCCGGACGCGATCAGTGCCGAGGCCCCTTCCGGTGTCAGCCCAACCCGTTCTTCGTTCGGGCGCTGTTCCGCCCTGACCCAGAGATGTGTCATCTTAATTCCTTTTGTCAGAGCATCCCGGCAGCGCGCACCGCCTGAACCGAAGGCCGTGCCTCCATCGCCTTGCGGAAGGCGAGAATTTTGGGGAAGGCCGAGACATCGACGCCGTCACCTTCAAGCCAGCTGCAAACCACATAAAGATAGGCATCGGCCAGAGAGAACGCGTCCCCCAGAACAAACGGCCCGCGCAACCCGTTTGACGAGATATAGTCGCAAGATGCGGTCATCGTCTGCGCGACCTTGTCCGTCATGTCTTTCCAGCTGGATTTCTTGTCGGCCCAGCGATGCCCGCGCAGCTTGTGGGCGTGGTTCACATGCATGGTCGAGGCCAGATAGAACATCACCTCGCGCATGCGGGCGGCCACGACCGGATCAGTTGGCACCAATTCGGCCTCGGGTGCCTTGGCCGCAATATATTCCAGCAACGCGCCGGTCTCGGTCAGGATGCCGCCATCAACCACCAGCGCCGGAACGCGCCCCTTGGGATTGATCTGCTTGTAGGCCGGTTTTGTCTGTTCCCCATCGGCAAAGTCCAGCTTGATCGCTTCATAGTCCAGCCCGGCCTCTTCCAAAGCAATCGCAACCGCGACCGAGATGGTTCGGGGTGCATAATAAAGCTGCATCAGGGATCTCCGATCTGGTTAGAGGTGGGTTTGCGCGAACTGCCGGTCGGGTGCTTCCAGATGCGGCACCGCGTTGAACAGAACCGGGCTCAGCTGCGCGCCAATCGGGTGCAGACGATGCATCGACGTGTTCATGATGGCAAGGGCCACCCGTGCCATCGACGGGATGTCCAACCCCATCGCCTGCCGCACCACCATCGAGATCAACCCGCCCGAGGTCACGACGATGGCCGGTCCGCCCTCGGTCCCGATCTCGTGCAATGCATCGCGGACGCGGGCTTCAAACGCGTCGAAGGATTCCGGCGCGTTCTCGATCTTTCCGCTGGCCCAGGCCGCGAAGGTTTTGGGCAGGTGTTCGACAAATCCCTCGCGATCGGTCGGGATTTCGACGCCGTGTTGTTCTTCGAACAACTGTGCAAGGGTGAAATACTCAATCTCGTTCAGCCGTGCGTCGCAGACAGGATCGGTCAATCCCATGCTGGTGACCGTCTCGGTGTGGCGGGTCAGGGTGCCACAATAGACGCGTGTATAGTGGCTGCGGGTGTCACGCAGATGCGCGCCCAGCCAGCGGGCCTGTTGATGGCCCAGTTCGCTCAGCTTATCATAGCTTGCTTCGTCGCGCGCCGTCGTGTTTGCCTGCCCGTGGCGCACCAATGTGATATGTGACATGTCGCTCCCTCTTGCGCCGAAGTCTTAGGGCAGGTTCCTTGCCGGGACCAGAGGGGTTTCTTGATCTCACCGGAAAAACATTCGCAGCCGTCCGGTTTCTGGCTATGGTCGCCCTGACCAACCACGCCCGGAGGGATTCATGGCCGTCGATCACACGCGTTTTCTGGAGGATCTGCACAAGCTGCGTGAATTCGGTGCCTCAGGTGTGGGCAAAGGGGTCATCCGCCCGGCCTATTCAAAAGCGGATTTTGCGGCGCGCCAATGGTTGGCGGACCGTATGGCCGATGCAGGTCTGACACCGCATTTCGACCCGGTCGGCAACCTGTTCGGGTTGGCGCCCGGTCGCTCTCTGCTCATGGGGTCGCATTCCGACAGCCAGCCCGAAGGCGGCTGGCTGGATGGCGCGCTCGGCGTGATCGCCGCGCTGGAGATCGCGCGGTCCAGCGACCAGCCGATCTCGGTCGTCAGTTTTCAGGACGAAGAAGGCTGGTTCGGTGTGACCACGGGCTCGGCGGTCTGGTCCGGCGGTCTGCCGCTGGACAAGGCCGATGTGTTGACCGACGGTTCTGGCGTCAGCTTTGGCGAGGCCCGATCTTCCATGGCGGATCTGTCGCAGGGTTTTGTCGATCCCGCGCGGTTCAGCGGTTTTGTCGAGATGCATATCGAACAGGGCCCTTCTCTGGACGCTGCGAACGAGCAGATCGGTGTCGTCACCGATATCGTCGGCATCCGGGACATGTCGGTCACCTTCGAAGGGCAGCAGAATCACGCGGGCACCACGCCGATGCATTTGCGCCGCGATGCGTTTCAGGCGTTGTCACTGTTCAATACGCGCCTCAACGAACGGTTTCGCAACGTGGTGACACCACAAACCGTCTGGACCATCGGGCGGGTCGATCTTCACCCCAATGCGTCGTCCATCGTGCCGGGTCGGGCGCGGTTCTCGATGCAGTGGCGCGATGGCGATCCGGATCGGCTGTCGCGGATGGAGGAGATTATCCGTACCACAGCGCAGGAAATAGCCAGCGAACAGGACATGGTGCTGACCTACGGCCCTTTGCTCGGGTTGGAACCCGTCACGATGGATCAGACGCTGCGCGCGGCGCTGGAACATGGGGCCGAACAGGTGGCCCCTGGCAAATGGCGCAGGATGCCGTCGGGCGCGTTGCACGATGCCACAAACGTGTCGCGCCTGATGCCCGTTGCGATGCTGTTTGTGCCCTCGATCAACGGTGTCAGCCACGATTTTGCCGAAGATACCGCCGAAAGCGATCTTGTGGCCGGGCTGAGGGTGCTGGATCTCGCAGTGCAGTCACTTGACGGGCAGGCGCGATAAGATGCGGGCAAAATACTGTTTTTACAGGCCATTGCGGTTGGTTGGTCTGGTGTTATCGTCGCGCTCGAAACTGTGATCGGCAAACCTTTGCAAAAGCCAAAAGACGAATGTTGCCTAAGGGAAAAAAGTTTCCTATAGGAACGCAAAGGATGCATGCGCCCGTATACAGGCTTGTCCAACAGACGGTACTCTGGTTCGTAAGTTGACCGGAATCGTTGCAAAATTGATAGCGTGGGGCAGACTGACGGGAATGCGTTCGAAACCGATAGATACGAAAAGGTATCCAAGATGACCGAGATTAGACGCACGCCATTGTATGCCTTGCATGTTGAGTTGGGCGGCAAGATGGTTGATTTTGCCGGGTGGGAGATGCCGGTTCAGTATCCGCTGGGGATCATGGGCGAGCATAAGCAGTGCCGCGAGAAGGCGGCGTTGTTTGATGTGTCGCATATGGGTCAGGTGATATTGCGGGGCGAGAATGTGGGCGAGAAGCTGGAAGCACTGTGTCCGCAGGCTTATGCGACGCTGAAGGAAGGCAAGGCGCGGTATGGGTTCTTCACCAATGCCGAAGGCGGGATCATGGACGATTTGATCGTGTCGAACGCGGGGGATCATTACTTTGTGGTGGTGAACGCGGCGCTGCGCCATCAGGACATTCCACATATGCGCGCCAATCTGGACGGCGTCGAAGTGACCGAGATCTTCGACCGCGCGCTGGTTGCGGTGCAAGGCCCCAAGGCCGAGGATGTGGTGGGCGCGCTCTGCCCCGCGGCGCGCGATCTTAAGTTCATGGAAACCACGATTGCCGACATCCTGGGTGTCGAATGCCGCATCTCGCGGCTGGGCTACACGGGCGAGGACGGGTACGAGATCTCGATCCCCGAAGACAAGGCGATCGAGATCACCCGGGCGTTCCTTGCGCATGAGGATTGCGAACCGGCGGGTCTGGGCGCGCGCGATAGCCTGCGGCTTGAAGCCGGTCTGTGCCTTTATGGCAATGACATCGATCAGAGCACCTCGCCGGTCGAGGCCAGCCTTGGCTGGGCGATGCAGAAGCGCCGTAAGGAAGAAGGCGGCTTTCCGGGTGCGGAACGTGTGCAGCGCGAACTGGCCGAGGGGCCTGCGCGCAAGCTGGTGGGCATCAAGCCCGACGGGCGCGCGCCCGCGCGTCAGGGGGTCGAGGTGCAATGCCTTGAGGGCAACACCATCGGTCAGATCACCTCGGGCAGCTTTGGCCCCACGGTCGGCGGCCCGGTTGCGATGGGCTATGTGTCCGCGGGCCATGGCGAGCCGGGCGAGAAGGTCAACCTGATCATCCGGGGCAAGGCGCAACCGGCACAGATCGTGGCGCTGCCCTTCGTCAAACAGAATTACAAGCGTTGAAGTCAGGAGAGAGACACCATGGCAACCTATTATTCCGAAGAACATGAATGGCTGGCGGTCGACGGCGACACGGCCACGCTGGGCATCACCAAACACGCGGCCGAGCAGCTGGGTGAGGTGGTCTTTGTCGAGCAGCAGGAAGTGGGCGACGAGTTCGAGAAGGATGGCGAGATCGGCGTGATCGAATCCGTCAAGGCCGCCTCCGAGCTTTACGCGCCGGTTGATGGCGAGATTACGGAAGTGAACGAGGCGCTGGCTGACAACCCCGGCGCGCTGAACGACGACCCCGAGGGCGAGGCCTGGATCTACAAGATCAAGATCGCCGATGCCGCGCAGCTGGAAGATCTGATGGACGAAGCCGGCTACAAGGCCTTTATCGGCTAAATCCGGCCCGGAGCCCCAGAGACCGGGGCTCCCTGCTTCATCTTTTTCCAAATACTCCCGCCGGAGGCTCCTGCCGTCTCCGCCGGACCTGACCTATCCTTGAGGAGCGCTGCAATGGCCTTCAAACTGACCGACTACGAAGCCTATGACTTCGCCAATCGCCGCCACATCGGGCCCAGCCCGACCGAGATGCGCGACATGCTGCAGGTGATCGGCTTCAAGACGCTGGACCAGCTGATCGACGCTACCGTCCCGCCCGCGATCCGGCAGAAGGAACCGCTGGACTGGGGCCCGGCGATGACGGAACGCGATGCGCTCTTTCACATGAAGCAGGTGGCGGGCAAGAACAAGGTTCTGACCTCGCTGATCGGTCAGGGATATTACGGCACCACCACCCCGGCGCCGATCCTGCGCAACATCCTGGAAAACCCGGCCTGGTACACGGCCTACACGCCCTATCAGCCCGAGATCAGCCAGGGCCGGCTTGAGGCGCTGCTGAACTTCCAGACCATGGTCAGCGACCTGACCGGGCTCGATGTGGCCAACGCGTCCCTGCTGGACGAAGCCACAGCCGCAGCAGAAGCCATGGCGATGGCCAAGCGCGGCGGCCGGTCCAAGGCCAATAACGCGGCCTTCTTCGTGGATCGCAACTGTCATCCGCAGACCATCGCGGTCATCAAAACCCGCGCCGAACCCTTGGGCATCGACGTGCAGGTGGGCGATCCCGATCAGCTGGATGCAGGTGCCGTCTTTGGCGCGATCTTCCAGTATCCGGGCACCCATGGCCATGTGCGCGACTTCACGAACGAGATCGCGGCGCTGCATGAACATAACGCCATCGCCGTTGTCGCCGCCGATATCCTGTCACTGGCGCTGCTGAAATCCCCCGGCGAGATGGGCGCGGATATCGCCATCGGCTCGACCCAGCGCTTTGGCGTGCCGATGGGCTATGGCGGCCCGCACGCCGCGTATATGGCGACCACCGACAAGCTGAAGCGCTCGATGCCGGGCCGGATCATCGGGGTCAGCATCGACAGCCGCGGCAACAAGGCCTACCGCCTGTCGCTGCAAACCCGCGAGCAGCACATCCGCCGCGAAAAGGCGAACTCGAACGTCTGCACCGCGCAGGCGCTGCTGGCTGTCATTGCCTCGATGTATGCGGTCTATCACGGACCCGACGGCATCAAGGCGATCGCGCAATCGGTGCACCGCAAGACCTCGCGCCTGGCCGCCGGTCTGGAAGAGGCGGGCTTTGCGGTCGAACCCGAGGTGTTCTTCGACACGATCACGGTCGAGGTCGGCCATCTGCAGAATGTCGTTATGGAGGCCGCCGTGGCCCGTGGCGTCAACCTGCGCAAGGTCGGCGAGACCCGCGTGGGCATCAGCCTGGACGAACAGACCCGCCCCGAGACCATCGAGGCGGTCTGGGGTGCCTTCGGCATCGACCGCAAGGATGACAGCTCGAACAAGCAATACCGCCTGCCGGATTACGCGCTGCGCGAAAGCGCGTACCTGACCCACCCGATCTTCCACAAGAACCGGGCCGAGGCCGAGATCACCCGCTATATGCGCCGTCTGGCCGACCGCGACCTGGCGCTGGACCGGGCGATGATCCCGCTGGGATCCTGCACCATGAAGCTGAACGCCACGGTCGAGATGATCCCGGTCACCTGGCCCGAGTTCGGCAACCTGCATCCTTTCGTGCCCGAAGATCAGGCGCAGGGCTACCATCAGATGATTGCGGATCTGAACGACAAGCTGTGCCAGATCACCGGGTATGACGCGATCTCCCAGCAGCCCAACTCGGGCGCGCAGGGCGAATATGCGGGCCTTCTGACCATCCGCAACTATCACTTCGCCCGCGGCGAAGGGCAGCGCAATGTCTGCCTGATCCCGACCTCGGCCCATGGCACAAACCCGGCCTCGGCGCAGATGGTGGGCTGGCAGGTTGTGCCGGTGAAATCGGATGACAAGGGCAATATCGATCTGAATGATTTCCGCGAAAAGGCGGAAAAGCATTCGGATCATCTGGCCGCGTGCATGATCACCTACCCCTCGACCCATGGCGTGTTCGAGACCACCGTGCAGGAGGTCTGCCAGATCACCCATGATCACGGCGGTCAGGTCTATATCGACGGCGCCAACATGAACGCCATGGTCGGGCTGGCACGTCCGGGTGACATTGGCGGCGATGTCAGCCACCTGAACCTGCACAAGACCTTCTGCATCCCGCATGGCGGTGGCGGCCCCGGCATGGGTCCGATCGGCGTCAAGGCGCATCTGGCCGAGCATCTGCCGGGCCACCCGGAATACGGCACCGCCGTGGGCCCGGTCTCGGCGGCGCCCTTCGGCTCGCCCTCGATCCTTCCCGTCTCATGGGCCTATGTGCTGCTGATGGGCGGCGCGGGGCTGACGCAGGCCACCAAAGTGGCGATCCTGAACGCCAACTACATCGCGGCGCGGCTCAAGGATGCCTATCCGATCCTCTACACCTCGGAAACGGGTCGGGTGGCACATGAATGCATCCTCGACACAAGGCCGCTGGACGAGGCGGCGCATGTCACCGTCGACGATGTGGCCAAGCGCCTGGTCGATTCAGGCTTCCACGCCCCCACGATGAGCTGGCCGGTGGCCGGAACCCTGATGGTCGAGCCCACCGAATCCGAACCCAAGGACGAGCTCGACCGCTTCTGCGACGCCATGCTCTCGATCCGCGCGGAAGCGCAGGACATCATCGACGGCAAGATCGACGCGGAAAACAACCCGCTGAAAAACGCCCCCCACACGGTGCGTGATCTGGTCGGCGACTGGGACCGCCCCTACACCCGCGAACAGGCCTGCTTCCCTCCGGGATCCATGGGCGTCGACAAATACTGGTCCCCCGTCAACCGCGTCGACAACGCATACGGCGACCGAAACCTCGTCTGCACATGCCCACCAATGACAGAATACGAAGACGCCGCTGAGTAACACAACCAAACCCCGCCGAGACATCGGCGGGGTTTTTCGCCAATCGGAAACGCGTGTTCTGATTTGTGCCCGTTTCAGATGTCGTTTTTACCCGGTAAAGCGTCTTTTCCGCTTGCTGCAGGTGCGAAGGCCCCCTAGGTCTGTCCGTGGGACACCCCTCCCCAACGAGGGGCGTGTATCTGGAAGGGTAATACACATGACGATCGAAAAACCGGCGACGCGGCCGGCAAATCCGCGCTTTTCTTCGGGCCCCTGTGCCAAACCCCCCACATTTGACCTGACAAAACTGGCCGATGCCGCATTGGGCCGGTCGCACCGCGCCGCTGTCGGCAAGGACAAGCTGAAGGCGGCCATCGAAGGCACGCGCGAGATTCTGGGCATTCCGGCGGATTACCGCATTGGCATCGTTCCCGCCTCGGACACCGGCGCGGTTGAAATGGCGCTGTGGTCTTTGCTGGGTGCGCGCAAGGTCGAGATGCTGGCCTGGGAAAGCTTTGGGTCCGGCTGGGTGACCGATGTGGTCAAGCAGTTGAAAATCGACGCCGAGGTGAAAACCGCGGATTACGGGCAGATCGTTGATCTGGCCTCGGTCGATTTCGCAAATGACGTGGTCTTTACGTGGAACGGCACCACCTCGGGTGTTCGGGTGCCCAATGGCGACTGGATTGCGGATGATCGCCAGGGCCTGACGATCTGTGATGCAACCTCGGCGGCCTTTGCGATGGATCTGCCCTGGGACAAGCTGGATGTAACGACCTTCAGCTGGCAGAAAGTGCTGGGCGGCGAAGCAGCCCACGGGATGCTGATCCTCAGCCCGCGTGCGGTTGAACGGCTGGAAAGCTATACCCCCGCATGGCCGCTGCCCAAGATTTTCCGCCTGACCAAGGGCGGCAAGCTGATCGAGGGCATCTTTACCGGGGCAACGATCAACACGCCCTCGATGCTGGCGGTTGAGGATTATCTGTTTGCGCTGGACTGGGCCCGCTCGGTGGGCGGATTGCAGGGGCTGATCGCGCGGGCGGATGCCAATGCGGGTGCGGTACACGCGTTCTGCGACCAGAATGGCTGGATTGCCAATCTGGCCGAGGATGAGGCGACACGGTCGAACACATCCGTCTGCCTGAAGTTCACCGATGCGCGTATTCAGGACGGTGCAGCCTTTGCCAAGGCAGTCGCCAAGCGGCTTGAGACCGAGAATATCGCGCTGGATATCGGCGCCTATCGCGACGCGCCAGCAGGTCTGCGCATCTGGTGCGGCGGTACGGTTGAAACCTCGGATATCGAGGCGATGCTGCCCTGGCTGGCCTGGGCCTTTGCGACCGAGATCAAAGCGCAGGCGCAGGCTGCCTGAGTTTCATGTGCCGGGCTGAAGCCCGGCCTACCCCATCACCGATATAGGGCGGGCGTCAGCCCGCCACCCCCTGAAGAATTCAAAGGACCAAGCAAAATGGCTCCCAAAGTACTGGTATCCGACAAGCTCAGCGAAACCGCAGTGCAAATTTTCCGCGACCGTGGCATCGACGTTGATTTCATGCCCGAGCTGGGCAAAGACAAGGACAAGCTGGCCGAGGTGATCGGTCAATATGATGGTCTTGCCATCCGTTCGGCCACCAAGGTCACACCGACCCTGCTGGAAAAAGCCGACAGGCTGAAGGTCATCGGCCGCGCCGGGATCGGCACCGACAATGTCGACAAAGAGGCGGCCTCGAAAAAAGGTGTGATCGTGATGAACACGCCCTTCGGCAACATGATCACCACCGCCGAACACGCCATCGCGATGATGTTCGCCGTGGCGCGGCAGATCCCCGAGGCCAGCACCTCGACCCATGCGGGCAAGTGGGAAAAGTCCAAGTTCATGGGGATCGAGCTGACGAACAAGACACTGGGCGTGATCGGTGCGGGGAACATCGGTGGCATCGTGTGCGAGCGCGCGCTTGGCCTGAAGATGAAAGTCATCGCTTATGATCCTTATCTGGGCGAAGAGAAAGCCTCCAAGATGGGCGTCGAAAAGGTCGAACTGGACGAACTGCTGGCACGCGCCGATTTCATCACCCTGCATGTGCCGCTGACGGATCAAACCCGCAACATCCTGAGCCGCGAAAATCTGGCCAAAACCAAAAAGGGTGTACGGATCATCAACTGTGCCCGTGGCGGTCTGGTCGATGAAGTGGCTCTGGCCGAGATGCTGCATTCCGGCCATGTTGCCGGAGCGGCCTTTGACGTGTTCAGCGAAGAACCCGCCAAGGACAACGCGTTGTTCAACCTGCCCAACGTGGTCTGCACGCCCCATCTGGGCGCGGCGACGACCGAGGCGCAGGAGAACGTGGCCTTGCAGGTGGCTGAACAGATTTCGAACTACCTGCTGACAGGCGCGGTCGAGAACGCGCTGAACATGCCCAGCGTGACCGCGGAAGAAGCCAAGCTGATGGGGCCGTGGATCAAGCTGGCAGGTCATCTGGGCAGCTTCATCGGCCAGATGACGGACGAGCCGGTCAAGGCGATCAACATCCTCTATGACGGTGTGGCCGCTGAAATGAACCTGGCCGCGCTGAACTGTTCGGTGGTCGCGGGGATCATGAAAAAGTTCAACCCCGAGGTGAACATGGTCTCGGCCCCTGTGGTCGCGAAAGAGCGCGGGATCAAAATCTCGACCACCAATCAGGATAAGTCGGGTGTTTTTGATGGCTATATCAAAGTCACGGTCGTAACGGACAAGCGTGAACGGTCGATCGCTGGTACGGTGTTCAGCGACGGCAAGCCGCGCTTTATCCAGATCAAGGGCATCAACATCGATGCCGAGGTCGGCGCTCACATGCTCTATACCACCAACGAAGACGTGCCAGGCATCATCGGCACGCTGGGTCAGACCATGGGTGAGAGCAACGTCAATATCGCCAACTTTACCCTCGGCCGCGCAGAGGCCGGAGGCGAAGCGATTGCATTGCTCTATGTCGACGAACCGGTCCCGGCCGAAGCGCGGGCGAAGCTTGCCGAAACAGGTCTGTTCACACAGATCAAGCCACTGGAATTCGACGTCGCCTGATTGGGGCTGTTGAGTTTGAGGAACAGTTCACGACCCGGTTGCACCTGCGATCGGGTCAATTGTTCTCTCCGATAGCGATCTGGGGCAAAAGCAAGCGAAAATTACATCCGGAGTATTTCTATGACACAGCCTGTCTATGTTATTGGTGATCTGCACGGGCAGGTGGCCGAGCTGGAGCGCGCGCTGTCCCTGATCCAAAGCGATGGCGGCCCCGACGCTCAGATCGTGTTTCTGGGTGATTACGTGGATCGCGGCCCTGACAGTCGCGGGCTGATCGACCGCCTGATTGCCGGGCGTGATGCTGGCCGAAACTGGATCACTCTGCTGGGCAATCACGACCGCATGTTTGCCTGGTTTATGGAGGACACTCCGCGCCACGATCCGCATTTGTTGGTGGGATACCACTGGCTGCATGACAGGTTGGGCGGGATCGACACCCTGCGCAGCTATGGGGTGGAATTCGAAGGTCAGATTCGCCTTGAAAACCTGCACCGGATGGCACAGGCAGCCGTGCCGAAATCGCACCTGACCTTTCTGCGCGATCTGGTGGTGATGCATCAGACGCCCGAGATTGCCTTTGTTCACGCGGGTATCCGTCCGGGTGTGCCACTGAATGAACAGCAGGCAAGTGATCTGATCTGGATCAGACAGGACTTCCACGACTACCAAGGCCCGCATCCCAAACTGATCGTTCATGGACACACGCCTGTGGATCAGGCGACGCATTATGGCAACCGGATCAATCTGGACACGGGGGCCGGGTACGGACGACCGACGGGCGTCGCGGTATTCGAGGGACAGAATTGCTGGGAACTGACCGAACAGGGTCGAAAACCGTTGACGCCCTGACTGTCCCGCATGGGTATGACACTGGAGATTGGAATATGTACGTCGCCACTTTGCTGACCAACCCGGCTGCACCCTCACTGGACCGCGCCTTGCCGGAATCGTTGCGCAACGCGTGGGGCGGTGGGGATGTCCTGTGGCTCAGCCCGGACGAGGCGGTCGAGTTCGACCTGCGCGACATGCCCGCCAATCGCTGGGACGTTTGGGCAGACTTGCAGGGCATGGGCGTGGACCTGATTGTGCAGCCCGCACAGGGGCGGCGCAAACAGATGCTGCTGGCCGATATGGACAGCACCATGATCCAGCAGGAATGCATTGATGAACTGGCGGATGAGGCTGGCGTCGGCGAAAGGGTCAAGGACATCACCGCCCGCGCCATGAACGGAGAGTTGGATTTCGAAGGTGCCCTGATCGAACGGGTTGGTCTGCTGAAGGATCTGGATGAAAGCGTCATTGGCAAAGTCCTGCGCGAACGGATCACCCTGATGCCCGGCGGACAGGCGTTGCTGGCAACGATGCGGGCTAACGGAGCCTATGCTGCACTGGTGTCCGGTGGCTTTACCGCCTTCACCGCGCGGGTGGCAGAGCTGCTGGGGTTCGATGAAAACCGCGCCAACACTCTGCTGGCCGCAGATGGCAAACTGACGGGCGATGTGGCGCGTCCTATTCTGGGACGTCAGGCCAAAATCGAGGCGCTTGAACAGATCTCCACTCGCCTTGGCCTGTCCGAAGTTGACGTGATCGCTGTCGGCGACGGGGCCAATGATTTGGGCATGCTGGGGCGGGCCGGAACCGGCGTTGCCCTTCATGCCAAACCGTCGGTGGCTGCGAAATGCGACGTGCGGGTGAATCACGGCGACCTGACGGCACTGCTTTACCTGCAAGGGTACAGTCGCGCGGATTTTTTCGAATCCTGACAGGGCTTTTCATTATTTAACATTTATGTTAAATACAGGTCATGAGCACGCTTCTGACCACCTTTTCCGCTTTGTCCGATGCCACCCGGTTCTCGATTGTCGAGCAACTGATGGAGCAGGGCGAACTGCCCGCCGGTGACCTGATCGAAGGGCGCGGAATGTCCGGCGCTGCGATTTCGCGCCATCTGAAAGTATTGCGCGAAGCCGGGCTGGTTGAACAGCGCGTGCGGGGCACCCAACGGATGTACTCCATCCGGCCCGACGGGCTGCGGATGATTGCCGACTGGACGATCTCCAAACGGCAATTCTGGGAAAGCAGCCTCGATCGCCTCAGTGATATCATCGAAAGGGAGAATTCATGGCCGACCTGAAACTGGAACGGGACTTCCCCGTCAGCCCAGAAGACCTGTTTGCATGGATCAGCGACGGCAGCCGGTTGTTGCAATGGTGGGGGCCCGAAGGGATGCACGTGCCTGAACACAATCTGGATTTCTCGCGCACCGGCCCGTGGTATTCGGTCATGGAAAACGGCGAGGGCCAGCAATACAAGGTCTCGGGCCACGTCACGCATGTCGACCCGCCAAACTCGGTGGGGTTTACCTGGGGCTGGCATGACGATCAGGATCAGCGCGGGGGCGAAAGCCACGTCACCTTTACAGTCACAGCGACAGGCACGGGGTCACGCCTGGTTTTGGACCACCGCGAACTGGCCGATGCCGAAGCCGCCGCGAACCACAATCAGGGCTGGACGTCTTCGCTGCGCAAACTCGAAGCGAAGTGCAAATAAGGTTTCATCAGGGAGGAGCGATATGCCCCAATATTTGTTTGTCTATCACGGGGGACACACCCCGACCGACCCCGCCGAGATCGAGGCGACCATGGCCGCTTGGGGCGCATGGTTTCAGGGTATGGCCGAAGCGTTAGAGATCCCCGGCAACCCGGTCGGACAGTCCTATACGGTCAGCAGCAGCGGGGTTGTCGACAATGGCGGTGCGAACCCGGCTTCGGGCTTTACCGTGATTAAGGCCGACAGCATCGAAGCCGCGACCGAGATGGCCAAGGGTTGTCCGATGGTCGTCAACGGTTCGGGCTCGGTCGAGGTTGCCGAGGTGCACGAGATCGAGATGTAGCGGCCTTAGCCGGGGAAACCCGGCGCAGGTTTGATCACGCCGCATTCCAGCCCCCGGCGGCTGTATTGCGTGGCGTTCATGAATTTGCGGGTGGCCGGGTGATCGGCCTCCAGCACACCAAGGCTCACCAGAATGGCGGCGATGGCACATTCGCTGGCCCGTGTGGTGCCATCGGTGATCTTCAACGCAACGCCCATGCGTTTTTCCGGGATGATGGCCACAAACACCGCCTCGGCCCCGGTCTTGATGGCGACGCGCCCGTTCATGGCGCGCATCAGTTCGGTGCAGGCACGGGTCTCACCGGCAACCAGTTCCGGATGCTTCACCATGGCTGCCACCAACTGAACCGCCGCCTCGCTGGAACGGTCGGACCGATCCGAGGCGCTTGCGAACCACGCCATCGACCGGGCCAGCCCGGCCAGCGACACGGCGAAATTCGGGGCGGAACAGCCGTCAATACCGTAACCGGGGCTGGTTTCGCCTGACGTCTCTTCGATGGCAGACAGGCAGGCCTGCTGCACCGGGTGGTCGATTTCCAGATATTCCGGTCCTGCGCCCATATGCTGACCCAGTGTCAGGAAACCACAATGCTTGCCGGAACAATTGTTGTGGATCTGGCACGGGGTGTCATCCGCCAGAATCAGCCGATCCCGCGCGGCAGTGTCCGCTGGCTCCTGTGGCCCGCAGCGCAAGTCGTGCTCGCTCAGCCCCAGATGATCAAGCCACGCCGTCACGCGGTCGGTATGGATCGCGGCCCCGTTGTGGGACGCGCAGGCCAGCGCAAGATGTTCGCTGTTCAATCCGTATTTTGCCGCGGCTCCTGACGTGACCAGCGGAAGCGCCTGAATCATCTTGGCGGATGAGCGCGGATAGATAACCGCCTGCGGGTCGCCCCAGCTGCGCACGATCTGGCCGGTGTCGTCGCAGATGACCGCGTGGCCCAGATGCAGGCTTTCCAGCAACTTGCCGCGCCACAGTTCTGTCATTGCTACGGGCTGTTTCATCAGGACCTCCGAAATTTATGCGCAAAAATCTGCCAATCGCCCTTTCGCCTGTGGCGAAACCTGCGTTAGTGTGTGTATGTCGGCAATCATCGGAATGCGCAACGGAATAGACGGGCCGGAAGGGTTCGCAGCCATGTCCGATGGATTTGAGGTATCGGTCGAGCTAGGAGGCTGGACAAATGGGATCAATGCTCGTTCGTACGATTGCGGGCCTGTGTGTGGCAGGCATCGCCGCAACGTCTGCACTCGCCCAACAGGCGACAAGCACAAACCGGGTTGCTGCAAAAACGGACTGGAGCGTTTTTGTCGAAGATGATCCCACCGAATGCTGGAGCGTTTCGGCCCCCAAGGAAACCGTGAACACCCGGGGCGGGCGTGTCGTATCCGTTCGGCGCAGCGACATCCTGTTGTTTGTGTTCTATCGCCCCAATGCCGAGGTCAAAGGACAAGTGACCTTTACCGGCGGCTACCCGTTTGCTCCTGGATCGACGGTGAACCTGAATGTCGACGGGTCCGAGTTTGAACTGTTCACCGAAGGTGAGTGGGCCTGGCCCGCATCAGATGCAGATGACGCCAAGATCGTCACCGCGCTGAAACGCGGAACCGAGGCTGTTCTGACTGCCCGGTCCGAACGCGGCACACAAACCAAGGACACTTTCTCGTTGCTGGGCTTCACCGCAGCAATCGAAGACGCCGAAAAGCGCTGCACCAAATAAGCACCCCGGCCTAAGCAAATGGTCCCGTCTTTGGCGGGGCTTTTCTTATGTGGACTTCCGTCAAGTGGGTCAGTCCATGCTGCGATTGCTCAATCCGCCCTCAAATGGCAGGATTGAGCCCACTTTGACCGATGCTGCGCGATGCCCCAATTGCAGCAATGCGCAGAAAAGCTGACTTTGCAAATCCGCTTAACGTCGGGCTTAAACGTCCTTGGGCATTTACATCGATGCTGCTGTTGGCCAATCGAATTGAACGCCAAACAACCTTACACCGAACCCAAAGCACGTAGTTCCTCGCGTACAGATTTCCCGATTTGCAGAGAAGCTTTGTTAAGCTACCCGGATCGCGTTTCCGACGGCAACTCCCCAAAAAACAGCCTGTAGTCCCGCGCGAACTGCCCCATGTGCCAAAATCCGTGCCGGTTGGCCGCGTCGGTTATTGTGCCATTGAGGGACGCGGCAAGAAGGTCCTCTCGAACGCGGTTCAGCCGAAGTCGCATATAGTATGACTTGGGGCCTTGTCCGAACTGCTCTTTGAACGCGCGATCCAGTGTTCGCCAGGACGCCCCGCTTTCTTTGCAAATCTCTTCTATCGAAATTGGTTCTTCAAGATTGGCGAGCATACGGTCGATTGCTCTGTGGAGGGCGCGTCGTCTGGTATGCGCCTGACTTCTGTCAAAATGTGCTTCGTTGTCAGTCAGGATGCTCAGGGCCTCAAGCATCAGAGTTTCCTCTGCCTCTTGAGACCATAGTGCATCAGAGCTGCTAAGCAGTTGGCATATCCGGCGCTCCAATTGCGCTAGGCAGGCCAACCCTGCTTTGGAGCTCAATCTGCGGGCATCAGGTTTGTCGACATTCAGATGAAACCCACAGGCGTCAGCCAGCTTCTCCAGTCGTTGGGTTTCAAAGGATATAACGTTGCCTGTAAATCCAGCCGTCGAAACTCCGTCAAATCCATCGCTATCTCCAAAAGACAGAAATGCACTATCGGTTACGTCCTTTGCTTGCCATTTGTCGACGGCACCCTTTGTTGGGATGCCGAAGGTCATCCATCCCTTTGGCGAAACACCGCGCTGGTGAACGCGCTGGTTCATCGCAATGTTCAGGGCGGACACCGAGTGTCCAGAGCGCACTGTTATTCTCGTAGACAAACGCCCCGGATCGAGCTGCCGAAAGTCGATCTCCCAGGGTGTAAACTCCCCAATCATGTTGGGATGGTCAAAAATCAGCGCGATTACGGGAGCTACTCCGTCCGATCTGGGAGGAGAAGCATTCTGCAAATTTGGCGAATTTTTGATGCGGTCCATTCCCAGAGCCTGACAGTTTACCGGTAATCTAGCTAATTCGATAGGCGGGGTGTCAAGTGACTGGGGGGTCCTCAAACGATACGACTATGGGCCGACCGCGGCTCCCAGAAGCCGACGCGCGATCAGAACGCGTTGTGACGTTTCTCACGCCACCTGAGCACCAACGCCTTTTGGAATTGGCACAGAGATCAAAACAATCGCTCTCGGCCACGTGCCACGAACTGATTGTTCAGGCCATGGAATCTACGAGTACTCAAGGGGGATCTAAGAGTGACTAGCGTTACAAAGAAGACTGGTATCGCGGCCAGTATGTTTGCAGTGCTGTGCACCATGCCAGCGGTCGCACAACAAGAGGCGATTGTGCATGACGGCGAGTTTGAGTTCTTGCGCGCCCAGTTCGCAGAGCAATGGGATGCGCAGGATGTTGAGATAGATGCGAGGTTGGCAGACATTCGGGACGCCAACGGCGGCAAGCCACCAAACTTTTTATACATCCTTATCGATGACATCAGCTTCGGCCAGATGGGCGAGCGCAAGATGAACTACGTGATGGGCATTGAAACCCCGAACATCAATGACTTTGCCAGCGAAGGCATGTCTTTGATGCGGATGTACACCGAGCCCTCGTGCACGCCCACACGTACGGCCATGCTGACTGGTCGGCACCCGATCCGAGCCGGGGTAGAGGAAGTGAAGGTCGCATTGGTGGGCGAAGGTCTGCCGGCGAGTGAAGTGACGTTGCCGGAAATCCTGAAACAGGCGGGGTACAATACCTCCCACGTGGGCAAATGGCATCAGGGCGACATCGAGGAAGCTTATCCACACAACCAGGGCTTCGATTGGGCGGCCTTCCCGCTGCACCAACAGGTTCAGCTGAGCCTGATGACCCGCGAAGCCATGCAGGCCAACAATATGCTGGGATACCATTCATCAGGCCAGAATAACGAATTCCTGCTGGATGAGCGGTTCAAGCCCTACGGTTTGGTAACCGGTGTCGAAGGTGAGGCAGGTGGGCCCGCCCGCGAGGTCGAAATGGCTGCGGGCGAAGAATGGACGCAGGCCAAGTATAAACAGATGAACGAACGCTACCAGGCGCAGGCGATTGAACAGCTTGAACGCGTCGCGGCCTTGGATGAGCCGTTTTTTCTTCAATATTGGCCGCTGTACCCGCTGAACTTTGTCTATCCCGATCAGGCGCTATCGCGAAACGGCGGGTTCCACGCGGACAAATTGCAGCTTCTGGATAGCTGGATCGGTGAGGTGCTGGCCAAGCTGGAAGAAACCGGTAAGGCAGACAATACCATCGTCATGATCATGGCTGACAACGGGTTGATGTACCAATACGAGGGAACATCCGGACTAAACCAACTGATCTATCGCGGTGGAAAAACTCAACATCTCGAAGGGGGCGTACGGACGGATGCGTTCATTCGCTGGCCCGGTGTGATCGAGGCCGACAGTGCGGTGGGTGATATCTTCCACGTGTCGGACATCTACACAACGATAGCACGGATCGCCGGTGCGACTGACTATATCCCGCGTGATCGGGTGATCGACGGGATCGACCAGACGGCGCTGTTTCTGGAAGGTGAAGGCAATGGGCGCCGCGACTACGTCTATGTGTACGAGGGCCCGGTCCTGCGCTCGGTCGTCAAGCAGGAGTTCAAGATGCACCTGCCTGCGCCGGGTGAGCCTGGGGCTGCGGCACCCACTTACAACATCTATCGCGACCCACGCGAACTGCACCCGTTGGTTGGGTATTCCCTGTGGGCCGGAGCGTCGTTTCAGGACATGGTCAAGCGCCATCAGAAGATGATCGCCAAATATCCGAACTCTGAGATCGGCAAGGACGTTCCGTATGGCGGCATAGAAAACCTGCGTCCCGAAAGCGAAGAAGCGCGGCAGGTCTTCATGAGTTGGCAAGAATGAAAATCCAAGGGCGCGCGGAGCCTGTCTGCGCGCCCTCCTCGAATGAAAAGACAGTGCGTCGCACTGAATAGCCAGCACATCAGCAGGTCAATGTCATGTTTGAAAGAATCACGTCAGCCCAAAGGCAACTCCTGGCCGCCATAAGCGTTGGTTTGTCTTTGGGCTGCGCAACGCATGGGAATGCACAAGGCGCGAAGTGGGACTTCACAGGCTATCTGTATCTCTGGGGGCCGGCACTGAGCGGAGAGACAACAACCGGTGGCAGCATCGACATCAGCTTCAGCGACATTCTCGACAATCTCGATTTTGCCTTGATGGGCGCGGTTGAGGCGCGGCGCGGCAGGTTTTCGATTTTTGCGGACGCGCTGTACCTGGATCTGAGTGATGACGAGGACGCCGCCGTGGGCCCAGGGATTCCAGCCAGCGCGGACGCCGACGTGCGTGGGACAGTATTTTCCGGCTCTGTTGGCTATGATCTTGTTGACAACACCGGCACGCGGGTCGCTGTTCTGGGTGGGTTTCGGGGCATGGATCTCGACACCAGTGCTAATGTTTCCATTGCTTCTGGATCACAGCGCATCTCTGGGGGGATCAACAACTGGGACGCAATCATTGGCGTCCGCGGGACAACCCAGATCGCGGATCGTTGGGGCCTTTCCTACTATGCAGACATTGGCACAGGCGAAAGCGATCTGACTGCGCAACTCAGCGCTGCGGTCAATTATCGGATCAACAATTGGGACTTGGTGTTTGGCTACCGGTATCTGAACTGGGATCTCGGCAACGCCCAGGTGCTGTCTGATCTAACCTTTAAAGGACCGTTCATCGGCGCAAGGTTCGGGTTTTGAGTCGACAAATGTGAGATCCCTTCGGCCGGCACGGAGAAAAGAACATCAAGACCTAAATCCGACAAAGCAATGGAGAGAGACATGAACCTGATTAGATCAATTGGCGCGACCCTCCTTCTGATGACGGTGGGCACACTTCCCGGCATCGCGGCAGAGGAGCGGGCCGTGCCTCTGGAAGGCGTCCTCAACACCCGAGACCTAGGTGGTTTGAAAACCGAAGACGGCCGCTCAGTGCGTGCGGGGCAACTCATCAGATCCGGTGAGATAGACGAGATCAGCGAGAGTAGCATGCAGAGCCTGGACGAAATGGGTGTCAGCGTGATTGTCGATCTCAGAACCACATCCGAAGCGACGGCCCATCCCGCACAATGGCCCGAAGGGGAAGGACCCGCGCGCCATAACTTCCCGGTGATGGAGAATGAAAGCCAGATGATTGAAGACATGCGCGCCAGCATCAAATCAGGGACGGCCATAGCGGAAGAAACCGATGCTTTGTTCGCCGGAGCTTTTGGCTACATCGCAACGGATTACACAGACGAATACCGCGATCTGTTCGATGTCTTGCTTGGCCAGCCGAAAGGGGAAGCGGTTCTCTATCATTGCTCAGGCGGGAAGGACCGTACTGGTGTGGCAACTGCGCTGGTCCTTTCCGCGCTTGGCGTCACCAAAGAAGACATTCAGGCCGATTTCATGATGAGCAACACTCTGAAGGATGCAGATAACAAGGCCGAGCAGATCGCAGCTGAAGTCAATGCGGCTCAGGGGACAAGCATGACGGCAGAAGCTGTCTGGCCTTCGCTTGGCGTGCGGGAGTCCTATCTCGATGAGTTCTACAAGAGCGTTGAAGAAAGCTATGGCTCGGTCGATGGCTACCTTCGTGAAGGTCTTGGCCTCACGGATGAGGACTTGGACACCCTACGCAACAGATACCTTCAATGAGTCGAACACGGAACGTGCAAGTAGAGAGAGTCTGCGACTTGAACAACCTTCCAGTGTTGATCCGTCGCAACTTTGTGCCAGCCAAAAAATGGCAACTGGAGGAAACATGTTACGCTCTAAATTAGCAGTCGGAATGGTGGTGACAGGCCTCGCGCAACTTTCGATGGTGCCATCGGTGAGTTCCCAAGGCTTACTCGACAAGGTGACAGAAGGTGTCTCTGGAGCGGCCAAAAAAGTAGGGGATGTAGCCGAAACAGCCGGTGAAACCGTTTTGGACGTGACTGACAGTGCGACTGCATCTGAGATCGACTCCGGTGCAGATGCTGTACTTGCTCAGCTCCACACAAGTTCCCCTGAGACCATAGACCTGACCGATCAGTCAGTCGCGATCCTGATCTTTCCAAAGATCACCAAGGGTGGCCTTATGGTCGGCGGTCAATTTGGAGAGGGAGCGATGCGTGAAGACGGCAACACGACCGGATACTACAGTATTGCCGGCGCGTCTTATGGGTTTCAGGCGGGTGTTCAGCAGTTCTCATATGCCATGTTCTTTCTCAATGATCAGGCGCTCGAATATTTCCGCAACAACAATGGGTGGGAAGCAGGCAGTGGCCCGACACTCGTAGGTGGCGACCAGGGTTGGTCCGCGTCCATGGGAACAAACGATCTACAAGGCGATATCGTTCCAATAGTCTTCGGGCAGGAAGGCCTAATGGCAGGGACAAGTCTTCAGGGCACAAAGATCAGCAGGATTGAGAAGTGAACCGGATACCTCACGCTAGACCTATATAATCAGGCAGGCATAAGATCCGCAGAGGTGAAAGTCTGTTCCGTCCGCGTTGCGGTCACTGATCGTTCGCATATCAACCCAATCCGCTCGCGTTGTGCGCGGCGAGTTGAAGGCCAAGACTGCGATGTTGACCGGTCTGCGTAAGCCTTTTCTTATTCGTGCCTGTCAGGATGCAGTATCACCAAGCGCCGCTTTCGGTACGCTCCACATTCAACCAGTATGCCACACAAGCGCTTCCGTCGTAATTATGTTTAAACCCTCTGAGATGGGGAACCTTCAACACCGCAGAACTCAATCACAACGTGGAACAGCACTGTTACTCACCCCAGAGCGCAAGATGCAACTTTACGCAGGATCAACCCGTTTACTTGATCCGTATCAATGTGAGCTCTGACGATTTCCGAACTAATCAGTTCAAGAGAAACCAAGGAGTTGCCACCATGCTGAACAAATCTCTTGCCGCGTTGATGATGATATCAGCCATGCTGCTGAGTGCCTGCGAAAACAAGGGCGAGACTTATCCTGTAACCGGCGAACAATGCGGACCGAACGATCCGGTCAAGACCCTGGATGCCGAAGATTGCTATATCCCACCCGCGGGTGTCTGACGCGGAACTGCATTTCCGTTGGTTCAGGGGGCCAACCTGCATCTAAACCTTTCTGGCAAAACATGTTACTCTGGCCTGACCCCTGCCGAATAGATGAATGAGGCGGCCATGCGTCTGATCTTGATTGCGCTGCTTTTGCCAGCCACCGCAACCGCCGACCCGGCGTTGGAATGTTCCGACGCCGGATCACAAGTCGAAATCGGATCCTGCGTCGGAGAGATGGACACACGGGTGTCGCGCGCGCTGCAGGTGAGTTTTGATTTGGCGGTACAATCTGCCAAGGAGCTGGACGAGGTCACCGGGCGGATAGTGGCTGAACCTGCCCTCATAGCGGCGCAACAAGCCTGGGAAACCTATCGCGATACGCATTGCACCGCCGTCGGCGCGTCGTTTGGTGGCGGATCGGGTACAGGTATCGCAATCACATCATGCCGGGTGAATTTGGGGCGGGCACGCGTTGAAGAACTGTTGAGTTTTGCAGACTGACTGAAACGATTCCTTTTGATCTTTGCACAGGTTCCTATATAGAGGCGCATCCCAAGCCAGAATCCTTGAAGATACGCCTCAGCAGGTACCACAATGTCGCCCAAAGCGCCGATCACTCAAGACGTCATGACCCTCCCTCGCAAATTGCCCGAGGGGAAGGTGAACCTTGTCGGTCTCACCCGCGACCGTTTGCGCGAGGTCCTGATCGAACATGGTACGCCCGATAAGCAGGCAAAGATGCGTACCGGTCAGATCTGGCAGTGGATCTATCAATGGGGCGTGCGCGATTTTTCCCAGATGACGAATCTCGCCAAAGCCTACCGTGCGCAACTGGCCGAAAACTTTGTGGTCGAGATACCCGAGGTCGTGACCCGACAGGTATCCGAGGACGGGACCCGCAAATATCTGTGCCGGATCGCGGGTGGGCACGAGGTCGAGGTGGTCTACATCCCCGAAGAAGATCGCGGTACGCTGTGCATTTCATCTCAGGTCGGATGTACACTGACATGTTCGTTTTGTCATACGGGCACCCAGAAGCTTGTACGTAATTTAACATCTGCCGAAATTGTCGGGCAGATCATGATGGCGCGCGACGATCTTGACGAATGGCCGACCCCCGGTGCGCCAAAGGATGAAACGCGCCTTCTGTCAAACATCGTTCTGATGGGAATGGGCGAGCCGCTTTACAATTTCGAAAACGTCCGCGATGCGATGAAGATCGCGATGGACCCCGAGGGGATATCCCTGTCGCGCCGCCGCATCACGCTGTCGACCAGCGGAGTGGTACCCGAAATTGCACGCACCGCCGAGGAAATCGGCTGTCTGCTGGCGATCTCGTTCCATGCAACCACGGATGAAACCCGCGACGTTCTGGTCCCGATCAATAAGCGCTGGAATATCAATGAGTTGTTGCAGGCGCTGGCCAGCTATCCCAATGCCTCGAACTCCGAGCGGATCACGTTCGAATACGTGATGCTGGACGGTGTGAATGACAGTGACGAGGATGCCCATCGTTTGATCGACCATATCAAGCACCACAAGATTCCGGCCAAGATCAACCTGATCCCGTTCAACGAATGGCCCGGTGCACCGTACAAGCGCAGCTCGAACAACCGCATCCGCGCTTTTGCCAACATCATCTATCAGGCAGGCTACGCCTCTCCCATTCGCAAGACACGGGGCGAGGATATCATGGCGGCGTGCGGTCAGTTGAAATCGGCAACCGAACGTGCCCGCAAATCGCGCAAACAGATTGAGTCCGAAGCCGGTTTAACCCGGTAGTTTTCCTGTCCGGTTCATCATAGATCGGGTGGTCGTGCTTTGATTGTCCAAGATGACCGCCTGCACGCATGAAGTGTGCCTGTAAACTTAATGTTTCAGATGCTGATTCAATATGCATAATTTGCTATATATTAATGATTCAATGCCGCAGGATGCAGGTTCAAATCGAAGCACAAGGCGGTGAGTTTCCGGGACCTGAGCTGGTAAGAGATCCCAGAGCCGCTAGAATAAGAACTCTGTCGTCACGTGGCGCTCAGGCGAACTGATTTTCAGGTGGGTCGTAATAATGGACTCGTATCTTCGAATAATTCTCCAGCACAAAGCCATTGCGTGCGCGATACTTCTGATTTCTTCAGGACTGGCAACGGCGGATGGTCACAACGCTCACATCGCGATCGAAAATCCGGCAGAGCTGAGCAAGGATGAGGCCGCGGCCCACTACCATTCACTAAGCCGTCGCATGGCACGGGGGTATGCCGCGGCGCAACTGGATCTGATCCTCAACTACCAAAGCTGGCCGCTTTTCAACGACGCGCCATATATCTCGGCCACACACGGGCAGCGTTACGTAAACACGTATGCCAACCGAATGGCCCATAACTACGGGACATTGCAGAAAGGCGAAGAACTTCCCATGGGATCGGTGCTTGCCAAGGACAGCATGACTGTGACCGATGAAGGTCACATACATCCCGGCGCCATGTTCATAATGGAAAAACTGCCAGAGGGTACCAGCCCGAACACCGCTGACTGGCGTTATATCATGGTGCTGCCAGACGGGTCCTTGTATGGCGATACCATGGGCGCCCGTGCCAGCGAAGTTGCCTATTGCCATGTCTGTCACGAACAAGTGGCGGATCGTGACTATACATTCTTTGTTCCCGAAGAATATCGGGTGGGAAACTAAGCCGGTTCACCCGGCAGCTTGAGTTCTGTCGCCTCGCGGCGGCTGAGTTGCTCGCCTTGCTTCCGTTTGGACAGTACCTCGCGTGCCAACGCGTATTTGTCATCCTGCCAGAAGATCAGGCATCCGTTGCAGCCCTTGCCGCAGCATCCTTCCGTGCCGATGCGGTTTGTCTTGAACCGGCGTTCGTTACCGTCTTGGCCAATCTTTTCAACCAGATCATCGCGACGGCGTGCATAAGCTGTTGGATTGTCTCGACCGGAGGTTTCCAATCCCTGCACGAGCTTGTCAAAGCGAATGCGGCTCCAGTGTTCGTCGGTCAGGGCGCGTTCCTTGCGCAGCACCGAGTAGACCGGAAAACGGGCGCGCAGGTCGTCGGTATCCTCGTGATCGAACAGGGTGAAAGGCATCCGAATGATGGTTTTTGTGCTACCATGTACCACGTCCAACCGCGCACCATCATGGGCGCGTTCGAAATCATAGACCCGCAGCAGAACCGTCTCGCGCGAGGTGGGCGAGACGAAATCCAGCACATCGCCCGGTTCCAGCTTGTTCTTTACCTCGACCAGAAAAGCATCCTCGGTCACTTCGGTGACGATCCCGGCATATTCCCACTGCGCGATGGATGCTGTGTGTTCGTAATCATGGGCGTAGTTGGTCAGCCGCCCTTCGTGGAAGGCCAGCGTATAGCCGCGGTTACCCACGGTCTCCAACTCGCGTATATAGGGTTTCGGGTCCCAGTTCTGGGGGTCGGCATAGTAATCGTCGATGGCCATACGATAGGCCCGCGCGACGATCGCGGCGTAGTATTCCGATTTGCCGCGCCCTTCGACCTTGAGGCTGTCGACTCCGATTTTCAGGTACTCGTCCAGCTTCGGCATGATGCAGAGGTCGCGGGAGTTGAGGATGTACGAGCCGCGATCATCCTCTTCGATAGGCATCAGGTCACCGGGGCGGCAGCCTTCTTCCAGCAGAAATTCGAACAGGTCGGCGTTTTCTTCGGTGATACGCAATTCCTGATGCGTGCCATCCTTGAGGCGCAGTTTCAGACCGTAGTTCCAGCGGCAGGAATTGGCGCAGTTGCCCTGGTTGGCCCCGCGTTCGGCCATGAAATTCGACAGCAGGCAGCGGCCCGAATAGGTCATGCACATAGCGCCGTGCACGAAGGCTTCTAACTTGATATCAGGGCATTTCTCACGGATCTCGACCAGTTCGGGATAGGAAACCTCACGCGCCAGAACCACCAGCTCGGCCCCCTGATCCTGCCAGAACTTCACCGACAACCACGAACAGATATTGGCCTGGGTCGAGATATGCAGCGGCAGTTCGGGCGCGCGCTCGCGGACGTATTGGAATACGCCCGGATCGGCGATGATCAACCCGTCGGGCTGCACCTTGCGCACCGTGTCGATGTATTCGTCCAGTTTCGGGATGTCTTTGTTATGCGAGAACAGGTTCAGTGTCAGGTAGGCGCGCCGGCCATGGTTGTGGCAGAACTCGACCCCTTCAATTACCTCGTCCAGCGAAAACTCGGACTTGGTGCGCAGCGACATATCCGGCGTGCCCAGATACACGGCGTCTGCCCCATAGAGGATGGCGAGTTTAAGTTTGCGCAGATTGCCCGCAGGCATCAGCAACTCGGATCTGGGCTGGGTCATGGAAGCTACCTGACAAAGGATCAAGGCGGCCTTCTACGCCATAATCATTGCGCCCAAAACCCTGTTATCTGCGACGGAACCGCGCTGTGCCGATAACTTCGATCAGTTGTTGGCGCACCGGCTCGGGTTGCGCCTCGACTGCGTTCAGAACCTCACGCAGTTCGGCGCGCAGCCCATGCATCTGATCAATCAGCGAGATCATCATCGACAGCGCATCGGCCTCCATGTCGTATTGCTCGTGCAACTCGCAAGCCAGTTCCAGCCGGGCAACGTCGATACTGTGATAGACCAGCCCCTGCTCCGATTGTTCAGGGATCACGATCTCGGCCGCAAGATACTCGGTCAGGCGGTCCGAGGTCAGGCGCGAGACGGTTTCGATCAGTTCCTTTTCGGTCAGGGTCATGACGGCATTCCTTTCCGCGGATCGTAGCGGTGCGTTTCGCGCCATGTCTCCATGAACTGCCTGAGATCATCATCGATCTTGTCGGGCATCGAGACAGTCAATTCGATCAGTTGGTCGCCGCGCAGGGACGAGCCGCGTTTCTTCACCCCCTTGCCGCGCAGGCGAAGGGTTTTGCCGCTGCTTGTGCCCGCCGGAACATTGACGTTCACACCGCCATCGATGGTGGGGGCGGCGACTTTCCCGCCCAGAATGGCCTCATCGATGCTGATCGGCAGCGTGATATGGATGTCGTCGCCCTGACGGTCAAACACCGGATGTTTGGCGACCGTGACGGTCACCAACGCATCCCCCGGAGGGCCTTCGCCATAACCCGGAGCACCCTTGCCGCGCAGGCGGATGGTCTGACCTTCGGTTATCCCGGCGGGGATCTTGACCTCGATCCGGTTGCCGTCTGGTAGCGTCAGTTTCTGACTGGCGCCAAACACGGCATCCAGAAAGCTGATTTGCAGGGAATAATTCAGGTTATGCCCCGGCGCATGAAACTCATGCCTTTGCTGGCCGCCAAATCCACCGCGGCCGCGCATGAATTCGGCAAAGATGTCCGACATGTCGTCCGGGTCCGCCTGACGCCCGCGATAGGGGTTTCCAGCGGCCTCGGCATAGTCCCGGTAATAGTGTTGTTGCGGGCGTTCCTGACCCGATGCGTCGATTTCGCCATTGTCGTAACGGGCGCGGGTTTCAGGATCTTTCAGCAAGTCATACGCAGCAGCTGCGGCCTTGAATTTGGCCTCGGCCTTGGCATCGCCGGGTTTCAGGTCCGGGTGGCACTCCTTAGCAATACGCCTGTAGGCTTTCTTGATTTCGTCGGCACTGGCGTCTTTCGGTACGCCAAGGACGGAATAGGGATCGTCGCTCATCTCACACTCGCGGGTCAGGGCAGGTCTGATCTTGATGAAAGTGTTCTACCATGTGTTTTCAACGGGTCAAAAGGAAGAGGCGATTGAATTGTCTCGAAAAAACTTAGAAGTCTGCTAATATCTTCATATTTCTGATTGTAGATTGACGGAGGCCATCCCATGTCGCGCAGAATTAAATCCGCTTTGGCCCTGCTGGCCGGCAATGCCATCGGGCTGTTGCTGGCTTCGCTGATACTGTCCGGTTTCGCGATCAAACCGATCTCATTTATCGTGGTTGTGATTGTTTTCACCGTCGTTCAGGTGATCGCCGAGCCCTTGATACTGAAGCTTGGCGAAAAGAAAGCGCCCGCATTGAAAGGCGGGATCGCCCTGGTCGTGACATTTGTGGGCCTGCTGGTGACCGACCTCATCGCGTCGGGGCTGACCGTTGGCGGTATCTCGAACCTGCTGGCGGCGACGCTGCTTGTCTGGCTGGGGGCGCTGATCGCCAGCGTGGTACTGCCGATCTACGTTTTCAAGGACCTGCGTGCCGCGAATAAGTAATCACAGCGCGTTCAGGCTGGCCTCGATCGCTTGCCACAGTTCGTCCACCGGTTCGCATCCAACGGACAGTCGGATGAAGGCCGGGTCGACACTATCGCCCCAGCGCGCGCGGCGCTCGGCCGAGCTGTGAACACCTCCGAAGGATGTGGCGGGGCGCAAAAGCGGGCAAGTGTTGATGAAGGCTTCGGCCTTGTCTTCGCTTTCCAAAGTCAAGGATAGCAGAAATCCGAACCGTGCCGTTTGTGCCTGCGCCACTGCGTGTGATGGATCATCGGCCAGCCCGGGATAGCGGACCTGCTTGACCGCTGGGTGACCTGCCAACCGTTCTGCCATTACCTGAGCCGAGCTGCACATCCGGTCGAACCGGACATCCAGCGTTTCCAACCCGCGATGCAACAGCCATGCCTCATGCGGTCCGGGGATCGAGCCGGAGACTCTCCGCCATTCCTCGACCCGTTCCATGATGTCACTGTTGCGGCTGGCCACGTGACCCATCAGCATGTCGGAATGCCCGCCCATCGCCTTGGTGTCGGACGACACGACCACGTCGATGCCCAAATCCAACGGACGCTGACCCAGCGGTGTCAACGTCGTATTGTCGGCAATCGTCACCCCGCCAGCAGACCGCACCTGTTTGGCTATAACTTTCAGGTCAATCATGTCCAGACCGGGGTTCGAAGGGCTTTCGGCGAACACAACGTCAAACCCGTCAAAACCACCTTCGGCAAACGCAGTGGTCGGTCGCTCTTCAACTGTCACGCCAAGACGCGAAAGGAACAGGTCCGCCAGCAGACGGGTGACATAGTACCCGTCCGAAGGGATCAGAAGGCGCGAACCGGCTTGCACCGTTGCAAACAGAGCCGCAGAAATCGCGGCCATGCCGGACGGGAAGCTGCGACAAGGCGCGTCTTCCAGATGCGACAAAACATGCTCAAGATGTACCCAGGTGGGGTTATCGACACGGCCATAGGTCGGGTGGCCGTCCGGCGCACCGGGCAGATGGAACATGCTGCTTTGCGTCAGTGGAAGGGCGACGGGTTCGCCTTTTGACAACGCGTTGCCACGCAGGTGGAGCATTTCGCCTGTCTTTGGGGGTTTCATCGCTCAGCGCCCCGGAATTTCGTCGCGAGGCGGGGCGGGTTCCCAGTTGTCAATGATCTCGGCCGCCTCCTGCGCGGTATCGACAAAGCGGAACAGGTCCAGATCCTCGTCCGAGATCGTACCGGCATCCGCCAGTGCGTCCCAGTTGATGACCTTTTCCCAGAACGCGCGGCCAAACAGCAGGAAAGGCACACGATCCATTCTGCCGGTCTGGATCAGGGTCAGGGATTCGAACAGTTCATCCAGCGTCCCAAACCCACCGGGAAAGATGGTGATGGCGCGGGCGCGCATCAGGAAGTGCATTTTGCGGATCGCAAAATAGTGGAAATTAAAGCTGAGATCTGGCGTCACGAAGCTGTTTGGTGCCTGTTCGTGCGGAAGCACGATGTTCAGCCCGATCGAGCACCCGCCTGCTTCGTGTGCACCGCGATTGCCAGCTTCCATCACACCGGGGCCGCCGCCAGTGACGATCACATTCTCGCGGCATCCGGTTTCTTTCGATTTCACGGTCATCAGTCGCGCGAATTCGCGTGCCTCATCATAATATTTCGACAGACCGGCCAGGGTTTCTGTCCGCGCGGTGTGCTTTTGCGAGGGTTCGGGAATGCGGGCGCCGCCGAACATGACGATGGTCGACGTGATCTCCCGCTCGGTCATGATCATTTCGGGTTTCAGCAACTCAAGCTGCAACCGTACAGGGCGCAGCTCGTCCCGGCACAGAAACTCGTCATCCGCGAAAGCCAGACGGTAGGCCGGAGAGCGTGTTTGCGGTGTGTCCGGAACCTCTTTTGCGGTCGAGCGGTCGGTCTGCGCATCGCGAAACGGACTGTGGCGGTCTTCTCTCATCGGTGATCGATCCCTGCTTGCGTGTTTGACAAACAGCTATAGGGTTCGCGGGCAGAGTGCCAGTCACGGAAAGACGAGAATGAATTGGAAAAGTGAAATATCGGCAGCACGGGACCGCATCGCGGGATATGCGCAGGTGACCCCGGTTATGGAAAGCAACATTCCCGGCTATCCGGTTGAACTGAAACTCGAGCACATGCAGCATACCGGCAGTTTCAAGGCGCGGGGTGCGTTCAATACGCTGCTCAGCTCGGATGTGTCGGCTGCGGGTGTGGTCGCCGCATCCGGTGGCAATCATGGTGCGGCGGCAGCTTATGCAGCGCAGACGCTGGGGTATCCTGCAAAGATATTTGTGCCGGAACTGGCGGGTCCGTCCAAGATCGCACTGATCCGGCAAACCGGTGCCGACCTGAGCGTTGTTTCCGGTGAATACGCAAACGCGCTGACCGCAGCGCAAGAGCATGAGGAAATGACGGGTGCAATGCAGATCCATGCTTATGACGCCCCGGCCACGGTGGCGGGGCAAGGGACCTGTTTTGCCGAATGGGACGCCCAGGGCTTGCAGGCGGATACGGTACTGGTCGCTGTTGGCGGCGGCGGGCTGATCGCCGGGGCGCTGGCCTGGTTCGGTGGCGTGCGCAAGGTTGTGGCGGTCGAGCCGGAAACGTCCTGTGCGTTGAATGCTGCGTTGTGCGCTGGTGAGCCGGTTGATGTTTCCGTGTCGGGCATCGCCGCAAACGCGCTGGGCGCGCGGCGGATCGGCGAAATCTGTTTTGAACTGGCGCAGGGTATGAGTTCGGTTCTGGTGTCAGACGATGCCATCGCGGCGGCACAACAGGCGCTTTGGCGCGCGCATCGCATTCTGGTAGAACCTGCCGGCGCGACCGCATTGGCCGCCTTGACCTCGGGTGCGTACCGACCTGAACAGGGTGAACGCGTGGGTGTTCTGGTGTGCGGTGCAAATATCGCGCCGGACCCGTTCGCTGGGTGAATTATCGGGTTGTGGATGTGGATGGTGGATTTTATCTATAATCCATGACTGCAATGATTTCCGACACGATTTACCAAAGCCTCAGCCAGCGGATCATCACCGGAGAGCTGGCAGCCGGTGAAAAGCTACTGCAGGATCATATTGCCCGAACCTTCAATACCAGCCATGTTCCGGTGCGTGAAGCCTTGTTGCGGCTTGAGGCGCATGGATTGGCCCGGCATGAACCACGCAAGGGAATGCGGGTTACGGCGCTGGACCCGGCAGAGGTTCGGGAGGTGATCGAAATGCGCGTGGCGTTGGAAACGCTGGCGTTGCAGCAATCGATGCAAAACATGTCTCCGGTCGCGCTGGAGAAGATCGAAAACGCACGCATCGCTTGTGACGAGGCGCAGTCGATGCCGCAATGGGAGGCTCTGAACAGAACGTTCCATCGCGCCATTCTGACGCCTTGCGGGTTGCCTCGGCTTTTGCACGCAATCGACGATCTGCATATCGCAAGCGCGCGCCATCTGTTCGCGCAATGGCGGTTTAAATGGGTGCAACGGGCTGACACGGATCATGCGGCCATCGTGCGGGCGTTGAAGCGCAAGGAAATGGCCACAGCAACGGCGATCCTGACCCGCCATATTCGGCGCGCAAGCTGATAACCCTCTGCCTCAGACGCAATTGGACCCGTCTACGTCGCATTGCGCCATGGGTCCGGCTTGCGTATAGGCCAAATCAACGTGAACAGATTCTGTAGGGAGACACCCCATGTCCAACGCGCAACTGGAAGCCGCCATCGAAGCCGCCTGGGAGGCACGCGAGACAATCACGCCCGCCACAACTGGCGAGCAGCGCGAGGCGATCGAGGATACGCTGAATGCGCTGGACAGTGGCTCGTTGCGCGTGGCGGAAAAGCTGGAAACCGGTGACTGGCACGTAAATCAGTGGGCCAAAAAGGCGGTTCTGCTGGGCTTCCGTATCAAGGACATGGAAATCCAGCCTGGCGGTCCGCAGGACGGCGGCTGGTGGGACAAGGTGGACAGCAAGTTCGCCGGTTGGGGTGAAAACCAGTGGCGATCTGCCGGGTTCCGCGCGGTTCCAAACTGCGTGGTTCGCAAGTCGGCATTTATTGCACCGGGCGTGGTGCTAATGCCGTCTTTCGTGAACCTTGGGGCCTACGTTGACGAAGGCACGATGGTTGATACCTGGGCCACTGTCGGGTCCTGCGCGCAGATCGGCAAGAATGTGCACCTGTCGGGTGGCGTTGGCATTGGCGGAGTGCTTGAGCCGATGCAGGCTGGCCCGACCATCATTGAAGACAATTGCTTTATCGGCGCGCGCTCGGAAGTGGTCGAGGGATGTATCGTCCGCGAAGGCTCGGTTCTGGGAATGGGCGTGTTCATTGGTAAATCCACCAAGATCGTGGACCGCGAAACCGGAGAAGTCATGTATGGCGAGGTTCCGCCCTATTCGGTTGTGGTCGCGGGTTCCATGCCGTCGAAGAACAATGTCAGCCTCTATTGCGCGGTGATCGTGAAGCGGGTTGACGAAAAGACCCGCTCGAAAACGGGCATCAACGAATTGCTGCGGGACTGATCGTTCTGATTAACGCGCAAGGCCGGGGCGTAACCGCTCCGGCCTTTTGTTTTTTGGGTCAGGTTGGCTGAACCAGATACCAAGCTCGTGGCCTTGGCCAGCCTTGAAGCGGTGCTTAGCGGTTCTCACCTTGCATGGCTTCGACTTCTGTGCTTCCTGTATTTATCTCAGCACTTTCGGTTTCACCATCGCCGCCGGATTCACCTCAACAGTTTTTCGGGCCTGAGGCCTTCAATCAATGGGGGAGGTCGAGACTGGCGTTCACTGAGTCTCTCACCCAGCTTATCCCTTGATCGGATATCGGTCCGGTTCCTCGAAAACATCTATGACCCGCGTGCCAGCCTTGATTTTGCCGCCATGTTCTACGCCTGATGGGATCGAATAACTGTCGCCCGAGCGGTAGGTCCGGGTCTGCCCGTCGATGGTCAATTCAATCTCACCCTCCACCACTGTGCCCCATTGGGCTTTGTGAGAATGTAAGGGCAATTCGAAATCCTGAAGAAACGTAAAGAACGCCACCAAGCCCGCATCCGACCGGATCACGGCCGTTTGCACCACGTCGTCAGGGAATGGTACGTCGAGGCTGGGAAAACTCGCTATGAAATCTGGGTAGGGCATGAAGACGTCCTTTGTATTCGGGATCGGTTTATTCCGGGTACTATGGGGGCAAGGCGGGGCTCCTGCAATTGTTGGCTGCTTGACCGCGAACCGGCGCGGGGCTATGGCCCGGTGCATGGAGAAGCAAAAGAAACCCTCGCGTCAGCAAGTCTATACCCTTCTGGTCCAGATTGGCCGCAAGGAGGGCGACGGGCTGCCCGATGGGGCGACCGGCGCGGCGCTGATGTGCTATGCCAGCGGCGTGGATGAGGCCGAGGCCGTGCGTGAGACGGTCGCGATCCTGAAGCAGGCCGACACCGCACCGCTGGATGTCACCGGATACGGCACATTGGCCGAACGTGAAGCGCAAGGTCACGATATCGAGGCGGACGAACGCGCGCTGATGCAAAGAGCATTGGATGAAAACGCAGTGATCGTCGCGCAGATGACACCGTTTTTCGGAGACGAGGCGCAGGTCTAGTTCCGCGACCCGAACCACTTGCGATAGATTTCGTCATAGGTTCCGTCTTCGCGCAAGCCAAGCAATGCCTGATTTACATCCTCGACCAGTGGTGATCCGGTCGGGAAAGCGATGCCGTAATTCTCGCGCAGGAAAACACCGCCTGTCATCGACGCAATCCGCCGGCCTTCATGGGCTGCAAAATAGGACAGGATCGGCGCGTCGAACACGACAGCATCCAGATCTTCGGCCTTGAATGCGTCCAGCATCTCATTCAACCCCGGATAGCTGGTAAACTCGATCTCGCGCCGGTTCAGAAAACTGGCCGCAGTCGACCCTGATATTGTCCCGACAGTCTTGCCGTACAGGTCGTTCACCGAATTCACGCTGCCGGTAATGGCATCCACAGTCATGACCGAGGTGATACGGGCGGTGAACACCGACACGATGAACAAGGATGACACAACCAACACGACACCCAACATTCGACCGAACGGAGTGCGCGGCATTCGCTCTTCGAAACCGCCATTCACAACCAAGTTCAGCGCCCACCAGAACGATGGGAACCATGCTTCGTTCAGGTCGCGGTCGAAATAGGGTTGGGCGCGGCGTTCAAAGCTCCACATCAACATGCCGCCACCGAGGAGAATGGCAAAGGCCAGCCCGATTGCGATGAACAGTTCTTTCGATAGCAGGGCCTGCAACAACGATGGTTTTCGTACCGCGTCCGAGGGTACCATGATCTGAAGACCGGCCTCAAAGATCGGTTGAGAGAAATCCATTTGCGTTTCGCGCAGGGCAGTGATCGAGATATTGGCGATGGCAAGGTCTGCAGATCCGCTCTGCACGGCACCCAACATGTCAGAAAAGGCGTCGACGCGGTTGACCGTGTAGTCCCAGTTCAGAGCCTCGGCCAAAGCCGCCAGCAAATCCATAGAGAAACCGGTTTCGTCGCCATCCTCGACATAGGAAAATGGCGGGCGGGTCACGGTTGTGACCGAAAGGGACTGTGCCAGGCTTTGCTGTGCGATGACGGCGAAAGTCAGGCAGATCAGTGCGAAGAAGGCGCGCTTCATATTCAATTCACCTGTTTCGCGGCCCTGTAACGCGAATTTGTGGCGGGCGGCAAGGTGGTCGCGGGGTAAAGTTCCATGTTTTATTGGGGTGCCGCTTTGACATCTAAATATTCGGATTACCGATTTTTGACGGATTGGGGTTGGAAAATCGGCCAAATCGTTGAATCTGTGCGCGAACCCGCGTCAGACACAGTCCCAGAGGTCCCCGTATGACTGATCCCGTCCAATTGACAGCCGAACTGATCCGTTGCCCTTCGGTAACACCTTCAGAAGGCGGAGCGCTTGTCTTGCTTGAGACAGTGCTGTCGGATGCAGGTTTCGAATGCACGCGCGTCGATCGCGGCGGTATCAGCAACCTGTTCGCGCGTTGGGGGCCGAAAGGTCATGCGCGCAGTTTCGGATTCAATGGTCACACGGACGTCGTCCCTGTCGGCGACGAAGCTGCCTGGACTGCGCCGCCCTTCGGGGCCGAGGTGCGGGATGGTGTGATGTATGGGCGCGGCACCACCGATATGAAATCCGGAGTTGCGGCTTTCGCGGCTGCAGCAATGGATTTCGTGCGTGACACCCCGCCGGACGGGGCAATTGTCCTGACGATTACCGGTGATGAGGAAGGCGATGCGTTGGACGGCACCACTGCGCTTCTCGATTACATGGAAGGCGCGGGTGAGCGTATGTCGGTCTGTCTGGTAGGTGAGCCAACATGCCCGAACAAAATGGGTGAGATGATCAAGATCGGTCGCCGGGGCTCAATGACTGCGTGGTTTAAGATTACAGGTGTGCAGGGGCATTCGGCTTATCCCCATCGGGCCAAAAACCCGCTGCCCGCAATGGCGCGGCTGATGGACCGGCTTGCCAGCCATGAACTGGATCAGGGCACAGACCATTTCGACGCCTCCACACTGGCTGTTGTCACTATCGACACCGGAAACGCCGCGACCAACGTGATCCCGGCGCAATGCAGCGGCGCGGTCAATATCCGCTTTAACGATCTGCATTCCGGGGCCAGCCTGAGTGACTGGTTGCAATCAGAGGCGGATCAGGTGGCAACCCAGTACGGTGTCGACATCGGTGTCACGATCAGCATATCGGGTGAAAGTTTTCTGACCCCGCCGGGGCCTTTGTCGGATCTGGTGGCCAAAGCGGTCGAAGCCGAAACCGGCGTTACGCCTGAGCTGTCGACAACCGGCGGCACCTCGGATGCGCGCTTTGTCAAAGACCATTGCCCGGTGGTGGAGTTCGGCTTGGTCGGGCGCACGATGCATCAGGTGGACGAGTGCGTTGAGGTCGCGCAGATCGAGCAGCTCAAATCGATCTATACCCGTATCCTGACGGATTATTTCGCCTGATCTATGCAACGCACATTGGTGATCATGGTAAAGGAACCCAGACCGGGTCGTGTCAAGACGCGGCTGGGGCGTGATATCGGCATGGTTGGTGCCGCGTGGTGGTTTCGGCATCAGACCCGCGCCTTGATCCGCAGGCTACGTGATCCCCGCTGGCAGATCGTGCTGGCCGTGTCGCCCGATGCAGAAGGTCTTGCAAGCCGTATCTGGCCCGTTGATCTGCTGCGCGTGCCGCAGGGGTCCGGCGATCTGGGTGACCGGATGGGCCGGATGTTGCGCGGAATGCCCAAGGGGCCGGTTTGCCTGATCGGAGCGGATATTCCGGGCATTTCGCGTGCACATATTGCTCGTGCTTTTGGAGCGCTTGGGCGATACCGGATGGTGTTCGGCCCCGCGCCGGATGGCGGCTATTGGCTGGTCGGTGTGCAGCGCTATGGCGCGCTGCCCGCAGGTCTGTTCCACGATGTGCGCTGGTCGACAGAACATGCTTTGGCCGACACACTTGCCTCGATCCCAAACTGCCGTGTGACCCTGCTGGACCAGCTGCGCGATGTGGATACGGTCGCTGATCTGAAGCCCTGAGGTTTTTTGGTCATGACGCGGTCGCAAACGCGTGCTACGCCGGAAGTATGACTCGCATCCCTACCAAGCAGGAGGTCCTTGACTGGATCTCGGCGAACCCCACCCTGACCTCGAAACGCGATATCGCCAAAGCCTTTGGCATTAAGGGCGCGGATCGTATTGACCTCAAGCGCATCCTCAAAGAGCTTGAGGCCGAAGGGCATCTTGAAAAACGCAAGCGCAGCTATCGCGACCCGGACCGCCTTCCACCTGTCAGTGTTTTGCAAGTGAAGGCCCCGAATGCCGATGGTGATCTGTTTGCCCGTCCACTGGAATGGCATGGCGAAGGGGTCGAGCCCATCGTTCTGATCATCGCGCGGGCCAGCGACCCGGCCCTGGGTGAGGGTGACCGCATTCTGGCCCGCCTGACCGTCGTGCACGAAGAAGATCACAATTACGAAGCCCGCCTGATCCGCCGAATCGGGACCAACCCGCGCAAGATCGTGGGCATATTCCGCAAAGGGGCCGAAGGGGGCAGAATCGTCCCTATCGACAAGGCGGGCCAGACTGAATGGCTGGTTGCCGATGGCGCGGTGCATGGTGCCAAAGACGGCGAATTGGTCGAGGCCGAACAGGCCGGGCCGAAAAATCGCATGGGCCTGCCGCGTGCGCGCATTGTTGAACGGTTGGGTGATCCGACCGCGCCCAAGGCTGTTTCGCTGATCGCGATCCACCAGCACGGTATCCCGGATGACTTTCCCGACAAGGTCATTGCTGAAGCAGACAATGCCAAACCCGTTGGCCTGAAGGGCCGCGAGGACCTGCGGGACATGCCGCTGCTGACCATCGACCCTTCGGATGCGCGCGATCGTGATGATGCCTGTTACGCGCACGCGGATGAAGACCCCAAGAACCCTGGTGGACATGTGATCTGGGTCGCTATCGCCGATGTTGCTGCTTATGTGCTGCCCGGCTCGGCCCTGGACCGCGAGGCGCGCAAGCGGGGCAATTCAAGTTATTTCCCTGACCGTGTGGTGCCGATGCTGCCTGATCGGCTGTCGGGTGATCTGTGTTCCCTGCATGAAGGTGTCCCGCGCGCCTGTGTCGCTGTGCGGATGCAGATTGACGCGGACGGTAACAAGATTGGTCATCGTTTTGTGCGGGGGTTGATGCGTTCGGTTGCGTCACTGAACTATGCCGAAGTGCAGGAGGCCATCGACGGCAACCCGAACGACCGCACTGGGCCATTGCTGGAGACGGTCTTGAAACCGCTTTATGCCGCCTATGCCGCGCTAAAGAAAGCGCGGGCTGTGCGACAGCCACTGGAACTGGACCTGCCCGAGCGTAAGATCGTGCTCAGCGAGACGGGTCATGTTGAAAGCGTGGCGTTCCGCGACCGGTTGGATGCGCATCGGTTGATCGAAGAGTTCATGATCCTCGCCAATGTTTCGGCTGCCGAGACACTGATCGCCAAGCGCCGTCCGCTGCTGTTTCGCGTGCACGAGGAACCCGCGCCCGAGAAGCTGGAAAGCCTGCGTGAAACGGCGCAGGCCGCCGGATTGAACCTTGCCAAGGGGCAGGTGCTGCAAACCAGCCACCTGAATGCGCTGCTGAACGCCGCCGCCGGGACCGAGGATGCGGAACTGATCAACCTGACCACCCTGCGGTCGATGGCACAGGCCTATTACAACCCAGAAAACTTCGGCCATTTCGGGCTGGCGCTGCGGAACTACGCGCATTTCACCTCGCCGATCCGGCGCTATGCCGACTTGGTCGTGCATCGGTCGCTGATCTCAGCCCACGGTTGGGGCACGGACGGTTTGACCGAAGACGAGATTACCCGGCTCGAAGAAACGGCGACTCATATTTCAGATACCGAACGCCGATCCATGATGGCTGAACGGGACACGACTGACCGCTATCTGGCCGCGTATCTGAGCGAGCGGGTCGGCAATGAATTCACAGGGCGGATCAGCGGCATTGCCCGGTTTGGTGCTTTTGTCAAAATGGATGAAACCGGCGCAGATGGCTTGGTTCCGGTGCGATCATTGGGGCGCGAGTTCTTCCATTTCGACCGCGAGGCAGGGACCCTTATGGGGGCGGACACGGGGCTGATTATCGCCATCGGCCAGCGTGTCACCGTTCGGCTGACCGAAGCGACACCTGTGACCGGCGGGTTGGAGCTGGAGCTGCTGTCCATCGACGACCAGGCCTTGCCGCGCGGACATGGGCCAAAAGGGCGATCATCCCGGCGCAAAGCGATCAGCACCAAGCGCAAGAAAGACAAGATCAAGCGCAAGGTCGAACGCAAGCGTCGTCAGAGGTGATAGGTCAACGCGCGGGCAATCAGCCATCCGTGGCGTGTTGGATCGATTTGTGCGGTGTCATCAAACAGAACGGCACGGTTCCCATCGATCCGGTCCTCGCCCGGAAAGGCGGATGTGAAATCGCTTATCAACCGGCTCTGACAATGCACAAACAAGGCGAAACGTGCCGATTTGTGCGCGCCCAGCCGGATCGTTGACCCTTTGGGCGCAAGATAGGCGGGCTGACCCCAGCGCAGTTCCTCTCGCACTGTGGGGACAGCAGGCAGAGAGGCTGCCGTGTCAAACACAAGCGCCCGCAAGGCCAGAGCCCCCGCACGGGTTTGCGGGGGCAGGGTCTCAAAGGCCGAAGCGACCAAAGGGTTTTCAAAGGGTTTCATGCAATTGGTATCGCCTGTTCCAACCGATCCACGTAGCTGTTCAGCAGGTTATCCTGTTTGATCCGGCGGGTCAGGGGGGTGTCCGCAGGTGTGGCGCGCATCGCGGCAAGCATTGGACCAACGCTCATATCAGCCGATGTCGGACGGTCCCCAAGCAGGAAAGAGGATTGCCACAAATAGGCTGAGATCGCCTCGAGGTCACGTTCGATCCGGTCCAGCCGTTCGGACAACGAAAACCGCCCGATTCCCTGTGACGTAATCCCCTTCAGAACGGATTTCCGGATCGCATTGGATGCCGGTTTCCGGATCAACGCCGGAATTCCGGTAAAGAACGTATCGCGTAAGACTGGCCAGACTTCGTCATTGCCCCAACGATCCAGAACGATGTGAAAATACAGATGCTCTTCGGCCATGCGCACCAGGGCGCGGGACTGCGCCTTTTCGACATCCGTCAACCCTTTGTCGAAATCCGCGCCCTGCTGTTCCAACCAATCGCGGATCAGGTCGCTGTCCGGGACCAGGCGTTCCGGCGTCCGCAAAACGGGCAGCTTCTGGTGGGGCATCTTACGGGGGTCAAGCATGTCCGAGCGCTGCCAGGTCTGGCCGGACTGCTGAAGCATCAATGCTGTCTTGACGCAGAAGGGGCTGGCACTGAACAGGCCGAAGGCAGAGGGGAAGGTGAGAAGGGTCAGCATTATGAGGCTCCGTGTTATTGGGTGCTGACTGAGTATCGGGGCCTAATGACAGTTTCTGTCATTAGGGATAAGCTATAATACATCATGTCCCGCACCGCCCGTTTGTTCCAACTGATGCAAGCCCTGCGTTCTGGCCCTTCGCCCAGAACATCCGAACAGTTAGCGCAGGATTTGGGTGTTTCGGCCCGAACAATTCATCGGGATATTGATGCATTGCGCGGACTGGGTGCCGTGATTGATGGCGAAGCGGGGTTTGGCTTTACGCTGATCGAGGACGCAACCCTGCCCCCATTGGGGTTCACTGATGATGAGCTTGAAGCGTTGGTTCTGGGCCTGCGCGAAGTTCAGGTGATTGGCGATCCGGCTTTGTCGGGCGCAGCGGGCACGGCCCTGCGGAAACTTCAGGGACGCTTGCCGCAACGCCAGTCCCACCGGCTCAGCCATGCGGTTCTGGCTGCTACGCGGTTCAACCGCCCGCCTGAACCCACGATTGACGTGGCCACTCTGCGGCAGGCGACGTGGGATGAGCGCGCGGTCGAGTTTTTCTATACGGACGCGAAAGGCGATGCTACGCACAGGCGCGTCAACCCGTTGAGCATCGTCTATCTGGATCACTCGAACGTGTTGTTGGGCTGGTGCCACCTGCGACAGGATTTTCGCGTTTTCCGGTTGGATCGCTTGCAGGACATGTCAGTGACGGAACAAAGTTTCAGGCCGAACCGCGTGCCCCTGCTGCGCGAAGCATTGGAACGCATTCGGGCAGAGCGTGCCGTGCAGGAGCGTGAGGCGAACGTCTGAGCACTTTGTGAATTTCCGATTTTGCGCTACCCTGTGGTCGAGCAGTAATCAGGAAAAACGGAATGCGAAAATGCGTAGGCGGCGTCATGACCGTCGCATTGTGGGCATCCATAGTGCAGGCGGAAACAACAGAAAACACCAGATGGGCAGACAGCGGGATTTCACGCGCAGCGCTGCAACTGGCTTCGGCGGATGTGACCGTTTCGATCCGTCCGGTCCCGCGCCCGTTGATTGAGGCCTTGCCAGTGGCTTCTGCGACAACGGCAAGGTTTCAGTCCTGGCTCGGCGCCTTTCAGGGCCGTGCGCGACGGCAGGGTATTTCGCAGGGAACACTGACTCAGGTGTTTTCGGGGATGAGCTATGACGAAGATGTCCTGGAACGGGATCGCAATCAGGCTGAGTTTTCGAAACCCATCTGGGAGTATCTTGAGACCGCAGTGTCGGAAACGCGCCTGTCGAACGGGCATGCGGCCCTGCAGCGGCATCGGCAGGTGTTGAACCGGATCGAGGCGGAATATGGCGTCGAAAAAGAGGTGGTCACTGCCATCTGGGGGCTTGAAACCTCGTTCGGGTCCTATCGCGGCAGCAGTCCAACGCTTCGTTCATTGGCAACGCTTGCCTTTGATGCGCGGCGGGCACAATTCTTTGAAACGCAGCTGGTCGCTGCTCTGCGGATCGTGCAGGCTGGCGATATCAGCGCCGGCAACATGCTTGGCAGTTGGGCGGGCGCAATGGGGCATACGCAATTCATGCCCACGTCATATCTGGATCACGCGGTGGACTTCGACGGTGATGGCCGACGGGATATCTGGTCGGATGACCCGACGGATGCGCTGGCTTCGGCGGCGTCTTATCTGGCGCGGCATGGTTGGACCAGGGGTCAGCCATGGGGCGTGGAGGTGCGTTTGCCCGCCGATTTCGATTACGCCTCAGCCCGTCGCGATTTTGCGCTGATGCCGTCTGAATGGGCCGCTCAGGGTGTCGTGGCGCGGGATGGTACCGTCGTGCCGGATCATGGGAAAGCCGCTATCCTGCTTCCGGCGGGAAGTCAGGGCGTTGCGCTGATGATTTTCGAAAATTTCAGCGTGATCGAGACGTATAACGGGGCCGACGCCTATGTGATTGGCATCGGGCATCTGTCCGACCGGCTTGCGGGGGGCGCACCGTTTCAATCCGACTGGCCGCACGGCGACCGAGTGCTGAGCTTTGCCGAGAAAAAGGAACTTCAGACCCGTCTGACGGATGCGGGCTTTGACACAAAGGGTGTCGACGGTCGCACCGGGCCAAATACGATCAACGCGGTTCGGGCGTATCAACTGGCGCAGGGGCTGGTCCCGGACGGATACCCCACGCCAAACCTGCTGGAGAGGTTGCGATGACAAAAAAGGCGGCCCATATGGACCGCCTTTTAAGATGCATAAATCGCTGAGTTAGGATGCAGCTTTCATCAGCCCCTGCGCAACGATCTCGGCCTGAGCTTCGTCCAGCGACTTGTATATCCGCACGAACATTTCGTCGATATCCGCAGGTGTCAGGATCAGCGGGGGTGAAATGATCATCCGGTCGCCGACGTGGCGCATGATCAGGTTATTGGCAAAGCACCGATCACGGCAGATATAACCGACCGTGCCGGGTTCGGATGCGAATTTGGCGCGGCTGGCTTTGTCCGGGGTCAGCGCGATGGATGCCATCATGCCAACGATCTTGGCTTCACCCACCAGCGGATGATCTGCCAGTGCCTCCCATTTCTCTTTCAGATAGGGGGCGGCAACGTCGCGCACATGCTCAACGATCTTCTCTTCTTCGAGGATGCGCAGGTTCTCCAATGCCACGGCGGCCGCGACCGGGTGGCCGGAATAGGTATAGCCGTGGTTGAATTCGGTACCGCCGATTACTTCGGCAATTTCGTCGTTTACGATGGACCCGCCGATGGGCGCATAGCCCGAGCTAAGGCCCTTGGCGATGGTCATGATATGCGGCTTGATGCCAACGGTTTGCGACCCGAACCAGTTGCCTGTCCGGCCAAATCCGCAGATGACCTCGTCAGCTATCAGCAGGATATCGTACTTGTCGCAGATACGCTGAATTTCCGGCCAGTATGTATCGGGCGCCACGATTACACCGCCTGCGCCCTGAACCGGCTCGGCGATAAAGGCGGCGACCCGGTCTTCGCCCAACTCTTCGATCGCCTCTTCCAGCTCGCGCGCGCGGGCCAGACCGAATTCTTCGGGCGACATATCGCCGCCTTCGGCCCACCAATTGGGTTGGTTAATGTGGTGGATATTCGGGATCGGAATGCCGCCCTGCGCGTGCATCCCGGCCATACCACCCAGCGAGGCCGAGCCCACGGATGAGCCGTGATAGGCGTTCTTGCGGCTGATGATGATGTTCTTGTCGGGCTGGCCTTTCTGGGCCCAGTAGGTGCGCACGAGGCGGATATTGGTATCGTTTGCCTCGGACCCGCCTGCTGCGAAAAAGACATGGTTCAGATCGCCCGGTGCCAGTTCGGCAATCTTGGCGGCCAAAGCAATCGCCGGGACGTGGGTGGTTTTGAAGAAAGTGTTGTAGTAGGGCAGCTCGCGCATCTGGCGCGCGGCAACATCGGCCAACTCATTACGCCCGTACCCGATATTGACGCACCACAGACCCGCCATCGCGTCCAGAATTTCCTCACCTTCGCTGTCGGTCAGATAAACACCATTGGCACGTGTGATCACGCGCGCCCCTTCCTTCCCCAGCGCACCATTGGCCGAGAAGGGGTGAATGTGATGCGCCGCATCCAGCGCCTGCAATTCGGCGGTCGGCATATGGTTGGTGATGGTAGACATCGGAGAATCTCCTACAAGAACGCAGTTGCGGATCACAATATGATCAAATTTTTTCCTGTCAATCGAATCAGGCTGAATCAGACGGAAGTCAATGCTTCTGCCATCAGGTCCATACCTTGTTCGATGTCCTGAGCGGTTGCCTTTGCGGTCATTTCAGCGTCACCGACACGCAAAGCAGCAATAATGTCCTTGTGGCGATCCGGAAGGCTCTGAGTGCCGAAGCGCCCGCAGACAACACGCAAAGAAGGGCCAAACCGCAACCAAAGTCTTTCGGCCAGGTCACTGAGGATCGGCGCGTTTGCAAAAGAATACAGCGTTTCGTGAAAAGCCTGGTTCAAACGCAGATAGCCACCGACATCGCCATCTGCGATCATGCGATCCAAATGCCTGTCCAAACGTTCCAGTTGATCAATGTCCTGTGTTTTCAGGTTGGCGGTCGCACGTCTTGAAAGCTCTGATTCTATTGAAATTCTGGCGAAGATCATCTCTTCGATATCGTTGGAGTTCAGCAGCGGTACACTGACGCGCCGATTGCCCTGGAAAACCAACCCTCCATCCGAGATCAACCGGCGAATCGCTTCGCGGACCGGAGTCATGCCAACACCCAGCGAATCAGTCAGACCCTGGATTGTGACGGGCTGACCTGGGACCAGTTCACCGAACAGGATCTGTGATCTGAGCGTTTGATAAACCTGCTCATGTGCGGGCTGTTTCCCTTTGTCGAATGTCGACGCAGATGCCTTATTTTTGATCAAATCCAATTGGTTCTTCCCATTTCGACTAAGCCTGACTTGTCAGGTGACAGGCCACGTGAAACCATACGCTGGATCGAGGGAAAACGCAAAACTTGATCAAATCCAAAAAAACGGGAAAATACCCGTACACTTGCAGGGAGAAGAATATGACAATCAAAACGCTGACCATGACAGCGGTCATCGCATTGGGGACTTCGGCGGCATTTGCCGAAGAGGTGCGTGTTTACAACTGGTCCGACTACATCGACGAAGAACTGCTGAGCAAGTTCGAAGCAGAAACAGGTCTGACCCTGATCTATGACGTGTTCGACAGCAACGAGGTTCTGGAAACCAAGATGCTGGCCGGTGGCTCGGGCTATGATGTGGTTGTACCGTCAGGTACATTCCTTCAGCGCCAGATCCAGGCCGGCGCGTTTCAGCAGCTGGACCAAAGCAAGCTTTCGAACGCCGGAAACCTCTGGGATGTAATCGAAGAGCGAACTGCCGGTTATGACCCGGACAACGCGTATTCGATCAACTATATGTGGGGAACAACCGGGATCGGCGTGAATGTCGGTAAGGTCAAAGAGGTTCTGGGCGACGACATTGCCCTGAACAGCATGGACTTGGTCCTGAAACCCGAGAACATGGAAAAGCTGGCCACTTGCGGTGTGCATTTCCTGGATGCCCCGGCCGAGATCATTCCCATGGTGCTGCAATACCTTGGAGAAAACCCTGACAGCCACGACGCGGACGTGATCGGCAAGACCGAAGCGGTTCTGACAGCAGTCCGCCCGCATATCCAGAAATTCCACAGCTCGGAATATATCAATGCGCTGGCAAATGGCGACATCTGCGTTGCTGTTGGCTGGTCGGGTGACATCCTTCAGGCACGCGACCGTGCCGCAGAGGCAGATAACGGGGTGGAGATCGAGTATCACCCCTTCGCCGAAGGGTCACTGATGTGGTTCGACCAGATGGCAATTCCTGTCGATGCTCCAAATCCCGAAGGCGCACACACGTTCCTTAACTTCATTCTGGACGCCAACAACATGGCGGCGGCATCGAACTATGTGTATTACGCCAACGGCAACAAAGCGTCTCAGGAATTTCTGGAAGAGGACGTGATCGGCGATCCGGCCATCTACCCGGATGATGCCACGATGCAGAACCTGTACATCACGACACCTTATCCGGCGAAAACGCAGCGGGTCGTGACGCGTCTGTGGACCAAGGTCAAATCGGGCACCTGATCCGAATTGCACCGGCAGGGCGGCGCCGCCGCCTTGCCTCTCTTTTCAGCTATTCGAACGAGGGCCGTAGTGAATTCTGACGTCTTTGCGCCATGGGATGACCCGCAGGCGAAACCCTTGATCCAGTTCCGAAACGTGACCAAGCGTTTTGGTGAATTTACTGCCATCGACAACCTGTCTCTGGATATCTTCGAGCGAGAGTTCTTTGCCCTGCTTGGTCCGTCTGGATGTGGCAAAACGACGATGATGCGGATGCTGGCCGGGTTCGAAACACCGACCGAAGGCCAAATCCTGCTTGGAGGGAAGGATATCGACCCAATCCCGCCCAATAAGCGTGCCGTAAACATGATGTTCCAGTCCTATGCCCTTTTTCCGCATCTTAGCGTCTGGGAAAACATCGCCTTTGGCCTGCGCCGGGACAGAATGCCCAAACATGATCTGGAAGACCGGGTCGAAGAAATGCTGCGCCTGACCCGGCTTGAACAGTTCGCCCGCCGTAAACCGCATCAGATTTCGGGTGGGCAGAGGCAGCGTGTGGCGCTGGCGCGCTCGCTTGCCAAGGCACCCAAGCTTTTGCTGCTGGATGAACCGCTGGGCGCACTGGACAAGAAATTGCGCCAGGATACCCAATTCGAACTGATGGATATTCAGGAAAAAACCGGCACCACATTCGTGATCGTTACGCACGATCAGGAAGAGGCCATGACAGTCGCCAGCCGTGTGGCGGTGATGGATCAGGGTCAGCTTATGCAGGTTGCCACTCCGGACCGGATTTACGAAAATCCTGCCTCGGTTTATGTCGCTGATTTCATCGGGGACGTGAACATCATAGAAGGGCGCGCGACATCTGTCGGAGAGGATACCTATCAGGTAGACTGGGCTGAAGGGCAAGCGCCGCTGACCGCAGCGTCAGCGAAGAACTTTGAAAACAGTCAGTTGTGCCATCTGGCGATCCGCCCGGAAAAAGTGACAATCTCGGCTGAGCGTCCGGCGGATGCAGTGAATGCGGTGCAAGGCAAGGTTCATGACATCGCGTATCTGGGCAATCTGTCCACTTATCACGTTGAACTTGCAAACGGCACAATCATCAAGGCGCAGACGGCCAATACCCGCCGCATCTCGCGCCGTTCATTCACCTGGGAAGACCCGGTCTGGCTGTCCTGGACGGCCACGGCTGCGGTTCTGCTAGCCGACTGATGCGCCGCGCTGTTCTGATCGCCATACCTTATGTCTGGCTGTTGGCGCTGTTCATGGTGCCATTCTTCATCGTTCTGAAGATTTCGCTGTCGGATACCGCGCTTGCGATCCCGCCCTATACACCGACACTGGATTTTTCAGCTGGTTGGTCGGGGATCAAAGAGTTCTTCAGCCAGCTTGATCTTGAAAACTTCGTCTGGCTGACCGAGGACGACCTGTACTGGAAAGCGTACCTGTCCAGCGTAAAGATCGCTTTGATCTCAACCTTTCTGACTTTGCTGGTTGGCTATCCCATCGCCTATGGCATGGCCCGCGCGCCCGAGGAATGGCGCCCAACGCTGTTGATGCTGGTGATCCTGCCTTTCTGGACGTCATTCCTGATCCGGGTCTATGCGTGGATGGGCATTCTGTCGAATGAAGGGTACCTTAACCAACTGCTTCTGTGGACGGGCATCATTTCGACGCCTTTGACGATCCTGAACACCTCGACTGCCGTCTATATCGGTATTGTCTACACTTATCTTCCGTTCATGATCCTGCCGATTTATTCGTCATTAGAACGCATGGATGGTTCGCTGATCGAGGCGGCCGAGGATTTGGGTTGCTCGAGGGCACAAGCCTTCTGGCTGGTCACCATTCCACTGTCCAGACCGGGCATCATCGCAGGTTGTTTTCTGGTGATGATCCCCGTGATCGGTGAGTTTGTGATCCCGTCACTATTGGGTGGGTCCGGCACGTTGATGATCGGCAAGGTGTTGTGGGAAGAATTTTTCTCGAACCGAGACTGGCCCGTGGCAAGTGCTGTCGCGATCGTGCTGTTGCTTATTCTGGTCGTTCCCATCGTGCTGTTCCAGCGCAACCAGCAGAAACAGGCGGAGGCTGACGGATGAACAGATTAAGCTGGTTCAACACGGTATCGCTGACGCTGGGTTTTGCGTTCCTGTATATTCCGATGATCATCCTGATCATCTTCAGCTTTAATGAAAGCAAGCTGGTCACGGTCTGGGCCGGGTTTTCGACCAAATGGTATGGCGAACTGGTTCAGAACGAGGCATTTCTGGATGCTGCATGGGTCACGGTCCGGGTTGCGGTGTTTTCCTCGACACTGGCAACGATTCTGGGGACTGCGGCCGCTTATGTGCTGGTTCGGGGCAAGCGGTTCTTTGGCCGGACACTGTTTTCCGGCATGATCTACGCGCCACTTGTGATGCCCGAGGTGATCACCGGTCTGTCGCTGTTGTTGCTGTTTATCGGGATCGGGCTGGACCGGGGTATCCTGACAATCGTTCTGGCTCACACAACATTTTCGATGTGTTTTGTCTCGGTTGTCGTCTCGTCACGGCTTGTGACATTCGACAAATCGCTGGAAGAAGCCGCTTTGGATCTGGGTTGTTCACCCGCGCAGGCCTTTGGTCTGGTCACCCTGCCGATCATCGCGCCTGCGGTAATCTCGGGCTGGCTGCTGGCTTTCACATTGTCGCTGGATGATCTGGTTATCGCGTCGTTCACATCGGGCCCGTCGGCGACGACCCTGCCGATCAAGATCTTTTCGGCCGTGCGGCTGGGCGTCAGCCCCGAGATAAACGCGCTGTCGACGATCATGATTGCGGTCGTGACGGTTGGGGTGATAACGGCCTCACTTGTGACCAAGCGCGCCATGATGCGTCAACGGCAGGACGAGCAGGCCGCTGCGCGCACCGAATGAAACGGATATTCCCCGAATACACCTATGGTGCGGGTCCTCGTGATGGTTGCTGGTGGGACGAGACCATTGCAAACCCGAACTGGCCAGAGTTTCAGGGCGATCTGAACGTTGATGTCGCCATCGTCGGTGGCGGCTTTACAGGGGTCTCAGCGGCTTTGCATCTGGCTGAAAACGCGACCTCGGTTGCTGTGCTCGAGGCAGGCCCACCGGGGTGGGGCGCATCAGGCCGCAATGGCGGTTTCTGCTGTCTTGGCGGGTCAAAGCTTGGGCAAAAATCCATGGTGCGCCGCTATGGCCGCGAAGCGGCTCAGGCCTATGAGACGGCTGAACAGGACGCGGTCCAGCTGGTTGCCGATCTGCTGGCGCGGCATCGGATAGATGCGGATACGCATTCCAATGGTGAGACCCAACTGGCCCATTCGCGACATGCGATGGATGTCCTGCGCCGACACGCGGACGAGACCGGCATTCTGCACCAAGCTGCTGATTTGCCAGCGCTTGGTATGGGTGGTGCTTTCTTCGGAGGGTATACTCTGCCGGTCGGCTTTGGGCTCAATCCCCGGAAATACCTGTTCGGGTTGGCAAGCGCTGCGGCGGCTTCGGGTGTGAATTTCTTTCAGAACAGCCCCGTTCTGAACATTGAAAAAACAACGTCCGGCTTCAGACTGCAAACAAGCGCAGGGCAGGTTAACGCTCAGGTCGTGCTGATTTGTACCAACGGGTATTCTAGCGAAGACATCCCCGATTGGATGTCCGGACGCTACTTGCCCGCGCAATCGACCGTGATGGTAACGCGCCCGCTTAGCCAGGCTGAACTATCGGCGCAGGGCTGGAACTCGGACCAGATATGTTACGACACGCGTAATCTTCTGCACTATTTTCGCCTGATGCCGGATGGGCGCTTTTTGTTCGGAATGAGAGGCGGTTTGTTATCGTCGCCCCGGTCCGAGGCCGCGATCCGGGCAAAGGTTCAACAGGACTTCAAACGCATGTTCCCGGCCTGGGCGGCGGTTGAGGCGACTCATATCTGGTCAGGTATGGTGTGCCTCTCGCGAAGCCTGATGCCTTTTGTTGGTGCCGTGCCCATGCAGCCAGGCATGTTTGCCGGATTTGCGTATCATGGCAACGGCGTCGCCATGGGCACATACAGCGGACGCGCATTGGCACGGCTGGCTTTGGGCAAGGGTGCCCGTTTGCCAGCCCCGATGAGGCAAACTCCTGAACGGTTTCCGTTGGGCCGCTGGCGTCGCGCATTGATGCCACCGGCATACGCCCTCTTTGCGCTTTCCGACCTCAGGTGAATTCGTTCGGTTTCAGGGTTTCGATTTCCAGTTTCAAGCCTTCGGAATAGTCGGGTGCACCGTTTTCCGCGCGCCACAGGCAATAGGCGGCCATGCGCCAAGCATACCATGGCTTGAGCCGTTGATAACGGGAAACAATCTCAGGTCTGCGATAGGCGGACAGAAACTGAACTTCTTCCGCGTCCGACAAAGGTGAGCCCCGGTAAAGCCTTTGCATCGCCGGGGACAGAAACATCGCAAGGTCTTCGCACGGGTCGCCAAAGGCCGGGCATTGCCAGTCGATCAAGGTCAGGCCGCGGGATGCAACCAGAATATTCCCAGCGACCGGGTCGCCATGGATCAGGCAAGTCTTGGTCGTGGAGGGGACAGATATTGAGGGTTGCAATACTGCCAGTTCGTTTCGAGTTTCTGACCTGCACCCTTGCAGAATTTTGTACCCATGGGCCATCAGATCCGCGCTGCCGTTGCACCCGGCAGGCGCTGGAATGGTGTTGGGCAGCGAATGCAGCCTGCGCAGCAGTTCACCAACCTTGTCCGAACCATTCCGCCAGGGTGTTCCGGGTGCGTGGTCGTAAAACACCCAATGCGCGTCCTTGTGCTGTCCTGCGGCGCGCAGCCTTGGCACAAAACCGGTCGGACCAAGCGCCTTAAGGCAGAGGGTTTCCAGCTTTGCATCATTTCGAAACAAGGGGTTGCGTAAGGTCGGGCTGTAGAGCTTCAGTACTTTGTCGCCGTTGTCCCCCAGCACTTTCCACACCCTGTTGGTCCGACCACCATACAGGATTTCGAACTGCGCGTACATGTTGACCAACCCCATAGTGCTGAGGTGTTCAACCAGATCATGAGGGGGGGCAGGCAGGTCGGGCAGAGGTCTTTTCACTTCTTCTGGCGAGTCGAGTTGCCAACCTTTGGCCCGTACTGCCTGACAGATCAAGCGCCCGTTCGGACCGCAGTGATCAGATCTGCGGAAATCACTTGACCACCTTGCAGGGTCAGCAGAACAGCATCCTCTCCCACCTGCGCTTCGACGACGCGGTTATAGGCAGCAACCGGTTTCTCGGAAATCAGCCGGTCATTCTTATAGCTTTCCAGCGTCGCGGTGTAGTTGCCAGCGGCCATCGGATCGCCTGAGGAATTCACACCTGCCCAAGCAAACTCCGTCGCTGTTGTGGGAACAGAAACCGTGTCGACGACTGTGCCTTCATGATCACGGATCACCAGTCTGGTTGCGTCCGCGTCAGAATCCGCGTTCGAGAACAGGGTCACCGGCTGGCCGTTGAAATGGAACCCCGATGCAGATCGGACGTCCATTCCGACCCAGCTTGCAAGGTCGTTCAGATTGACACTGCCAAGCGTGCTGGTCAGGGCGGAAAGCAGGTCATTGGTTTGAACCTGTTGTTCAACCATCGAAAACTGCGCAAGTTGCGATGCGTATTCGGTTGAATCCATCGGCTCCAGCGGGTCCTGATTCTGGGCCTGCGCGGTCAGCATCAGCAGAAACGTTTCGAAATCCGAGGTGATCGCAGAACTCCGGGACGGACCGGCAGTTTGCTGAGAGGTGGCAGCCTGTGTGGCGGTGACGGGTGTGATCATTTTTCAATATCTCATATCGATGCCCCTGACCGGAGCAGGAGTTTGTGGAAGCGGCGTGGCTTGCGCGAGGTGTACGTTCTGAACCGGTTCGGATTCCGGTGCGGCCTGAGCGTCGAATTCATCTGTCCACTGATCCCGTGCACCTGAATCCGACGGAGTCCCCAGATCGATGTTCAGGTTCCCATAGCCCAGTTTCTGAAACTCCTCCGTAAGAACGGACAGGTGGCGGCGCAAAAGTTCCATCGTGTCCGGGCGTTCGGTTGCGATTGTCATCTGGAGCCCGTCATCCCGACCGTTCAGCACAATGGATACGCGCCCCAATTCTTCGGGGCTTAGCGAGATTTCCATGATGCCGGTTCCCGGTCGGGTCTGAATCGTTGCCGCCAATTGCCCGGCTATGGCACGGGCAATTTCAGCACGGGCGAACGGAGAGGGCATCGCCGAGTGTTGTGCCACCTCGCGGGGGGCTTGCTGAACGGGTTCGTCTAAGGCGATGGGCACAGAGTCAACCTCATGAACCGGTGCCGCCTGTTCCGTTTCGATTGAGTTGAGGATCAGTTGAAGCTGCGCAACGGGTGTCGCGCGGTTTGGATTTGTCGGATTGGGCGTGGCAGCGACTTCCGCTGTCTCGGGCGCCGTCTTTGCGCTTTCAAGGAGGGGTTCGGCTTTCAACCCGCCTGTCTGGTCCTTTGATCGGGTTGGCTGGCTCAGCACAGGCAAAGCCTCTGAGGGTTTTTGGGCTGGCGTGACCTGGGTCGAAGCGGTGTGAACCTGCTCTTCGATTGGTTGCCCGGGCACAAAGGGTTGAATGTCGGTCTGACGGGGCAAACCCGTTGACGCAACGGTTTGTTCCGGTTCTGTCGTACCCGTTGCGGGGATATCCGCTGCGGCAGGAACAAACGGCGCGGGATGCACTGTATCTGCCCCAGGCGTTTCGGATGTCCCGGCCATTTCGGTCTGCGATGAAATGTTGTTTGCCAACTCTGGTGCCCGAGGTGAAATCGCCTCGACAGATGCCTCAGCCGTGTTTGACAGAACGGCCTCAACCTCAATCTCGGCAGTTTCGTCGGTGGTTTCGATAGAAGTGGCCAAAGTCGTGGTGCCGGGGAGAGGATGTGTTTGGTTTCCCTGTTCAAGGATGTCCTCGAAACTGTCCGCCCCGGCAGTACGACCCGGTTCTTTGGCGGGCGAATTGGGTTTCGCAGTTGCTGTTGGCGCTGCGGCCGCCAGCGTTAGTGGGTTGGGCATATTGCTCTGGCTCCGTGTGATTGATCGGAACTCTGCCCGCAGGAAGTTACGTTTATTTTAACCGCTTTCACCTTTGATCGAGAAAGTTCGAAGCATTTTCGGAGAAAACCATGCAGGTCCCAGAAATTCCCCAGGTGGCTCAAACGCCATTGGCCCAGACCCGACTGAAAGACGCGGCCATCGAGTTGGAGGCCGCATTCCTCAGCGAAATGATGAAGTCGGCCGGATTGGGCAAAACGCGCCAGTCTTTTGGAGGAGGAGCCGGTGAAGACCAGTTCTCTTCGTTTCTTGTTCAGCATCAGGCACGCGAACTGGCCCGGGCTGGAGGGGTGGGTTTGTCAGAAATTCTGCTGAAATCACTGATGGAGAAAACCGATGACATCTGAAGTCGACATGGCACTGATCAAATCTCTGGAAGAAGTTCTGGATCTGGAGCGCGCGGCGCTTGTCCAGGGCGATCTGGATCGCCTGACGCATATGGTGCCGGAAAAAGAAAAACTGATCGGCGCGATCAACGACCTTCAGGTGATTGACAGCGATGCATTGGTTCGAGTGCAGCAGAAAGTCGAACGCAATCAGGCATTGCTGAACAGTGCCGCCGACGGGATTCGGGCCGTCGCCAGCCGCATGGCTGAACTGCGACGGGTTCGGCAGGAATTCAGCACGTACGGCGCGGATGGGCAACGAAGTGAGTTTTCCGTTCGAAATACGGCAAAGCTGGAAAAACGCGCATAGGCTTGGGTTTGATTCAAATCTGAAACACCTGGTTCGGGCGTTTTAGCACTCCGTTAGGGGATCGGGCTCAAAAGTGATGCTGCACCTGGAAACATCAGGTGGCGCGAACAGCCACGCGGCGCGTCGCACAAGTCAGAAAGACACCAATGCCCGCAGATATTGTGGGGTGAACATGGGCGAAAATCGCCCGAAGGCAAAAGGATAAAAGCTATGTCCAGCATTCTGACAAACAATGGCGCGATGGTTGCGCTGCAAACTCTCAAGTCGGTCAACAAGAACCTGGCGATGACCCAGAACGCGATTTCGACCGGTAAGGACGTCGCGACAGCCAAGGACAACTCGGCGGTTTGGGCGATCTCGAAAGTGATGGAGTCCGACGTCAAGGGCTTTAACGCGATCAAAGACAGCCTCGCGCTGGGCGAATCGACTGTTGCAGTTGCGCGAAATGCGTCTGAAACTGTCACCGACCTCTTGACCCAGATGAAAAGCAAGATTGTCGCGGCGCAGGAAGACAACGTTGATCGCGGTAAGATCAATGACGATGTGACCGCACTGAAGGATCAGATCGCATCGGTTGTCAGCGCGGCCCAGTTCAACGGTCTGAACCTTGTTGACGGCTCGACCGGCTCTGCATCGATCCTCGCATCGCTGGATCGGGACAACACCGGGGCGGTGACTGCGTCGTCAATCTCGGTCTCGGGGCAGAACCTGTCGACCGGTGGATATGTCACCAAACAGGTTTTCGACGGCTCTACCGGCGCATCGACCGGCAATGACCGCGTGGGGGCAACCATTGACAATGGTGCAACGGCCGCGACGGCGTTGGTGACCGATGAATCCAGCGGTGCTTTCGCGGCCGGAGACAAGGTTGTCGTCGCCATTAACGATCAGGTTGTGTCCTATACCGTTTCTGCGGAAGATGCTGCCGCGACAACGACCGGTGACCTTGTTGCTGTCGGATTGAAATCGAAGATCGAAGAGCTGGGAATTACCGGTCTGACTGTCGATTACGACTCCGGCACTGCGGGTACGTTGTCGGTTACAAACGGCACAGGATCTGACATCTCGTTCTCGGCTCAGTTCGTGAATGCGGGTGCCGGTGGTTTGGGCGCGCTGGCAGGTATTGATGTGTCGACAGGTGCGGGAGCAACCGCTGCGTTGGCGGCTGTCGAATCGCTTATCGATACTTCGATTGATGCCTCGGCCGCCTTTGGCTCGGCGCAGGGTCGTATCGAGACCCAGAAAGAGTTCATTTCGAATCTCTCTGACTCGTTCAAATCCGGTATCGGTGCGCTGGTCGACGCTGACATGGAAGAAACCTCGGCGCGTTTGCAGGCCCTTCAGGTGCAGCAGCAGCTGGCAACACAGTCGCTTTCGATCGCCAACCAGGCGCCGCAGTCGATCCTGTCGCTGTTCCGCTAATACGCAACGCGGTCCGGGGCGCGGTTTTCGCGCCCCGGTCGTGACTATCTGACGACGGCTTTTTGGAAGGATTTCAAGTGACCCCGCAAACCCTCGCTCAATACACCTATGCGCAAGCCGCCGCGCCGACGCGAACGCCCCGTGACACTGAATATGAGGCAATTTCCAGAATTACACGGCGTCTCAAGGCGGCCACGGCGCGCAAGGCAACGGATTTCTCGGCGTTTGTTCAGGCCGTGCACGAGAACCGCCGGTTATGGGGGGTGTTGGCGACAGGTGTCGCGGATTCGGCAAACGCTTTGCCGAACGATATTCGCGCCAGGATTTTCTACCTTGCCGAGTTTACGGAACTGCACAGCAGCCGCATTTTGGCGGACGGCGCGTCCATCGAACCATTGCTTGAAATAAACACGGCGATTTTGCGCGGATTGCGCCAGATGAGGGCAACCTGATGAGCGGGCTGGTTTTGAAACTCGCCCCGAAGGAAAGGGTGCTGATCAATGGTGTTGTGATTGAAAACGGCGACCGCCGTGGCCGGTTTTCGATCATGACGCCGCAGGCCAATGTCCTGCGGTTGCGCGATGCGATACATCCGGATGAAGTAAATACTCCGGTGCGCCGTGTCTGCTATGCCACGCAACTTGTTCTGTCCGGAGACATGGATCCGGCTCGGGCGCGTCAACACCTGTTGCGCAGCGTAGAAGAGCTGAGCCAGGTTTTTACGGATACAGATAGCCGTCGTGTATTGTCCGAGGCGACAGACGCGCTGGTGGCCGAGCAATACTATAAATGCCTCAAGTCACTTCGCTCGCTTCTCCCGCGCGAAGATCGGTTGATGGCCTATCAGCAATGAGCTTTCAACCTGTCATTCCGACTGGCGGGATCGTCGGCTGGCGGTTTCTGCAACGTACTTACCAAGGACAGTTTCAAAGTTTCTCGTCTTCGGCAGTGAATGAGAGGGAGACAAAGTATTTCCTGGACAACATTGGGAAAGTGAAGACCGCCGAACAGTTGGTTTCTGACCGCAGATTGTTGCAGGTCGCTTTGGGTGCCTTTGGGTTGGAAGGGGATGTGGATAACCGGTTCTTTATCCGGAAAATCCTGGAGGATGGAACACAGGCGGATGACGCTTTGTCCAATCGTTTGGCGGATAAACGTTACCGGGAGTTTTCGGATGCTTTCGGGTTTGGTCCGGGAGCTGTTCGAAAAACGGTGCTGGTCACAAATATGGAAGAGATAGCTCAGGCCAGCCTTTCAGCGCGGTTTGAGATCGCGGTCGGACAGTCAGATGAGACGATGCGCATTTCGCTTTATGCCCAGCGCGAGCTGTCTGATCTGGCGAAAAGCGGAAGCAGTACAGATACGAAATGGTTCGATCTTATGGGATTGCCACCGCTGCGCAAAATGATGGAAACGGCGCTTGGGCTGCCGCAGTCATTCGCCCAACTAGATATCGACAAACAATTGGACGAATTTAAAAGTCGGCTTTTCCGCCTTACCGGATCGGATGATTTGGCACAGTTTTCGGACCAGAAGGCGGTGGAGAACCTGACCGACGCCTATCTGGCCAGAAGTCAAATCGCGGGCCTTCAGAGTACGATATCGCCAGCGCAGACCGCTTTAATCTTGCTTGGGGCTGTGTGATTAGAAGACGCGGGGCAAAAGCCTGGGCCGCAATCTAGTATCCTAGGTCTCACATTTGGTCTGCATAAACCAAAAGTTAACCGTTCAAAATCTCGTCGGCTGTGGTGTGCAAAGCGTAGCATACAACGGGTCGAGACACGTTGTGCAGGTTGACCGCGCCTAACGGTATAGCGTTAGAACAGGCAGGCTCGATATCTTCGGATACGACTATGCGATGCCCTTCGGTTTTCCCATATTCGCCCAAGCGCGCAGCAATGTTAGCTGCTTGTCCAATAACCGTAAAATCAAGACGTTCACGAGAGCCCACATTGCCATATGTGACACGCCCATAAGCCACGCCAATCGAACAGTCGCAATGTATGTCGGTACCTGCTTTGCGCAATTCTCCCAACGTTTCGACGATTTTGATTGCCGAGCGCTGGGCGTTAGCCCGGGCCGCGCTGGCGTTTTCATCGGTTGCCGGGAAAACTGCCAAAACAGCGTCACCAATAAATTTCAGAACTTCGCCTTCGTTTTCGTGAACGATACCCGAGACGGTTTCAAAGAACTCATTCAAAACACTGATATATGCGCCCCGCCCCAGTTTCTCTTCTAGGCTTGTCGAGTTGCGGAGGTCACAGAACATGATTGCAGCGTCGATTTCATCCCCGTCACCGCGCCGGATCTCGCCCCCCAATACGCGTGCGCCAGAGCGTTTTCCAACATATGTTTCCAGCAAAACCTGCGCATTCTCGCGTTGCATGAACACTTCGTAAAAGCGGGCGATCACCGAGGAGCATTCGAACACTAGGCCCAGATTCTCGGTGGTGAACCCGTTGGGATGGTCACATGTCAGGGTCAGAACGTTCGTTCGCCCGTCAGAGAAGGGCAACGGCATCGCGACATAGTCGGTGGCACCTTTGGCCCGTAACTCCTCCATGATCGGGAAGCTGTTTTGCGGGTTTTCGTCGTTCAGTCTTTGCCGTACACCGCCCAAACCGTTCGAGACATGGCGCAACGGGCTGTTGATGAAAGCCGGGTGATCATAGATTTCGTAGGTCGGGGCGCGGGTCAGTATCTCGTCCTGACCCTTTTCCCAGATATAGTGTTTGCCCGCGATCAGGGGATGCAAGGACCAGGCCAGAATGCTCAGCCGCTGGATGGCGATGCCGTGCTCCAGCATCTTTGCGGCCAATGCCTTGGTAAAGCTTTCGGGCGTGGTCGCGGCCGAAGCACCGCGCATCAGCCAGTCGATCAGTGGTCCGCTGATATTGCCGTCGTCCGGCTCGCGCAGGCGATTGTCGCCCAGATCAATACGGGTGTAGGCGCCGGACACAAACCCGATACAGCCTTGAATGGCAGCGCTTTCGGGCAGCGCTTCTTCATAGGCCCAGACAGAATTGGCCAGGCTTTCAGACGCCAGATTGATGTCGTGGTAAGTGGCGGTGCCTTTGAACGGGCAGAATGTTTGCAGGTCTGTTTCTTCGCTCAGATCCACACAGACATCTGCGCGGGGAACGTAAATCGTTGGCGGCAAACGCGTTTCATACATCACCTTTGCGTTTGTGCTTTCAGCCAGAAGAACGTCGTTCCGGTAAATGGCAATCCTGCCATCCAGCGGCTCAACCGAGATTCCATATCCATTCATCTGCGGCGCGGCGTGGACGTTCATAAGCGACCTCCTCTGCCTGGGGTTTGTTTAGAATGGGGCTTTCCACCTGACATTCCAAGAGGCCGCAACGGGATTTTACCGGGCGCGAGCGACGCGTCAAAACGTCAGACCATTTGAATGACGTCCTTCTCGATCGACAGCATATACCCCTTCTTGGCAATATTCTTGACCAGCAGTTCGCTGACCATCTGGTTGCCAAGCGCGTCGCGCAACCGCTTGATCCGTGTTGCGCCCGCGGCTTCGTCACAATCGGCGGCATCGCGACCGGAAATCATGGCCTCGATCTGGGCGCCGGACAATACCTCGTCATCCAACCGGGATTCCGCCAGAATCGACAAGGTTTCCATCGCGGCGGGCGTCAGTTTGAAATCCATGTTGTTAAGGTAGACAGTGTTTTCTTCGCGACTGATCAGCAGCGACGTTACCTGAATGCCGGTACGTTCGATCTGTGCCATGCGTCGGTTCAACAAGACCAGCATCACCAGAAAGACCAGTGCCGAGATCATCATCGCACTGGCAAAAACCAGCAGCACATAGATCACCATCCGGTAACCGGACAGGGTGTCAGCAAAGGCGGTGCCAGACTGGGCCAGAATTTCAAGCAGGCGAATCTCAGTCTGTGACGTCAGATCGGCCTCGACAAACAGCCGCTCGACACGTGCGTTGAACGCATTTGCGTCCGGCAAGGTCCAGAACAGGAAAACGGCAGCGGTGATCAGAATGACGACAATGGCCGCGATGCCCAGCACAACCAGACGGACACCCGACCGGCGTGCATCAGAAACGGAGATAGAATTGTCCGGCATTGCCTTTCCTCTGATCCAACCCTTCCGGCCCGAAAACGGACTGCACTTCAAGCAAGGTCCAACCCGACGCGTTCAGGCGCTGGGCGATTTCTGCCCGGGCCTGCCCCTTGTCGCAACTTGTGACCTGCATGACGCCGTAATGCAAACGCAGCGGGTTGTCCTTCTTGGCTTTGTAGTCCGCATAACAATCTGCCGCTGTCGCAGCAGAACCAAGCGATAACAGGGCCGCAAAGGTCAGAGAAGAGAGGATCTGTTTCATAGGCCGCATCCTGCGCATGAGTTGCCGCGATATTCAATAACCCAAGGGGTTTGCTGCCCCTGATATCCGATAACACCGGGCCGTTATTGCTTGTCTGGGGCAGGTGCCCCCACTTTCAGGGCAATCAGCACGCGGTCCGTCATACGGTCGCACGAACATCCGAAAGGACAGGCATCATGCATAAGAAATTCATCGCTTTGATCATTGCGACCGCGGTTGCGATTACCGGTGTGTCGGCTTCTCAGGCGAAGGCGGCCGACGCAAAGGACATTCTTGGGGGGCTGGCGGCCATCGCTATTATTGGTGCCGGCGTTCATTACTATAACAAGGAAAAGAAAAAGGATCGGGCGACGCGTCAACAGACCTATACCCATACACCACATGTGACGCAGCCGGTGCGTCCGTTGCCGCCGCATGTGGCGCGTTACGACCTGCCCCAGCGCTGCCTGCGCACCTATGATGGGTATTCGCAGGACCATCCGCTGCTTGGGCCGAAATGCCTCGAGAAACATTACAAACATGCCAATAGCCTGCCGCAAGAGTGCAAGGTCGGTTTCTGGAATGGCAAAAAGGTCAGGCGGGCCTATGAACCTGCATGCCTGCGCCAGAAGGGATACCGCGTCGTTTATCAGTAGTTCGGGTTGAGCAGGAACGGCGCCAAAGAAGTGCCGTGAGAGAGAGGGTGGTGTGCGCCGCCCTCTCTTTTCTTCTTGCGGTGCTACGCGAAACGCGGTTTGCCAAGGGCATGACAATGCCAAACTTCGAACTTGAGCAGGCGCTGCTGGACATGGGCCACATCCGTATCGCCGGTGTGGATGAGGTCGGGCGCGGCCCATTGGCCGGGCCGGTTGTGGCTGCCGCCGTGATTCTGAACCCGAAGCACTTTCCTGACGGGTTGAATGACTCAAAAAAGCTGACCGCAAAACGCCGGGCCGTGCTGGACGCCGAGATTCGGGACACTGCTGAGTTCGCGGTGGCCGAAGCCTCTGTCGCCGAAATTGATGAGGTCAATATCCTGAGGGCGTCGCACTTGGCGATGATGCGCGCGGTGGAGGCGTTGACCCCGGCACCTGATTTCCTTTTGATCGATGGCAACCTGATTCCGCAGGGTCTGAGATTTCCGTCACAGGCCGTTGTGAAGGGCGATGCACGATCGGTGTCGATCGCGGCTGCTTCGATCCTGGCGAAAAACTGGCGCGATCAGGTGATGGTGGATTTAGCGCAACAGCATCCGGGTTATGGGTGGGAAACCAACGCAGGCTATCCGTCAAAACAACACAAGGAAGCGCTGCGAAATCTTGGCGTGACCCCACACCATAGGCGTTCGTTCAAACCGGTGCACAATATCTTGTATCAAGAGTAAATCGTAAGCTGCTGATTCAAAAAAGAATTTGACGGCGAATCGACTTTGACTCATCCTTGTCTCAACCAAATGAGCGCAAAAGCGCCGTGGACACTTGAGGCAGTGATATGACAACAACCACCAAAAAGGGCGCAAGAGCGCTCCCTTTAAACACGATTCTATCCGGGGACTGCATCGATGTGATGAACAGTCTGCCCGAGGCGTCAGTGGATCTGATTTTTGCGGACCCGCCGTATAACCTGCAATTGAAAGGTCAGTTGCATCGTCCGGATAATTCCCAGGTCGATGCGGTGGATGATCACTGGGATCAGTTCGCAAGCTTCGGGGCGTATGACCAGTTTACGCGCGAATGGCTGAAGGCGGCGCATCGTCTGCTGAAACCCAATGGTGCGATCTGGGTGATCGGGTCTTATCACAACATTTTCCGCGTGGGGTCAGCGCTGCAGGACGCCGGATACTGGATTCTGAACGACGTTGTGTGGCGTAAGTCGAACCCGATGCCGAATTTCCGCGGCAAACGGTTCACCAATGCGCATGAGACGATGATCTGGGCGTCCAAGCGCGAAGGCGCGAAATACACCTTCAACTATGAGGCGCTGAAAGCCCTGAACGAGGGTGTGCAAATGCGCAGCGACTGGGTGCTGCCGATCTGCACCGGGCATGAGCGGCTCAAGGATGAAAACGGCGACAAGGCGCATCCGACGCAAAAACCGGAATCGCTGTTGCACCGCGTGCTGGTCGGCTCGACCAACCCTGGCGATGTGGTGCTGGATCCGTTCTTTGGCACCGGCACCACCGGGGCCGTCGCCAAGATGCTGGGGCGCGAGTTCATTGGTATCGAGCGAGAGGAAAGCTATCGCAAGGTGGCTGAAAAACGCATCGCCAAGGTCCGCAAGTTTGATCGCGAAGCTCTGGAAGTCAGTGCCAGCAAACGTGCCGAGCCACGCGTGCCATTCGGCCAACTGGTCGAACGCGGGATGTTGCGCCCGGGTGAAGAGCTTTATTCCATGAACCAGCGCCACAAGGCAAAGGTGCGTGCGGATGGAACGCTGGTGGGTGACAATGTCAAAGGGTCAATCCATCAGGTCGGCGCGCATCTGGAAAACGCCCCGTCCTGCAACGGCTGGACATACTGGTGCTTCAAGCGGGACGGCAAGACCGTACCGATTGACATCTTGCGGCAACAGATCCGCGCAGAGATGCACAACTGAATTCACGAACACCGCCGGTGCCTGTGGCCTGACACATGGCACTATGCCTTGCCCCGCCGATCAACCGGCGGGGTCTTTTGTTTTGCCTTCAACAGTGATTGCATAAGGCTGCCTAGCCTCCGCAAGAAAGACCACGGCCATGACCGAGACGACCGCACAGCCCCGCCGAAGCCTGTTTTTCACCCAGCCCGATGCGTTTGATCTGGACAACAAATATACCGAGGCCGCGTTGGAACGGCACAAGCGCGAGGGTCTGGAATTGGCTGTGCGTGCGCGATGGGTGGCGATGGCGCTGACTGCGGTGCTGCTGGTTTTTCTGAACCCGCAATGGGAGGTGCTTTGGTATCACTTCATTCTGCTGCTGATCTGCGGCAACGGGTGGTTGATCCGCCGTGCAGGTCGTGTCGGGCAATCGCGGGGCGAGTTGTTTTTGATTTTCGTCGACCTGCTGATCATGACACTTGGGATGATCGTACCCAATCCCTTCAGCGATGATGTCAGGCCATTGGCCATGCAATACCGGTTCGACAACTTTCAGTACTTCTTCATCATTCTGGCGGCAGGCACATTGGCCTATTCCTGGCGGACCGTGATCGCCATCGGGACCTGGACGGCGATGATGTGGACGATCGGGTGGATCGTTGCCTGGTGGGTCGCAACGCCCATTCCCGGGATCAGCGAAAAAGTTGCGACCGCTTTGCAAGACTACCCGGATGTTGCCGAGCTTCTGGATCCGAACAGTTTCATGGCGCCTCAGCGCATCCAGCAGGCAATCGTGTTCATGATGGTGGCCGTGACTTTGGGCCTTTCGATGCAACGGCTGAACCGGCTATTGATGAGCAATGCAGGGCTGGAACGGGAACGGGCCAACCTGTCACGCTATTTCTCGCCCAACGTGGTAGAGGAGCTGAGCCAGAATGACGAGCCGCTGAAACAGGTCCGAAAAGAGAATGTGGCCGTTCTGTTCATCGACATCGTCGGATTCACGAAATACGCCGCCGGTCGTGACCCCTATGATGTGATCGAAGTGCTGCGGGGCTTTCACGCCCGCATGGAAACCGAGGTTTTTCGTCACCACGGGACCCTGGACAAGTATCTGGGGGATGGGCTGATGGCGACCTTTGGCACCCCGGTGCCCACGCCGTTGGACGCAAGCAACGCGCTGGGATGTGCGCGCGCGATGGTCAGCGTGATCGACCGATGGAATCTGGACCGCCGCCGGGCGGGAGAGCCTGAAATCCGCGTCGGGATTGGGGTGCACTATGGCTCGGTCGTGCTGGGCGACATTGGTGCGAACCGGCTTGAATTCGCGGTCATCGGGAATGCCGTCAACGTCGCGGCCAAGCTCGAGGCGCTGACGCGTGATTTACAGGCGCGTATCGTGGTCAGCGATGCCGTGCGCGCGCGGATTGCAGAGGAAAACCAGTCTGCGCCTGTCGCCATGACTGGTTTTGCAGAGCTTACCGATCAATCTGTGCGCGGCGTGGAAACACCGATGGATATCTGGGTGATGAAAGGCTGAAGACCTTACACCTCGCCAGAACAGTACCCAAAGCGCCGAGCCTGATGGGCCGGGCGGTGCATCGGTTACGCATCAGGTGCGGGGTTCAGGGCCTTGTTATAGGCGTGCCAATCGGTGATCTCGGGGTAGTACTGACGCCGCCAATCCCGGACCCGTGGGTTCATGACCCGTCGCCACAGCGGTGGGATCATCGCAGCCACAGTCATGACGGGATAGCCATAGGGCAGTTGCGGTGCCGTTTCGGGCGTGTGGTGTTGAAGCAGCGGGAACCGGCGGTTTGGTTTGTAATGGTGATCCGAATGGCGTTGCAGATTGATCAGCAACCAGTTTGAAGCTTTCTGCGAGGCATTCCAGGAATGTCGGGGCAGGACGTGCTCATACCGCCCGTCGCCCAGATGTTTCCGAGTCAACCCGTAATGTTCAACGTAGTTGACCAGTTCCAGCTGCCAGATCGCGACACCGGCCTGCAACAGAAACAGGGCCAGACCGGACCATCCTCCGACCAGCGCCGCCAGTGCCAGCATTCCCCCTTGCAACGCCCAATACCGCCAGAACGGGTTGGAGCGGTCGGTCCAGGGGCGGTCCTTGCGGGCCAGTTTTCCGCGTTCGGCGTTGAAGGCCGAGACCAGACTTTGCCGCAACACCCTAGGGTAAAAGCGGTGAAACCCTTCGTTGTATCGCGCCGTCACCGGATCGCGTGGCGTTCCCACATGACGGTGATGGACCAGCAGATGCTCGGACCGGAAATGAGAATACAGCACCATGGCAAGAAGGATATCGCCAAGCCAGCGTTCCCAACGGCTTTTCTGATGCATCAGCTCGTGGCTGTAGTTGATACCGACCGTACCCGAGATAACACCCATACCAAAGAACAGGCCGATTTTCTCAGGCGTCGAAAGCTGACTGCCGTGGCTCGCGTACCAGATCAGGCCAAACAGGGTAAGGAACTGAAGGGGTGCCCAAAGCTTGGTCAGCAGGATGTACCGTTGTAGAGCATCGTCCGGCGTCTCGGGGTCCGCATTTTCCACGTTGAGCCCGGTGATCCGGTCCAGCACGGCAAAGACCCACCAGGTCGAGATCGGGATCAGCAGAACCCACCATCCGCCCGCGAAAGCAGTGAACCAGATCAGTGGGATCAACAGCAGGGACACCCAGAAGGGTGATGCCGATTGCCAGCGTGCCAACGAGACTGTTGCGCTCATCTCTGGTGCTCCTACTAGATGGGGACAGCCTAGCCGCGAGGCCAGGGAATGCACAGCGGTCTTATTGTCCTTTCCACAGATCATAGGCTTTGCGCATCACCGTGGGCAGGTCGCTGGGTTTGAAGCTGTGCTTTCCCACTGCGATCAGATGATCGGGAACATACTGACCGGTGGTTTCTGCGGTCCAGATTCTTAAAATCAGATGAAAATGCGTAAAAGTGTGGCGCACCTCGCCCGGCACCATCTTCCAATCTGCCGCAAGCGGGGGGTGCTCGCCCGGATCGTCAGCCCACTCCGATCCGGGCCAGCCCAGCATTCCGCCCAGCAAACCTTTGTCCGGTCGGCGCTCCAGCAGCAAGGCCCCATCTGGCATGCGCGCGATGTAAACGTGACCGTGACGGGTGGGTTTGGGCTTTTTCGGTGTTTTTCGGGGAAGATCAGCCTGTGTTCCCGCAAGCCGCGCTTGGCATGGATCGCGCAGCGGGCAAATGCCACATGCCGGGGATTTCGGTGTGCAGATCGTGGCCCCCAGATCCATGACTGCCTGTGCGTAGTCACCGGGCCGAGAAGAGGGTGTCAGCGCTGAAGCTTTTTCCTTCAGCAGGGGTTTCGAGCCGGGCAGCGGCGCATCAATGTCGTAAAATCGGGCCATGACGCGTTCGACATTGCCATCCAGAACTGTTTCAGGCTGATCAAAGGCAATGGCCGAGATTGCCGCAGCTGTATAAGGGCCGATTCCGGGTAACTTCAGCAGCGCATCATAAGTTTCGGGGAACTGACCATTGTGATCCCGCGTCACAACGCGGGCGCACTTCAAAAGGTTTCGCGCACGTGCGTAATACCCAAGGCCGGCCCATTCCCCCATGACCTGCTCATCCGGCGCGGCGGCCAACGCCTGAACCGTAGGCCAACGTGTCACGAAGCGCAGAAAGTAATCCCGCACCGCTGCTACAGTCGTCTGTTGCAACATCACTTCGGATAACCAGATCCGATAAGGGTCAGGGCGCACCCCGGCGGCGCGCTCTGCCGGTCCTGTGCGCCATGGCATGGCGCGAGCGTTGTGGTCATACCACTCCAGAAGCGCAGCGCTGACGGTGAATTCAAAGGAATCACGCAAGTTTTATTCGTCTCCCTGTCAGGTTTCGCTGGCACCCGGTGTTCTGCCTATTACAATAGCGGTGCAGGAGTTGGAAACCAGATGCAACGCAGACGTTCGTCAACCCGCGGGTTCAAGCGCACCGCGTCTTTGCTGAATGACCAGATCAGGCGCGCCGGGGAAAGCCGGGGCTTTGCTGTGTCCCGTCTGTTGACCCATTGGGCCGAGATCGTGGGTCAGGATACCGCCGCTATCGCACGCCCAGTCAGTGTCGGCTATGGCAAAGGTGGTTTCGGCGCGACCCTGACCGTTCTGACCACAGGCCCGCAGGCCCCGATGCTGGAAATGCAGAAGGAACAGCTGCGTGGTAAAGTGAACGCGGTTTACGGTTACAATGCCATCAGCCGTGTCCGCATTACTCAGACCGCTCCGACCGGATTTGCCGAGGGGCAGGCCAGTTTCGACCATAAACCGAAGCAAGCAAAACCCGAGATTGCACCTGAAATTGCAGCCGAGGCAGACAAAGTGTCACGCAGTGTAAATGATGAAGATTTGCGCGCGGCCCTTGAACGTCTTGGGCGCAACGTTTTATCCAAACAGAAACGCTGAGAAAGGGCTGAGAATGAGCCGTATTGCAACCGTAATCTGTGCGGCCGTCGCCGTGGCCGCAGGCGGCTATTGGGTGTCGCTGTCAAATTCCAACACAAGTTTTCCGCTGGTCAGCGCCGCCGAGGCGCAAGAGGCGGACCTGGATACATCCACCATCATTGACATGGTTCAGGGCGCCGAGGGCGCGCCTGTCGAAATCATCGAATACGCATCCTACACCTGCCCGCATTGCGCGAATTTCCACAAGAGCGCGTATAAACAGCTCAAGAAGGATTTCATTGATACTGGTAAGGTCAAGTTCACCTATCGTGAGGTCTATTTTGATCGCTACGGTCTGTGGGCGTCAATGGTGGCCCGCTGCGCCGGTCCCGAGAAATTCTTTGGCATCACCGATCTGATCTATGAAGGTCAGTCAGAATGGACGCGCGCAGGAGGTCCGGCCGAGATCGTCGATGAACTGCGCAAGATCGGTCGTCTGGCAGGTATCGATGGCGACCAGCTTGAGGCCTGTTTGCAGGATGGCACCAAGGCGCGGACATTGGCCGCGTGGTATCAGGAAAACGCTGAACGCGATGGAATTCAGGCAACCCCGTCCTTCATCGTGAACGGCAAGAAAGTCGACAATCAGTCCTACGCGGATTTCAAAAAGCTGATCGAAGCAGAGCTCGGCAGCTGACCCGACCCCGGCTGGCCTCGCCGGGGCCAGCCTGGTTTACTTTGGTGAAGGGGCGGCTTTCAAAAGCATGTCCCTGACCCTGTCGGCATCTGAAATCTGAAGCCGAACCGGCAAAGTGATCACCTTGCTTCGGAAAGCGGGGGGCAGGCGAACGGCGTCTTTTTCGGTGGTGACCATCTGAGCGTCCAGCAAACGCGCCTCGTTTTCCAGTCGGGTCATCAGGGCTTGTGTCAACGGCTGGTGATCGTCCAACGCCTCGGCCCGTACCAGATCCACACCCAGCCGTCGCAGGGTTTGGAAGAACTTTTCGGGATAGCCGATGCCTGCGAACGCCAACGCACGCGTTTCTGACCAATCCATACCGGTTTGCAGGGGTTCGACTGCCCCGGTGACATGAGGAACGGTCAACCGGCCTTTCCAGTTGTTGGCAAATACCTTTTGCGCCGCCTCTTCCCCCAGGGATAGTACAAGATCGGCCCGTTGCAGGCCGGTATCGACGGGCTCTCGCAGTGGACCGGCTGGCAGGCATAAGCCGTTTCCAAATCCGCGCTGGGCGTCCACAACGATAATCGAGAAATCCTTGGCGACCGAAGGGTTCTGAAAGCCATCATCCAGAACGATCACTGTTGCCCCCGCTGCGGCCGCTGCACGCGCGCCCGCCGCCCGATCCTTGGCAACCCAGACCTCGGCAAACATCGCCAGCAACAGCGGCTCGTCCCCCACCTCGGCGGCGGAGTGCCTGCCCGGATCGACCTGCACCGGGCCTTCCAGTGACCCGCCATGTCCTCGTGTCACGACATGGGGCTTGTGCCAGGCATTACCCAGTTGTTCGAGGGTCCAGATCACGGTGGGCGTTTTCCCGGTTCCTCCTGCATTCAGATTGCCGATGCAGATCACGGGCACACCGGGATTTTCCCCTGATTTCGAGGCAATCCTGCGGGCCGTCGCCGCAGCATAAAGGCGGCCCAGCGGGGCCAGAAGCCGCGCCCTCAGATCCGGCTGGTCCGGAGGACTGTTCCAGAAATCAGGTGCCCGCATGATCTGCGCTCCGCTGGTCCAGAATATCCTGCACCATTTCGATGAGGGTGTCTGCCTGCGGCGCACCTTCGGTGATTATCTGCCATCCAGCCAAAGCCATGTCAGCGGCGCGGTCTGGTGCCAGAAGCTGTACGACGGCATCGCCCAACTCGGTTGCTGACTTGACCTCATTGGCTGCCCCTGCCTGTTGAAGGTGGGCGTAAAGCTCGTGATGGCGATGCACGAATGGTCCAGAAATTATGGCGGACCCCAGCGCGATTGCGTCGGACGGGTCCTGACCACCTGCGCCGCGTTCCATTGAACTGGCCATGAACGTCACTGCCGACACGCGGTGCCACAACCCCAGATTTTCGGGGTCTGCAGTCAGAACGACCTGCGTGCTGTCTTCGATCAAGTCACCATCGTCCCAGTTGACACAGCGTAAATCCATCGTCTCTAGCCGCCGTCTTAGGGGGGCGGCCTCGTGAACGTCGGCGACGTGAAGTACCAAAACCAACCGGTGCAAAAGGCGCAATGCCTGACGATGTGCTGTCAGAACCGAAATGAACTCTTTGTCCTGCACCCAGGCAGCCAGCCAAACAGGCCGCCCTGCCAGCGTGTGGTTGGTTTCGATCAGCTCGTCTTCTGGCCAAGGTCTTGGATTTGGGCTGATGCGCAAAGGTGGCGATTCTTCGACTGTTGAAAACGGGATGCCAAGTCTCCGGATGTGTCGGGCGGTCTCAGAGTTTGCAGTCAATATCTTGCGAAAACAACTAAAGGTCACTCTGGTTATGTCTGGCAGCCAGCGCGCGTTCCGGGACAGTGCAACGGTAAACTGGGCGTCAAATAACACCAAGGGCACGGCCTGTTCATCGGCTCGGGTTATGATGTTGGGCATCAGATCACCGCCGACCCAAATCCCGATTCCTGGGCGCCAGTATTCGATAAAGTCACGCGCGGCCCCGCTCTGCTCCTGAGGCAGGTTGATCAGGGGAAAATTGCATTCCGGCCAGGCAGACAGATCCGCGTCCGGCGGGGCGGTCAGCAGAAAGTGCAGCTCGGATCGGGACTGAAGCAACCGGCGGCAAAAATCACTCACCGCCCGCAGGCGGTCAGGCGTGGCGACGTGCATCCACACGATTTCGCCTTCGGGGCGTGGCAGGTCGGTTTTTACACCAACACCGTTCCGCATTCTCCAGGACAGCACCCGATAAGCGGCAAGGCTTAATGAGCGCGGTTTGCTCATGCGCCGATTCCCGGCCCGATCGGGTCCAGCTGAGCTGCCAGTTGCGCGTGGATCGCAGTGCTGGCGGCGACGACGCCATTCAGCCTGGGGTGGGCATTGTTGAATATCAGCGGTTGACCCAAACGGTCTGAACAGACGCCACCCGCCTCTCGGATGATCAGATCGCCAGCGGCAATATCCCATTCCCAACTGGGGCGAAGGGTCAGCATGGCATCGAACCGCCCCTGCGCGACCAGCGCCATGCGATAGGCAAGCGAGGGTCGATATGCGCGGTGGAAGGCTGGAACATTCTGATTGCGCCAGTGCTGTGTATCCAGATTTGGTTTGGCGGCCAGAACCTGAGATTGCAGTAGCTCAGGCGTTTTCGACGTCGTGATCTTTTGCCCATTGAGAGTCGCGCCCTGACCTTGCGCCGCAGCATAAAGCAAGTCGCGCATCGGCAGGTAGATTACAGCGGCAGTCACAATGCCATCCACCGCAACAGCCAGCGAATGCGCCCAGGTGCGCGCGCCTTCTGTAAAGCTGCGGGTGCCGTCAATCGGATCGACGATAAAGGCGTAGCTGCGGTTCAGCCGCTCGGGCGAATCCTCGGATTCCTCGCTGAGCCAGCCATAGCCCGGCCGCGCAGCGCACAGTTTTTCTTCCAGCATCGCGTTGACGGCCAGATCGGCCTCGGTCACCGGACCGGCGCCACCGGGTTTGTCCCAACGCTGTGCTTGCGTCCCGGAATAGCGTGTAGCGATCTTGCCGGCCTCCAGTGCCGCCTCAATCAGAAGGGGCAGATCAGTTGCCGGCAAGTGTCATTCCTTCGATCAACAGCGACGGAACCACGCGCGACAAATATGGTCGCGCATCATTGGCGGGAATGATCCGCCGCAGCATATCACGCAGATTGCCTGCGATGGTGCATTCGTTGACAGGATGCGTGATCACACCGTTTTCGACCCAAAACCCCGATGCACCACGGGAATAGTCGCCCGTATTGGGGTTGATCGTCGATCCGATCATGGACGTGACCAGCAAACCGGTGCCCATATCGCGCAACAGATCTTCGCGACTGCGGGTCCCTTGCGTCAGACTCAGGTTCCAATTGCTGGGCGAGGGTGGGCCGGATACGCCGCGCGCAGCGTTGCCTGTGGAGACCATGCCCAGCTTGCGGCCACTCGACAGATCCAGCGTCCACCCCGTCAGGATACCGTTTTCCACGATTACCCGGCGCTGCGTGGGCAAGCCTTCGGCATCAAATGGGCGCGAGCCAGAGATACGCGGGCGGTGCGGATCTTCGATCAGTGACAGATGCGCGGGCAGCACCTCTTGCCCCATGCAATCCTTCAGCCACGACGCGCCCCGCGCAATCGCGGCCCCATTGCTGGCGGCCAGCAAATGCCCGATCAGCGAAGACGAGATACGTTCATCAAACAACACCGGGAAACTGCCGGTCGCCGGTTTGCGCGCGCCAACCTGTTGCACAGCGCGTTCCCCTGCGGAGCGCCCAATCTCAGCCGCGTCGCGCAGGTCGGATTGAAACGTCCGGCTGTCACCGTCATAGTCGCGCTCCATCCCGGTGCCTTCACCCGAGATCGCAACGCATGAGATGGATCGGCTGCTGCGCTCATACCCACCGGAAAACCCGTTTGTAGCCGCCAGATGCACCCGGTGCGTTCCGTAGCTTGCAGCCGCATCCGACACCTGCGTGACGCCTTTTACCGTCAGTGCTGCGGCCTCGGCGGCCAGCGCATCCTGCATCAGGCTTTCTGCCGACGGGGGCGGGGCGGTGTCCAGCATTTCCAGTGACCTAATATCCCAGTCACTGGCCAGTTGGCCTTTGTCGGCCAGCCCGGAATAGGGGTCCTCGGGCGCCTCTCTTGCCATGGCCACAGCGCGTTCGGCCATCGCCGCAAGGGTTTCTGGGCGGCTGTCAGAGCTGGACACAATGGCTGAGCGTTTACCCAGAAACACACGCAAACCCAGATCAGCGCCTTCCGAGCGTTCCGCGTGTTCCAGCGCGCCACCTCGCACATCGACCGAGACCGAGGACCCTTCGAGAACGATGGCATCTGCCGCTTCTGCGCCTGCCCGGCGAGCAACATCGAGCAATTGTTGGCTGATATCTTCTGGTGAGCGGGTCATGAGGTCTCCGGGTTGATTGCCAAGGACCTAGCCTTGCACCGCCCGCCCCGCAAGACCTGTGACCGGATTGTGCTGTGTGGATCGTGATAAATCCATGCCGCTACAGGGTTTGGACAAGAATTACAGGAATGGAAAGGGCCGCACTGCGCGGCCCTTTCAGATGGGTATTACTTGATACGCTGGCCATTCGCCAAAATCTGGCCGTCTTCGGTGAATTCGATGGTCGAGTTCAGGGTGTCAGGCTCATCGCCGGGGACAGCCATCAGACCCATCATCATCCGCGCGCCCAGCGCATCGTCGTCCGAAATGAGGCCCATGCCGATCAGCGTATCGATCAGCTGATTTGCGCCAACAAGTTTCAGGTTCGCCACGCCGCTTGGGCTGGGCATTCCGCCAAACTCTTCAGTGTTAGAATTGTCGAAGGCAAAATCGCCATCGCCGGTCAGTTTGGCGCCAACCAACGAAACCAGAAGCTGGCTGATTTTCAGCGAATGCAGCTCGCCCGGAGCTTCGTCCGACTCAACGTCGATTTCTGGATCGAAGATGTTCATCAGAACTTTTGCCGTGCCGGTCGTGTCCAGCGCAATTGTCGCCGGATCGCGGGGCAGCGCGCCTGCCGGGTCAAAAATGCCCCACAGGACATCAGACATGGTGAAATCGGTCATGTTGAGGCCAAAGGCGAAGGGCTGTATTTCGTCCGATTGCTGGATCGGGAATTCGAAATTCAACCCTGCGCTGGCCATGGACAACTCGATCGGGAATGGCAGGTCTGCTGTTGTAACCGCCAGTTTGGTGCTGTTCTGCGCGATGTCATAGGCGATACGCTCGGCGTCGATGCTGGCGGCAAAGCGTCCACCCTCCGAGGTGCTGTTCATCGAGAACGCCTGGCCTTCGCTGGTCCCGCTCAGATCGGTGCTGCCGGATGCATAGGTAAACGTGCCATCAAAGGCGAAACCCGCTTGGTAAAACGCCTGCGGATCAGACATGTCAAAATCCAGCGGGATCACGTTTTCGCCTTCAAAGGCCAGTTGGCCCAGTTGGCCATTGATCAGCCCGCTTTCACCGTTTTCCGGATCCTGAAAGTTCAGGTCATAGGTCAGTGTATCGCTGTTGAATGTCTGGGTGATGTTTCGGTGTTCGCCGATTTGCATCCGCGACCGACCGGCCAGATCACCTGCCTCGACCGCGATGCTGAAAACCTCGTTCGGCAGCGGTTCGCCATCGACTTCAATCGAATCCAGCGCAATGCCCAGTTTGTCAGCGGTGTAGTCATAAGTCATGTCTTCGGGTGTACCCGAAACGACCATGTTCAGCTGGCTGTGCGAATAAATCACTTTGGCTGCAAACTCTTCATCATCGGCTTTTCCCGTGACATCCATGGGAAAGCTTTCGGGCAGTCCGATGGTAACGGTTCCGTCACCATTTTCGGTCAGCGTCATTTCAGGCATGACCATCTGGAACTGCCCGTCTTCTTCCGGAAAGGTCAAAGAAAGTGTCATGTTCGAAATAGTGGTGACGTCACCGGTGATGCTTTCGTCACCTGTAACGGTGTAGCCCATTGAAGTGAAATAGCTTTGCCAGTCGGACCAGACATCATTTGCAGTAAGGTCGGCGAACGCGCCCTGGGTCGCAACGGCGTAAGCCAGAACAGCACCGCAGCTGCGGTGGAAGAAAACGGACATAAGGTAACCCTTCTTGATCAATTTGCGGCGCATGGTCGGGGTTGTGGCACCTATCGTCAAGGGGGCAAGGGCTGGACCATTTCCCCGTTTCCGCGTTACGGCTGTTGCCGGGATCGATAACAATGCGTGAGGAGAGGCGAATGCAGGGGAAAACAGTTCTGATAACCGGGGCCAGCCGTGGCATCGGGGCCGAAGCGGGGCGCGTTTTTGCCGCAGCCGGGGCCAATGTCGCATTAGTGGCCCGCAGCCGAGATCAGATTGATGCCTTGGCCGCTGAACTGGGTGATCAGGCCATCGCGCTGGCCTGCGATGTCAGCGATTTCGCGCAGGTCGAGCAGGCTGTGGCCACATGTGTGGATCGGTTCGGTGGGCTGGATGTTCTGATTGGCAATGCCGGTGTGATTGATCCGATCTTTCATCTTACCAACGCCGATCCTGAGGCCTGGAGCAAAGCCATCGACATCAACCTCAAAGGTGTTTTCTACGGGATGCGTGCGGCATTGCCGGTGATGCGGGCCGCCGGGGGCGGAAGCATTCTGACCGTCTCGTCCGGCGCGGCGTCCAACCCGGTTGAGGCGTGGAGCCATTATTGCGCGTCAAAGGCCGGGGCAAAAATGTTGACGGAATGCCTGCATCTGGAAGAAGCCCAACACGGTATTCGCACCATGGGGCTGTCGCCGGGGACGGTTGCCACGGATATGCAGCGGTCCATCAAGGCAAGCGGCATCAATCCGGTCAGTCAACTGGACTGGGACGCGCATATTCCCGCAGACTGGCCAGCACGTGCCCTGTTGTGGATGTGTTCCAAGGACGCGGATGAATATTTGGGAACGGAGATATCGCTGCGCCTGGAAGACATCAGAAAAAGGGTCGGGTTGATATGATCGACCTGACGAAAGAGGATGGCCTGTGGGTTGTTACGATCAACAATCCCGAAAAGGCAAACGCCCTGACCGAAGCGATGCTGAATGAACTGGTCGGGATTGCCGAGGCCGCAACCAGCGCGCGGGCGCTGATACTGACGGGCGCGGGCAAAGTGTTCAGCGCGGGGGCCGATCTGGACGAGGCGCGCGCCGGTCTGGCCACCTCTGACGTCTGGGAAAGACTGTCCGGTGCCATCGCCGCATTGCCCTGTCTGACCATTGCCGCGTTGAACGGAACTTTGGCTGGTGGGGCCAATGGCATGGCTTTGGCCTGTGACCTTCGCATTGCGGTGCCAACAGCCAAGTTCTTCTATCCGGTGATGAAGCTGGGGTTTCTGCCGCAACCTTCCGATCCGAAACGGTTGGCGGCATTGGTGGGTCCGGCCAGAACCAAGTTGATCCTGATGGCAGGTCAGAAAATCACCGCGCAAGAGGCTTATGACTTTGGTCTGGTTGACCGGATCGTCGAGCCCGATCACCTGATGCAAACCGCGCGTGAGTTTGTGACAGACTGCGTGAACGCTGACCCCGTTGTCGCCGCGGACATCGCAAGGATGTGTTCATGAGGATTTCGGCCGTTCGGTTGCGGGTCGCTGACCCGGAAAGACTGGCCGTATTCTATCGCGACGTTCTGGGTATGCGGGTTGACCGGCAGGGGTCAGGTTACCGCGTCGGCTACAACTCGGAAGATGCGGACCTTCTGCTATTGCCGGGTGGTGGCGGATACACCCATGACCGGGGCCAAAGATATTGGAAGATCGGAATAACCGTCCCTGATGTCGATCTTGCGGCAGCGCATCTGCGCGCGCTGGGTACTGCGGTAAGCACGCCGAGCCAGTTTCTGGATATCGGGTATATGTGCCATCTGGCTGATCCCGAAGGGTTTGTCATCGAATTGCTGCAGCATGATTTCGAAGGTAACAAACTGGCGCAGGTGGCATATCCAGATGCTCCGTTTGCGCAGGCCCGGATCGGTCAGATAACCCTTCGGACCGGTGATATTGCGGGTGAGGGCGCGTTTTGGCGCGCGCAAGGCATGTCCTTGCTGTCAATGCAGGAGGTGGCCCCACATGGCTTTGATCTGCATTTTTACGCCTTTACCGACGAAACCCCTCCAAACCCCGATTTGTGGGCCATCGAGAATCGCGAATGGTTGTGGAAGCGGCCGTATACGACATTGGAATTCCAGCATCTTGCGGGTGCGCAGTTTGCGCCCGTACCGGATTACCGGGGAATAGTAGTCGAGGGGTTGGCCGCACCTTTGAAAGACGCCTTTGGCGATCCGGTCCTGCCGGGCTGATCACCTGTTGCGTCGCTTGCCCGGAACTTTCGACCGAAATCCGGGTGGGCGTTTACGCACCCAGATCAGGAATTTCTCAAGCCTGGGATGCGCGCGCAAGGCTGCGACCGTGTTGTAACTGCGCGCCAGTTCGGCCTCGGTCAGGGTGGCATGGACCTCTTTGTGGCAAATCTGGTGCAGAAGAACGGTGGGTCCGCCCTTGCCTCCTTTGAGTTTTGGGATCAGATGATGCAGGCTGCCACCCCCGCTGGGGATTGGGCGGTCGCAGAGCGGGCAGATCGGATCGTTGTTCGCCATGATGGTTTGAAACTTGCGCCGATGGATGGCGAAGGCAAGAGGGTGCGAATGGTGCAGGCAGTGGTGATCGGAGCAGGCCCCGCAGGGTTGATGGCGGCCGAGCAACTGGCCGAGGCTGGGCATTCCGTACTGGTTGCCGAAGCCAAACCTTCGGTTGCGCGCAAATTTCTGATGGCAGGTAAATCGGGGCTGAACCTGACAAAGGACGAACCGCCTGAGACACTGATGCGGTCGTATAACAATGCGGCGGACTGGTTGCGCCCGATGATCACCGCCTTTGATGCGCAAGCCGTGCAACACTGGGCGCGTGGATTGGGCCAGACATTATTCACGGGCTCTACCGGGCGGGTTTTTCCTGAGGCCATGAAGGCGTCGCCCTTGTTGCGCGCATGGCTTGCGCGACTGGACGCAGCAGGGGTTGAGATCAGAACCCGTTGGCGATGGAAAGGTTGGGAAGCTGATGCGCTGGTATTTGACACCCCGGACGGGCCGCAAAACCTAACCGCTGCTGTAACCGTACTGGCGCTGGGCGGGGCAAGCTGGGCCCGCCTTGGGTCGGATGGTCATTGGGCGCAAATCCTGTCCGACAGGAGCGTGGATCTGGCACCGTTTGAACCTGCGAATTCAGCCCTGTCTGTGGACTGGAGCCCTCATATGCAGCCACATTTCGGGGCAGCGCTGAAATCGGTTCGGTGGATGGCCGGTGGCCTGGAAAGCCGCGGCGAGGCTGCGATCTCGGCAACCGGGCTGGAGGGAGGGGGGCTTTACACTCTCACCCCTGCCTTGCGCAAAGGGCAGCCACTTTGTGTCGATCTGGTGCCTGATCTGGACCAGCAGTCCTTGCAGGCGCGATGGTCTTCCAAAAAGTCGAAAACCACGTTTTCGCAATGGTTGAGAAAGTCGTTGAATCTGTCACCGCAGAAGATTGCCGTGTTTCACGAGATGGCAAAACGCAGTCACTTGCCGCTGCCGGGCAACGTGGCGGTCCTCAAGAAACTGCCAATCCTGCACGCGGGGCTGCGACCGATGGATGAGGCCATTTCGACGGCAGGCGGTGTGAAACGATCCGCGTTGGATGACGGGCTGATGCTGACGTCCATGCCAGGCGTGTTCTGCGCCGGTGAGATGATGGACTGGGAAGCGCCAACCGGGGGCTATCTTTTGACGGCCTGTCTTGCGACTGGCCGCTGGGCCGGCCGGGCCGCTGCCGATTGGCTGGATCAGGTCAGATAACTCAGCGCGACCGCGCAAGCATCGCCAGACGAATCATAGCACGCTCAACCAGAGCCATTGAGGGGGCTGTCTGTCCGGCGGATCGCAGGGACAGGTCGGTGTCTGTCAGAACGGTCAGCGCTGTTTGCAACTTGGGCGCCCCCCAGCCCTGTGCTTGACGCAGAATACGGTCACGGCGTTTGCCGTAAACCGGCGGGCGCAACTTACCGATACCCTGCGCAGCACCACCCGGATCCGAGGCGCAGGCATAAAGTGTGCGGAAATGCCGGGTCGCCCCAATGCACAGAGTTACCCCGTTGGTGCCTTGAGCCTGCAACCGCCGGATCAGCGGCCCGATCTCTCCGGCGCGGCCTTCGGCAACCACGTTCAGCACATCGTCAAGCGCCGCCTCGGTCGAACGCGGGGCGCAGGCTTCGATGTCTTCCATTGTCAGCTCAGAGTTGTCACCGCGCTTGTAAAGCGACAGTTTTTCAACGGTTTGGGTGAGGTCACCGGGGCTGAGACTGTTGGCCAGTTCGCTGATGGCAGACATGACATCGCGGGGGATGTTTTTCAGATGTGCTTCGGCCAGAACCCGTTCGACCTCTGCGCGCGATGGCGGGTCGTCATAAATACCTATTGCATAGGCTGCGGGATGCCCCTCGAACGCTTTGCGGATTTTCGAATTTGGTTTCAGCTGACCAGCCGTCACGATGATCTGAGCGTCGCCGGGGGTCCATTCTTCAAGCGCAGCCAGAATCGCAGGCGAGGCGGTTTCGGTGGCGTCTTCCACAAACACCGCGCGCGGGCCGGGGAAAAACCCAACCGCCTTGACCGCGTCCAGCAGCGACGCCGGATCGCCGCGCAAGTCACCACCCGGCAGGCGGGTCAGGCGCATTTCCTCTTCCGCGCCGGGACCAAGCAGTGCGGCCAGAACCTGTTGCCGCTTAAGCGCCACCCGCATGGCATCCGCACCATAGATCAGCAGCCCGGTCTTGTCCGCATCCGGCTTGGCGAAATACCCGTCAGCCTCGCGCGGGCTCAACTTCATTTGGACAAGCCCGGCGTAGAATACAGGCGGTTCACGATATGCCCGGACAGGATTACCATCAGGCGTTCTTTCGCATCGCGTTCGTCAGCCAGCGTCGACACGGTAGAGCCCGAAGCAGAATAGCCCACAAAATCGGTTACGGTGCCGGACGCCGCGACTTGCCCGGTTTCGTTGGATTTCAACGCGTATTGCGCCCGTCCATCAATCGTGTACCGCGTTGTCTCGTTCGTCGTGGTTATGGCCGCGCCGCGGGTTTCGGTCGAGACCTGAACATCCAGAGTGTAATCGCTGACAGATCCCGCGCTGCGGCCCAGTTGGTGTTCAAGGTTTTGAACCAGAAGATAGCTTTCGACGGTATTTGGCGCAGACACCGCCACCCGGCCAAACAAGGCAGAACCCGACCCGCCCGGAGCATAAACCGGTTGAAAGCCGCAGGCAGCCAGTACCAGCGGCATCACAAGCAATGTTCTGCGATCAAACAACGACATTCACGATCCGGCCCGGAACAACGATAACTTTCTTCGGCGCGTTGCCATCCAGCGCCTTTTGGACAGCTTCGGTGCTGAGCACGATATTTTCAACCTCGGCTTTGTCCATATCTTTCGGAACGCTGATTTCCGCGCGACGCTTGCCGTTGATCTGGATGGGCAGGGTGATAGTGTCATCAACCAGCATCGCCTCATCCGCGACGGGCCACGGGGCGACGGCCACAAGGCCCTCACCGCCCTGATGCGCCCAGATATCTTCCGCCAGATGTGGCGTCATCGGTGACATCAACTGGGCCAGTGTTTTGATCGCTTGTTTCTGAGCCGCCGCTCCGGCTTTGGATTTTGCCAGCGTATTGGTGAAAGCATAAAGCTTGGCTATGGCGGCATTGAAGCCAAAGCTTTCGACACCCAATGTCACGTCACGGATGGTTTTATGCATCTCGCGCAACAGGTCCTCATCGCCTTCGCCCGCTGCATTGGCCTCCATGGCACCGATCCTGTCACACAGGTTCCAAACGCGATTCAAATGCTTATAGGCGGCTTCAGCCCCTGCCGCCGTCCATTCCACGTCCCGCTCGGGTGGCGAATCGGACAGCACGAACCAACGGGCCGTATCGGCCCCAAAGGCTGAAATGATGCTAACTGGATCGACCACGTTTTTCTTGGATTTCGACATCTTGGCCGAAGGGATGATTTCGACCTCAGTACCATCGGCCAGTTTGCCGTTGGTTACATCCTCGGGCAGGTGATAGACCGGCCGGCCGTTGGCGTCGCGCGTCTGGTAGATCTCATGCGTTACCATGCCTTGCGTGAACAACGCATCGAACGGCTCGATGGCCTTTTTGGGCAAGTGGCCGGTAAGGTTCATCGCCCGCGCAAAGAACCGGGAATAAAGCAGATGCAGAATCGCGTGTTCAATGCCGCCGATATACTGGTCGACATTCATCCAATATTCAGCCTCAGCCAGATCGGTAGGTGTTTTCGCGCGCGGCGCGGTGAAACGGGCGAAATACCACGACGAATCGACGAACGTGTCCATCGTGTCGGTCTCGCGCTTGGCCGAAGCACCACAGGAGGGGCAGGAACAATCGCGCCAGGTCGGGTGGCGGTCCAGGGGGTTGCCGGGTTTGTCGAATGTCACATCGTCGGGCAGGCGGACCGGCAGGTTTTCTTTCTTCTCGGGTACCACACCGCAGCTTTCGCAATGCACAACGGGAATCGGACACCCCCAATAGCGCTGGCGGCTGAGGCCCCAGTCCCGCAGGCGGTATTTTGTGACACCCTCGCCCCAACCGGCTTTTTCAGCAAAATCGACGGTGGCGTTGATGGCTTCCTCGCCTGTCGCCTCGGTCAAACCTGCAAAATGATTCACCCAGCGAACCTTCTCGGTTTTCGGCGGGACGAATGCAATTTTGTCGACCGGCGTGCCGTCATCCAGTGCAAAGAATGTGTCGACCACGGGCAGGCCGTACTTGCGGCAGAAGTCGAGATCGCGCTGGTCATGCGCAGGGCAGGCAAAGATTGCGCCAGTGCCGTAATCCATCAGGATGAAATTGGCGATCCAGACCGGCAGTTCCCAGCTCGGGTCCAGCGGGTGCTTGACCTTGATGCCTGTATCAAAGCCCAGCTTCTCTGCGGTTTCTATGGCTTCTTCCGTGGTGCCACCTTTGCGACATTCGGCCACAAATTCAGCCACTTCGGGGTTTTCGGCCTCAAGCTGTTTTGCGATCGGGTGATCGGGCGAGATGCCAACGAAAGATGCGCCCAGCAGCGTGTCGGGGCGGGTTGTATAAACGGTGATCGGCTCTCCGCCGTCAGTGCGTTCAAAGCCGAATTGCAGACCACGGGATTTGCCGATCCAGTTCTCCTGCATCAGGCGCACTTTGGCGGGCCAGTTGTCCAGAGTGTCCAGTGCGTCGAGCAACTCTTCGGAATAATCCGAAATCTTGAAGAACCACTGGGTCAGCTCGCGCCGCTCTACCAGTGCGCCCGAACGCCAGCCACGACCATTTTCAACCTGCTCGTTGGCCAGAACGGTCATGTCGACCGGGTCCCAGTTCACCACAGCGTTTTTGCGATAAACCAGCCCGGCATCCAGCATATCGAGGAAAAGCGCCTGTTGTTGGCCGTAATACTCCGGGTCGCAGGTCGCGAACTCACGTGACCAGTCGATGGACAGGCCAAGTGGCTTCATCTGATCGCGCATGTCGGCGATGTTGCTGTAGGTCCAGTCCTTCGGATGACCCCCGATGGCCATCGCGGCATTTTCCGCAGGCATCCCGAATGCGTCCCAGCCCATCGGGTGCAGCACGTTATGGCCCGTTGCCAGCTTGTGCCGCGCGATGACGTCACCCATCGTATAGTTGCGCACATGCCCCATATGGATTCTGCCAGACGGGTAAGGAAACATCTCAAGCACATAGTATTTTGGCTTGTCCGCCTTGTGGTTGGCGGTGAAGATCCCGGCCTTGTCCCAGGCCTCCTGCCATTTTGCTTCGATTTCGGTGGCCGAGTAGCGCGACATTGTGCGGTCCTTCGTGAATGAAAACGCCGGGTAGGAACCCGGCGTGGTAATATTGTGATTTTCGGCGGGTTGCTAGAACTTGTTGTCCGCTATGCGTAGCTGCCGGGCACGCGACAGAATCGCATCCTCGACTGCGCGGGAAGTTGCTGCACTTACCGGAGCTCCCCCACTCGATTGCAGCGCAACCGACAAAGAGCGCGCGGCAAGCGCCGGATCGCTGATGTGAACAGTTGCCCGGTAGGATCGGCCGCCGCCCGGAGGTGTGCCGTAACCCGTTACGATTACACCGGTAAACGGATCAACCTCTTGCACAGGCAGGAAACTCAGCACATCCAGAGAAGCCGCCCACAGATACCGGTTTACGTTTGTGGTCTGTTCGGCGGTACTGCGGTCGAAAATATCCCAGATTGTTGTCCGCTCGGGATCATTCAGCTCCTGTTCGTCCGAATTGCCGCCAGCGAGGTTGGGGGAGTACGTTGTCGAAGTGTTTCGATTCTGCCCACATGCCGAAAGAGCGGCGGTCAGCAGGATCATTCCCAAAATCGTAGGCAGGCGCATTGTAAACAGGTCCTGTTTCACTTGTTCTACAGTATTCAGGGGATACTCCTAGCCAAGGACCCCCGCTGCAACAAGTCCATTCTTCTGAAATGTAAGTGTATCAGCTGCATCAGGGCGAAAACTGACTGTGGCATCCTTGCACCAATTTGACCTCAATGACGCTCCCGCCTTTATGCCAAGCTTGCGCAAAGGGGGCAAAAAGAGCGAAACGGTGTCCGTGCTGAGACATATGCCGAGGCATGTGTCGAGTAGATAACTCTTTTGAAACCGAGGGAAACAAGATGAAAAAAGTTCTCTTCGCAACTACGGCGCTGATCGCGACCGCAGGCGTTGCAGCAGCTGAAGTTAACTTCAGCGGTTATGGCCGTTTTGGTATTGGCTACCGTGAAGATCGTTCGACTGCACCTAACGTAGACGACACCATTCTGGTATCGCGTTTCCGTCTGAACATCGACGGCAGCACCGAAACCGATGGTGGCGTTCGCTTTGAAGGCCGTGTTCGTCTGCAAGCTGACGAAGACAGCAGCACAGGCGAAGCAAACACCGCTGGCCTGAACGGCGCACGCTTCTCGGTCATCTACGGTGGTCTGCGTGTTGACGCGGGTAACGTCGCAGGTGCCTTCGACAACCTGGCAAACTACTACGGCAACGAAGTAGGTCTGGAACTGTTCGCAGGTCAGTATTCGGGCGTTGACTACAGCTTCCTGGGTTACTCGTCGACCGGCGCAGGTTCGAACGCTGTGTTCTTCCAGTACGCTGTTGGTGACTTCGCATTCGGCGCGTCCTACGACACAGACGGCATCAACGGTGCAGACCGCTGGGATATCAGCGCAACCTACACCTTCAACAACATCACTGCCGCTCTGGCTTACGGTCAGACCGACTCGACCGTTGCTGGTCAAAGCGATCCGAGCCTGACCGTTCTGACCCTGGGTGGCGAATGGGGCGACTTCTCGGGTACACTGTTTGTTGCTGACGACGCAACTGAAGTTGCTTCGACAGACGGTACTGCATGGGGTCTGTCGGCTGCCTACAACCTGGGCGCTGCAACCACCCTGCTGTTCACCTACGGTGACGGTAATGCGTCTGCTGATACTCAGCAGGTTGCTCTTGGTGCGATCTACGACCTGGGCGGCGGTGCATCGCTGCGCGGTGGTATCGGTGTCAACGACTGTGACAGCTGCGCAGACTCGACGCTGGTTGCTGACTTCGGTGCTCAGTTCAACTTCTAAGCTGATCTGAACCGCAAGGTTTAAGGGCGGGTCTTCGGACTCGCCCTTTTCTTTTGCGCCGACTTGGTGTTTTCCTGCTCCAAAACAGGATGAGGGTCTCATGTCGTTGCAAGACGTCACCGCACGTATCGCCAAAGCCGAAGCCAAGTCGAACCGACCGGCAGGTTCCGTCAAACTGATTGCCGTGTCCAAGGTGCAGCCGAATGACAGGGTGCAGGAGGTTCTTGAGCAGGGGCACAGATGTTTTGGCGAGAACCGCGTGCAGGAGGCAGCAAGCAAGTGGCCCGCGTTCAAAGAACAGTTCGAGGGTATTGATCTGCACCTCATTGGCCCGTTGCAGACCAACAAGGCCCGTCACGCAATGGAACTGTGCGATGCGATCCATTCGGTAGATCGACCCAAACTGGCCAAGACACTGGCACGTTTGGCACAGGAAATGGGAACCTGTCCGGAGCTGTTCATTCAGGTCAACACCGGTGAGGAAGACCAAAAGGCCGGTATCCTTCCTGCGGGCGCGGATGGTTTCATAGCCGAGTGCAGGTCATTGGATCTGCCCGTGCGTGGATTGATGTGCATTCCTCCGGTCGATGAAGAGCCTGCTCTGCACTTTGCGCTCTTGGCAAAAATCGCAACGCGCAACGGGCTTGACGGATTGTCTATGGGGATGAGTGACGATTTCGAACAGGCCATCGCCATTGGCGCGACACATGTGCGCGTTGGCTCAGCTATCTTTGGCGAACGAATTAAACCTCGGGAATAATCAACCGTGTTCCGGGGGCAATGCGCTGTGATATCCAGTGTAGATGGTCCCGACGAAATGCAACGCAGCCTTCTGTTGGATAGCCGGGTCTGCGCCATTGGTGCAGAAATATCGCTGACCCTCTGCCCGGAGCGGCGTTTGGCCAATTCCAGTCGGTCAACAGAATCAGATCATATAACGGGTCGGCGCGGCGCAGCTTTTCGTGGCTGAATGCATAGGGTGCGCTGACCATGTGGTTGTATCTGCTTTCAGACACGTCGTCAGACCACAAGTCCCGTGGGCCAATGGCGCGGGCCCATTTGCTGGGGGCGGCCATTCGGTCGGCCCGGTACAGCATGCCGACGATTCGATGATGTCCGGTTGGGGTCGCCCCATCGCCTTCGCGTTTTGCGTTGCTCAACCCGCGCTTGCCTACGGAACAGGGGAACACCCTGCCAAGAAACCGGATGCCGCGCGGGGTCAGAACAAGATCGCCTGGGGTCAAAGCAGATGGCCTGACTTCTTGGCCTTGGTTGCCAGGTATCCCCGGTTGTGAGAGGTTTCGCCAACTTTCAGAGGGACACGCTCGGTTACTGCGATACCTGTTCGCTCCATCATGGCGATCTTGGCCGGGTTGTTTGTCAGCAAGCGGACAGAGTTGAAACCCAGCGACTTCAATATATCCGACCCAAGCCGAAAATCGCGCTCATCGTCCTCAAAACCCAGCCTGTGGTTCGCCTCAACGGTGTCAAAACCTTGATCCTGAAGGAAATAGGCGCGCATCTTGTTGGCCAGACCTATACCGCGCCCTTCCTGATTCAGATACAAAAGAACGCCTGCACCTTCTGCACCCATCTGCTCCAGGGCGCCGCGCAGTTGCGGGCCGCAGTCACATTTCAGGCTTCCCATCAGATCGCCGGTGAAACAGGCAGAATGCAATCGGGCCAGCACAGGCTTATCGCGGTCCGGACGTCCGATCTCGACGGCGTAGTGTTCTTCACCGCCGTCTTCCGGGCGGAACACGTGTAACCGACCGGCTTCGGACACCTCCATCGGAAGGCGGGCCGCGACGACTTCGTGCAAAGTGCTGCGATCCGCCAGATGAGGCGTGGCGCGCGTGTGATCAATGCATGTCAGACCGTGGGACGCCGCAAATTCCCTGCCGTCCTCGACAGGTACCACGACCACAGCGGGAAGGATGCGCGCGGATTTGGCCAATGCAATTGCGATACGGTGCAGATTGGCATTGCCGTGCCGCTCGGTCATCAACGGGCCCTTCATGGGCGCGTTCAGATCGTCGGAAGGATCAGCAACCGCCTGTACCCATGCGATATCTGCATCCGCCGGGATCGAAACCCGCGCCAGATCCCCGTCGTACGCCCGCGCTTTCAGGGTTTCAGCACGTCGCCCAGTTATGGCCACCACCGGATTCCCTAGTTTTTTCAGGTCGGCCAGACGCTGTGGGCTGAGCGTTTCCGCAGAAACCGCAAGCACGCTGAAGCCACTGTCATCGGTCAGCGCAACCGGAACGCCCATGCGCAGATCAGCCCGCGCCCGGGCGAGAAGTTCCGTGATATCGGGGATGAGACTCATCAATGTTACCCTATAACGCTCAATCTTTCTCCTAGCCCTTTCGAAAGGAAATGTGAAACATTTCCGCGAACTCTGACACGAAGGCGTGAAACGGTTGCAGCAAATCTTGTTGATTGCATATTCCACGCGCAAGTGATGGAAAAGCGTTTGGAGGACCGGGAAATGGCTCAACTCAAGAAAATCCTGCTGGTGGACGATGACGAGGACCTGCGCGAGGCGCTCAGCGAGCAACTTGTCATGACCGAAGACTTTGACGTGTTCGAGGCGTCAGACGGTCACTCTGCCATGGAGCGCGCGCGCGAAGCGATCTATGACCTGGTCATTCTTGATGTGGGTCTGCCGGATACCGACGGGCGCGAACTGTGCCGCCTCATGCGCAAACAGGGTGTCAAAAGCCCGATCCTGATGCTGACCGGTCATGACAGCGATGCCGATACGATCCTGGGCCTGGATGCTGGCGCGAATGACTATGTTTCTAAACCATTCAAATTCCCGGTGCTTCTGGCACGTATCCGTGCACAGCTTCGCCAGCACGAACAATCCGAGGACGCTGTATTTGTACTTGGTCCCTATACGTTCAAACCGGCGATGAAGATGCTGATCACGGAAGAGGACAGAAAAATCCGCCTGACCGAGAAGGAAACCAACATCCTCAAATTCCTGTACCGCTCGACCGACGGCGTGGTGGCGCGGGACGTGCTGCTTCACGAAGTTTGGGGATATAATGCAGGTGTTACAACGCATACGCTGGAAACCCACATCTACCGCCTGCGACAGAAGATTGAGCCCGATCCGTCAAATGCGCGCCTTTTGGTCACAGAATCCGGTGGATATAGGCTGGTGTCTTAACTGGGTGTGGATTGACTTGGATCAAAGTGATACCCTGTACTCATAATTAGGTTACTCCCAACCCGCGCATGTCCGGGTTATGACATGCACCTCCCTGTTGGACTGCCGGGCCGAATGGCCCGGCTTTTTTCTTTTCTGAAGGGCGAGATCATGCGCCGCCTATACCGTCACAGGCGTTGCGAAATCCATTTTGTTCCTGTAATGTTCTAATTCTTGCGAAAGGTTGGAGGAGCGCGTGATGATCGAAGGAAGCTGTTTGTGCGGGGCGGTGAAGTTTAACCTGAAGTCTCAACCATCCGTGATGGGAACCTGCCATTGCTCAAGATGCAGAAAAGCCGGGGCCAGCACAGTCGTATTTGTCAACAAAGAAGACTTGGTGTGGGTTCGGGGAAGGGAAAACGTAACGCTGCACCAGCCTGATCCGCCTTACAAATACGGCAGGTGTTTCTGCGGGAATTGTGGGACATCTTTGGGCGAAATCATTTCAGAAGCAGACAGTTTTCCAATCGCAGCAAATGCACTGGATACCGGGTTAGAGCAGAAAGTTCAGTTTCACGAATTTGTTTCGGAGAAACCGGACTGGTACGAGATTTGCGATGATGCCCCCCAAAATGAAAGCCACCCGTCCTAGCTTTTTTTTCTGATGGCACCCCACCCCCCACCGCGTTAACCTTCGCCAAATCGCGACAGAGGAATCCTCGCCATGCCCTTCACACTTGCCACCTGGAACATCAACTCGGTCCGACTGCGCGAACCTATCGTGCTGAAACTGTTGGAAGAAGAGGCACCGGATGTTCTGTGTTTGCAGGAATGCAAGTCTCCGGTTGAAAAGATTCCGACCGAAGGGTTCGCGGAGCTGGGCTATACCCACATGATTGCCCGTGGCCAGAAAGGATATAATGGCGTCGCCATCCTGTCCCGCCTGCCGATAGAGGAGGTGGGCGACATGGATTTCGCAGATCTCGGCCACGCACGCCACATAGCCGGACGGATGGAGAATGGTGTCACGATCCACAACTTCTATGTTCCCGCTGGCGGTGATGTGCCAGATCGTGAAGTGAATGAGAAATTTGGCCAAAAGCTCGACTATCTCACGGGCATGCGCGATTGGTTCCACGCAGAAAAGCCGGAAAAATCCATCCTCGTCGGCGATCTGAACATTGCTCCGCGAGAAGATGACGTCTGGTCGCACAAACAATTGCTCAAGATCGTCTCGCACACTCCGATTGAAGTGGAACATCTGGCCGAGACCCAGGACGCGGGTGGTTGGGTCGATATCACCCGGCAGGATATTCCCGAAGGGCAGCTTTTCAGCTGGTGGTCCTACCGGGCCCGCGACTGGGATGCGGCAGACAAGGGGCGGCGGCTGGATCATGTCTGGGCCACGCCCGATATTTCGAATGCGGGTCATTCCAGTCGCATTCTGCGGGATGCGCGTGGGTGGGAGAAGCCCAGCGATCATGCGCCGGTCTTTGCGACTTTCGACATCTGAACTGAAACTCTGCCCTTGGTTTCTGCGACAAGCGATTGCATATAGAGCGCAAGTTCGAACGAAAGAGTGATTGCCATGGACATCCTGAACGGCGCAGCCGCCCCAGCCACCGATCTGATCAAGGACGGGACCGAGGCCACTTTCATGGTCGATGTGGTCGAAGCTTCGCAGGAAACGCCTGTTATCGTTGACTTCTGGGCACCTTGGTGCGGCCCGTGCAAGACGCTGGGCCCGATGCTGGAAGACGCTGTTACCGCCGCCAAAGGCGCGGTGAAGATGGTCAAGATCAACGTGGACGAGGCACAGATGATCGCCTCGCAAATGCGCATCCAGTCGATTCCAACGGTCTACGCGTTTTTTAAAGGGCAACCCGTGGACGGTTTTCAGGGCGCGCTGCCGGGGTCCGAGATCAAGGCTTTCGTAGACCGCGTGATCGAGGCGTCAGGTGGGGAAAGCCCCGGTGGTCAATTGGATGACGCGGTAATTGCCGCCGAAGAAATGCTGAGCGAAGGCGCAGCGGCAGATGCCGCGCAGACTTTTGCCGCCGTTCTTGGCGAAGACCCGAACCACGCGGCAGCATATGGCGGGCTGGTGCGGGCACATATCGCCACTGGCGATCTGGAGCATGCCGAGGCCATCCTGAACGGTGCACCGGCTGAAATATCCAACTCGGCCGAGGTCGAGGCTGCGCATGCGCAATTGCAGCTGGCCAAGCAAGCGGCTGATGCGGGTCCGGTGGCTGATCTGACAGCGGCCGTTGATGCAGACCCCGAAAATCTTCAGGCCCGGTTTGACCTGGCACAGGCATTGCATGCGAACGGCGAAGTGGAAGAAGCCGTGGCGCAATTGCTGGAATTGTTCCGCCGGGATCGTGAGTGGGATGACGGGGCCGCCAAGACCCAGCTTTTCACGATCTTTGACGCGCTCAAGCCCAATGACCCGATCGTTCTGAACGGTCGCCGCAAACTCAGCTCGATGATATTTGCCTAATTTCTGATCAGAGCTAGAATTGGGACATGATGCATCCCGCCGATCTGCCGGACACCGTATCCGTGTTCCCCTTGCCCGGGGCGCTGTTGTTGCCCCGCTCGCGCTTGCCGCTTCACATCTTCGAGCCGCGCTATTTGCAGATGCTGGACGATGCGCTCAAGACCAAGGAACGGCTGATTGCGATGGTCCAGCCAAATCCTTCGGCCCATGATGAGAACAAACTGCACCGCATCGGATGCGTCGGGCGTGTGACCCAGTTTTCCGAAACGGAAGATGGCCGTTATCTGATCACGCTGACCGGTGTGTCCCGGTTCCGCGTGGTTTCAGAGTTGGACGCTTTCACGCCATACCGGCGATGCGAAGTTTCGTGGGACGGCTTTGACAGGGATCTTGGCAAGGCCGAACACGACGACAGGTTCAATCGCACCAAGTTCCTGGCTTTGCTGGAACGTTTCTTTTCGTCACGGCAATTGTCCACTGACTGGGATTCGCTGAAAGATGCCGAGGATGAATTGCTGGTAAACTCACTGTCCATGCTGTTGGACTTTGACCCGGAAGATAAACAGGCCCTCTTAGAGGCCCCTTGCCTACGCACACGGCGCGAGACGCTGATGACATTGATAGAATTCGCAATGCGAGGCGGATCGAATGAGGAAAAACTGCAATGACTGACCCTGAACACGCCTTTGATCGCCGTATGCTCGAAGCTCTGGTCTGCCCGCAGACGCAAACGACCCTGCGCTATGACGCCGAAAGGCAGGAGCTTGTGTCACAGGCCGCTGGGCTGGCTTTTCCCATCCGCAACGGCATTCCGGTCATGCTGGTCGACGAGGCACGGCAGCTGGACTAAATTGGCTGCCCTTGCAACAGCTTGGGCAAATCCCCGGTCAAACCCGCTGCTTCGCGGACGAAACCGCGCCGCAACCCCGGCAGTGCGCCGACAATTCCCATACCAACGTCGCGCCCAATGCGCAGCAACGGGTTGTCGTTTGAGAACAGTTTGTTGAAGACATCCGTTGCCATCGCAAGAGCAGCGGTGTCGAACCTGCGCCATTCCTGGTAGCGTTCCAGCACCATAAGCGATCCGATGTCTTCGCCGCGCCGTCCTGCCAAGGTCAGAACCTCTGCCAACGCGCCGACGTCACGCAAACCGGCGTTCAGGCCCTGACCGGCAATCGGGTGCATCCCGTGAGCAGCATCCCCGACCAGTGCCAGACGATCAGCGATAAACGAATTGGCGATGGTCAGGTTCAAAGGATAGGTGAAACGATCTCCGGCCAGGCGGATGTCACCGAGGAAATCGCCAAACCGCGGGCGTAGCACTTGCAGATACTCATCCTTGGGCAGGGCGTTGATCTGCTGCGCGGCCTCGGTGCGTTCGCTCCATACAATGGAACTGCGATTGCCGGTCAGCGGCAGAATCGCCAAGGGGCCCGGTGGCATAAAGAACTGATGGGCAATGCCGTGATGCGGCAACTCGTGTTCAATGGCGCAGACAAGTGCGGTCTGGCCATAATCCCAACCGGTGCGCTTGATACCTGCGCGGTGCGCGGTGCCGCTGCGGCGACCGTCACACCCGATCAGCAGTCTGCTGTTCATCGTCGAACCATCGTCCAGCGTCACGGTCACTCCAGTGGTGTCGGCTTGTTGCGACACAACAGTCTTGCCACTCAGCTGAGTGATGCGGGGCTCTTCGGCCATAGCGTCCAGAAAGGCGCGGCGCAGGTGACGGTCTTCGACCATATACCCCATCGGACCTTCTTCTATTTCGGCATGGTCGAAATGCATGAAAAACGGTGACGGGCCTGTACCTGCGTGACCGTCCGTGACCTTGATTTCCAGCATCGGTTGGGCGTGTTCCGCAATACGGTCCCAGACGCCGATGGCAGCCAACAAGCGCTGTGATGCCAAGGCCAGCGCATAGGCTCTCCCGTCGAACGCCGCATTCTTGCGGACCTTCTCATCCAGCGCATCAATCACTGTGACCGAATGTCCGGTTTGTGCCAGAGCCAATGCCAAAGCCGGGCCGTTCAACCCGCCGCCCACGATCAGAATGTCAGATGCCTGTGTCATGCCCTGCAATATGCGCGCCCTTTCGGGATTGTCCATGTGCAGTCCTGTCGCTACCGTTCTTTCAAGCCAAAAAGCAGGAGGGGCGGGATGCAGGATTGGTTGACCATGACGGCGTGTGATTTGGGCCGTGGCATTGGGATGGGCCAGATCGATCCGGTTGAATTGACGGAAACCTACCTGTCCGCAATAGACGCCCATCCGCACCGCGACCGTATCTATGCCCGCGTCACCCATGATCGCGCCCGCGCCGAGGCCGAAGCCGCGCAGCAACGTGCGAAAATGGGATTGCGGCGATCGTTGCTGGATGGGGTTCCGATCAGCTGGAAAGACCTGTTCGACACTGCCGGCACCGCGACCGAGGCCGGGTCGGCGCTTTTGAAAGACCGTGTGCCGGATGCGGATGCGCTTGTGGTACGCAACGCAACCCAGATGGGAACGGTCTGTCTGGGTAAGACGCATATGAGCGAGCTGGCCTTTTCCGGCCTTGGATTGAACCCGATCACTGGTACGCCGCCTTGCATTGACGATGAGGACGCCGTGCCTGGCGGTTCATCTTCAGGCGCGGCGGCTTCGGTTGCGTGGGGTTTGGCAGCTGGGGGTATCGGGTCCGATACTGCTGGGTCAGTACGCATCCCATCGGCTTGGAACAATTTGGTTGGACTAAAAACCACCGCCGGGCGGATAAGTTTGGAAGGGGTTGTACCTCTGCGCCTTCGGTTTGACACGGTGGGCCCTTTGGCGCGCTCAGTTGAAGACGCAGCACATATGCTGGCTTTGCTTGAGGGCGGAACGCCTGCCGATCTGCGAGGTGCAAACTTGAAAGGCCGCCGTTTTGCAGATTTGCAAAACGTGGTTAAAGACGATTTGCGCGATGTACCGCGAGTCGCTTATGAGGTTGGTTTGGAACGACTTCGAGACGCAGGCGCAAAGGTTATACCTCTTGAGGTTCCCGAACTTCACAACGCAATGTCCCTGTCTAGTGTTGTCGATCCCACCGAATCGTACGGACTGTGGCGAGATGTGATCGAAGCGAATCCTGATGTAATGTATCCTCCGATACTGGAACGGTTCCGGGCTGGAAAAGACGTATCCGGTCCGGACTACGTCGCTGCGTGGTCGAAGCTGGAAGCCTGTCGCGCGGCATGGGATACCGCCACCGCCGGGTTCGATGCCGTTCTTGCGCCAACCGTTCCCAATCTGCCACCCAATCTGGACCGGTTGATGACCGATCACGACTATTACGTGACAGAAAACCTGCTGGCCCTTCGCAATACGCGGATCGGCAACCTGATGGGGCTTGCAGCGCTGACTCTGCCCACCGGAACGCCCAGTTGCGGGCTGATGATGATGGGGTATCCGAACTCGGAAGAGGCCCTGTTGCGGTTGGGGTCAGCGGCAGAATCGGCATTGGCCTGAATGCCACAATCCACTGATTCGGAACCTCTTTGTCTGGACGAAGAGGTATGCGGACTGTAATCTGCCAAAAAAACGGGGCGCAAACGACCCCGATATTGAGGCAGTAACATGGATTTTCCCGAGCGGTTTTCGAACCTACCGGAATATGCATTCCCGCGTTTGCGCGCCCTGTTGGATCACCATCAACCGGGCGGTGACGTCGTTCATATGACGATTGGCGCGCCGACGCATGATTTTCCGGCTTGGGTGACGGATGTCATCATGGAAAATGCTGCCGGGTTTCAGGGCTATCCGCCGAACGAAGGCTCGGAAGACCTGCGCGGCGCAATCACGGGCTGGATCAAGCGGCGTTACGGGGTCGAAATGGACCCTGACGTCAACGTCATGGCGCTGAACGGCACACGTGAGGGGCTGTATAATGCGGCCATGGCGCTGTGCCCGGAACAGAAGAACGGCAAACAACCGATCATCCTGTGCCCGAACCCGTTTTATCAGGTCTACATGGTCGCGTCGATTTCGGTGGGTACGCAACCCTATTTTGTCCCTGCAACTGCCGCGACTGGTCATCTGCCGGATTATTCCGGCCTGCCCGAAGATGTGCTGAACCAAACAGCGGTGGCTTATATTTGTTCCCCGGCCAACCCGCAGGGCGCGGTTGCATCGCGCGACTACTGGGCTGACCTGATCCGTCTGGCCGAGGCTTATGATTTCCGCATCTTCGCCGACGAATGCTATTCCGAGATTTACCGTGACCAAGCCCCGACGGGGGTTCTGACTGTCGCGCAGGAACTAGGGGCTGATCCCGAACGGATCACGCTGTTTAACTCCCTGTCAAAACGCTCGAACCTAGCTGGTTTGCGCTCGGGCCTGATTGCCGGTGGACCAAAGTCCATCAGCCAGGTGAAAAAACTGCGCACCTATGCCGGATCCCCACTGCCTTTGCCTTTGCAGGCTGCTGCGGCCCGTGTCTGGGCGGATGAGACACATGTCGAGCAAAACCGCGCGCTCTATCAGGAGAAATACGCCATAGCGGATAAGGTGTTTGCGGGCGTGCAGGGCTACATGTCGCCCGAGGCCGGGTTCTTTTTGTGGTTACCGGTCGAGAATGGCGAGGACGCGGCATTGAAGGTTTGGAAGGAAACCGGGGTTCGGGTTCTTCCGGGCGCATATCTTTCACAAGGTGATCCGGGAAATAACCCGGGCGAAGGCTTTATCCGGGTTGCATTGGTAGCCCCAAAAACAGAGTTGCAGCGCGGTTTGATCACACTCCGCGACTGCATCTATACGTGAGGTACGAGGGCAAAATGGCATCATATAACGCGCGAAACCGCGACCCATTGCTGGACAGCACAACACAGGCAGCCCTGGAGCGACGCAGTAAGGAACTGATCGGTATCGCGCTGATCCTGTTGGGCTTGGCCGCGGCTGCGATGATCTGGTCCTATACGCCCGATGATCCTAATTGGATGGTTTCGACCGACGCGCCGGTGCAAAACTGGATGGGACGGGTCGGCGCGTCTATTGCAGCCCCCTTGTTCATGATCGTGGGCTGGGGAAGCTGGGGCATCGCGCTTGTTCTGGTCGGATGGGGTCTGCGTTTTGCGGGCCATTTCGGTGAAGACCGGGCCATTGCCCGCCTGATCTTTGCCCCGATCTGGATCGCTGTAGCCTCGGTCTATGCCGCAACCCTTGTTCCCGGTGCCGAGTGGCGTGCAACGCATAGCTACGGTTTGGGCGGTTTGTTCGGCGACACGGTCATGGGCGCGTTGCTGACGCTGGTGCCGATCTCTTCGCATTTTCTGGTCAAAATGATGTCGCTGGCCATGGCCGTCGGCATGACCACGCTGGGTGTTTTTGTGCTGGGCTTCACCAAGGCTGACGTGAAACGCGGCTTCCGCGCCTTCATCCTGGGCCTTGTGATGTCTTATGACATGCTGATGACGCTGATGGGGCGTGGTGCGGCCTCGGCCGCGCAAGCGGCGCGGGATCGCCGGGCGCAGTGGGAAGAACGCAAGCTTGCCCGCGCTGAAGCGGCTGAGGCGATGTTTGACGACGAACTGGTGTATGCCGATCCTGTTTTTGAAGAACCTGAATTGGGGCGCCCTGAACCTCCGGTCAAATCAGGCCTGTTGGCGCGAATGCCGTCACTTATCCGGCGCCCCGATCCAATGCCCGAGCCTGAGTTGGTGGATCCTGAACCGATCGCGGGCTTTGACGACATGCCCGGCGAAGATCGCATCCGCTCCAAAATCTCGGCCGCCGTGCGAAATCGCAAGGTTGCCGTGGGCGAAATGACACCCGAGCCGGATCCCGACCTGCCGCTGACCAAGGGTCGTGGACGCCGTCCCGATCCACTGATCCTGAACCAGCATCCCTCGTCCGAACTGCCACCCGAACCGCCGATGACGGCGTATGGTCTGCGCCCCGAGCCGCAGGTGTCCGCTGGTGACACTCCAGAGGCGCAAGAGCCTGCTTTGATGGGTTATGAGGCCGGGACAGAACAGTACGACTACGCGTCCGAGTTGGATATCGATGATGAGTCGGTTTTCGAGGATGTCACCGACGCCGCGCCGCAACCGCGTCAGGCGATGAAGATCCCCGTGGCTGAACCGCGCAAGCCTGTGGTGGCGCAGCCCGTGCGCCGGACACCGTTGCCGTCTCGTCGTGCGCAGGCCGAAGCGCAACCAGCATTGTCCTTCGAGGAACGGCACTCTGACTTCGAACTTCCGCCTCTGGGCTTGTTGTCCAACCCCGCCAGTATCCAGCGCCATCACCTGAGCGATGAGGCCTTGGAAGAAAACGCACGGATGTTGGAAAACGTTCTGGACGATTACGGCGTCAAGGGTGAGATCGTCAGCGTACGCCCCGGCCCGGTCGTGACCATGTACGAGCTGGAGCCCGCCCCGGGCCTGAAAGCCAGCCGTGTGATCGGTCTGGCGGACGATATCGCGCGCTCGATGTCGGCGCTGTCGGCGCGGGTTTCGACCCTACCGGGCCGCTCGGTGATCGGGATCGAACTGCCGAACGAAAACCGCGAGATGGTGGTTCTGCGGGAAATCCTGGCCAGCCGCGATTTTGGCGATGGCAATCAGGCGCTGCCGCTGGCGCTGGGCAAAGATATCGGCGGTGAATCCGTTGTGGCGAACTTGGCCAAGATGCCTCACCTGTTGATTGCCGGGACCACGGGTTCGGGTAAATCGGTGGCGATCAACACGATGATCCTGTCGCTGCTCTACAAGCTGACGCCGGATGAATGCCGCCTGATCATGATCGACCCCAAGATGCTGGAACTGTCGGTTTACGATGGCATCCCGCATCTGCTGTCACCCGTTGTGACCGATCCAAAGAAGGCGGTTGTCGCCCTGAAATGGGTCGTGGGCGAAATGGAAGACCGCTATCGCAAGATGTCCAAGATGGGTGTGCGCAACATCGCGGGCTACAACGGCCGGGTGAAAGATGCGCTGGCCAAGGGCGAGTTGTTCAGCCGCACGGTGCAGACCGGGTTTGACGATGAAACCGGTGAACCAACGTTCGAGACGGAACAATTCGCGCCCGAAGCGATGCCCTATATCGTCGTCATCGTCGATGAGATGGCCGATCTGATGATGGTCGCGGGCAAGGAGATTGAAGCCTGCATCCAGCGTCTGGCGCAGATGGCGCGGGCCTCGGGCATTCACCTGATCATGGCCACACAGCGCCCGTCCGTTGACGTGATCACCGGCACGATCAAGGCCAACTTCCCTACGCGGATTTCGTTCCAGGTGACCTCGAAAGTCGACAGCCGTACCATTCTGGGCGAGATGGGTGCCGAACAGCTGCTGGGGCAGGGTGACATGCTTTACATGGCCGGTGGTGCCAAGATTACCCGCTGCCACGGACCGTTTGTGTCGGATGAAGAGGTCGAGGAAATCGTCAACCATCTGAAACAATTCGGCCCCCCCGATTACGTGGGCAGTGTTCTGGACGGACCGGCCGAGGACAGGGTCGACAACATTGACGCCGTTCTGGGGCTGAACACTGGCGGCAACACGAACGGAGAGGACGCACTGTACGATCAGGCGGTGGCAATTGTGATCAAGGATCGCAAATGCTCGACCTCTTACATTCAGCGGAAACTCGCCATTGGGTACAACAAGGCGGCGCGTCTTGTTGAACAAATGGAAGACGAAGGTGTTGTTTCGTCAGCAAATCATGTCGGGAAGCGCGAAATCCTCGTCCCCGAGCAATAGGATATTTAATAACAAGGGCAGACAGCCTATCTGTACAGCATGAAACAGATTGCTTTTGCCCTTGCTTTGACACTGGCCGCACCCGCCGCATGGGCGGCGGAAAAACTGCCGCTTTCACAGATTTCCAATTATCTGAACGGATTGAAAACGGTTCAGACAACGTTCACGCAGGTGAATGATGATGGCTCGTTGAGCACCGGACAGCTGTGGATGCAGCGCCCTGGCAAGATGCGTTTCGAATATGACCCGCCCAACAGCGCTGTGGTACTGGCACGCTCGGGCAGTGTTCAGATCTTCGATCCGAAATCGAACCAGCCGCCCGAGCAATACCCGCTGAAGCGCACGCCTCTATCCATTGTGCTGGCACGCAACGTGAATCTTGATCAGGCCAATATGGTTGTCGGCCACAGCTTTGACGGCACGGCCACAGTGGTCACCGCGCAAGACCCCAAGAACCCTGAGGCAGGTCGGATTGAACTGATGTTCACCGATAATCCAGTCGAGCTGCGCAAATGGGTGATTCATGACAACGCCGGCAGCCAGACCACCGTTCTTTTGGGTGCGTTGACCGAAAGCAATGGTCTTGATCAGGGTCTTTTCTCGAACAAGGAAAGACGCGGGTCAGTCAACCGCTGACCCGCTTTTTGCTGGTCAATACCGGCAGTTTGCCAACTGTGCCTGATACAGTTGCGCGCGCGCGTCCACGTCATTGGCCACGCTCAACAACCACGACTTGCTGTTGTGGGTGCCGCGAGCGTACCCCGTGTGACCTTCGTGATAGGCTAGGTATTGATTGCGTGTGTCGCCGGGGTGGATGCCGTTGCGCTCATAGCTTTTGTTCATATACCAGCCGATGAAGTCCGAGGCATCGCGGATGCGATCCCGCTTGGCCCGGCGCTTGCCGGTTTCGCGCTGATATTGATCCCAGGTGCCGTCCAGTGCCTGGCTGAACCCATAGGCGCTGCTTTGCCGCCCCATCGGGATCACGCCCAGCACGTAACGGTGCGGGGTACGCGCGTCGTGGCGATATCGGCTTTCCTGATAAATCGTGGCCATCTGAACGTGAACCGGAACACCCCATTTCTGCTCGGTGCTTTTGAAAGCCTTGATAAAATCCGGTCGTTCGTGCGCAATGCTGCACGCGTCGTTCAGTTTGCTGGGCGGTTGTTTTGACCCGCCGCCACAGGATGCCAAAAGCAGCACCCCGAAGAGTACGATAAGAATTCTGCTCATGTGCCTCATGCCTTTTTTTGTTTATTCTAGCGCAGATTGAGCTCTGAGGAAATCACAATCGCTATAAAATAATGGCAAGAATTATGGGTAACGCCGCCACGGAAAGTACGGTGGACACCATGACCATGCCGGCAACGGCATCGGAATCGGCTTCAAATCGTTCTGCCAACAAGTATGAGGTCACAGCGACCGGTGTACAAATTTGCAATACCAGAACGCCAAAGGCGACAGTGTCCAGATCAAACAACACCCCAATCCCCCAGCCCAACGCAAAGCAGACGATAAGTTTCAGGACTGACAGCCAGAGCGCTTGCCCCAGACTACGCGAGGTCAGGCGGGCGATTGCCACACCGACCGTGACCAACATCAGCGGAACAGCCATTTGCCCCAAAAGCTCTAACGTGTTGGTTAGAAATGTCGGAGTTTGCCACCCCTGCCACAAAAACACCGCACCCAGAATGGTCGCCCAAGCCATCGGCTGGCGTAAGACCTGTCCCCATGCGCCTTTTCCGGCGACTAGGTAGATCCCATAGGTGAAAGAAAACAGCGCGGTTACAGACAGAAAGATGACCGCGTAACCCAAACCAATCTGCCCGAACGCAAAGATACATAGCGGCAGGCCAAGATTGCCGGTATTGCCGAAAATCAGCGGTGACAGGTACGTGCGCTGATCCAGTTTCAATCCGCGAACAATCAACCAGAACACCCCAGCCAGCAGAAGATTTGCGACCAGAGTTGCCGACGTGAAACGCGACAAATCTCCGCCCGGAATGTCGGTTTGCATGAGTGCAACAAAGATCAGACTGGGCATTGCCAGCGTCGTTGCAAAGCGTGTCACAAATTGCAGCCGGTATTCGAACCCCAGTTTGACCCACGTAAAGCCAATGGCCGCCAAGAGAAAAACCGGGGCCACGATTTCGAACACTGTCAGTATTAGGTTCACAGACTGTTTCCCTGAATTTCACATCAATGATTGGCATTTCGGGCCAAAAACCGTTAGTAAATGCGGTGGGGGCCGAAACAATGTTAAAGACACGCGCGAAATACGGATTGGGCCAGGTGGTCCGTCACAAGAAACACCCTTTTCGAGGGGTGATTTTTGACGTGGACCCGGAATTTTCGAACACAGAAGAATGGTATCAGGCCATTCCGGAAGACAGCCGTCCGCGGAAAGAACAGCCGTTCTACCACCTGCTGGCAGAGAACGACCAATCCTTCTATGTTGCTTATGTTTCAGAACAAAATCTGGTTGCAGACTATTCTGGAGAGCCGGTCGAGCACCCGGATATCTCCAACATGTTCGGCCCGTTTGAAGACGGTGCTTACCCTCTGCATTTCCACCTGAACTAGGTTTGGCGAACCGGTCGGCATTGTACTGCCGCTGATCAGTATCCAAGGGCGCACCCATCTTTGCGCGGGTCGCTGGCACCTTCCAAAACACCGTCTTTTCGGATTCGGATTGCTTGCGCTCCTCCAAGTGGCGTTTCTGGAATTTCAATATTGTGTCCAATTTCAGACAATTGTTTCGCTACCTCGTCGGAATAGCCCCGCTCCAGCTTCAGGACATTCCCATCGAAAAAGGCACGCGGCGCGTTGATGCTTTCCTGTAGCTCCAGCCCAAAGTCCCTAAGGTTCGAAACGAAACGCGCGTGCCCGGTCGGTTGATAAGCACCGCCCATGACGCCGAATGGCATCGTGACACGGTCATTCTCGGTCAACATCCCCGGTATGATCGTGTGCATCGGGCGCTTGCCGCCAGCCAGTTCATTGGGGTGACCCGGCTGAAGCGTGAACCCCGCGCCCCTGTTCTGAAGCAAGATACCGTATTTCTCGGATGCGATCCCTGATCCAAAGCCATGAAAGATCGAATAGATCAGCGACACAGCCATAAGGTCGCGATCGACCACCGTGATATAGACCGTGTCCTTGTGAATGGCTTCCGTCAAAGGTGCTGCTGCGGGCATTGCGCCTTTTGGGTCAATCAATGCAGCCAGCCGGACCGCAACATCCAAATCAAGAAACCGCTCGGCCCGTGCGACATGATCGGGATCAGCAATGAACCGGTTGCGCGCGTCATAAGCCAGCTTGGTGGCTTCAGCCTCGATATGAACCCGTTCCGCTCCAAATGGATCCATACTGGCCAGATCGAATTGCTTTAGAATGTTCAGCAACAGGATCGCGGTCGCTCCTTGGCCGTTTGGCGGGTGTTCGACCAGATCAACACCCTTGTAGGCTCCACGAATGGGCTGCGTTTCAGTGCACTTGGTGCAGTGAAAGTCTTTGGCGGTGTGGACACCTCCGCGTGCAGACAGGGCCCGGATCATATCCTCGGCAATGTCTCCTGAATAAAATGCGTCGCGTCCCTGACTGGCGATCCTGCGCAAGACCTCAGCCTGACCGGGGGCGCGAAAGATCTGACCGATCACCGGTATCTGCCCATTGATCAGATAATGGTCACGCGCAGCACCCTGTAATGTGGCCGCCCCGGTTTTCCAGTCAAAAGCAACCCGAGGGGCCACCGGAACGCCAGCCTCGGCATAGTGGATTGCGGGTTCCAGAATCGCGCCCAGCCCCAATCGCCCTTCGGTTTCTGCAAGGTGACAGAAGGCGTCCACGGCACCGGGAACAGTCACCGCATCCGGACCGCTCAACGGTACAGACGACAGGCCTTTGTCCCGCAAGGGCTGCGCCCGCGCAGCGGCCGGTGCGCGACCCGAACCGTTCAATGCGTGTATTCGGTGTTCGCCCGCACGGCTGAACAAAACGAAACAATCACCCCCTAACCCTGTCATCTGCGGTTCGCAGATCCCAAGCAGAACTGCACCTGCTATCGCGGCGTCCATGGCGTTACCGCCGCGCTCAAGAATATCGATTGCCACCTTGGCGGCCAGCGGGTGCGACGTTGCGCACATCCCCCGCGTCGCAAAAACTTCCGACCGGCCAGGTTTGTGCAGATCACGCATGGTGGGTTCTTTCTCCTTCAAACAAGGGAAAGCTATTCTCTGATTGCCGGTTGTCCAGTCATTTCAAGGGAGGAGATCCTCGGCGCCGTTCACTGGGTGGGGGCTGTGATAATTGGCGCCGAGGGAAGCTATCTGAGCTACGAGTCACTGTATGGCGGCGATTTGCGGCGCGACAATGTTTCGAAAAAGGCGTTATTGTGGCCAATTTCGGCGGGCTACCCGTTTTTTTCAAAGTTAAATCGCAAGGAAAGTCGATTGCACCCGTCGCGGCGTTCATAACAAATGTCGCTGGTAAGTTGATGAATCAGGAACCAGCCGAACCCGCCTTCGGGCAAATCCTGAATGCGGGTTCCCAGCGGCGCTGGTGTTCCGTCTGGTGGTTCGTAGCCAGGCAATGGATGGCCCGTGTCCGAAATCAGAATGTCCAGCCGGTTTCTGTCCAACCGGCATGTCACCTGAACCCCGGCCGGGGCCACGTCCATGTAGGCATGTTCCACAACGTTGTTGATTGCTTCTGCCAGTGCGATCTTGACGTCATCCGCCTTGTGCGGCGGCAACCCTCGTTTCGCCAGTCCGGCGCTGAGTTTCGCAATCCCCGCGCTGGCTTCTGTTTCCGTTGCGGGAAAGCTCAGTTCCAGGCAGGTCGCGTTACAAATGGGCTCCACGTTGTCGCACTCCTGCTGTTGTCACCTGTCTGGTTCCGACAGGGCGTCATCCAGTGTTGCAAACAAGTTGAAGACGGTATCCATGCGCGTCAGGCGAAAGACCTTTTCCACCACGGGCTGCGGGCCTGCCAGATCGAGTTTTCGGTTCAGACCCAGTTGTTTCATGGAGGCCACGATTGCACCCAGTCCGCTTGAATCGATGAACTCGACGCCTGAAAGGTCCAGGACAACCCGATCGGCGCAGGCCTCGGTCTCTGCGCGCATGTCTTCTTTGAACTGAATGGCCATCGCAGCGTCGATCCGGTCAGAGTGAACCGTGATAATCTGTGTCGTTCCGTCTGATGTGCTGGTCAGCCCCATGGTCCGGCTGCCTCCAATCTGAAAATGAGTCGTAGAAATACGCTAGACGCGAATTCTTACCATTCGGTATTCAAGGGCCGGACGACAGGAGGATTATCCGGATGAGAGATGTTGTTATTGCAGGTGCTGCCAGAACGCCAATGGGTGGTTTTCAGGGCATGTTCGACGGTGTCGCAGCATCCGAGCTTGGCGGCGCAGCGATTCGTGCCGCGTTAAAGCAGGCAGGGGCGCAGACGGTTGACGAGGTGTTGATGGGATGTGTCCTGCCCGCAGGCCAGGGGCAGGCACCGGCGCGCCAGGCGGGTTTCGCGGCGGGCTTGGGCGAGGAAGTTCCTGCCACCACGCTGAACAAGATGTGTGGTTCCGGGATGAAGGCGGCGATGATGGCCTTCGACCAGATCGCATTGGGTCATGCGGAAACAATGGTCGCCGGAGGGATGGAGAGCATGACCAACGCGCCCTACCTGCTGCCGAAAATGCGGGGCGGTGCGCGCATCGGTCATGGTCAGGTGATCGACCACATGTTCCTTGACGGGCTGGAAGACGCCTATGACAAGGGCCGCCTGATGGGAACCTTTGCCGAAGACTGCGCCGAGGCGTATCAGTTCACCCGCGAAGCGCAGGATGAATATGCCTTGAAATCCTTGTCCAACGCACTGTCCGCGCAAGAAAGCGGTGCTTTCGAAGGCGAGATCGTCCCCGTCACAGTGCGCACGCGAAAGGGTGAGGTTGTACAGACCGTCGACGAGCAACCCAAATCCGCCCGCCCCGAGAAAATTCCGACGCTGAAACCGGCTTTCCGCAAGGACGGGACAGTGACCGCCGCCAATTCCTCGTCAATATCCGACGGCGCGGCGGCGCTTGTTCTGGCATCGGCTGAGGCGGCAGAAGCGCAAGGACTGACAGTTCGGGCCCGGATTTTGGGACATGCCAGCCATGCTCAAGCGCCCGGACTTTTCACGACTGCACCGGTTCCGGCGGCGCAAAAGCTTCTGTCCCGCATCGGTTGGAACAAGGATGATGTCGACCTGTGGGAGGTCAACGAAGCCTTCGCAGTTGTGCCGATGGCTTTCATGCACGAAATGGGATTGCCGCGCGACAGGGTAAACGTAAATGGCGGGGCCTGCGCCTTGGGCCATCCTATTGGCGCATCTGGCGCCCGTATTCTGGTCACTTTGTTGAACGCGCTCGAGAAACGAAATCTCAAGCGGGGGGTTGCTGCAATCTGTATCGGCGGCGGTGAAGGAACAGCTATCGCGATCGAACGCATTTGACCCTTCATCTTTTTCGAAATACTCCGGGGGTTCGGGGGCGGCGCCCCCGAGTTTTCCAAGGGGTTTGGAACCTATGACCGTCGATTACAGCGCGCTGGCTAGTACAATTGCAGCATTGACCGAAGGCGAAAACGATCAGGTTGCCCTGATGGCTACCGTTGCTTGCGAGGTCCACCATTCCGACGATCGTTTCGACTGGACCGGGTTTTACCGGGTGACAGAACCGGGCTTGCTTAAAATTGGCCCGTATCAAGGTGGCCATGGCTGTCTGGTCATCCCGTTCGCGCGGGGCGTATGCGGGGCGGCAGCGCGCACCGGGCAGGTGCAGCTTGTGCCGGATGTGGATGCGTTTCCGGGTCACATCGCCTGCGCCTCCTCCACCCGGTCCGAACTGGTTCTGCCGGTCCGGAACACAGCGGGCGAATTGATTGCAGTTTTCGACATCGACAGCAATCAACCCGACGCGTTCTCAACCGAAGACGCGGATAACCTGTCCGCGATCCTGTCAAAGACCTTCGCGCAAGTCTGATTGAAATTACGGTGGTACAGGGCGCGTCTGCCGATTTCCTCATTTCGATCTCACTCGGAGCCTGATAAAACCGAAAAATCCGAACCGTATTGGAACAACCATGGTCCCAGGCCATTTCCGAACTTCGCGCCTCTCGGTTCGCGACTGGAAGGTTGAACTCGCCGATCCGCGATTGCGAGGTCGGCTTGAAGATGATCTGGCAGCGCTTCTGACCCCTGAGGTCCTGAAACACCTGCCGCCGTCGATGCAGTTGCAGGGTCGGGGAATTTCGAGCTGGATTGATGACAGACGTGCTGAAAGCAATATTCTGCTTGCGCGCCAAAACCACGGTAACCACCTTATTGGCCTATTCGTGTTGGCCATGAGTTCAGAGGCCGATTCAATTCCAAACCTTCACATCGGCTATCTGATTGCAGAATCCGCCTGGGGGAATGGTTACGCCTCCGAGATGCTGCAAGGCCTGCGGGAAGCATTGGCGCCTGGGCCTGACATACGCCTCATCGCCGGGGTTGGGCGCGACAATCCGGCCTCAGCCCGCGTTCTGCAAAAAACAGGCTATACGCTTTGGCCGGAGCGCGCCTCAGAAACCGCCGATATTTATGTTTGCCATATCAGTTGATTGACCGAACCGTCAGGGCATAGCCGCCCGAATACGGGCTTGCGTGAAAAAATGCTTTGAAATTTCACGGAATCGAGTCATCGTGAAAAACGAGGTGAAATATTCACGAAAGTTGGAGCCACCCTTGAACACCCAGGCCCCGCAAAGTGCGACACTTGGTGCAGATATCCGCGCGCTGCGCAAGGCACGTGGATTGACGCTGAGTGATATCGCGATCCGGTTGGACAGGTCTGTAGGCTGGCTCAGCCAAGTTGAGCGTGACATGTCCGAGCCGTCGATTTCGGACCTCAGGCAGATCGCCGAATGCCTTGGCGTACCCATGTCGATGTTGTTTGCGCATTCGGCGGCACCGGCGGACGAGCAGGGATATGTCGTGCGTGCCGGCTCGCGCCGCCCCATGGGGTCGGGCGAGGAAGGGTTGATCGAAGAGCTGCTCTCGCCGGATCTGACCGATGATTTCGAAATGGTACATTCCACCTTCAAACCCAACTCGCAGATGCAGACACCGGCCAATCGCCCGACACAGGAAGTCGGATACATGATCTCGGGCAGGCTGGACCTGACAATCGGGTCGCGCGCGTTCACGGTTGGGCCGGGTGACAGCTTTCGAATTCGACATGAACCCTATCAATGGGCCAACCCTTATGATGAGCCCGCTGTGGCCATCTGGGTCATCGCCCCGCCGGTTTACTGATGTCGTTCGAGGCCTGGACCATATTCGCGTTGTTCTGGGTGGTCTTCGTGACCACCCCTGGCCCGAACGCGGTTAATTGCATCTCGAACGGGATGAGCCTTCCGTTTCCAAGGGCAATGCTAGGCGTATTGGCTATTCTCACGCAGGCCAGCGCCTTTCTGATCCTGTCTGCGCTGGGTGTGACCGCCCTGATCGCTGCATCGCCGACCGGGTTCTTTGTCGCCAAGTTGATTGGCGCGGGATTTTTGATCTGGTTGGGGATTCGCGGCTGGATGAATGCTACAAAACCCGCACCAGCCTCCGAGCGTCCTGCGCGACATGTCTACCTGCACGCGCTTGCAGTGGCCACGATCAATCCCAAAAGCGTTGCCGGATACCTGGCCGCGTTTTCGCAGTTCGTTCAGCCCGAGGTCCCGATCTGGCAGCAGATGGGGGTTATCATGCCGACCGCGCTGGTCATCACCACACTTAGCTACACCGGCTTTACGGCGCTGGGCGCCCTGATGGGCAGGGCAGCGCTGGGCGCGGTGTTCAATATCTGGGTGCGCCGGATCATGGCGGCCTGTTTTGTCATCTACGGTGTGTTGTTGGGAACCAGCACCACACCCGCAATAAGGGGGTAGTCAGATGCACAAGGGATCCTGCCTTTGCGGCTCGGTCGCGTTCACGATCGACGGAGACCTGTCGCCACCTTCGGTCTGCCATTGCGGACAGTGCCGCAGACAGTCGGGCCATGTCTGGGCTTCGACTTCGACCCATAAGGACAACCTGAGTTTCTCGGCCAGTGACACACTCAGCTGGTATTGCGCGTCTGACATCGCCCGGCGCGGATTTTGCAGCAAATGTGGCTCGTTCCTCTTCTGGCAACACAATCAGGAAGACACGATTTCGATTTCCATGGGCGCGCTGGACGCACCCACAGGTTTAAAGCTCTCAAAGCACATCTTCGTGGCTGACAAGGGCGACTATTACGACATTACGGACGATCTGCCTCAAGAGGCACAGTAACAAGGATCAAAACGCATGAGTGATTTTCCAACAAAAGCCCGCGTGGTCATTATCGGAGGCGGTGTGGTGGGGGCTTCCTCGCTGTATCACCTTGCCAAGAAAGGCTGGACCGATTGTGTTCTGCTGGAAAAGAACGAACTGACTGCCGGGTCGACCTGGCATGCTGCAGGGAACGTTCCGACCTTCTCGACCTCATGGGCGATCATGAACATGCAGCGCTACTCGACCGAGCTGTATGCGCGTCTGGGCGAGGAAGTCGATTACCCGATGAACTACCACCAGACCGGTTCGATCCGACTGGCGCATTCGAAAGAACGTGTGCAGGAATTCGAGCGCGCCATGGCGATGGGCCGTTATCAGGGGATCCCGATGGAAATGTGGACCCCGGAAGAAGCGAAAGAGCGTTATCCCTTCCTGGAAACGCATGACCTTGAAGGTGTTCTCTACGATCCGACGGATGGCGACATCGATCCGGCGCAGCTGACCCAGGCGCTGGCCAAGGGCGCGCGCGATATGGGGCAGAAGATCATCCGTTTCTGCCCGGCGACTGGCGTGACGCAGCATAATGACGACACCTGGACCGTGCACACGGACAAAGGCGATATAGCCTGTGACTATGTTGTGAACGCAGCCGGATACTATGCGCAGCGTGTGGGTGAATGGTTCAAGCCCTTCGGTGGCCGCACCGTTCCGGCAATGGTCATGAGTCACCAGTACCTGCTGACCGATGAAATCCCCGAGATCGAAGCATGGACCAAGCAAAGCGGTGCCAAGCTGCCGCTGCTGCGTGATGTGGATGTCTCTTACTACCTGCGGCAGGAAAAGAACGGCTTCAACCTTGGTCCTTACGAGCCGAACTGCAAGGGCCACTGGATGACCGAAGACGATCCGATGCCGGATGATTTCAGCTTTCAGCTGTGGAATGACGATCTGGACCGCATCGAAGATATCGTCACCGATGCGATGGAGCGAGTGCCGCTGATGGCAACCTCGGGCGTTGGACGCGTCATCAACGGGCCGATCCCTTACGCGCCTGACGGGCTGCCTTTGATCGGCCCGATGCCCGGCGTCAAGAACGCGTTCGAAGCACATACTTTCACGTTTGGCATCGCGCAGGGCGGTGGCGCAGGCAAGGTTCTGGCCGAGTGGGTCGTTGATGGCGCGACCGAATGGGATATGTGGGCCGTCGATCCGCGCCGCTATACCGATTACACCGATCAGGATTATTGCAACCAGAAAGGCATGGAAGTTTATGGCAACGAATATGCCATGCACTTCCCGCACCATGAATGGCCTGCCGCACGAGACAAGAAGCTGTCGCCCGTGCATGACAAGGTGATCGCGCACGGCGGTGTCATGGGGGCCTATAGCGGCTGGGAACGCGCCAACTGGTTTGCACAGCCCGGCGATGACACCTCGCTGGACGCGACCCATACTTGGGGTCGGTCCGGACCGTGGGAACAGCGGATCAAGGAAGAATGTGAGGCCGTGCGCGATCATTGTGGCGTGTTGGACCTGCCGGGCTTCTCGCGGTTCAAAATACAGGGGCCGGGTGCTGATGAATGGCTGCGCGGTCTGGTTGCAGGGGCATTGCCCAAGATTGGTCGGGTTGGGCTGGTTTACTTCGCAGATGACCGCGGGCGTATCCTGACCGAAATGTCGGTCACGCGCGAGGCCGAAGACCTGTTCGTTCTGGTCACTGCAGCGACCGCGCAATGGCATGACCGTGAATGGCTTGTGCGTCACATACCTGCCGATGCCGAGTTCACGCTGGAAGACTGGACAACGCGGATGAGCACGCTGATCGTTACCGGGCCTCGATCTCGGGACATTCTCAGCAAAGTTACCGAGGCCGATCTGACCTTGCCGTGGCTCAGCTTTCAGGAAAGCGAAATCAAAGGCGGATGGGTCGCTCTGCTGCGTGTCTCATTCGCTGGTGAGCTGGGCTGGGAAGTTCACGCTGAAAATGCGGATATGCCTGCGATCTACGACGCGATCATCGATGCCGGTGCCAAGCCGTTCGGGATGTATGCGCTGAACTCGCTGCGGATCGAAAAGGGGTACCGCGCCTGGAAGGGCGATCTGTCGACCGACTATTCCCTGCTTGAAGGCGGGTTGGAGCGTTTCGTCAAGCTGGACAAACCGCAGGACTTCCCGGGCAAGGCCGCAATCCTGAACGAAAAGCAGCAAGGCGTGAAAAAGTCCTTCGTCACCCTGACTGTTGATGCGGGCGATTGCGACGCGCCGTATATGTCCTGCATCTGGCATGGCGATGAGATCGTGGGCGAAACCACATCCGGCGCATGGGGCTACCGTGTTGGTAAATCCATCGCGCTGGGCATGATCCGAGCCGAGCTTGCCAATCCGGGAACTGAGCTTGAGGTCGAAATCTACGGCCAGAAATGCCGCGCCGTGGTAGAGCTGGACCAGCCGCTCTGGGACCCCGAGAACGAGCGGTTGCGCGCGTGACGCTTCCGGCGACCATGTCTGGCGTCTATCTGACCGGCCATGGCGGGCCAGAGGCGCTGGAATGGCGCGACGATATCCCTGTCCCGGCCCCTGGGCCGGGGCAGGTACTTGTTCGGGTCGCCGCGGCAGGTGTCAATAACACGGATATCAATACGCGGATCGGCTGGTATTCATCGGATGTCACCGGCGGGACGGATGCCGTCGATCAGGATGTTGAAGCCGGAGGGTGGGGCGGTGCACTGAACTTTCCCCGCATTCAGGGCGGCGATCTGTGCGGGATCGTTGTAGAGGTCGGGCCAAACTCGGGGTTCAAAAAGGGCCAGCGCGTGACTTGCCCGATCAACCTGCCGCGTCCGCGCCCCGGCAGCCCTCAGGGCTTTATTGCGCTCGGGTCTGAGATTGATGGCGCTTTTGCCCAATACTGTCTGGTTGAAGCAAATGACCTTTATGACGTAAGTGCATCGCCCCTGTCAGACGTGGAAATTGCGGCCATTCCATGTGCCTTTGGTACTGCCGAAAACCTGCTGACGCGCGCGGGCGTGACGGCAGGGCAAAAGGTTCTGATCACCGGCGCGTCAGGCGGCGTTGGTCTGGCGGCGGTGCAGCTTGCTGCGCTGCGCGGAGCGTCGGTTTGGGGTGTGACGGCGGCAGCGAAGGCAGAGGTCGTCAAATCCCAAGGCGCGTTGGGCACATTTGGCCGGGATGAGCTGCCGCCGCAGGATATGTTCGACGCAGTTATAGATGTGGTGGGCGGGCCCGCATGGGCATCGCTGATCCTTGCCCTGAAACCCGGCGGGCACTACGCCGTTTCGGGGGCAATTGCCGGCCCGATTGTCGAGGCTGATCTGCGAGACATCTATTTGCGCGATATCACCATCCACGGCTGCACGCATCAGGCGCCCGAAGTCTTTTGCCGCCTTGTGGAGTTGATGAATACCGGACGGATCAAACCACTGGTTTCCCGAACCTACCCGTTGAAGGATATCGCCCGCGCACAGGCTGATTTTCAGGCAAAGACCCTTCCGGGTAAACTCGTGCTGCTGCCTTAAGGAGCAAGGACATGACAAAGATCACTCTGTTGGACGGTTCAATCGGACAGGAACTGGTCAAACGCAGCGGAGACCGGGCGACGCCGCTATGGTCCACACGTGTGATGATCGACCACCCTGATCTGGTCGGCGCGGTGCATGGCGACTACTTCCGCAGTGGTGCCACGGTTGCCACCACCAATACCTACGCCGTCCACCGCTCACGCCTTGTACGGGTGGGGATGGAGGACCAGATGCCCGCCCTTATCGACACTGCCCTGACGCAGGCCGAACGTGCCTGTACTTCGACCGGGGGGCGGATTGCCGGGTCTCTGGGGCCGCTTCTGGCTTCTTACCGACCCGACCTGAATCCCGACCCGGCAGATGCGGCGGAAAAATTCGCTGAACTTGTGGCCTTGATGGCTGCACGCGTCGATCTGTTTCTGATCGAGACAGTATCTTCGGTGCAGGAGGCCGAGGGCGCGCTGCGTGGAACGACCGGATGTGGCAAACCAGTCTGGCTGTCATTCACGGTCAATGACGACGATGGCCGTCGCCTCAGGTCCGACGAACCACTCAGGGATGTCGCGTCTTTGGTAGAAGAGTTTTCGCCTGACGCGCTGCTGATCAATTGTTCGCGCCCCGAAGCGATCCCGGCTGCTCTGGGCATCCTGTCCGGCATGAACAAGCCCTATGGTGCTTACGCCAACGGCTTTACACATATTTCAGATGAGTTTCTAAAGGACGCGCCGACAGTGGATGCGTTGGATCAGCGCCATGATCTTGATCCCGATGCCTATGCGGATCACGTCATGCGTTGGGTCGATCAGGGGGCCACGATTGTCGGCGGGTGCTGCGAAATTGGCCCGGACCACATCGAAGCGCTGGCCAAGCGGTTGCGTGCTGCCGGGCACGAGATCGTCTAAGGTGACAGCGATGAGGAAAGTTGCTTCTGAATCACCGCAGGCGATACAGCAACATTTCGATATTCTGGTCGCACCCGGATTTGTGCTGCTTGAACTGGCCTCATTGGTCGAGGTTCTCAGGCTGGCAAATCGTGTGTGTCCGAAGCCGCCGTTCACTTTTGCCTATCGGTCGCTCAGAGGTGGCCCGATCTCCAGCAGCAGCGACGCGGTGGTGCAAACGGAACCCGTGCAGAACCAGCCCAAGGCGAATTATCTTTTCGTGATCGGCAATTCTGACCCGGATCACCCGGACTTGTCTTTGGGGCGGGTGGTGTCGGACTATACTTTCCGCGATGCCAAGGTGTTTCTGCTGGCGGAAGCGGCCAGCCGGTATATCGACGAACAGGGTTCAGATGACTTGGCAACTCACTGGGAAAACGCCTCGTTCCTGCGGGAACGCGGGGCCCGGTTTGAAGCCAAACTGTCGATTGCAACCGAACAGGGCGCAGTTGTGACCTGTGCCGGAATGGAGGCGACAACAGATATCGCGCTGGCAGTAATCGGTCGCCATATCTCAGGGCCTGCAAAGATGACCGTGGCGGACATCATGTTGCATGAAAACATCCGGGATTTCGCCTCGATGCAGCCTTTCTCGGGGGTAAAGTTGACGGCGACCGGAGATGTGAAGCTGGATCAGTGCATCAAGCTCATGCAGGCCAATATCGAAGACCCTCTGCCGATCAATCAGATCGTCGAATCGCTGCAACTGTCGAACCGCTCACTCGAGCGTAAGTTCAAAACCTTCTTTGGCACCACACCCAACGGATTCTATCGCGAAATGCGGCTGGCCAAGGCCAACAACCTGCTTTTGAACACCACTATGAGCGTTCGCGAAATCGGGTTGGCCTGCGGTTTTCCGAACGGGTTTTCCTCTGTTTACAAAAGCTTCTTCGGAGTCACTCCCTTTGTCGTTCGGCGGGAAAAACGGGCCGCGACACATCGGTGAAAAATGCTGATCTTGTGACGTTTTTGGTGCATTTGTTGTCGATCTTCCGTGGCAGTTTACGCCAAACCTGACACAGCGGAGATTTCAGGATGGTTGATCTTCCCAGCAAGGCCCGAGTGGTCATCATCGGTGGCGGCGTCATCGGATGTTCGGTCGCGTATCATCTGACCAAGAAGGGCTGGACCGATGTTGTTCTGCTTGAGCGCAAGCAACTGACCAGCGGCACCACCTGGCATGCGGCGGGTCTGATCGGGCAACTGCGCGCGTCTTCCAACATGACCAAACTGGCGCGCTATTCCGCCGAACTTTATCTGGGCCTTGAGGAAGAGACCGGCGTCGCCACCGGCCTCCGTCAGGTCGGGTCCGTTTCGGTTGCCCTGACAAGTGAGCGGTTGGAAGAGCTTCACCGAAATGCGGCAATGGCCCGCGCTTTTGGCGTTCCGGTCGAAGAGCTTTCTCCGACTGAAGTCAAAGAGCGATATGAGCACATCAACCTCGACGGCGTGGCAGGTGGCGTCTGGTTGCCAACCGATGGCCAGGCGGATCCTGCTAATATTGCCTTGGCGTTGGCCAAGGGTGCGCGTCAACGCGGTGGGGTGATCAAGGAACGGGTGAAGGTGACAGGGATTTCCCGGCACGGACGCCGTGCAACCGGTGTCGACTGGGTCAGTGATGATGGGCAAACCCAAGGGCATATCGCCTGCGATATGGTTGTTAACTGCGCGGGAATGTGGGGACACGAGGTAGGCAAGATGGCTGGCGTGAATGTGCCGCTGCATGCCTGCGAACATTTCTACATCGTCTCTGAACCCATTGAAGGGTTGAGCCAGATGCCGGTTCTGCGGGTGCCAGATGAATGCGCCTACTACAAGGAAGATGCAGGCAAAATGATGCTGGGCGCATTCGAGCCCAATGCCAAACCTTGGGCGATGAACGGTATTCCCGACAGCTTCGAGTTCGACCAATTGCCCGAAGATTTCGACCACTTCGAGCCGATCCTCGAAGCGGCCTGCAACCGGATGCCTATGCTGTCCGAGGCGGGTATTCACACCTTCTTCAACGGCCCTGAATCCTTTACTCCCGACGACGCCTATCACCTGGGTCTGGCGCCTGAGATGGACAATGTCTGGGTCGCGGCCGGGTTCAACTCGATCGGTATCCAGTCCGCCGGTGGCGCGGGCATGTCGCTGGCCGAGTGGATGGATACCGGTGAAAAGCCCTTTGATCTGGGCGATGTTGATATCGGACGGATGCAGCCGTTTCAGGGCAATAAGAAATACCTTTATGAACGCTCAAAAGAAACGTTGGGGCTGCTCTACGCCGACCACTACCCCTATCGCCAGAAAGCTACGGCACGCGGTGTGCGCCGAACCCCGTTCCACCATTACCTGAAAGAACAGGGCGCCGTTTTTGGTGAAATCGCTGGTTGGGAACGGGCCAATTGGTACGCGAATGAAGGGCAGGAGCGCGAATACCAGTACAGCTGGAAGCGCCAGAACTGGTTCGAGAATTCCGCTGCCGAGCACAGAGCCGTGCGCGAGAATGTGGGCATGTATGACATGTCTTCCTTCGGCAAGATTCGTGTGGAAGGCCCTGATGCCGAAAAGTTCATGAACTATATTGGCGGGGGTGACTACTCGGTCCCTGTCGGCAAGATCGTCTATACGCAGTTTTTGAACCGCACAGGCGGGATCGAAGCGGATGTCACCGCAACCCGCCTGACCGAAACCGCCTATCTGGTCGTGACCCCTGCAGCCACGCGCTTGGCGGATCAGACATGGATGATGCGCCATGTCGGGGACTTCAACGTGGTCATTACAGATGTCACAGCGGGTGAAGGCGTTCTCGCTGTCATGGGGCCAAACGCCCGGGCTCTGCTGGAAAAGGTCTCGCCCAACGATTTCACAAACGCGACCAACCCCTTTGGTACTGCCCAGCAGATCGAGATCGGAATGGGCCTGGCCCGTGCACATCGCGTGACCTATGTGGGTGAGCTTGGGTGGGAAATCTATATTTCCTCAGACATGGCGGGCCACGTCTTTGAGACCCTGCATGAGGCTGGTCAGGACATGGGGCTGAAGCTGTGTGGTATGCACATGATGGACAGCTGCCGGATCGAAAAGGGTTTCCGGCACTTCGGCCACGATATCACCTGTGAGGATCACGTGGTTGATGCTGGTCTTGGCTTTGCCGTCAAGGTGGACAAAGGCTGTGATTTCATCGGGCGTGAGGCGGTGATTGCACGAAAAGAAAGCGGCCCGAAAAGCCGTCTGGTACAGTTCCGTCTGACCGACCCTGAACCGCTGTTGTTCCACAACGAGCCGATCGTGCGTGATGGCGAATATGTCGGCTACCTGAGTTCCGGCAATTACGGTCATAGCCTCGGTGGTGCCATCGGAATGGGCTATGTACCATGCGAAGGTGAAAAGGCCGCGGACGTTTTGGGTTCAACCTATGAGATCGATGTTTGCGGCGTGAAGGTCAAAGCCGAAGCATCGCTTAAACCGATGTATGACCCGAAATCTGAACGGGTGAAGGTCTGACAGACAGGGCAGGGGGCTCTGCCCCCACCGCCCGTGCCGGGCGACTCCCCCGGGATATTTGGAGCCAAGTGAAGCAAGAGATCCGCACTTCATCTGGCCTAAAATATCCCGGAGCGAGAGGCAGAGCCTCGCATTTTTGGGGGCAATAGCTGCGGTCAGCTAACTTATCACAAATCTTTATGTGACACTTCACTGTTTTCAGAGTTTTCAATCCGTTCAGTTCTGCCGTAAACGAAACCGGTATCAACCGGAGACCCTTCGTGACAGCCTCGCCTTTATCACCTCAGAATGAAGACACGCCCAAAGGTCTGGCTTTGGCTGTCACGGCGTATGTCCTGTGGGGATTTCTGCCTCTTTACATGAAGGCGATGGATCACATTGGACCGGTCGAGGTGGTGGCGCATCGGGTTATCTGGTCTGTTCCGGTTGCAGGTTTGCTGCTGGTCGCACTGGGGCGCACCCGGGACTTGAAGGCGGCACTCGGTAATCCCCGGATGTTGGCCATGGCGGCTTTGACGGCGGCGCTGATTTCCGTGAACTGGGCGATCTATGTTTGGGCGATCTCGACGGGGCACGCGCTGGACGCGGCGTTGGGGTATTACATCAACCCGCTGTTCAGTATTGCGTTGGGCGCAATTCTGCTGCGTGAGCCCCTGACACGGACCCAACTGTTCGCGGTGGGGCTTGCCGCGTTGGGCGTTCTTGTACTTGTTCTCGAGGCTGGGCGGTTGCCCTGGGCGGCGCTTGGTTTGATGGTAAGCTGGGGGTTCTACGCGTTTTTCAAACGTTCACTGCCGATAGGACCAAACCAAGGTTTCCTGCTTGAGGTTCTGATCCTTTTGATCCCGGCCTTGGCTTATGTCACCTGGCTGGGCGTGCAAGGCACAGGTCATTTTGGCGTAGCGATGTCTGATACCGTATTGTTGTCCTGCGCCGGTATCGTCACGGCGGTGCCATTGTTGGTCTATGCGAACGGGGCCAAGCTGGTGCGCCTGTCGACAATGGGTATCCTGCAATACATTGCGCCGACTATGATTTTCATTACAGCCATCACTCTGTTTGGTGAGAAGATCGACACCGGACGCATGATCGCATTCCCCCTGATCTGGGTGGCTTTGGTCATTTACTCGATCCCATTGATCCGGCAGGCGCGGGCTCAGGCCTGAAGCAACAGGCGTGCTGCAGCATCTGCCCACAGCGCATAGGCCCGGGGGCTTGGGTGATAGCCGTCCGGTGCCGCCAGGGCCGGGTCGTCGGGCAGATCAAGCCTCAGGTGCAGCACATGGGGATGGACGGACACAACCTGTTGCAACGCATTATCCAGCCGCGCAGCCTGACGGCCAAGCACCCAGGCCAATGGATGTGGCAGGGCCGGAAACCTGTTCATTTGCGGAACGCCGGTGATGACTATTCGCCGCGCCCCCAGTTCGTTTGACAGGATGTTGATAAGCTGCGCCTGGCGATCCGCAAATGTGCGGCAAGAGACGGCGCGGGTGACGTCATTCACCCCCAAAGCCGTGACCACCGCATCGAATTCGCCCTTTATGCCCCTCAGGCGGTCAATCGTATCCAGCGTCGTGTACCCTGTGGTGGCCTCAAGTTGCCACTCAACCGTGTGATGTCTGGCCAGCCGGTCCACAAGCTGTCCCGACAAGGCCTGCGCCTGAGTTCCCGCGCCCACTCCGGCCGCCGAGCTATCGCCGGTGATCAGCAAACGCAGGCGGGGGCCACGCCCTGTTCGGCCCTCTCGCGGGCCAGTTGGCTCTGGCAAAAGCCGGGCGTTACGGCGCACCAAAAGGGCTTGCGTGGCCAGAACGGGCAACAAAGGCACACGTAGAACCTGGTCGGGTGCTATCAGGGTGCGCATCATCAGGTCACGTCAGGGCGTTTTTGAATTCCAGAAAACGAGCGTCAGTCATCACGCGCGCCATCATCGCCTCGCGCAAAGCGCCGACTGTTTTGTAGGGGCGCATGGCGACTTCGAAGATTTGGATCAAACCGTCCTCGTTCAGCGTAATGAGGTCAACGCCAATGCCGTCCAGATCTCCAATCTTGCATTGAAACTCCAGCGCCCAATCGTTGCCGGCGCCCATGATCCGGCGATACCGGAAGTCGGAAAAGACCTGCCCGACATGGCCAAGAACGGCAGCCACAGGTGCGCGCCCGGTCCAGGTGCTGAAATAGGTTGGTGGAAGGAACTTCACATCTTCGGCCAGCAGATCGTGGATCAGCGCCTCATCGCCCTTGGCGACAACCTCTTGTAGTCGTTCAATTGTCGGGTGCATGTCCTGTCCTCCTGCGCAGAAGTTCACCGAACATGGGCGGACGCGCAAGGACGACGTTGCGGGAAGAAGCGTGCTGAGATAGGCAGGCCCGCATGAGCGAAACCTATGCCCCCCCGCAAACCGCGCTGGACGTGCTGCACGAAGATGCGCAGCTGATTGTGGTGAACAAACCGTCGGGCCTGCTTTCCGTGCCGGGGCGGGGCGATCATCTGGCTGATTGCCTTCTGACACGCGTGCAGGCGGCTTTCCCTCAGGCGTTGCTTGTACATCGACTGGACCGGGACACATCAGGTGTCATGGTTTTTGCCCAAACACCCCATGCGCAACGGCATCTGAGTATGCAGTTCGAAAAGCGGCAGACCCGGAAAACTTATGTTGCCCGTGTCTGGGGGCGAATGGAGCCAAAGACCGGCACGGTTGACCTGCCGTTGATCGTGGACTGGCCCAACCGACCCAGACAAATGGTGTGTCATGATACGGGCAAACCTGCGGTCACCGATTGGCGCGTTGTGAAACATGAGGGCGAAACCTCTCGCGTGCGCCTGTTTCCCAAAACCGGGCGGTCTCATCAGCTGCGCGTTCATATGCAGGCATTGGGTCACCCGATCCTGGGCGATCCGTTCTATGCAACAGGTGCGGCGAGGGAGTTTCCCAGATTGATGCTGCATTCCGAAGAATTGCGCCTGAAGCATCCCGAGGGCGGGCATTCGATGAAGTTTCGCGCCCAGCCCGATTTCTGATCTCAGGCAATTCTGGCCCACAGCATCTTTAGGTTGCCCAGCGAAATGCGTCTTGTTCGTTTCGTCGAAACCGATTGGCGGCGATGGCGCTCCTGCGCGATCTCACGTTCAATCTCGAAGGCACGCAGTGTGTGGTCCTGTGACCATTGGCCAAGTTTCAGTGTCATCATGACGTGGTTGTCGAGGTGCGGCATTTCTTGGCTCCTTGTGTGATATCCACCCATTATCGCGCGTCACTGCTGACAGCATGTTGTCAGTGGGGTGTGCTAGGGTGTCAGCAGAGTGTCAGGAGAATGCGATGCGCCGTTCGACCCGTTTGTTTGAAATCATCCAAATCTTGCGGGCCGCAAGTGCGCCGGTCACGGCAGAAGCACTGGCCACCCGGCTAGAGGTGTCCATCCGCACCGTCTATCGTGACATTGCCGAATTGCAGGCCCAGCGAACACCCATCGAAGGTGAGGCCGGTGTCGGTTACATGATGCGGCGCGGTTACGATCTGCCGCCGCTGAACTTCGACGCGGAAGAGGTTGAAGCCCTGTGGGTTGGCCTTTCTCTTCTGGCGCGCACCGGCGACAGCCACCTGCAGCGCGCCGCCAGTCGGATCTGTCAGAAGATCGATGCTCTGCATAGCCCGACCGATTGGTTGCAGGTTTCACCCTGGGGGGCTCCGGCGGATGATCCCGAGAAGGGGTGTGTTTCTGTTTCGCATTACCGCGAAGCTATTCGGGCAGAACGGAAAATCCGCATCACTTACATAGATGGTGAAGGCGAACAAACCATCCGCGTGGTGCGCCCACTGGCGCTGATCTATCATGTCGAATGTACGTTGCTGGCAGGGTGGTGCGAGATGCGAAACGGCTTTCGCCATTTCAGAACCGATCGCATCTGGTCCAGTGAATTCACTGACGAAGGATTTCTGGGGCAAGGTAAATCTTTGCGCGATCTCTGGCAGGAGCAACAACTCGCGGGCACCTTTGCGGAACCGGTATGAATGACCTTTGGCGGGTATTCGCCGATTTCACCGCATTGTTGCTTGAGCCTGTGAGCAAGCGCAGTGATATACTGGGTGAAATGGATCAAGCCCGAAGAACGGGTACCGGAGCAGAAGGTGATATCATGACGATTTCAAAGTTTTTCCTGGCGACAGGCTTGTGTTCAATCATGGCCGTGACGGCCTGTACCGATCCGGGCACCCTGACCGTGCAGAACGACCCCAACAAAAATACCAAGCAGGGTGCGGTTCTGGGCGGCCTTATCGGTGCGGGTGTCGGCGCGATTGCCAATAATTCGAACCCGGGTCTTGGGGCGCTGGCCGGCGCCGCCATTGGTGCCGCCGGTGGCGGTCTGATCGGCAACCAGTTGGACAAGCAGGCTGCCGAGTTGCGCCAACAACTGGCGAATGACGGGATTACAATCGTCAATGCGGGTGACCGGCTTATCGTGACTGTCCCGAATGACATTACGTTTGACACAGACAGCTCGACCGTGCGCCCGGCGCTGCGGGCGGATCTGGTGAAAGTGGGCCAGAACCTTGTCAACTATCCCAACTCGAACGTGCAGATTATCGGTCATACCGACAGCGATGGTGACGCGTCTTATAATCAGGGTTTGTCCGAGCGTCGCGCAAACGCGGTCGCGGATATCCTGCAAGCCAATGGTGTCAGCTACAGCCGTATCAGAACCTACGGTCAGGGTGAAAACAACCCGGTCGCGTCCAACCTGACGCCGCAAGGAAAAGCGCAAAACCGTCGAGTTGAGATTGTTGTGGTCCCCAGCGGAAACGCGTGATCCTGAAACGCGGGACCGGTCTGGCCCGGCCCCTGTTGCGCAATGACTGTGCGTCAATGGGGGTTTGGTCAGGGTCAATCTCGGTCTAACTATTGGGAAACACTGAAACGGAGTTGTCCCTGATGTCTCAACCGACCCTGCTTGGCCTGTCCGGCTCCCTGCGCAAGGGCGCGACGAACCGCAAACTGCTGCGCGAAGCGGCCCGGTTATTCGACCCTGTCAGCTATACCGAAGCAGACCTGAACCTGCCGCTTTATGATGGCGATCTGGAGGATGCCGAAGGGATACCGGCACCTGTTCAGATGCTGGCCGACCAGATCGGGCAGGCGGATGCGGTGATCATCTCGACGCCCGAGTACAACAAAGGGCCTTCGGGAGTTCTGAAAAACGCACTGGACTGGGTCAGCCGGACGAAAGGCAATCCGTGGGCGGGCAAGCCGGTTGCCGTGATGTCGGCCGCGGGTGGCCGCGCGGGTGGGGAAAGGGCACAGATGATCCTGCGCGCCTGCATGGTACCCTTTCAGCCCCGCATCTTGCAGGGTCCGGAAATCCACCTCGCCGACAGTTCGAATGAGTTCGACGATCAGGGAAGGTTGTTGTCCGAGCGATATGAAAATTCACTGCACATGCTGATGCAGAAACTCAGGGCCGAGGCCGGTTTCTGAGCTTGGACTGCCCATATGTTGGAACAGCGTCAAAGCGATATTCTTGACCCGGCCCGTGCCGCGTCGTTTCAGGTTGCGTTGGGCTCTGAGCCAACTATTGCCAAAGGCTCAACTCTGCCGCCATTCTTCCATCAGCTCTATTTCTGGGCGCCGCAACCACCTGCCGCGCTGGGGCGGGATGGGCATCCCAAGGTGGGTGGCCTGATCCCGGATATGGGATTGCCCCGCAGAATGTGGGCCGGTGGGCAATTGGAATTTCATGCACCGCTGATCGCGGGTGTCCCTGCTGACAGGACATCGGTTCTTGAAAACCAAAGCGCAAAAGCGGGGCGGTCCGGCCCGTTGGGTTTTGTCACGTTGCGGCACGAGATACGGCAAGGCGGCCAACTTTGTCTGACAGAATGGCAGGATCTTGTTTATCGTGAAGACCCCGCACCGGGTGTGATGGCTCCGGCGCCGCCCCAATCGCGCACGGATGAAACGGATATCCGCGCGGTCGAGTTTAATTCCACCCTGCTGTTTCGCTATTCGGCGCTGACCTTCAACGGCCATCGCATTCACTACGATCTGGACTATGCGCGTGATGTGGAAGGATATGCAGGGCTGGTTGTGCACGGGCCACTTCTGGCGCAGCTTCTGATGCTGTTTGCAGTTGATCTTGGCGGACCACTCAAGTCGTTTTCTTTCCGTGCGACCTCACCGTTGATGCATTTCGAGACTGCCCAGCTGTGCCGGAACGGTCAGGACATGTGGGTGCGCGGCCCGGACGGGCGGCAATGCATGAAGGCTGTGGCCCTATTACAGTGAGACTTCGGGGCGGAAGTCATCGGGGATCGAATCCCGGTCCTCCAGCATCAGATCGGCCATAACCTCGGCAACTTTCGGAGCCATGCCAAAGCCGATCTTGAAGCCGCCATTGGCGATGAACTGGCCCTGGTGCAATGGATGCAGGCCCAACATCGGGGCGCGGCTTTTGCTGCGGGGACGCACCCCGGCCCAACGTTCGATCACCTCGGCCCCGTGCAAAAGCGGCAGCGCACGCGTGGCGCGGTCTATGACATCGTCCAAAGCACTGTCTGTGCTGGTCGGGTCGTCATAATCCCGTTCAGACGTTGATCCGATTGCAAGCGTTCCGTCCGCATGTGGCACGATATGGACCGCATCTGCGAATAGCTGTGGCATCTCTCCTGCATCAAAGCGCAACAGGGCGGCCTGGCCTTTGACACCGTTTCCGACGGTTTTTCCGTAGGCGTCGTTCAGTTCCAGTAATCCTGCTAGGCCCGTGGCGTGGACAACCTGTCCTTTATCATCAGCGTTACTGACAACGTGAACGCCCATCACCTCAAGGGCTGCAACCAGAGCGGCGCAGGCCCGCCGGGGATGCATGCGCGCTGTCAGTGTATCGCGGATGACAAAGCCGGTGGGGCTGGGCGGGCACCACGATCCGGCCTGCGATGTGCTGATCACCCGCCACTCTGCCAGCCCCTGCCAAAGTTGATCGGCTGAACCTTCGCGTTGCCGGGCCAGATCAAGGCTGCGGGTGTCAGGAATGGGTTGAAGACGGCCCAGACGGCCATAGCCGGGGGAAACGCCGCCGGTACCCTCGACCTGCTGCCAAAAGGGTTCGGCCATGATCAGGCTGTCGAATTGAAAAGCTTTCTTGGCATTCCAGTTTTCGGGCACATGCGGGGCCAAGGCCCCCACCAGACCGCCACTGGACCCGGAGCCCGGCCCAAAAGGGTCGACGACCTGTACCTTCGCGCCCCGCCGGGCGCAGGCCCAAGCGATGGACAGGCCGAAAATTCCCGCCCCGCGAACCGTCACATCGACCATTGCCAATTCCCTTTTCCTTGTTCAGTGTCGCGCCGCTTAGCTACAGGATTCCCCGATGGCAGACCAGCATGCCGAATTGACGTGGACCGAGGATCAGATACCGGTCTCGGACCGTTTCGACGATCCCTATTACTCTTTGCAGAACGGGCTGGAAGAGACGCGCCATGTGTTTCTGGCAGGCAACGGTCTGCCAGAACGCTTTGCGCCGGGGTTTCATATTGCCGAGTTGGGCTTTGGCACCGGTCTGAACCTGCTGACGGTTTGGTCCGAATGGGAGAGATCCGGCCAAACAGGGCCACTTCGGTTCACCAGTTTCGAAGCCTTTCCCATGGCCACGGATGATATGCGTCGCGCGCTTGAGGCCTTCCCCGAGTTACACCCGTGGAGCAACCGGTTTCTGGCCCATTGGACAGGTCACGCGTGCAATCTTGAAACCCTTCAATGCGACGTGATCATCGGCGATGCGCGCAACAGCCTGCCGCAATGGGCAGGCATGGCCAACGCCTGGTTCCTAGACGGGTTCTCTCCTGCCAAGAACCCTGAATTGTGGGGGGCAGAGCTGATGCAGCAAGTGGCGGCGCACACCGCCACCGATGGCACGGCAGCCACATATACGGCCGCCGGGTTTGTTCGACGCGGGCTTCAGGATGCCGGTTTCACCGTCACCCGTACATCCGGCTATGGCCGCAAGCGGCACATGACGCGGGCGCTCAAGGCATGACGCAGAAAAACAATGCAGGTGCGGGTATCGCGCTGATGGTGGGCGCGACGATTGTCTTTGCCTTGCAGGACGGCATCTCACGCCATTTGGCCGGAACCTATAACACCTACATGGTGGTGATGATCCGCTATTGGTTCTTCGCGGCCTTTGTCATTGCACTGGCGGCGCGATCCTCAGGCGGGTTAAGGGCAGCCATGCAGACGAACCAGATGGGGTTGCAAATATTGCGGGGCCTGCTGCTGGCCACCGAGATCTGCGTCGCCGTGTTCGGTTTCACAGTGCTCGGTTTGATCGACAGTATGGCCGTTTTCATATGCTATCCCCTGCTTGTCGCCGCGCTGAGCGGTCCGGTTCTGGGCGAACAGGTCGGATGGCGGCGCTGGGTTGCGATCGGTGTCGGTTGCATTGGTGTTCTGATCATTCTGCAGCCGGGCGTTGGTGTTTTTGATCCTTGGGCCGTCATACCGCTGATCTCGGCATTTCTGTTTGCGATCTACGGCCTGCTGACGCGCTATGTCGCGCGTCAGGACAGCACGGCCACCAGTTTTTTCTGGACCGGGGTCGTTGGCGCCGTCGCCATGACCCTGTTTGGGATGTGGTTCTGGGAGCCAATGGCCCGCAGCGACTGGCTGTGGATGGCGTTGCTGTGCGTCAGCGGGGCAACGGGTCATTGGCTTCTGATCAAATGTTATGAGATGGCCGAAGCCAGCGCCGTCCAACCTTTCGCCTATTTCCACCTTGTCTGGAGCGCGATTCTGGGGATTTCGATCTTTGGTGAAAAACTGCGCCCCGAAGTTGTCGCGGGCGCAGCGATTGTTGTGGCCGCAGGGCTGTTTACCTTATGGCGCGAACGCCGCCAGCGATGATCCGATCAGTTCCTGCGAAAACGGAACCGGCAGGGCGGGCTGCCCCAGACGAGCGCGGTAGACCGGCAGGCTTTCGGTCACGCGCATCACATAATTGCGCGTCTCATTGAACGGAATGGTCTCGATCCAGTCTACGATATCCACCTCGCCGGTGCGCGGATCACCATAGCGCTCCATCCACGAGATCGGGCGCTTTGGACCGGCATTGTATCCGGCTGCCATCATGACGACATTCCCGTTGAACTCGGTCGCAAGGCCCGAAAGATAGTTGGCGCCAAGTTTGGCATTGTATTGCCAGTCCGACGTCAATCGACCGGTCTGATGGCCGTTGAGTATCCCCAGTTCTCCGGCCACCAGCTTGGCTGTTGCAGGCATCACTTGCATCAGGCCGCGCGCACCCGCGCCGCTGACGACAACCGGATCAAATTCGCTTTCGCGCCGCGCGATGGCCAGCGTCATTTCCTTGGCCATTGGCAGACGCATGTCGGCCACCGGATGAACCGGGTAATAGGCCGCAGGCAAAACGGTGCCCGTGGTCGCTGCCCGCTTGGCGATCATGACGGCCAGATGCGGCTGTTTCAGCTCGATCGCAAGGTCGCCCAACTGATTGGCCTGCACAGGGTCAAGACCTTCGACAAGATGGGTCAGGAACCTCTCGGACAAGTTGTCTTCCCCGGCCTTCAGCAACAGCAGCCCGGCTTCCAGAACGCTGGAATCGGCGAATTCTGCCTGACGCCAATGCGGGGCGCGACGCGGATTGGCCAGTTCCTTGTCAAATGGCCGACCGATCCGTTCCGCCGCCAGAAGACCATAAAAAGAGGTCTGATGATCCGCGCCCATCGCATAGGCCTCATAGGCTTTGTCTGCGTCCCCAAGCTCGGCGTAAGCCCGCCCCAGCCAATAGCCGCCGCGCCCTTTCGAGATCGGCGATTGCACGGCATCCGAAAAATTCTGGAAGTGTCGCACAGCTGTGGCAGGGTCATTCAGCTTGCGCAGGGCCAGAAACCCGGCCAGCCACTCCAGATCCGCATAGGAATATCCCATTTCCGGGGTCATATGGTGCTTGGCGGCCACGTCATAAGCACGCGCTGCCCGCCCCGATCGCATCTCGAGCCGGGCCAGACGGCGGCGTCCCTCGGCCCATTTGTCAGGCTCGCCCAGGGCCTCCGGTCCGGTTGAACGTGCCAGCATCAGGTCGACGGCGCTGTCATCCAGTTCTTTCTTGTCGCGCCAGACAAAGCGGTCGAATGCCAGCCCCGGCGCATCTGCCAGCGACTTCGGCACCGCCGCCACCTTGCCGTCTACGCCCGGCTGGCGTTTCTGCAACGCGATTCGCGCTTCGGCCAGCTTGCGCTCATCGGTGGTGACCAGGGGCAGCATCTGTTCTGCGCTGACCAAATGGCCATCCCACAGCATCCGGTCCAGCCGCGCGGCATGGTGCGGCTTCAGCAGTTTGGCAAAATTCTCCAGATAGTCCTTTTGCAACCCCGACCCCATCGGCATGGTACGCCAGGCTGTCACGATATCGGCTTCCGCCTCGCCAATGCGTCCTTTGGCCTTAAGGGCCACCGCATAGTTCAGCGCGCCTTCAGCAGTCTGAGGGGGTAAGCCAGCGTAAAACTTCACAACCCTGTCCGGATCGACCCCGGTAAAGACCGGCTCACTCTTGCGGCGCAGCCAATCCAGACCGGGCCAGTCCGCGCGGCGTTCGAGAAACACCAGCACATCGCCCGAGCTGCCAAACCCCTCACGCAACCAGTGCCAGACGATGACATCGCGCGAGACCGAGCCGCGCTGGCCCGATACGCGCAGCGCCGCGTTCCAGTCGCCCTTGCGCATTTCATAAAGCCCCGCGCGCAAATCACCGGCCGCGTCCGCGCGTGCGGCTTGCGGTGTCGCCGCTGCGTATAGAATCACACCAGTCAACAGTGCCAGAAAGCGTGTCATCCCTTGCATTTCCCAACCAACCGAGGATAGAGCCTGTGAGGATAAACCCTGCGCCGCCGGGATCAACTCACAAAGCTGGAAACGTGAGAGGCCGAGGCGCAAAAACCGCAATGTGCACCTTAAGGAGCGTGTCATGTTCAAAGGCTCGATGCCAGCCCTCGTCACTCCGTTCAACAACGGCGAGTTGGACCTGAAGACGCTTAAACATCTGGTCGAATGGCAGATCTCCGAAGGCTCGACCGGGTTGGTGCCTGTTGGAACCACCGGCGAAAGCCCGACGCTCAGCCACGACGAACACGAAACGGTCATCGAAGAAGTGGTCAAAACGGCTGCTGGCCGTGTGCCGGTTATTGCCGGTGCCGGGTCGAACAACACGGTCGAAGCCGTCCGGTTCGTTCAGTTCGCCGAAAAAGTTGGTGCCGATGCGGCGCTGGTTGTCACACCTTACTACAACAAGCCGACTCAACGCGGCTTGATCGCGCATTTCCAAGCCCTGCACGAGGCTGCGGATATTCCGATCATCATCTACAACATTCCCGGACGATCGGTCATCGACATGACCCCTGTCACCATGGGCGAACTGGCCCGGTTGCCGCGTATTGTCGGGGTCAAGGATGCGACGGGCGATCTGGCGCGTGTCAGCCAGCAGCGTGCAACTTGCGGCGCAGATTTCTGCCAACTGTCCGGCGAAGACGCCACCGCACTTGGCTTCAACGCCCATGGCGGCGTCGGATGCATTTCAGTCACCGCAAACGTGGCCCCCAGGCTCTGCGCTGAATTCCAGCAGGCCACATTGTCGGGCGATTATGCAAAGGCACTGGAATACCAGGACAAGCTGATGCCGCTGCACGAAGCGATCTTTATAGAACCCGGGTTGGTCGGCGCCAAATACGCGCTCAGCAAACTGGGCCTTTGCAGCACCGAAGTCCGCTCACCTCTGACTGAGCTGGAAGACAACACAAAAGCCGCGATTGATGCGGCAATGGCACACGCGGGCCTCATCTAACCCGGCCTTCAGAAACCGGAAAAGGCGGCCTCGACTACCGAGTGCCGCCTTTTTGGTTTTCAGGATTCAAACTTCATCTGGCCAAAAATATCCCGGGGGAGTCGCGGCTTGCCGCGGCGGGGGCAGAGCCCCCTCAACGCTTACCGTAGTAAAGCCCAACGACATGTTCAGCCTGCGCAAAGAACAACCAGCGCGAGGTCGCGACACCTGCCAGATGCGATGCCACGGCTAGCAGGGCCAGGAAATGATTGAATGGCAGGACCAGCAACAGAACCGGCAGGGCAAAGGCGAATACAAACGAGATCACCCGTAGCTTTTCGGCATGTTTGCGCCCGACCACATGAACAAACTCGCGCAGCAGATAGTTGGTACCGGTATGCGGTGGCTCGAAGGCTCTGACTGTGCCCCGGTTACCCAAACCTGTCGCCGTACCCAGATCCGTTCCGGATGCCTCCAGCGCTTTGTCGCCATTCTTCCAATACAAGAATTGAACCAAAGCGGCGATCAGCAGAAGCGGAATAGCAACACGTGTCTGGCCCGCCAGCAACGCACCACCCGCCAGGCTGAAGCTCAGGAACATGGCGGGGGTCAGGTTCATATTCCAGCGCGGGATGGTCTTGAGTTGCGTGTAGATCATCGATGTCGTGAACACGGTCGCCAGTGACATCAACGCTCCGATCCAACCCAGCAGGCTCCATTGCCGATCCAGAAACACCACGCCAATCGCGTAAAGCCCCATGACGACCAGGGCGAGCACGGCACACCAGCCCTCACGGCTGAGCCAGCTCGTTTTCCATTGAGTAAAAGCCTTCCAGGCCCGTTCCGGGTGGCCGAGATGGAAGGTCGAGGCCATCAGCCCTCCGACGGCCAGACCGTAAGCAATGGCGAAGAACACAAAGGCCACCCAACCCGAGACAGCCGGAAGGCCAAGACCAAGAAAGAAGAGCAGGCCGAAGCCCAGACCGGACAGGGTGGTAAAGAGGATGACGGAGGGTGCAGGATGCATCAGAGTTTCTCCAACGTCTTGTCGAGCCAGCCGAGGAAGCCCTTGGGCTCTTCAGCGACAGGTGCCAACAGGGGGGCCAGGATGTCGATCTGATCTTCCACCGTGTCTTTCGGGCGCGGCGGCAGATATTTATTGACGGGTTTGGTGCCCATTTCGGGCATCAGGTCCATTCCGCCGCGGTCCGCAACAAGCTTGCTGACGTCGCTGTCCGGATCGCCCAGATCGCCAAAGTGCCGCGCGCCCGCCGGACAGGTTCGGACACAGGAGGGAATCCGGTCCACCTCGGGCAGGTTCTCATTATAGATCCGGTCGACGCAGAGTGTGCATTTCTTCATCACCCCCTCGGCCTTGTCCAGTTCACGCGCGCCATAGGGGCAGGACCAGGCACACAGGCCGCACCCGATACAGTCGCTTTCATTAACCAGCACGATGCCATCTTCGACCCGCTTGTAGCTGGCCCCGGTCGGGCACACGGTAACACAGGGCGCATCTTCGCAATGCAGGCAGGATTTAGGGAAATGGATCAGTTGCGCGTGCCCTTCCGCCGGTTGCACCTCGTAGGAATGCACGCGGTTCAGGAAAGTGCCCGAAGGATTGGCGCCATAGGCATCCTGATCGGACAGCGGCGCGCCATAATTTTCCGTGTTCCAGCCTTTGCAGGAAATCACGCAGGCATGGCAACCAACGCAGGTGTCCAGGTCGATCACCAGACCCATCTTGCGCTCGGTGGAGTTCGGTAGCTGGGTCATGTCAGGATACCTGTGCTGTTGAGGACGGGTGAGGGGGCCAGCCCCCTCTTGAGCCTGCGGCTCAATTCACCCCCGGGATATTTGTGGCCAGATGAAGTGCGGATCCGGGTCATTTGCCCACCTTCCACGCCAAATTCGCAGGGCCGGTTCCTACCGGTGATTTGATCGGGTCAAAATGAGGCTGGCTTTGGGCATCGGCGGGCGCGTCGGCCTTTTCGATTTTCACCTTCAGGTCAAACCATGCGGCCTGACCAGTAATGGGGTCGGAATTGGCCCAACGTAGCCCGTCGCCTTTTGGCGGAAGCAATTCGTGGATCAGGTGGTTGAGCAGGAAACCCTTGGTGGCCTCGGGCGCGTCCTCTTGCAGGGCCCAGGCGCCTTTGCGTTTGCCGATGGCGTTCCATGTCCAGACGGTGTTGTCGTTCAGCGCGGCCATTTCCATCACAGGGACCGTAATCTCACCATGAGGGGATGTGATTTTGGCCCAATCTCCGTCGTTCAGGCCGTGCTTGCGCATCAGCCTGGTCGGAACATAGAGCGGGTTTCGCCCGTGCAACTGCCGCAGCCAGGCGTTTTGCGTGCCCCAGCTGTGATACATCGCCATCGGGCGCTGGGTCAGCGCGTTGACCGTGAAGCCGTCGTTGCCGTGCTGATCGGTTTCGTACCAGATCGGAAGCGGGTCCATCGTGTCTTTGATCCGCTGGCGCAAATGATCAGGCGGCTGTCGGTCGCCATGGCCTTCGGCTGCCAGCTGAAACTTGCGCATCGGTTCGGAGTAGAGTTGGAATAGGTATGGCTGCGGGCTGTCATAGAGACCCATGCCCACGGCCCAGTCCTGATAGGCCGCATTCCATGGTTTGTAGTAATCCGCGCCTTGCGGGATATGCGCCACGTAGAAACCGCCGTTTTCGATATATCGGTTCAATTGATCCGGGTTGACCTCTCCGCGTCCTTCCTTGTTGGCATTTTCACCGCGGAATCCGGCCAGCGGGCCAATACCCGGCTTGCGTTCGTGATTGACGATATAGTCGGCGTAATCGACCCATTTTGCGCTGCCGTCTTCATGGGTGAAACCCGGAAGTTTCATGCGGTTAGCGAGATCGATCAATACTGACTGAAATCCGCGCACGTCGCGGTCCGGTTCGATCACAGGCCAGCGGATTGCGTCAGCGGCCGCATCCGCCTCGCAAATCGGGCGATCCAGCAGCGAAATACAGTCGTGGCGTTCGAGGTAGGTCGTGTCCGGAAGGATGAGGTCCGCGTAGGCCACCATCTCGGAAGAATAGGCGTCCGAATAGATGATGCGCGGGATCACGTAATCGCCGTTTTCATCTTTGTCCGTCAGCATCTCGATGACACCCTTGGTGTTCATGGTCGAGTTCCACGACATGTTGGCCATGTACATGAACAGCGTATCGATCTTATACGGGTCGCCCGCATGTGCGTTCGAGATCACCATATGCATCAGCCCGTGGCTGGACATCGGGTTTTCCCAGGTGAACGCCTTGTCGATCCGTGCGGGGCTGCCATCTTCCTTCAGTGCAAGGTGTTCCGGGCCGCGGACAAACCCCAAGTGCGGGCCATCCAAGGGCGAGTTAGGCGTCACCTTGCAATGCGGTGTCGGGTGCGCCTCGACCGGTTTGGGGTAGGGGGGCTTGAAGCGGAAGCCGCCGGGAACCTCGACCGTGCCAAGGATGATCTGCAGCACATGCAGCGCGCGGCAGGTCTGGAAACCATTGGCATGAGCCGAAATGCCACGCATCGAGTGCATCGCAACAGGGCGGCCAATCATCTTGGTGTGTTTCTCGCCCCGGAAATCGGTCCATTCGTGATCCAGCTCGAACGCCTCGTCAAAGGCGACGCGCGCCAGTTCCGAAGCAATCGCGCGAATGCGCTTGGCGGGAATACCGCATTTTTCGGCAACAGCTTCGGGCGCGTGCTCCTCGGACAGGTATTTTTCCGCCATCAAGTGAAATACAGGGCGATGAACGACACCGTCGTTTTCGTAGACCGCCGACAAATCCGGGCGAACGCCAGGCGTGTCGAAGGCCGTCAGCTTGCCTGTATTCCGGTCGATGACCAGAGGCTTTCCGTCATCGTCGCGCAGGAACAGGCCGTTTCCGGCGCCTTCGGACGCGTCCACCAAAACCGGGGCATTGGTGTAGCGGCTCAGATAGTCGAGATCGATCTTTCCGGCTTTCATCAGCACATGGATCAACGACAGGATGAACAGCCCGTCAGTTCCCGGTGTGATGCCGACCCAATCATCAGCGACGGCGTTGTATCCGCTGCGGATGGGGTTGACGCCGATAACACGTGCACCGCGCGCCTTGATCTTTCCAATACCCATTTTGATCGGGTTGGAGTCGTGGTCTTCGGCCACGCCAAACAACATGAACAGTTTGGTGTGGTCCCAATCAGGCTGGCCGAATTCCCAGAATGCGCCGCCCATCGTATAAATGCCGCCCGCAGCCATATTGACCGAACAAAAGCCTCCATGCGCCGCATAGTTGCAAGTTCCGAAATTTTGCGCCCAGAAGCTGGTGAAGCTCTGGCTTTGGTCCCGTCCAGTGAAAAAGGCCAGCTTTTCCGGGTTGTCTTTGCGGATTGGCTCCAGCCAGCTGACCGCCAGTTCCAGCGCTTCGTCCCAGCTGATCTCTTCAAATTCACCCGAGCCACGCGGGCCGACCCGTTTCAGTGGCTTGCGCAGGCGCGAGGGGGCATTGACCTGCATGATCCCGGCGGATCCCTTGGCACACAGGACACCCTTGTTCACCGGGTGGTCGCGATTGCCTTCGATATAAGCAACCTTGCCGTCTTTCATGTGGACGTTGATGCCGCATCGGCAGGCGCACATGTAGCAGGTGGTCCTGCGGATTTCGTCCGAGACTTTCGGTGACGTATCAAGGATCGGCTGCTGATGGGTCATTTGCGGGTCCAGTTGGTTATGTCAGGAGGATTTTGTCAGTTTCCTCGGTACTTTAGAACATCGTTCCGGGAACGGTGCGAAAATTAAGTGTTACAGTCCAGTTGCCTGCAGCGCGGTCACGGCGATCATCTGGGTCACATCCTCGGCGCTGCATCCGCGGGACAGGTCGTTGGCGGGTTTGGCCAGCCCCTGCAAGACCGGACCAATGGCGGTGTAGCCCCCCAGTCTTTGGGTGATTTTGTAGCCGATATTGCCAGCATCAAGGTTGGGAAAGATCATCACGTTGGCCTGCCCGGCGACAGACGAACCCGGTGATTTACGCTCACCAACCGAAGGTACAAAGGCGGCGTCGAATTGCAGTTCACCGTCGACGTTCAGATCTGGCGCGGCCTGGCGTAGCGACTCAGTGGCCTCGATCACCTTGTCCACATCGGGATGCTTGGCGCTGCCCTTGGTGGAAAAGCTGAGCATCGCGATCTTTGGATCGACCTGCAGCAGCGTCCGGGCCGATGTGGCGGACGCGATGGCGATCTTGCTCAGCTCGCCCGCGGTCGGATTGATGACCAGCCCGCAATCGGAATACAGCATCGCCCGCGCCCCGGGCTGAGCGTTTTCCGGCGGGTACATCAGGAAAAAGGACGACACCATTCCTGCATCGGGGGCCATGCCAATCACCTGGATGGCTGCGCGGACAATATCGCCGGTCGTGTGAACGGCCCCTCCTACAGTGCCGGTGGCGCGTCCGCTGCGCACCAGCATGGCGGCATAGACGGGGGGTGTTTCAACGGCAGCACGTGCCTTGGACCGATCGACGCCTTTATGCTGGCGCAGTTCGAAAAAGGTCTGGGCAAATTCTTCGGTCAGGTCCGAAGTCTTGGGGTCATGGATCTCAACGCCCTGAGAGGCAGCAGCCCCCTGATCTTTCAGGGCTGCTTCGACCTCGGCGTGCGGGCCAACCAGAATGATATCAGCCAGATTGGCCCTCTGCGCGTTGATGGCCCCTTTTGTGATGCGGGGGTCGTTGCCTTCGCTGAGGGCGATTATGGGACGGGTGGCCGGAGCGTTTTGCCGCAACAGCTCGACGGGTGTCAGGGTC